>JBKCTT010000091.1:0-153101 GCA_046318795.1 Pirellula sp.
TACGCGGTTTGTTTACTGACGGGCTCGATCTGGACCGATGACAGATTGCATCACCATTTTCGCATGACGGCAAAGGAATCAGGAGCGGTTTTGCTAGACTCGATCGAGATTCACACGGTAGAATTCGGGAAAACACAAAGGAACGAAAGAATCGCTCCGGACCGCGAGTGTTCTAGAGCAGTGGTGCTACTGGATTATTCATTCGCACGAGCGCAGCGAAGACGAGTTGAGAGAATTGTTACCGGGTTTGGAGTTTTTGCACGCCACCCGAGAGCTACGCAAGATCCAAGAAATCAGTGAGGAGAAACAAATGTACGATTCGCGAGAAAAAGGCCACCTCGATTGGCAGTCTAGCATCGTAGATGCCCGTGAAGAGGGCCGTGAAGAGGGCCGTGAAGAGGGCCTGGAAAAGGGAGTTCTGCTTGGGCGTCTACTCGCCCTTCAAGAGATTCTTGGGGGAACTCTGGTGACCGAAGAAGAGATAAAACAGTGGCCCATAAACCGGCTTTCCGAAGCGATTGTGACTTTACAGACGAAATTACGAGATCGTAAAACTTGAGTCCTTGCTAACGGTCAATAAATGGAAACGCAAGATGCGAACAAGAACAAAACTTCCGAGGGCTTTGGCGGAACGATTAGCGGTTACGGGTTCACTTCAGCAGGCACTACCTACGACGACGAAGATCGTCTCACGGGCTATGCTCGCACAAACGGAACCTTTACTCAGTCTTGGAATCTGACCAAGGTCGGAGATTGGACCAGTGTTACCACCAACGGTACCGCTCAAAACCGAACCCACGGTCCTACCCACGGGCTTCTTACCGCCGGTGGCCAATCGTTAGCAACGGACCCGAAGGGTAACATCACTCTTCTTTCCTTAAACCTTACCCCTCAAAGCTCACCGCTTGCTCTGCAATGGGATTTCGATAATAAGCTTCGAAGTGAAGATCTCGGTAAAAACAGCAGCGTGGATGTAAACTTCCAATACGACGCACTCGGAAGGCGTGTAGCACGCACTGGAACCGGTGGATCGGTTGTTTATGTGCAACATGATCAGCAAACGATTGCGGACTACCCAGTGGGTGGTGTCGCTACGACACCGACTAATCGATATGTCTATGCTAGCTACATCGATGAACCTGTCGTGCGCAAGGCGGCTGGTACCAGTGGCACAATCCACTACTACCATCGCAACCAACAGTACTCCATCACCGCTATGACCACGTCGTCTGGCGCGGTCGCAGAGCGATACGCTTACACCGCCTACGGTCAGCCTACGATTCTAAACGCTAGCGGAACTGTGCTTACGAGCTCTGCCGTTGGGAATCGATACACGTATACAGGCAGAGAATGGGACGAAACCCTAGGTCTACATCACTTCCGTGCGAGATGGATGAGCCCATTGGCGGGAAGGTTCTTGGGGAGGGATCCCATTGGTTACAGTGGCAGTGAATGGGCGTTGTATGAGTTTCTACATTCCAATTCACAAAAACTATTGGATCCTTCTGGCCTTGAATGCCACATCGATTTGTTGGCCACAGACGTCGCGTACGTACAAAATGCTCCAGGTCAACCACTTAAGGGGCTTTGGGAGGAATTTGATTCTAAAACTGAATCTGATTGGGACGGGATACCATTCTTTGGTATTGATTGGTGGGACAGTACGTCAAGCTGGGGGGCTCAGGTCGATCCTGATGGGCAGTTTCTTGTTAACACAAAAAATGAGACGTCTTATCTAGATGGAGGCTGGGGTAATGATGGAGGGGGATTGGGAGATGGTAAAGGACAGGCAGACTCTGAAGTAGTAGTTAACTGCAATTTTACATGCGATTATGTAAACGGAGACTGTTATGCAAGAGTAAACTGCTCTATGGATCCGTCAAACGGAAAAGACGAGGGTGAATTTGCTGGCTCCAAGTCGGTTTCCCTGGCAACTTATACTGTTGTGGCAAATGGTCCTGTCGCTACCGTAACGATCAATACGCAGTCGTTCTGGATTCGAAATGGTATAGGGTTTGGACTTGGGGTGGGACCAACTGAGCTTCCTTTGAAATTGCAAAACGAGATTATTGCAGCAGATCTACCAAAAGACAAATTCGCTTCTTTTAAGTGTACGTGCCCAAAGAAATAATTGGAAAGCTGCAAATGATGTTTTTGAAGGGTACCAGCATCGCGACGTTCTCCGTTCTAAACATTTTATTATTGGTAATCAGTTTATTGGCTGTTGCAAACAGCTATCGACTAACCACGCGGACGGAACGTAAGTCTGTCGAACGCACGGAACTTGCCATCTCGATTTGTCGAGCGGTTCAGAGGTATAGAGTTGAGAACAAAGATGCTAGTGTCGGCATATCATGCGAGCCACTTGGTAGTCAATCTGTAATGATCACCCTTGGCTGTCCTTCCGGAACGAATTTATCGAATGCTGCATCAGACGTTGTACGATTAATTGAACGAGAAACTCGATCGTTGCCATGTGAAAGATTTGAATTTCTAACCCGTGGTTTTAGGCTGATTAGGCTGAGTTCAGATCGTAGGGATGGAGCCGACGAGCAATTATTGATAATTACCAAAGAAGCGGAGGTACGTTTGGTCGTTATACCTTAACTGCATAGACACGACCAACAAATAATCGACGTGGTGACTATTCACACTTTTGAGTACAAACGGTGTTACCAATTTTTCAAAAAAATGAACGTCGGTTCACAGAATAAGAGATAGACTCAGTCAGTAATGTCTCCGCCCAAGGCGAACGGATAGCCAGTTGGTCTCATTCGGGTGATTTGCCGTTTTCTCAATCTTTTCAAATACGGGTTTTCCAACGGTGTTTTGGATTTCCTATTGTCCCGATCGGTGCTCAAGCGAGATGTTAGAGACCGATTTCGAGCACTTTGTTGCACCGAATTCGGTCTTGGGCTCACCACTTGGGTTTATCCCAGTGGGAGCATGACTAAGCAGCTACCGACAACGCAAGCCTCACAACCCTACTCCTCCGTCTGGCCGCAGGCCAGACGGAGGAGTAGAAAAAAAGGGGGGGAGTTGCGACTCAGTCATCACACCACCGACTCAGGGGCTGTTTTTTAGTCGATATAAAACGCTTAGCGAATCTATCACAGTCACTCCAGCCCATTTCATATTGCTCAGGTCGATCAAGAGTGACCAAGCTGCTATTAAACAAACGAACCCCAGGGCCGATCCTGGCGGTAGGATCAGTACCATGGCTTAAGGACCATCGAATCTCTGAAAGAAATCAGAATATCCCACAAAAGAGTCTCTTTCTTGCGGAAAACCTGTCCCCACGAGTACCGTTTCACAGTTTTCTAGGATTTAGGTAAAATCTTACGGTGTCTGAATGCACGCCTTGCCAATCCTCCGATTCCCAATTCGAATGCCACCTATCGTCAATATCGCCGCCTACCGTTACTTCTCATTTGATTCGCTTGAGGAAAGACGTACAAAACTGCGGAATCTGGCGAGTGAACTTCGGTTGCGAGGAACCGTCCTCATTAGCCTGGAGGGGATCAATATGTTTCTCGCCGGAGAGCGTGCGTCCATCGACGAATTTCTGATTTATGTACGCAGTTCACATGCTGAGTTGGCAAAGCTCGAGGTGAAAGAGAGTCTGACTGATTACCAACCTTTTCAACGATTGGTAGTCAAAATCAAACGCGAAATCGTTCCCGTTGGAATCGGTGGTGTTTTGGAGGTGGAAACCAATCGCGGTGCTATTCGCGTCGAGCCCAAGCCGAATGCGACTCCTAAACTAAAACCACATGAGCTTAAAGAATGGCTCGACTCGGGCAAGGAAGTCACCTTGATCGATACTCGCAATGACTACGAGACTGACCTCGGGACCTTCAAAAATGCCATCGATTTCCGCTTGAAGACATTTCGGGATTTCGCAAAGGCTGCCGCAAATTTACCGGAAGACGTTCGCGCGAAACCGGTCGTCATGTTCTGTACCGGTGGCATTCGCTGTGAAAAGATTGGCCCCTATATGGGAGGGCTCGGATTCGAAAACATCTACCAACTCGAGGGAGGTATTCTTAAGTACTTTGAAGAGTGCGAGCAAGCTCACTACGAAGGTGATTGCTTTGTGTTTGATCAACGCGTTGCGGTAAATGCCGGTTTGAAACCCTCTGGTTATGTCGAGTGCTTCGCATGCAGGCGTGCACTGACCGAAGAAGATGTTCAATCACCGAAGTATGTTGTGGCCAAGTCATGTCCTTATTGCTACAAAGATCCTGCGATTGCCAAACGTGAACGACAAATCGCAATCACGGCTATCGCAAAGCAGCAGTTAGGGACCATTCCCTATGAGAACAAGAGGTGGGTGTCCATCTCACGTCGTTACGCCGGGTTGCCTCTATTGGACGCTCTGAACGAGTCGTTCCCCGGTTTTGGTAAAGAATCGTGGGAGGAAGCACTCAGGAATGGATGCGTACAAGATCCTCGGCAATCATTAAAACCTGCTGATCCGCAAATGATCACCAAGGAAGGAGATCGTTTTTTGCAGCTGATGCCCAATACGGTCGAGCCCTCTGTTTCGTCCGATATCGAGTTAGTATACGAAGATGAATCGTTAGTTGTCGTAAACAAAGGGGCGCCACTACCGGTTCATCCTTCAGGCCGTTTCAACAAGAATACGCTGCTTGAAATTCTTAAACTTGCCTATGCACCGGAGTTCCTTCGGCCTTGTCACCGCTTGGACGCAAACACAACGGGCCTTACGATACTCGCCAGGCGTTACAAAGATTCACTAAACGTCCAATCGCAATTCTCCGAGGGCAAGGTTAGCAAAACCTATCTTGCTCGTGTCGAGGGTATTGTCCCCTGGGATACGATGATTTGCGATGCCGCGATTGACCGAGAGGCATTGTCAAATGGGGGAAGAAAGATCGCCGCCGACGGAGCGCCGTCCAAGACGGAGTTCCGAGTCATCGCAAGAGACGAAAGCCACACAATTCTCGAAGTACAACCAATTACCGGTCGCACCCATCAGATCCGATTACACGCAGCATTTTTGGGGCATCCGATCTCGAATGACCCCCTTTATTTGCCTGGAGGTGAAAGCAGGTCCTTGCCAGACAGCGACCTGGTCACCGCGCCGATCGGATTACATTGCTGGAAGATGTCGATTCGACATCCTCGGACGCAAGAGTTGATTGGTTGGGTCACTAATCCTGTCTGGTATTCTCCCTCTTGAACAATCGATTACTCGCCAAGGGTTGGTTCGAGGTAAGCTGGAATATCGACACCGTCAACAAAGCTGGAAAGGGATTTGCTACGTTGTGGGTGTTGCAGTTTCTTGACTGCCTTGCTTTCGATTTGACGAACTCGTTCTCGGGTGACTTGGAAGATCTTGCCGACTTCTTCGAGAGTGTAAGCATAACCATCAGCCAAGCCGTATCGAAGCTTGAGGATTTCTCGCTCACGATAGTTTAGTGTTTGCATAGCTTCGTGAATCTGTTGTTTCAATGTTTCTTGGTTGGTCTCATACAAGGGATCATCATTTCGGTGATCTTCGAGAAACTCTCCGAAGAAGCTATCATCATGGTCACCAACAGGCTGATCCAAGGACAATGGTTGTCTCGCCATTTTGATTACAACGCGAGCATCATCGAGAGTCAGGCCAGCACGTGCAGCTGTCTCCTCAACGCTTGGCTCACGGCCCAATTCTTGGATCAAGTCGCGGGTTACTTGACGAACTTTGCTCATCGTATCGATCATGTGAACTGGAACGCGAATGGTACGGCTCTGGTCAGCGATGGCCCGAGTGATTGCTTGTCGGATCCACCATGTTGCATAGGTGGAGAACTTGAATCCTCGTTCGTATTCGAATTTATCGACAGCTCTCATAAGGCCAGTGTTTCCTTCTTGGATCAAGTCTAGGAAACTTAGGCCACGGTTACGATACTTTTTAGCGATGGAAACCACCAATCGCAGGTTACCGGCGGAGAGGTCTCGTTTCGCGGCATCGTACTTAACGCGGTTCGCGATCACTCGCTGAACGCGGCGGGTCAAAGTAGCTGGGGTTTCGTAAGTGATTCTCATCAAATATCGGACTTCAGCCACGAGCTTGTCCACGGTTGAGCCATCGGAGTGGCCAGCGATCTTGGCTTCTTCGATCCGAGCCTTTAGGGTCGCCATTTGATTTTGGATCGTAATCAGCTTATTGAACATTGGTTCAAGCCGATTGGTTCTCAGATTCATTTCTTCGACCAATCGGACCGCTTTGTTTCGGCGGCACACCAATCGCTTCCAAGCGTTGCGACGATCTTCCATTGGCTTAGATTTGTCGATAGCCAAATAGTAATCGCCGTGGTTGCGGAGGAGCAAATGGCGAAGGGTTTTAATATTTGGGCCGATTCGACGCATGATCGCCACTTTTTCCGTAGCGTTGGTAACGCTGACTTCGATGGTGCGATCCAATCGGAGTTTACCGTCGCGAACTTGTTCCAGCAGTTTGGTTGCTCCCTGGAGCATAAAGTCGGTTGCTAACATCCACTGTCGGTATTCGCCGCGGGTTAGTTCAATTTGTTTGGCGGCAGTGACTTCTTGTTGACGGGTGAGTAGAGGAATTTCGCCCATTTGCATGAGGTACATTCGGACCGGATCTTCCGTTGCGTCAACAACTTCGCCGTCCGCTTCGTCCCAAAGGGTCATTTCTTCGTCGAGGAGGTCCTCGTCAATGTCTACGCCATAGTCGTCGCCGTCCACATCCTCTTCTTCTTCCTCCTCAAGAATTTCCTCTCCGTAAAATGCGTCATAGGAACCACCGAAGTCTCGGTCTTCGTTACGATGGGTGAATCCCGAATTGCGACTGCGGCGGCTAGATCGTGGTTGGTTTCGTCGGGTCATTTCGGCATCTCAACAAGGTAAGTGACTTAGACATTCGACAGATCCTCAAGGTTCCGTCTGATGTTTACCTGTAATGCAGGGGGCATGCCAAAAATGGCCACAACGGTCGGTGAACGACTCGCTGACCTTGAAAAACCAAGGGATTCCGAGCCATACTCAAAAAATTTACGGTTTCAAGACTCCAAAAAGGTTGTTTTTTGACCACACTTTTTTGTTTCGAAAAATCAACGTGATGCAAGCGCTCAACATGTCTGAAACCCATTTTTCCCCCGTCCGACTCCAAAGGCTAATGCGACGCCGAATCATTTTGGCGGTCGAGCGCTATCCGATGGTGGGTTTGTTTGGTATTACCGCCACTTTTATCGCCCTGGAGCCATGGCTTGGATCGCTTCTTTCCATTGGACTATTGGTGATCGCTGGTATTTTATTCACCTATTGGTTGGGTTCGTTTTTAGTATGGCGACGAAACATTTCTGCAGGCTGGAAGTTCACAACCTTGTGTATCACCATTGCAGCACTGATGGTTTTTCATCAGAACGGAACACGTCAACGCACCGAACGGAATAAATCGCTGATCCAGGCCAAATGGGATGCGACCAGGAGCGACGACAACAGCATTACTTGGGAACCGATTGCCTTTCGAGGTACCGTCGAACAGTCGATCGCTCTCCGCCCGTCTATGACGGTAGCGACTGTTGGCGTGGGGGGATCGCACAAGCCGCCTGCTGCCGATGAAATTGATCCTTTGCAAACAGGCGAAAACCAGACTTGGATGTCTACCTCGGTCGTCCGCGTGGAAGAAATCCGAGAACGACAGAATTGGGAAAAGGTGTCCTTTCTAGCTCCCTTTTCGGTCATGGGGAGATCGGATTTATTGCCTGGTGATCGGGTGGAAGTTTATGGGCGATGGAAGCTTCCGGGAGTGTCAACGAATCCAGGCCAACGAGATCCGACAGAGTTCTTTACCACCAATGGGTACGATTTTCAGGTTCGGATTGATACGTCTGAGCAGATCAAACCATGGCAATCCCCGTACACATGGCGTCTGGATCGCTGGCTCGGTAAAGTTCGCAATACTGCGATCGATTCCATGGAGGCGAATGTTCCGCTGGGTATGTCGAGCTTGGCCTGCGCCTTAATTCTTGGTCAACGAGACATGGCCTCTTGGCAGCTCCAAGAGGAGTTATTGGCCACAGGGACCATTCATATGCTGGCCATTTCTGGATTGCATATCGAGATGATCGCATCGGCACTTCTCTTTTTTGGGGCACTGGCCCGGGCACCGCAAAATAGATTGCTACTGGCCGTTTGCATGATCGTATGGGCGTACACACTTCTATGTGGTGCGAACCCACCCGTTTTGCGGGCCGCGATCATGCTTAGCCTGGCGTATCTAGCGAGAGTCCTCGGTTGGCAGTTTTCAAGTTTGAACAATCTCGCGACGACTGCGTTTATTCTCTTGGTGTACCGTCCTGGCATCCTTTTCGAAGTTGGGCCGCAGCTTTCGTTTATCGCGGTCGCCGTCTTGATACTCTCCTCCGAGAATATCACCAAACGGCAAACAGCCCTCATGAGTTTGGTCAAAGCGCGAGAGGGCCGAGGCATGCGAACCTATCGCGCGGTGATGGATTGGATCTACACTGCGCTTCGCACCAGTTTTTGGGTATGGATCATCACATTACCCATTGTCTGGAACGGTTTTCATGTTGTCAGTCCGATCAGTGTCCTTTTGAATTTACTGCTATGGTTCCCGACTATGATCGCCCTTGTAGCGGGATTAGCCATGATCGTTGCTGGTTGGATCCCTATCGTTGGCTTTGTTTTAGGTATTATTTGCGGCGTACCATTGTGGCTCGTAGATCAGCTCGTTGATTGGGGAGAGTTGGTTCCAATGGGTCACTTTTGGGGGCCTGCTCCGCCAATCGCTTGGATGTACGGATTCTATGCAATTGCACTTTTGCTGATGGTCTACTCTGGTAGACGGAGAGCATTCAAGAGAAATCGCTTGCTTTTCGCACTACTGATCTGGTTAGGAATCGGGATCGCCTTTAATCCAACGAGCAAACTGTTGCACCGTATTATCTTCAAAGAGAAAACGTTGGTGGTTACTTTTATTGATGTCGGCCACGGCACCAATGCTTGGATCCAAACGCCGGAAGGTGAGTTATGGGTTTACGATGCAGGTAGACTGGGAGATCATGAACGAAGCTATCGCAGAATTGCAGATGCTCTGTGGAACGAAAAACACTCAACCATTGATCGATTCATTCTTTCCCATGCAGATTCGGATCATTATAACGGCATTCCTGGACTGCTTAAACGTTTTGCGTTCCGAAACTTTTCCACGACACCTCAAGTACTCCGGCACGAATCAGAGAGCTTGGGTAAGATAACCGAATCGATAAACGGTTTAGGAATTAGAACCGATGTTTGGGCGGCTGGTCATTCGATAGAATCCTCTGACTGGTCGGTCCGAATTCTTCATCCCGCGGGAGACTTACACGGCGTTTCGGATAATGCCTGCAGCCTTTGTTTATTATTCGAGTTTGGTGGTCGACGTATTCTGTTACCGGGAGATCTCGAGCCACCTGGCCTTCAAAAAGTGTTGGAGATACCGAGCATACCGATCGATATCATCATGGCACCCCATCACGGATCATTGAATGCGAAGGCTCGGGAATTAGTCAATTGGTGCGACCCCAAGTTCGTCATGATCAGCTGTTCCGATAGGATTAATACTAAGAATGCACTTCAGTACTTTGGCAAAGAAGAACGTGCAATATTCTTAACTTCGAGAGATCATGCGCTTCGTACCATCATCTATGGCGATGGCCGAATGGTAATCCAGACATGGAATGATGACGATTGGAAGACTACCAAGTATCTGGATAGATAACAAATTCGATTCTTCGATTAGAAGAACGCCCCGCTGGAGTATTGTTGTCGGCGATTGGATAATTGTTACCGTGTGCTAACGTGAACAGCTGGGTGGTGGGAAGATGGTTCCGCTTGGTTAACTGTTCCATCACTGCGTTCGACTGTGCAGCGGCCAATTGATGGCTAGTTGTGTAAGTCCCACCATAAAGTTGGGCGTTATCAGTGTGCCCTTCGATTGCGATTCTTTGTTGCGGGTAGTCACGCATGATCACTTGCGCGATACGATCGAGTGGACCGGAAGCCGACGACGATAACTGTGCGGTCCCTGATTGGAATAGTTGGTCTGCAGGGACTCGAACACGAATGACGCCGTTATCTTCCTCGACGTTAAATCCCAACTCTCGAATCCCGGCGCCAGACAATTTACTACTGGTATTGGCCGTTAGTTTGGCCCCCCCTCTGCGACGCTGAGCTGACTCCATACTTTCGATTCGCTCAGCCAAGCTTTTGGCTTGCTGACTTGTTTGCGTTTGAGCCAACTTAGACCCTTGCAACTGACTGGAGACTTCTGCGAGTTGTCGTTGCATCAAGTCGCTTCGTTCGCGATACAATTGCATTTGTTGTTGGGACTGGGCCAATTGCGTCGTTAGTTGGCGATTGTTTTCGTCGAGAAGGCGCGCACGCCGTTCTAGTTCCGCCATCTGGGCCGCGACTTCTTGGCCGGGTTGAGGAGTGGTTGGCAAACCTCCGAAACCGGCGGGTGTAGCCGTTAGGTAGGGATTGCTTCGATTGCAGCCGAGCGGAATTCCCATCAGCAGTAACAGTACGCCAATTCCGATAAGTCGTCGCGCAGCATCCCTAAGCCCCGAATGGAGGGGGATATGATTTAGTTGGGAATATGCACGCGGTTCCTCAGCCATAGTGTTTTGCAAATATCAATTTCAGTCATTCGGTGCAATAGAGGGTTCTCACAAAACAAAACTAGGCCCCCAGCGTGTAACCGTGCGTTACCCCGTGTAAGCTAAGATTGAAACCGCATTTTTAGGTAAAATGGAACGAGGAGTTGCCAATTGGCAGATCTAATGCGAGAATTCACGCCCTTTGCCTAATTCACACTTCCTCCCCTTGGTACACGAGAGTCTTGGATGCCGGATCAATCTTCAGGCCAAATTGCTAACGTTCTCAATGAGACGCGTCGCTTTCCACCGAGTGCAGAATTCCGTCGAAACGCGTTGATCGGATCCCTCGCCGACTATGAGACGCTCTATAGCGACTCCATTAGTGACATCGAAGGATTCTGGGAGCGGGAAGCCAGGGAGCATCTCCACTGGTTTCAACCCTTTGAAAAAACGCTTGAATGGAATGTTCCCTATGCGAAATGGTTCGTGGGAGGCGCTACCAACGTTTCTTACAACTGCTTGGATGCTCACATAAAGGCTGGCCGAGGCGACCGAGTCGCATTCTTTTGGGAAGGGGAGCCAGGTGACCGACGGGTCTTAACTTACCAACAAGTTCATGAGGAGGTTTGCAAGTTCGCGAACGGGCTTAAGAAACTCGGTATTAAAAAAGGGGATCGAGTCAGTATCTACATGCCGATGGTCCCGGAACTACCGATCGCCATGCTAGCATGTGCGAGGATTGGTGCGATTCACTCTGTGATTTTTGGTGGGTTTAGTGCAGAAGCTATCTCAGATCGCAATATCGATGCGCAAGCATCGTTGATCATTACCGCCGATGGAGGATGGAGACGTGGCAAGGACCTAAAACTCAAGGAGACGGTTGACGAGGCGCTGAAAAAGAGTCCTAGCGTCAAGCATTGTGTGGTCCTCAATCGAACCAACAATAACCCTCCGATGCAAAACGGCCGCGATCATTGGTGGCATGAATTGGTGGCTGACGAATCTTCCGTCTGTGAGCCTGAAGTCATGGACAGCGAGGATTCCCTATTCATCCTCTACACGAGTGGTTCGACGGGCAAACCAAAGGGCATTCGCCACACCACCGCCGGCTACAATCTTTACGCCAAACGCACTTTTCAATGGGTCTTTGACCACAAGGAAACAGATATCTTCTGGTGCACCGCGGATTGCGGTTGGATAACGGGGCACTCCTACATAGTTTACGGCCCCATGTCTGCGGGAGCGACGCAAATCTTGTATGAAGGAGCCCCTAACTGGCCCGCTGAAGATCGCTTCTGGGAAATTATTGAACGTTACAAGGTCACCATACTTTACACAGCTCCCACTGCCATTCGCGCTTTTATCAAGTGGGGTGACGAGCACGTTGAGAAGCACGATCTTTCATCGCTGCGTCTTTTGGGAAGCGTTGGCGAGGGGATAAACCCGGAGGCCTGGATGTGGTACTACGAAAAGATTGGAGGAGGTCGCTGCCCAATCGTCGATACCTGGTGGCAAACCGAAACGGGCGGAATCATGATGTCTCCTCTACCGGGTGCGGTGGATTGCAAACCTGGGTCATGTACGAGGCCTCTACCTGGAATTGTGCCGGTCGCTTTGGACGACCATCATCGCGAAGTAGGCGAGCAACAGGGCGGAATGTTATGCATCGCCAAACCATGGCCAGGCATGTTACGAGGCATTTGGGGCGACGATGCCCGCTACGTCGAGCAATACTGGAAGCGGGTCCCCAATCACTATTTGACCGGGGATAATGCGAGAAAAGATGAAGACGGTTACTATTGGATCATGGGGCGCATCGATGATGTTATCAATGTGTCTGGTCACAGACTTAGCACCATCGAAGTAGAAAGTGCCTTGGTAAGCCATCCAGCCGTTGCAGAAGCTGCAGCAGTAGGAAGGCCAGATGAAATCAAGGGGCAAGCGATTGCCGTCTTCGTGACACTACGCAACCAAGAACCCAACGACTCTCTGAAAGACGCGCTGAAAAAACACGTCCGCAAAGAGATTGGTGCGTTGGCGGTGCCTGACGACATTCGTTTTACAGCCGTGTTGCCGAAAACGAGAAGCGGCAAGATCATGCGTCGGCTGCTTCGAGATATTGCTGCGGGCAAAGAGGGAACAGGTGATACGTCGACCCTTGAGGACTTCAGCGTATTAGCCAAACTCCGTGGCGACGAAGAATCCTAACAAGTCCCGTAGATAATGTAGATCATCGCCGAAGTAAGCTATTGCGATACAGATGTGACAACAGCCGGCATTTAGTGCCGGCTGTTTGTTTTTTATATCCCCGTGCATCCGAATGGGAGCCGTGCTTATTTGGCGACGATCTTATTGGATTGCCTTAGCAGATCGATGTAATCGCAAGTGATGCTTAGAACCTCACGGTTGTAATAATCATCGATGAAAACTTTGGCTCGGTCCCTGGGCTTTGGCATCAGTTCTTCTTCCTCTTCTTTTTCCGAATCGTATTCTTTACGTCGAGCCATATAGGCCTCCTCGTTGAGAGGAATTTGCTTCTCAGCCTTTTGTCGTACGTAGGTTTCGATTCGATCGAGCAGCTTGCCAAAGTCAGCCGTCTCTGAGATCCTCGCATTGGCTCGACTTTGGAGATCTGCCTTCATGGCCGAGCTAACCATTTGATAATCTTTGTGAGGTTGTGCTCGAACCTTGCCCTCTGGAATTGGGTAATCCAAATCCGATTCCGAGATATCCAGTTTGGCGGTAATCGATGGCAGAACCACGTCGGAGGCAACCCCTTCCAACTGGGTCGAACGGCCGTCAGGGAGGTAGAACTGTTGGATCGTCAGTTTTAATCCACCTTGGGATCGTTTGGACCCAATGAATTGGGCCAGATCCAAAAGGGTTTGAACCGTGCCTTTTCCGTGTGAATTTGGGTCACCGACGATGAGTCCACGGGAATAATTTTGGATCGCACCGGCAAAGATCTCACTAGCACTAGCGCTCATCTTGCTATTCTTGACCACGAGGGGGCCGGTCCAAGCGATCATTGGCTCCTCATCGTCTAGCGATTCCACTCGCCCCGAGGGGGTTTTAACCTGAACGACTGGGCCCCGTTCAATAAAGAGGCCGGTCGTCGCAATTGCTTCTTGGAGTGATCCACCACCGTTACGAGACAGGTCTAGAACGATTGCTTCGACCCCTTTTGTCTTAAAGTCTTCGATAATCTTGGCGATATCTCGATGGGTACTACGGAAGTTACTGGATCCACGACGGGCACCTTCCATATCGAGGTAGAAGCTAGGCAGATTGATGAACCCAATTTTGTATTTGCTGCCATCTGGTTTTTCTCCGTGCTCGATAATCTCGGCTCGGGCCGCGTCTTCTTCGAGGTTAACGATGTCGCGAGTGATTTGATAAATCTTAGTGTCGCCGGTTCCGCCAACTTTCACGTGCAGATTAACTTTGGTTCCCTTGGGCCCGCGAATCATAGCGACAACGTCTTGCAGCTTCATGTCGACGGTTTCCACGACCGCTGTTTCCCCATCTTGAGAAACACCAACGATTAGGTCCCCTGGCTTTAAGCGACCATCTTTATCAGCCGCTCCACCGGGCACAACGTTTTCCACTACGGTTTGGCCGCCATCGGGTCGTAGCGTTGCACCGATCCCAAAGAATTTAAGCTTGAGATGAACGTCAAAGTCATCTTGCTCACGTGGGGACATGTAGGTCGTGTGAGGATCGAGCGAACTGGTAAGGCTGGTCAGGTAGAGTTCCAAGAGCTCATCAACGTCAAGCTGAACCTTCATATTTTGAATGGTCTTATATCGCTTGTGGAGGGTCGACTTAATCTCCTCTTCTGATTTCTTCTCTGCACGCAGTGAAAGAATTTCCAGCTTGATCTTTTTTCGAATACGATCTTTGAGCTCGGCATCGTTGGCTGCCCAGGCCATCTCCTTTGCATCGGCTGGCATGTATTCATCAGCAGTAAAGTCATGAGTCGCATCAATTTGCTCATGAATGTAGGGCATAACCTCTTCCATTCTAGTGAGGTACTTTTTGTAAACGATATAGGCGAATCGAATATCGTTTACCTTGAGCAGATCATCGAGTTTGTCCCGGTAGACCATGAACTCGTCGATGTCAGATTGGAGCAAATAGGACTTGAGCGGATCAATGTTACGGAGGAATATATCGAATCCCCGGTAAGACATTTCGTCATCAAATTGAGGATGGGAAATATGTTCACGTTCGACCAGTGCACGGACGGTGCGGACAATGGTCGAGGTCTCGGGCGGTGGTTCGTTGACGTTGGCAACCCGGGGAATTTGGACAGGTTGTTGGGATAGGGCAAACTGAGTCGGTGCGAACTGAGTGGAAAAAATCGTTCCCGAGACGAGCAATCCGCTTAGCAGTAATTTCGACATCTTGATAACTCCGTAGTCCGCTCGTATTCGCATTAGGAATCTCGCACAAAGGAAGAAGAATGAAAAATTTTGGGGTGGCCTGAGGGGGCGAACTCTGTTACCCGATAGTGCATGGTAGGAGATGCCCCCCCTCAAATCAACACGGCTGTTTCCCTCAAATATCGCGAAATCGGGATGAATGGGGGAGGAAAAGGGAGGAAACTCCCAAATTACCCGTCGTTTTACCCTTGGATGAATTTCCGCCTGTCGTTAAACTCTTCACCCTCAAAAATCCGAAAGATCATGGAATTATGACAAAGCAAAAAACCCACAAATCGACCAAAAAACGGATGAGAATCACTGCTAATGGCAAGGTTAAGCACCGCAAGGCGGGCACTAGCCACTTGGCAATCAGCAAGCCGGCGAAGAAAATTCGCCAGCTTCGAGGAACTCGCGTTCTCGAACACAACTTCGAAAGAGCGGTTCACGATGCATTGGGCAAATACAGCTACTAGCATCGGACTTATCGGATAGGCCCTGTTTTTTACCAAGTGTTTGGGTTCTAACTGGTGCGGTCGGTACTTTTTTGGGCCAACCATTTCGAGGGTTTCATCCCCTCAGACCTGCATCGACCTGAGACACAGTTAGCAACAGAAGGTTGCCAGTAACATGCGAACGAGAAAGGGTTCGGCTCGCCGTCAGGCGAAACGCCGACTATTTCAACGTGCCGAGGGGTACGTTGGTGGACGTAGAAGACTTTACAGGACCGCAAAGGAAAACTTGGTCCGCGCAGGCCGATTTGCCTACCGCGACCGTCGCCGCAAGCGACGTGAGTTCCGACGGCTCTGGATTATCCGGGTCAATGCGGCAGCTCGCATGAACGGTTTGCGTTACAGCCAGTTGATCGACGGTCTCATCAAAGCTCAGGTTGAGATTGACCGAAAGCAACTTGCCGAGATGGCGGTTACTGATCCAGCAGGTTTCGCTGTGGTCGCTGCCGCTGCGAAAGCAGCTCTTGGGCTCAGCTAAGCGTTAGACATTGCTGAATTAGACGCAGGCGAACCGGCCTGCCATACGAGACACAAACGGCCCTAATGTTTAGGGCCGTTTCTCATTTTAGACTTAATGCTCCTCCATAAAGCCCAAACGTCATCCGGTCCAAGGCTATGTCGCTTCAAAATTTCTTGAATTCTTTAGATGAGCTGGTCGGGGAGGCTCGTGCTAGCCTCAGTTCTGTTGACTCCAGCGATGCGCTCGAGGCCCTGCGGGTCAAGTTTGCGGGAGCGAAGAACGGAGCACTGAAATCGGTCCAGAAACTGCTGGGAGCCGTCGAGGTTCCGGATAAACCTGCGGCTGGTAAGCGATTCAACGAAGTGCGTGATGCGATTCAGTCACTTCTCGACGAAGCTACTGCCAGAATTGGCGGGGGCGCGGTTGCAAAATCAGAATCATTGCCGGATGCGACTCTTCCTGGGCTAAGGCCGCGACTTGGCCAACTCCATCCGATCACACAAACGATCGAACATCTCAAAGAGATCATGGGGCGTCTTGGTTTTACTGCGACTGAGGGGCCGGAGATAGAGGACACGTGGCACAACTTCGTTGCGCTGAATATCCCCGAAGATCACCCTGCGCGCGATCCTCTTGATAATTTTTATTTGGCAACCGCCAAAGCTGCTAACAGCAACCCGCAGGATCGCGATGCCATGCTTCTGCGGAGCCAGACCAGTACGGTGCAGATACGTGTCATGGAATCACAACCATTACCACTTCGGATCATCTCCCTAGGTCGTGTTTATCGTCCCGATGCTCCTGATGCTACCCACTTTCCTATGTTCCATCAAATGGAGGGACTATGGGTCGATCGCAATGTCACGATGGCTCAATTGAAGAGTGTTCTGCGACTCTTCGCAACCAGCTACTTGGGAGGGGACGTTAGCGTCCGATTCCGTCCATCGTTCTTCCCCTTCACGGAACCTAGTGTGGAGGTCGACTATTGGTGGAACGGGCAATGGATTGAGTTTGGAGGAGCCGGTATGGTGGATCCCAACGTCTTTCAGCATCTCAATATTGATTCGGAAAAATGGAGCGGATTTGCCTTTGGGCTGGGGGTCGAAAGGCTATGCATGCGAAGGTACGGGATCACGGATATTCGCGATCTTTACCGCAGCGACGTCCGATTTCTAAGACAATTTGCGCAATAATTTTCCTACGCTCTAAAGCTTTAGAATGGACGAGCGAACACCTCGACGAGTTCGCTCTCAACCTTACCAACTCTCTCGTGTTTCATTGAATCGGTTCGAACGATGTTAGTTTCCTGGGAATGGCTTTCTGAATACGTGAACTTGACCGTAGGGCATGAAGAAATGGCATCGCGATGGGCTATGACGGGCCTTAATCACGAGAGCACCACTTTTGTTGGCAATGATCCGGTTATCGACTTAGAAGTTACCAGCAATCGCGGCGATTGCCTCGGACATATCGGCGTCGCGAGAGAGGCAGCCGTGCTGCTCAAGCAGGATCTGTGCATTCCCAAACCAAATCCCAAAGAAGGCGCACGTTCCGTCAAAGAATTATTATCGGTAGAAAACCGGTTCCTCGACGGCTGCCCTCGGTATATCGCAAGAGTGATCAAAGGGGTAAAAGTCGGGCCTAGTCCAGAATGGCTGAAACGTAGGTTGACGGCAATAGGCGTAAAGTCCATCAACAACATCGTCGATGCAACAAACTATGTAATGTTCGAATGTGGTCAACCTCTACATGGCTTCGATTTGGCTCAAGTTCGTGGAGGCAAGGTTATTGTGCGACCGGCCGAACCCAAGGAAGCGTTTATCGCGATTGATCACAAAACCTATCAACTCGATCCCTCGATGGTGGTTATAGCCGATGCAGAGAGAGCCATTGCACTGGGAGGAGTGATGGGTGGAGTCGATAGTGAAGTCACCGAGGGCACGGTCGACATACTATTAGAAACGGCGGACTTTGTGCCCCTCTCGATTCGGAAAACAGCTCGCAAACTAAAACTGCACTCTCCCTCTTCCTACCGCTATGAACGCAAAGTCGATCCACAGCAGATGGAATGGGCATCGCTTCGGTGCTGCGAGTTGATTCTGCAATTGGCTGGTGGCGAGCTCATGGCGGGAAGTGTCGATACAGGTGACAAATCCACTGCCTCGGCCCCAATACAACTTCGTGCACATCGCATTCGAGAGGTGCTCGGAATAGATGTCCCCTGGAGTGAATCGCTTGATATTGTCACTAGGCTAGGTTGCACGATAGGCGATGACGCTGTAACGGTCGGAGCAGCAAGTGATGATCGGTCGGCTAGTATTCAGCCGCCGAGTTATCGTATGGATTTGATTCGAGAAATCGACCTCATTGAGGAGATCGCTCGAATCTACGGATACGACAAGATACCGGAAGACGCGATGGTACCAATGGTATCCAGTGCGCGCAGACCGCGTGACGTCATGATGTCGACAGTACGAAATGTATGCTGTGGATTTGGGTTCGATGAAACAATGACCCCGAGCTTGGTGGGCAAATCGCCAGCACTTGTTATTTCTCCATGGACCGATCTCGAACCCTTAAAAACGCTGGTTCCTTTACTGGAAGGAGCCAGCTTATTGAGGCGATCTTTGGTGCCCAGTCTCATTGCGTCCAGATTATTCAATCAACAGCAATCCAATCGCGATGTTCGACTGTTTGAGACCTCCGGCGTTTATTTACCAACTGCAGGGGGATTGCCAATCGAGCAGACGCACCTCGGGTTACTGGGCGACGAGGATCCCCGACTCGTTTTGGGGACATTCGAAGAGATCATTCACCGTACGTGTGGTCCCGAGTTTTTGGAGACAAATCTCGAACGCCAACTGGAAGCCTGGGATTACTTGACTCCAGGAACCGGTTTATCACTCCATTCCAATGGCAAGATGCTGGGATGGGTAGGGGTCATATCCAAGTCGATTGCTGATGCCATGAAATTGGATATCGCCGTCGCAGTTGGGGAACTGAATCTCGAGTTGTTACTACAGCATTCACGAAGTGTCCCCCAGTTGCAGCCAATCGTGCCGTTCCCGACGGTCGTACGGGATTTGAATTTGATCGTCGATGAGACGGTTACTTGGAAAAATTTATCGGCTGTTGCACGATCTGCTGCTGGTCACCTGTGCACCGGAATTGATTTCCAAGAAATCTATCGAGACAAAAAGAAGGATGGCGGCAATAAGAAACGTGTTCTCTTTAGCATCAGATTACAAAGCTCTACTGAAACCCTCATGAGCAGTCAAGCAGACGAGGTCATCGGGCAAGTCATCGAGGCATGCAAGAAGCAATTCGACGCGACGCTTCTTGCTTAAGCAAAAAGATTAGTGCGGAGAATCGGATATCACATTGCCCATATCCCGATGCATTAGGGTATTTTGTTTTAGTCGAAACAAGATGCTCAGCCGACGTAAAATGGGCACTCCATTCCGTTTCAAGGTGCCGATGTTGGTCAGGAGTTACCAACCGTACTACTACGGCGGAAAGAAGACTCGAGGGGTTTTCTCGTTTTGAGATGCTGGCGGTACATTCTGAATGTTGAAATCTGCTAGAATGGAACGAGCGTTTGGTGTTAGCAAACGTGTTCATTGACCTTAGATTTCCTCTCGTGAGTTTTATCCATGCTTAAGTGTACTCGTAAGAATTTTATCGGTCGGTTAGCATTCGCTGCCTTAGTCCTAGTTCCTTTTACTGGTTACGCAAACGAATCGAATAACAAAATGGGCATTAAGAAATCCAGCTTTGGAAAAACCGCCAGTGGCGAAGAGGTCTCGCTATATATCTTGACAAATTCTCAGGGAAACACCGTCAAGATGATTGACTACGGTGCCATTATCGTCTCTATCGATGTGCCCGATAAGACTGGCAACCGAGCCAATGTAAACGCTGGCTTTGACAACATGGATGGATATTTAATGTCTCATCCTTACTTCGGCGCAACTGTTGGTCGATTTTGTAATCGAATTGCCAAAGGTAAGTTTTCCATAGATGGTAAAGATTATACGCTGGCCACGAATAACGGTCCCAATCATTTGCACGGTGGTAAAGTTGGGTTTGATAAGCTGATGTGGAAAGTGACCGAGTTGATTGGTGCGGAAAGCGCGGGCCTTCGCTTCTCGTTAACCAGCGGCGACGGAGACGAAGGATACCCAGGCACCCTAAAGGTTACAGCAGATTACGTCTGGGACAACGACAACAAGCTCTCGATCAAGTTTGCGGCATCAACTGACAAGGCGACACATCTCAATCTGACGAACCACGCATACTACAACTTAGCGGGTATCGGATCAGGCAAGGTTTATGACCACGAGTTAATGCTGTCGTGCGGTAATTACTTGCCCATCGATGCAAATATGATCCCGACCGGTGCCAAAGCGTCTGTGAAATCGACCGATTTGGATTTTACGACCAAGAAGTCGATCGGAGCGAGAATTGAAAAGTTTCCTGAGACGGGTGGATACGACCATTGTTTTGTAGTGGATGGGACGCCCGGGCAATTGCGCAAAGCAGCGGAGGTTGTCGAACCCAAATCGGGGCGCACGATGACCGTGTACACAACACAACCAGGAATTCAGCTCTACACGGGTAACTTCCTGGATGGTACGGCTGCCAATGCAATGCTACCAAAGCACGGGGCGTTTTGTTTAGAGACTCAACACTTCCCTGATACACCCAACCAACCAAACTTTCCGACAACGTTGTTAAAGCCTGGTCAGAGCTTTGAACAAACCACCACGTATCAGTTCGGTGTTACCAAATAATAAGAGGTAGGCAATTTCATGGGTCAAGCCATAGTCGACCCCGAGCAGCTTCGCAACTTTGCAATGCAACTAAAGCGATTTTCCGGGCTGCTTTCGGATGCATCCACCAAGCTCTCGCAACAAATGCAGCATCTCGCCATTACGTGGCGAGATCAGGAACACCAAAAATTTGTCCAAGAGTTTGAGCAGGAGCTTAAGCAACTCAATAGGCTTATCGAGTCTAGCGAGCGGCACGTTCCTTATTTAGTTCGCAAGGCGGATCTGATTGACGAATATCAGAGGGGCCATGGCTGAGGCAAACGTTAAGAACCTGGAAGCGTTAGAGGTATTTCAAAATGCCATCACAACGCTTCGAGATGGCGGTCGTAAACAAGTAGACGATATCAGGGAGCAATTGCAGCGAATAAGCTCTTGGCTCGAAAAAGAGCTCCCTGATTACTGGCGTAATGAGCATCGTTTGGCAGAAAAACGCTGGGTTGAGGCTCGAGAAGAACTGCTTCGCTGTCAAGCCAAGAGTCGAGCCGACGAGGAAATGTCTTGCGGTGTCGAGCGAAAAAAGCTGGCTCTAGCGACCGAGAGGAGGCAACTCTGCGAGGAACGGCTAAAGATACTGCCAAAGTGTGCGAGGGAATGGAATCAGATGCTATTGGATGTGCAAACCGATTTACGGTACCTCGAGGACCTAACCGAATCTAGTCTTTTGTTGGCTTCCCAGAGATTATCGGAATTGATCGAAACACTCAGGAAGTACCTCTCCACATAGCAGTCTCGTGGCATTGAGTACTTTAATTCGCGACTTCTGCATTGCAGATCATTTCACGTCGGATAATGTCAATCCTCAAAATGAGCCCGGAGAGTCGCTTTGAATTTTGAAATCGATTCTTAAAATTTGGCACTCGTTTGAGCATGAGTTGACCGATTCCGAATTAGAATGTCTGGTATGAACGAATCGCAAAGTGCCTATCTCTCGTTTTCTAATTCACCTGCGATGATTGCATCGAGCATGGTGGTTCTTTTGGTAGCGTTTGCGATAGGATATTGGAACGCATCAAACAGCCAATGGAGACGGTCTGTGGTGTTGCTGGAGATAATGAGATTTAGCATCGTCACAGCCATCGTCATTTTGTTTAATCAGCCCGAATGGACCCAAGAGTTTCGCCCATTGGAGAAACCCAGGCTCGTTGTCTTGGTCGATCGCTCCCAGAGTATGGAGACTCGAGACGTATTACCTACTGGTGCAACTGCCAAGGTTGAGGCACAAACACGACGTGAATCAGCAGACCGTTTCGTTCAGCCGGAAACATGGGCGGACCTCAGCAACATCTACAACGTTCAGATAGAACCGTTTTCGAGTGGCGTCACCTCTGGTAGTGGGACGGATATTCATGCATCACTAGAGTCCGTACTAGAGTCCAGTCAACGGACCGCAGCAGTTGTTCTAGTGTCGGACGGCGATTGGAATCGAGGAAAGCCACCCGTCGATTCAGCTATACGTTACAGGAGTCGCGGCGTTCCTATTTTTACCGTTCCGATGGGTTCAAGCACGCGCCTGCCAGATTTGGAAGTTTTATCGCTCGACTTACCTACATTCGCGATCTCGGGTAAATCCGTACGCATTCCATTTAGTATTGAATCCACTCTACCTCGGGATCACGTCACAACGGTTGTAATAGAAATTGCAGATGGTGAACGTCTCACGAAAGAGGTAAAGCTTACGGCTAAGAGCAAAACGACGGAGTCCGTCGTATGGCTGCCTAAGTCGACGGGGGATTTCACGGTAAAGATGAGCGTGCCAAATCACCCCGAAGAAGTGATTTTTAATAACAATGAAATCACAGCTCCAATTTCTATTCGTGAGGAAAAGCTCAAGGTGCTCGTCATCGATTCGCTACCGCGATGGGAGTATAGATACCTACGAAATGCGTTATCAAGAGACCCTGGAGTCGATGTCTCTTGTTTGCTTTTTCATCCGACGTTAGGAAGAACGGGGGGAGGAACAAAAGATTACATCAAAGACTTCCCGGATCAGATTGAACAACTGGCAGAGTACGATGTTGTGTTTTTAGGGGATGTCGGAATACAGTCGGGACAATTGACATCAGAACAATGCAAATTACTGAAGGGATTAGTAGAGTATCAAGCCAGCGGTTTGGTGTTCCTACCGGGGCCGCAAGGTAATCAAGACTCATTAGAAGAAACCGAACTGGCCCCCTTGATTCCTGTCATTACCAATCGTTCTCTCGCTGAGGGAATTGGTGAAAAGACCCCGATGCATTTCGAGCTGACGGAATCCGGACGGCGCAGTTTACTGACTAAGCTAGCTGACACAGAGGAAGAGAATTGGAACGTTTGGTCGACTCTACCTGGATTTCAATGGTATGCACCGGTGATTCGCGCCAAAGCAGGCACCGAAGTACTGAGCGTCCATCAAGAAACGAATAATGAGTATGGCCGTCTCCCGATGATCGTGACCAAAACGTTTGGTGCAGGCAAGATTTTATACATGGCGACCGACGGTGCATGGCGATGGCGACGTGGTGTTGAAGACAAGTACCACTATCGCTTTTGGGGCCAGGTTGTTCGATGGATGGCCTACCAAAGAAACATGGCGAAAGGGGAATTGATCCGATTTTTCTACTCGCCAGAGCAACCCAGCGTCGGGCAAACACTGGCTCTTAAAGCTAGCGTTATGAGCCAATCGGGCGAGCCTCTTGTCGCAGGAGAAGTCCAAGTGGCAGTGACCGATGCCAATGGTAAAACCGAGATCACCACACTGAGCAGCGCAGGAGAGGACAGTTGGGGATTGTTTGAGGGTCGCATGACGATAACGGAACCTGGTAAGCATCAGGTGACAGTAAGTTGTAGAGAGACCGGCGCCAAGCTAAACACAAGCTTCTTCGCACAGGGAACATCTCAAGAACGGATAGGACTAGCAGCCAAGCCTAAGGTGCTGGAAGAGCTTTCCAAGGTAAGTCGAGGAGCCGTTATACCCGCTCAAGATCTAACAAAGCTTACCCAAATCATCAAAGAGGTTCCTGATCCTCCGACCGTCGTGAAGCGGTGGCAGCTATGGGCACACCCCTGGACCGTCGGAGTCTTAACGACGTTGCTCGCGACATTCTGGGTTCTCAGAAAACAGTTTGGTTTAGTCTAGACGCTTTTGCATCACGAATATCTCACGATCAGCTAACCTATCATTAAATCCGCAAGTCCCTAGATCAGAGTTAGATTGTCCCTGTGGACAACCTCTTCGTAGGGGCAACGACCTAATATTTGTTCGATAAGATCAGATCGACAACCGCGAATTTTGCGGAGGTTTTCAGCGTTATAGTTGATCAGTCCGCGAGCGATTTCCGCTCCGTCCGCAGAGAGGATCGAAACAACATCTCCTTTTTGGAAATTCCCCACGACTTCCTTGATGCCGATAGCAAGAAGGCTTTTACCTTTTTCGATCATGGCAGCGGCAGCCCCGGCATCCACAATGAGGCCACCGTTAGGTTGCGCAGAGAATCCAATCCATCGTTTTTTTGGTGCTAGAGTTCTTAGTTGCGGAGAAAAGGCCGTCCCTACCATTTCGCCTTGGAAGAGCCGAATGAGAATGTCGTGCTCTCGACCACCGGCAATAACAACGCCTTGGCCACTCATCGTTACAAAGCGAGCCGCTGCAAGCTTGCTGGCCATCCCCCCTTTGCTCACACCTGTCTTCTTATCTTTTACAAGATCTTCGATCGATTCATCAACGACATCGACGGTAGGAATAACCTTGGCAATCGGATCAGAGGGATCTCTGTCATAAAGACCACTAACATCCGACAGAATGATCAAGCTGCTTCGTTCCAATAGGCCGGCCACCATGCCTGCCAAGCGATCATTGTCACCGAAGGTGGTTTGAAGTTCGTCGATAGCCACCGTATCATTCTCATTGATGATAGGGATAGCACCGAGTTCCAGTAAGCGACGAATGGTGTTTCGGACATTAAGGTAGGCGACACGGTCATCGAGCTCAGACGCTGTGAGAAGAATTTGTGCAGCGAATTTGGAGTGCTTGGCAAAAATCTCTTCATAAACTTGGATGAGGTGAGTTTGTCCAACAGCCGCAACCGCTTGCAAGGTCGCCAGGTCGGTAGGTCGGCCGGGTAAACCGAGACGACCGACACCACTGGCTACAGCTCCGCTGGAAACTAGAACGACTTTTTTGTTTGCCCCAGCCAGAAATGCGAGTTGTCTCGCCAGGTTCTCGACTTGGGGGCGATCCAAGATACCGCCTTCTTTAGTGACCGTTCGAGAACCGACCTTGACGACCCAAATGTCGGATTCCAGAAGAAAATGTCTTGGGTTAACGCTGCTCATTTTAAGTATTTGTGGGAGGAACTCGAATTCCGTAAAACCTGTCATTGCCAGGGATGTTATGACAAGACCGGTGCGGATGGGAATGGGAAAGTATCCGAAAAAGATAGCGTCGAAGCTGCAGGCAAAGAACTACCGCTGCAACGCGGGACGACCGTATAAGCCCACAAGGGCGTCGAGCTGCCCATTACCCGGAAACAGGTTACCTGATATTGTTCGCAAACGCTGTTCTTTTCCAAGTTTAGGTTGGAGTAGTAAACCGCATCCATAGCGTTAAGGGTTTTGAACTAGCCACAAATCCGGAAATCGAAACAATACATCCCTCGCGAAGATAAATCCTGGAATCGGCTTTCTTTGTCCGATTTTTGCAGGCATCAGGTAATCCCTCCCCCATTTGGTAGATAGCATGGAAACATCATTAGTCTTATTGAAACCAGATTGCGTACAACGTCGTTTGATCGGTGAGATCATTGGCCGCTTTGAGAGAAAAGGGCTCAATGTTGTCGGGATGAAAATGATTAGGGTTACGCCTGAACTTTCGAAACAGCATTACGCAGAGCATGTCACGAAGTCTTTTTACCAAAACCTAGAGGACTTCATCACTTCTGCACCGATTGTGGCGATGGCGATTGAGGGACTTGAAGCGATCCGCGTTGTCCGCGAAATGTTGGGAGCGACCAACGGTCTCAAGGCAGCTCCAGGGACGATTCGAGGTGACTTTTCCAGCTCGCGACAAATGAACTTGGTTCACGCATCGGATAGTCCGGAGTCGGCAGCACGCGAATTAGCGTTGTACTTCGCTCCGAACGAGATTTGCTCCTACACCCCGACATTGGTTGGCAGCTTCCGAGCTAGTGATGAAGGCTAATACGTAATTGCGCGTACTGAAATCAGTACAAGCGATCACCAACAAGGTTAGACCGATTTTTCGGCGATTTGAATTTCCGCAGTGTGTGGAGAATGCTGGATGGGCGGTCGAGTTAATTGAAAATAAAGATTCGTTAAATCATGCGTCGTACAGACATTCGCAACATTGTAATCATCGCACACGTTGACCACGGTAAAACGACAATGGTTGATTGTTTGCTCAAGCAGAGCGGTCAATTTCGTGAATCGCAGCTTCAGGGGGAACGGATTCTCGACAGCAACGATTTGGAGCGGGAGCGGGGGATTACGATTCTCTCCAAGAACATTGCGATTGATTACAAAGGGGTAAAGATCAATTTGATCGACACCCCGGGTCACGCGGATTTTGGCGGAGAGGTGGAGCGGGTCGTTCGGATGGCGGACGGTGCGTTAGTGCTGATGGATGCGGCCGAAGGGCCTATGCCCCAGACGCGATTTGTTCTTTCCAAGGCATTAGAAGTTGGTGTGAAGCCAATCGTGGTCATCAATAAGATCGACCGTCCTGATGCGCGTTGTGACGAGGTGGTAGAAGAGGCATTGATGCTCCTGTGTGATCTCGGTGGAGACCATTACATGGATCATTTTGATGTGATATTCGCGTCTGGTCGAAGCGGTTATGCGACGCATGATTGGAAGACTCCCGGCGACAGCATGGTTCCGCTTCTCGACATGATATTAGAAAAGATCCCCGGTCCTGACGTGGAACCTGATGCGCCCCTGCAGATGCTCGTAACCAATTTGGACTGGTCTGATTACGTAGGTCGGATTGCGATCGGACGGATTCAATCAGGTTCCATGAAAAAGAACCAACAAATTGACATTGCGAAAGAGGGCAAAGTCGTTCCAGCACAAATCGCCAACCTACAGATGTTCGATAAGCTTGGGCGCGTCGATGCGACCGAAGGCAAGGCAGGCGATATCGTGGCCGTTGTGGGTATCGATAGTATTGAAATCGGTGACACCATA
Organism: Pirellula sp.; assembly: GCA_046318795.1. GTDB lineage: Bacteria > Planctomycetota > Planctomycetia > Pirellulales > Pirellulaceae > JBKCUI01. The sequence goes on from JBKCTT010000091.1 coordinate 27,046, forward strand.
TGCAATCGAGGTGAGGTCAATGCGCTCCCCCGACTAACGGTGGACGAACCGACCTTGGAAATGATCTTTAGCATCAATACATCGCCATTGGCTGGTAAAGATGGTAAATACGTTACGACTCGGCAATTGAAAGAGCGTCTCGATCGTGAACTCGAGAAAAACGTTGCTTTGCGAGTTCGACCAGTTGAAGGTAGCGAAGCATTTGCTGTGCGTGGCCGAGGTGTGCTTCACCTTTCGGTTTTGATTGAGACCATGCGAAGAGAGGGCTACGAAATGAGCATTTCGAAACCGCGTGTCGTTCTCAAAGAAATCGATGGTGTTAAGCAAGAACCTTACGAGACTTTAAACGTGGAAGTCCCAACGGAGAAGATGGGACCAGTCATGGAAATGGTTGGAAACCGCAGGGGTATTCTCGAAGAGATGACCAGTCGTGGCGAATACACGTTGCTTCGATTTGCGATTCCCGCCCGAGGACTGATTGGACTGAGGACGCGAATGCTTAACGCGACGCAAGGTACTGCAATCATTCACCATAGATTTTCAGGTTACCGACCTGTGGAAGCAGAATTGCCTCGCCGCCAAAACGGTGTTCTCGTATCGATGGTCCCAGGCCGAGCGATTCCGTACACCTTGTTCGCGCTCCAAGAGCGAGCGGAACTATTCGTTGCACCGGGGGATGATGTTTACGAAGGTATGATCGTTGGCGAGAACGCTCGAGATAACGATTTGGTCGTCAACCCGACCAAAGAGAAAAAGCTAACCAACGTTCGGGCTGCAGGTAGCGACGAGAATATCATCCTCAAGCCGCCTCGCCAGCTTTTCTTGGAAGCTGCTCTCGAGTACATCGAAGACGATGAACTGGTAGAAGTTACTCCAAATGTGATTCGGTTAAGAAAAGTCTATCTTCGCGAAACGGATCGCAAACGCTATGGCAAGTCGCCGAGCGAACTGGTTGCGAATTAAATTTCTCTACTTCCAGTAGATCGATTTATGGGCTCAAAATTAGCCTCGAATTAACACCCATTGACGTTCGTGCGATAAAATTTGTGGCATTCCGTTACGTCCTTTCAGATTAGGTAGTTGGGAGAAAAGCAACGATGCGCCGAGCGAAATTGGGTATTCTGGGACTTTCCATCTTTTCCGCGTCCCTGGTTAGTGCACGAACTGAAATTGCGTTCGGTTTGGACGACTGGCCACAGTGGATGGGGCCAAAGAGGGACAACATTTGGCGTGAGACGGGACTTGTTGATAAGTTTCCGAAAGATGGGCCGAAGATTGTTTGGCGAACAAGGATTGCTGGTGGCTATTCTGGCCCAGCAGTTCAAGATGGCAAAGTCTTCATCACGGATTATCAAACGAACGACAACGTCAAAGTCGATAACTTCGGTCGAGCGGGCTTCAGTGGAAAAGAAAGAATTCTTTGCCTGGAGGAATCCACTGGCAAAGAAATTTGGAAGTATGAATACGATTGCCCTTATTCCATCTCCTATCCCGGTGGGCCGCGATGTACTCCCGTCTTAGAAAGTGGTTTCGTCTATTCACTGGGCGCTGAGGGAAATCTGATTTGCCTCAAAGCGGATTCAGGTGAAGTGGTCTGGGAAAAAGCACTAAAAGAGGTCTACAAAACCAAGTCCGCTTTATGGGGTTATTCCGCGCATCCCCTCATTGACGGAGACAACTTAATTACGCTGGCTGGTGGCGAAGGTAGCCATGTTGTCGCACTCAATAAGAAGACAGGCGCCGAAATTTGGCGAGCATCCTCGTCCACGGAACAAGGGTACGCACCTCCGACGATTATCATCGCTGGAGGCGTTCGTCAACTAATCTTGTGTAAACCCACATCAGTCACGTCTGTTGATCCTGCAACCGGTAAAGAGTTCTGGAGTGTACCCTACGAGGCGAGCAATGGTTCGATCATCATGTCCCCTCTCCAAGTCGGCGATTATTTATATGTGGCAGGTTACTCAAAAAAGAGCTTGCTGCTTAAGCTCAACAAAGAGAAACCCACAGTCGAAGAGATTTGGCGAGATAAAGCTCGCACAGCGATTTCGCCTGTCAATGTTCAGCCCATTGCGATTGGAGACATCATTTACGGGATGGACCAAGGAGGCGCGTTGATGGCGATCAAGATCCCGAGTGGTGAGAGACTTTGGGAGACACCTGATGCCGTGGGTGGTAGACTTGCGGGAAGCGAGACCGCATTCTTGGTCAAGGAAGCAGATCGTTTTTGGCTTTTTAACGAAAAGGGTGAGCTCATTATTGCTAAGCTCACGCCGAAGGGGTACGAGGAAATCGATCGTGCTAAAGTGATTGAGCCATCCAATTTCGCGTTTGGCCGAGAAGTTGTCTGGAGCATGCCAGCTTTTGCTAACAAGCGAGCCTACATTCGGAATGACAACGAGATCATTTGCGTCGACTTGAAGAAATAGTCAAGACCCCGGTTTTGTGCTGCCCGGAATGGTAACTTCGGGCAGTGATGGGTCAAAACACATCTTTCGAAAAGGGCTTAACCATACAAGCCCTTTGGAGGTGTTTGGGAGTTCGTAAGCATACCTCCCTTCTTGCATTCATATCGCTTGACGTATCTCTACACTACTCCGCTGTGTGCTGGGATTCCGCTTTAAATGACGACTGCGGCGTTAGACGTGACTGTCAAGAAATGCTTGGAAATCGAGTCATGGATTGCCACAGCGCCCGCAAAGGTGTGATGATTGTCAGAATGCTTGAAAAACTTGATAATTTTGGTGATTTGACTGGCGTGCTCTTTCCGCATCTTCATGAAAGAATACGATTTTTTCCAACCACCAATCGTCGTGTACTTGAGGAAATTTCGGGCACGGGACCAGCGATTACACGTGCGCCAGTGGTGTATTGGACGCATCATGCCCTTCGGACGGACGAAAATCCGGCCTTGGATGTAGCGTGTGAATTAGCAAGATCGCTAGGAACTTCATTGGTCGTGTATCAAGGGTTGAGTGAAAACTATCGATTCGCCTCTGATCGTCATCATTGTTTTACGCTTCAGGGCGTTCAAGACTTAGAGCGGCAGTATGAGGAGTTGGGAATACGATATGTATTTCACATGGACCGACATGGATACAGAGTGCCAGCGTTGAAACTAATGTCTGACTTAGCATCCGTTTTGGTCACAGACGACTTCCCAGGCGAGCCAACGCAACTTTGGCTAGAACGTTTGAGCCGTTCCACAACCACACCGATTGTCGCGGTTGATAGCAGTTGTGTGGTACCGATGAAGATGGTAGGGCGCGCGTTCGACCGGGCCTTTGCGTATCGCGATGCAACCTCAAAGCTGTATAAAGAACGGATCTCCAGGGAATGGCCAGCAGTGGCCGCGCTACCACCACGATACGAAGGGGCTGTTCCATTTGAGCCAATGAGTTTAAAGGGGATTTCCGTTCATAGCTTGCTACCGTTGTGTGATATCGACCACAGCGTTGGGCCAGTTGATGATACTCGGGGCGGAACTACCAACGGCTACGCTAGATGGAACGAGTTCAAGCGAACTAGATTGTCAGGCTATGCCGATCGTCGTAATGACCCCACGAAGGACGGCGTAAGCCGAATGTCCGCTTATCTTCATTACGGTATGGTCTCGCCGTTGCGATTGGCGAGAGAAGCACATGCAGCCAAGGCGGACAAGTACCTGGACGAACTACTCATTTGGCGTGAGCTAGCTTATTGTTTTTGTTTTTATAGAGATGACTACGATTCTTTAGATGCCGTTCCGGATTGGGCTCGCCAGAGTCTGGCTAAACACGAGGAAGACCCTAGGGAGTGGCTGTGTACTTGGGAGGATCAAGCTAGAGCGCGATCGGGAGATGAGTTCTGGGATACGTGCCAACGCAGTTTACTTAGACACGGTGAGCTTCACAACAATGTCAGGATGACCTGGGGCAAAGGGGTATTGCGATGGACCAAAACCAGTAGCGAAGCGTTAAGAACACTTATTGATCTCAATCATCGATACGCATTAGACGGACGAGATCCGGCATCCTACGGTGGAATACTATGGTGTTTAGGCCAATTTGACCGCCCGTTCGAGCCGGAGCAACCTGTTTATGGTGTGGTTAGAACGCGAAGCACTGATGAGCATCTCCAACGAATGGACTTCGCAAAGTACCAAAGACATATTGATCGCCCCGCGTATCCGATTGCACCAAAGATTGCGGTGATTGGAGCGGGTATGGCCGGCCTTATGTGCAGCCGTGTTCTAATGGACCATGGTCTCAATGTTCAGGTTATAGATAAATCGAATGGTGTTAGCGGTCGAGTTGCGACCAGGACTTTAGAAAAGGCGTTGAGATTTGATCATGGTGCGCAGTATTTTACGTGTCGAGATCCGCGCGTAGCCAAATATGTTGAGAGTTGGCTGCAACGTGGTATCGTGAAACCTTGGTTTGGTAAAGTGGTTGATCTTTACGAAAACGGCAGGCATGAGGTTAGAAAAGGGCAACAGCGTTTGGTAGGCTGTCCATCCATGAGCGCAATCGGCAAACACCTGGCTGAGCACATCGATGTTAAGACAGCTTCAAAAGTCACGCGTATCTTTCGATCTGAGAAGACTTATGAGATTTTCGCCGAATGCAAAGACGCCTCCGGGAAGGAAGTCTCTCTAGGAAATTATGATTGTGTGCTCTGGAACTGTCCAGCACCACAGTTGGTAAGCATGGTACCTCCAGATTGTTCCTGGGCGGCAAGCATTGAACGGGTACGGATGAAGCCATGCTGGGCTTCCATAATTGCATTTAGCAGTCGCTGGGATGTGCCGTTCGATGGTGCGGCCGTGCACGATGAAACCATTCGATGGATGGCTCGGGAGTCAAGCAAACCTGGGAGACCTCAGGAGTTAGATTGCTGGGTAGTACAAAGTAACCATTCTTGGGCCAAACAACATCTCGGTCTTTCCAAAGAGGAGGTAGTATCGTTAATGCTATCAAATCTGGAACAACTAACAGGAGTCAAGCCACCTGAGCCTCTTTACAGGAACAGCCATCGCTGGCTTTACGCCGATGTCGAAGAACCAGCCTCGCAAGATGGGATCATTCCAGAATGCAGTTGGGACACGGAAAAATTGCTGGGTGCATGTGGTGACTGGTACCGCCATAAAAACATTGAGGGAGCGATGCTTTCTGGTATGGCACTGGCAGGGAGGGTCCTCAGTACGTTAGCATCTCCGTCCGATAGTTTGAAGAGATATCTAGACGAACGCACCTTCGCAACAAAGCCAGCTCAGCTTACATTATTCTAGCGTTGCCGGGGTCTCTAAATCTTGGAATTCTGCCTGGAAAGAAGCTCGGAGGGGCATTAACTTTCTATGGTAAAGACTGCACGGGCAGTTCAAACCAAAGCGCAATTCAGATCTTAGCGCATTGCGATAACCGACAACAGTTAAGGATGACCGATGCCCCTAGAACTTGGACTAGTATTGCTAGTTCTTTTCGTAGCGATTGTCATGTTTGCCATCGACAAGCCACGAATGGATTTTGTCGCGTTACTTGTTATTTGCGTTCTGCCGTTAACCGGCGTAATTGATGTCAAGGAATCGTTAATAGGTTTTGGCGACCCCAATGTGGTCTTGATTGCGGCGATGTTCGTAATTGGGGAAGGCTTGGTTCGAACGGGAGTAACTCGACACATTGGAGATTGGTTGGTTGCAACCTCTGGCAGCAGCACAAACCGTTTAATTGTCTTGCTTATGGTTTCAGTATGTTTGCTGGGCTCAACAATGAGTTCAACAGCTGTGACGGCACTTTTTATTCCCATTGTGTTACGGATTTGCCGTCGAACAGGTATTCCTGTGAGCCAATTGATGATGCCACTCAGCATGGCTGCCTTAATAAGTGGCATGACAACTCTTGTTGCGACAGCACCCAACATGGTCGTTAACGCGGAACTAGTACGTCGAGGGGAAAAAGGATTTGAATTCTTCAGCTTTACTCCTTTTGGATTACCCGTTTTGGTAATGGGAATTTTGTACATGTTGGCAGTCAAGAAGTGGTTGCCGAAGGGAAACGGGACTTTAGCCAGCAGAAACAGCAATCGTCCGACATTGAAACAGTGGGTGGAGAAGTATCATTTAGCTGGCAGAGAGCATCGACTTTTAGTGAAGCCGGAATCGTCGCTAGTTGGTCGTCGAATAGAGACTTGTAACCTCAGAGAAGACGCTGGTGCGAATCTTGTGGCTATACAGCGAGATCGAGAACTATTGCATCCAACAGCGAAATCCGAGATTCAAGCAGGCGACATACTGCTTCTGGATTTATTTTCTCGTGACTCAGACATTGAATCGATGGCAGACAAGTATCATTTAGTGGTCTTACCATTAACTGGCGCGCATTTCACCGACCGAACGCAAGAGATAGGTATGGCGGAGTTGATCGTTTCCGCCGACTCCGATTTAGTCGGTAAAACGATTATCCAATCTGGATTCAGGAGTCGCTATGGCGTGTCGGTGATCGGTTTAAGGAGAGGAGTTAAGTCGGTCCAATCGGAGCTAAAGCACGAAGTGTTTCGCGTGGGAGACACGCTGCTGGTAATCGGTCCGTGGAAATCGATTCGAACTGCGATTTCTCAGGGAGGGCGAGACCTGGTGCCGTTGCACCTACCTCAAGAATTTGAGGAGCTCATACCAGAACCAGGACGAGTATGGCAAGCAATCTTGATACTTTTTGTTGTTATTAGTTTGATGGTATCGGGAGTGATATCGAACGTTCAAGCAGCGTTAATCGGTTGCATCCTCATGGGTGCCTTTGGATGTATTGATTTCGATAGTGCCTATCGGTCTATAGATTGGAAGACCATCGTGCTTATCGTTGGTATGCTTCCCTTTCCGATAGCGTTATCAAGAACCGGGGGAGTGGAGATAGCTTCCGTTGCCATAACAAGCATCACATCTGGATTCGGATTATTCGGTGTGTTAATGGTGATATTCTTAGCGACTAGTTTGCTTGGGTTGTTTATCTCCAATACAGCAACGGCAGTTTTGATGGCACCGATAGCGTTGTCGGTGGCGGAGCGTCTCGAAATATCGCCTTACCCCTTCGCGATGGTTGTAGCGCTGGCTGCCTCGACAGCCTTTATGACTCCCGTTTCATCACCAGTTAACACATTGGTCATGACACCGGGTGGATACCGCTTTATGGACTTTGTTCGATTTGGCGTACCCTTTTCGATCTTGGTGATGACGGTGATCGTGTGCTTGGTCGTTTTCTTAATGGCTTAAATCATCTCCTTCACAATCTAGTTGCCACGTTCGCGACTGAGTTTACATTCTCGGTCAATGACTAGATTGCTCGTAAAGAAGGGAACGACGATCGAATTGCTACTATATGGTACTTGTACACGAACAGTAACATTAGCGTCGCTAGGAGTTAGGGTCGCTGGGATAACGGATACTGTTGCACCGCTTACTCTGCACAGTTGAAGCATTTCATTAGCAGCCGCCGTGCAATCCGAGGCAGTTGCACCTGGAATGATCCCTTTACGGGCCCCTTCGTAGGCAGCTGCCTCAGCGGAGTGGAAAACCATGTTGGCATGTCCCAACTCCAGGGCACCGAAAAGCAACAAAAACGCGACCGGCGCGACCACAGCGAACTCAACAGTAGTGGCACCGCTCCGGGTCGTACGTTTCGATCGTACAATTGATATGATTGAAGGTATGTTCATTTCCTAGTATATCGGCGCAATCTTCGGTTTATGATTATCCAGTTACTCAATGAGAACAACCGCTAGGCTTTTCGCGATTTCGCGAAAAACTTGACTCAAATCTTGTGCGTCATCGGCATGAAAATGCAATCCACCTTGAGTCGCATGTGCAACCCGCTGCATTAGGGACTGATTGGCACCGCTGCTAAACGTGATAGTATGCACAGTCATGTTGTTCGCCGCTGCATTAGCCACGGTTACGAGCGGGTCAACCCCTGTATTATGAATGCCGTCGGTCATCAAGATAATGGTTTTGGCGGCAAAAGGTCTCGTGTTGGGATCAAATCTAAGAGAGTTAATACCGGTCTGTAGGCCCAGCCCAATTGCCGTCAGTCCACTAGCAGGTAGCCCATTAACTTGAGTCCGTATTAAAGAAAAGTCATCTGTGAGCTGGGTAATGGGAAAGGAAGTTGTCGAGTAAATGCTCAACGAGACTTGAGCGAGTGGGCTCGAGTCAGCGAGTTCATCGAGAAACACGTTTACGGCTGTCTTGAGAGCAGTAAGACGTGTACCTGATCCCAGTGGTGTACTCATCGAACCAGAAATATCAAGAACCAATGCAACGTCTCGTACGTTGGAAGCGCTGGTAGCACTGATCCTAGGCTGAAATCGAGTAACGTTTAAGCATTGGCCAAAAAATAGAAGCACATTTCCATCGGCGGAAGCATCGTCGCGGCGACCATCTACTCGTACCGCAGTTAAAGGATTATTTCCTGGCAGGAACTCAATCTTCTGACCTGCTGCCCGGATCGAACCAAAGCTGATTTGGTCTGGACGAATACTAAGAGTTTTGCCTGCGACCCTATTCTTACCCGCATAGGTGATGGCAGCGGCCGTGGCAGGGACGGAGTCCTGAGTGCGTGAAAGAGTACTTGCCCCGGCCCTTGCAGCGGCATCTGTCGCCGTTCGTAGTTCTGCACGCACCAAATGCATGTACGCTGTATCGACACTAAAGATAGCGCCGATAAAGAGGAGTACCATTACGACAGCCATGAGTATAACCATGGCGCCCCTGCGTTTACGACTTACTTTATGTAGGCGCATCATGTTTTTATTCCTTTTGCATGGTTGCGACGGCTTCGATCTGCCTACCCGAGAATATTTGAAATCCTGTAATCAAGCGTTCATCTGAATTCGCACTTACTCTAACTGTGACGTCAGATCCACTTGGGGTTGCCTGCGGATCTCCGGTAACAAATGTAATGCTTAGGCTGTTGATTCGTCTGGCTGCTAAGACCTCGGCTGCTAAACGTTCGGCTTGCAGACGCGTGCCATCTCTTCGACTAGCGCATTTTGTTGCCTCATAGGCTGCTTGAACGGTTGCTTGTCGAACGAATAGCATATTCGCTCCTTCCAATGATGCGAACACAACCAGCACAATGACCGGCATGCAAACCGCGAGTTCTACCAGAGCGGCAGCCCGTCGTTTTGATCGATTACAGCTCCGTTTACAAATCGACCGACGATAGAAATTCGGAATCGATTCCGACATCTTCTTTTGTTTCATCATGTAAAATCTAGGTCTCAGATTTTAAGCTTGAGTTTTGGTTGAGTTTCTTGGCTACCCGATTGAAGTCGCTGGACAAATCAGACCAAAAATCTTTACCTCTAAAGCTGATCTCCTCGACAACCTGTCCCTCAGCTAGGGTCTTTAGGCTTTTTCGAAATCGGTAGATTGGGCCTGCGAAACGATGACTCATTTTTATGGTGTCGTATAAAAACACGGGTAACAAAGTCAGTGACAGGACCACGACAATCGCATGTTTTGTAAGAACAATCTTCATGCAATCGACGAGGGTTACGCTAGGATCTCGCAGGAAATACTCGATTGTTAATAGTGTCAAAAAGAAAAGGGTAAAGAACACAACCCAATGACACAATACTCTCGTAACAAGCATCATTTGAACGGGAGCATCGACAAATAGTTTGTTTCGGAATTTCGGCTTCATGATGAAACAGGGTCGTTAGGGATAAGAATCGACGAGGTATCTTTGGGTTAAAATCAAGTGAGCTTGGCGATTAGTGACCACCGCCATGTCCACCAGAGTCTTCTTTCTTCTTCTTACCCATGCCTGGCGTGTACTTTACAGCAGCTTTTGCCTTTGGTTTTGCGTGCCCGGTTGCAGTTCCATGCCCAGATTTACCTCCACCGCGATCTTTCTCACCACCCGATCCATGGTCAGCAGCATCATGACTGTCGTGGGCTTTGTCATTTGATGACGCGCCGTGCGAATCGTGTGAATCAGACTCTTCGTGGCCACCTGTTACATGAGTGTCCGAGTGCTCGTCACCAAAATGTTCCGTATCGTCATGGCCTGCTTCATCACGTCCATCGTGGCCAGAGGCATCATTTTGCGCATCGGCGTTTCCATGTTCCTCTTCAGAGCCGGCTTCCGTTTCATTCCGTAGAGTGGCAACGAGCCTAGGCCGTCGTGGATGGCTGGCATTGGTAAAGCTAAGGGAAAAATCCGAATTCGTCTTTTGAAGCTCGGTAATGGCGAGATCTTCAACGGACGTCGAACCAATGGTTTGGACCAATACTTCTAGTAGCTGAGTTCTCAAATCGGATAAGTACGGATCATGAAGAACACGATGATCTACCTGTCGAATGTGCTCTTCAATTGCTTGTCGAATTTGAGCCTGGTTTAATTCGATAAGTTGTCGACTTTTGACTCGGTGATTTAGTGGAACAATTGCGTGTAGACGCATTGAGACTGGAGTATTTTTTTCATTCGGGTAGGCGAGATATGTACCGAGGTCAACTTCGCAAGAGATATCCACTTTAGCGAGTGATGCTTGGTGTCGAATCAATCCTACGATGCTAGCATGCAGGCCGATCATAACCAGCACTAACCCAGCAATCCAGTATTTTCGGATGTTTTCCAACATGACAATCATTTACTTATACGAGAACTCGGTAACGCCTGTATACCTCAGGTACTCAGAACGTAACGCAACCATGATCTTGCTTGCTTGCTCGCTCGCTGTACCTATATATTTTCGGGCGCGTGGTCAGCAGGCAATTCAAACCTTCGAATACTAGGTTACAACCTAAGAGAGTGCTTCGTTTTTTTCCTTTTTTTTGAGCATGATTTAACAGCGAGACTCACCGATTTTGAATCAACAGATCGCGTTTCATAGAAAGCAGCTAAACCGATTTCATCGAAGAGTGGGACGATCACACAATTAGCGAAACAGATATCACGTGGAGATATTTGCCTGGAGGCGGGGTTAGTATCTAGAATACATTCCAGCAGTCCGATCACTGATGATGTATCGAAGCTGGTGAACGAACACTTCCTGCTCGCGACACGAGTTAAGACTTTTCCATGAACCGCCGGAGGGACCTGTGGCTGAATATCTTTTTGAGAATCCTTTTGTGGTTGGGTTTGTCGGAGCGTTGCTCACGGGTTTGAGCTTGTTCGGTTGGATTCAAACCGGTAACAAGCTCGCCGCCTATTTTGGATTGGCGTTTTTGGTACTTACTGCTTTTCTTGTTTGGCTAAATACCTACGTTGTGACCGATCGAGAACAAATTCGTGTTGTTCTGACAAATACAGCCGTCGAGCTACAGGAAAATCGGCATGATGCTGTCAAAAAACGAATTCACCCAGATCATACCCAGCAGGTCGCTTCGGCCATAGCGTTATTGCCACGAGTCAAATTTGACGTCGCGCAGGTGAATCGCGTGCATTCCATAGTGTTATCGAAGATCGGCAATAAACCATCTGCACGAGTTCGAATGAACGTATACGTAGAGGTTCAAACCGATTTTATGCCTGGCAAAGTCCCCAGATGGGTTCAGTTGGACCTTGAAAAATTAGGAGGTCAATGGCTGGTTGTGGATTTTGTACACAAAGAGGCAACATTCGAATTCTTAGGAAAGGAATGAGGCTTACCATTCCAGACTGCGTCACTATCAAACGAGGTCGCCATCATCATCACGGTGAATTCCTTCATCCATACCTAAGGCAGCAGTAAGCCGATCAAACTCCCTAGCAAACTTATCGCTACTGCAGTGAACGTGTTCTGCCTCGGATATGAACCGAATCGACTCGTCTGGGTAGACATCGTGATCGATTAGGATTTGTTCGAAGTGTTCTAATGGTTTTCCGTAGCACAAAAGCATTTTGTGTTCGTCGAACTGGATTTCTTGTTGCTTCCTAGGATTTAGGACTGCAATACCGGTACACCCATCGTTTAGTATTAATTCTTCGTGATCGCAGAGAATGCTCTTCAATACAGGAACATCGATGTGTTCGCGGTATAGGTCGTCATGCTCGCTGGAATCACCGTGGTGGCTGGTTTCCAAGACCACGTCAACTTCATCACCCAGGCAGTCGATCATATCTAGGAACAAATCGAATAATCGCTCCCTAGAGGCAGAAGCCATGAGGACCGGGACGTCGATGTTATTGTTTGGATCCACGTACGAATCATGCCGGAAGCCTTGTTTAGGCACCACCTGAAGATCGTAGGAGGGGCGTACGGCGTCAGTTAGATCGAATGCACCGTATCGAAATACTCCCATATGAGCTTCGAGCTCATCATTGGTAAGCTTTTCAAAACTCGAAGTGGGATTCGACCTAGCAGTCGACTCGGACTGGATTGTTTTTTTGCTCTTGGGGAAGCCAGAAGCGTTTCCCATTGTCATTCTCAATAGTACGGGTTTTGTTCAACATGTACGCATTCCCCATCCAGTGCGGAACAACCAAAGTTAGGTCAGGTTCACGGATTGGTTTTGGATTATGCTTGGAATTCCAACCAATTTTCCGTCGGTACAATCGATACAACCGGATCACTTTCGCTCAAGGTGCTCTTTGTAGGAAAGGGAAACGCAAAAAATCGCAATTTTGGGTTACATTGGAGTCGGTGACCGACTTTAAGGCACGCCTGGGCTCGGTCGCGGTAAATAGCTTTGTCACAGATTGATTACAAACCGATAAAAAATCGAATGAGAATTGGAACAATGCCCCAAACCTTTTCAAATGAGTATCTAGTGCAAAATACTAGGCTTGGTTCGTTCTCAATCGCGATGCTCACGGTCCTCATGTCTACGATGGCTGTAGGATGTAGTAAACCACAACCGGAAAGGAGAAGTCCCGAGGAGATTCTACAAGAGCTTACCCAGGTTGATTCCGATTCACCTAATGGAGAAGAAAAGACAATCGCAACACAAGCAGAGAAGCTTCTGAGCGACAAAGCAAATACGAATAACAATGAAATGAAAACGACGCCAGCTTCCGACTCCGCCCAGACGGATAACGCAGTGCTCGTTATAGATGCGGTACCAGAACAACGTAAACGATCTCTTCCGGTAGAGGATGTTAATACATCTCCCTGGATATTTGACTCCTCAAGACCGCTCGAAACCTGGGAAGTCATCTACAGGGGTAATGTGCCTGTGGGATATACATCGAAAAAATCAGTCCCCGATAATCGAGGAAGTGAAACGTTGATTAAAACCGATTTACGCAGCGTACTACGATTTGCGAAGGACGGAAAGGAAATACGGCAAGAGCTAATCATCAACTCCGTCGAACGTCCCAATGGGGAACTAGTAAGTTTAACGACCAAGGTTCAGACCGGTTCGGATATTCGAATGCTTGTTGCTCGAGTCGACGGTTCCAATATGGAGGCTGAACTGATAACAAACAACAATAAACAAAAAAACACAGTAGCATGGGACAACAATCTTCGAGGCCCCTTTGCTATAGAACAGTCGATGATGCGTAAACCGATGAAGGACAATGAATCAAGATTGGTGAAGTTTCTCGATCCTATGTCAAGTCGAATTGTAGAGACTCGATTAGATGCCCAATCTAAATACAAAACACCCGTTATGCTCGGCAAGTCCAGACTAATGCTTGAAATAAAGGCTGAAACCCGCGACGGCAACGTACTCAGTGAATCAACGCTATGGAGCGATGAAGACGGTGTAATACTCAAGTCTTATGTTCAAGCGAGTGATCTACGGATCTTTCGTGTTGACGAGGATACCTATACGGACGTTGAAGGTGGTTTCGATCTTTCCTTTTCTGCGAAGCGATCATTACCACTATCGATCAAACCAGACAAATTGGAGGTTTATCGCAAAGCATTAGAAATCGAAAATCTAATGACATATCGATTTCAACTGAGGCAATCGGATCCGCATCAAAGTCTGTCCAATCGCTCTTACCAACGAAAAAAATCCCTCGATGCTTTTACATCGGAAATCACGGTCATTCGATTAACCGATCGCGAGGAATTTCCAGTTGGCGTTGAAACGAACGACAACCCAACGACAAGTGATTTGGACCTGATCAGTCTAGTCGATCCAAACAACCCAATATTCGATCGGGTTTGCATAGATATTTTACCTCAAGCCGATAACGGTGATGTTCATCTCAAAGTCCAGGCTATTGCCAAAAGACTTTCGGAGAAATACGAATCAGTCGGTTTCAACAATGAAGTTAGAAAACTGACCGTTTCATTGAGCACCAATCGACTCAATTCCGTAGAACACGCTATGGCGTTGATCGCATTGCTGCGTAAGGAGAAAATACCAGCTCGTATGGCGATTGGTTTCGCTTACGATCGAAGTGCATCGCAACCCAGCATGGTCTTTCAGGCATGGGTAGAATATCATCATGCAGAATGGTGGTGGCCAATCGACCCAATCCAGCCTAGTGAGACTCGATTACTAGATCGGATCAAAACGAAAGAGATCAGTAGTTTCTCATTCGATATCCGACGGGAGATAAAACAGGTTCTGGAGTTCGGTAACGAAGCAACCATTTCTGTGCAGGATTGACATCAGCGTCGTACGGCTTGGGCTCCGAGAAATAGAATGAGATGGGATGGCTAGTGGCTCAACAAAACCGATCATCTTTATTCTAGCCCTATCGCTGGTAATACGTATTGGCGGGGCGGTTTACTGGCAATGGTCGATTCCGAACGGACCAAGCTCCCTCCGATTTGGGGATAGTGATACCTATTGGGTTCACGCACAGCGTATTGCAGCAGGGGAACCCTATCGCTACTTGAGCGACGAAGCTCGAATCTTCCGATCCCCGTTGTTTCCGATTTTCTTGTCTCCCTTTACCTATTTCGCCGCAGGTTCTGAATTGAACCAAATCGACGGAGCAGTATTGATTGTCCGAATTGTGGGATCCCTTCTTGGAACATTTAGTGTTTGGCTTATTTGGTGGCTAGCGAAACGAACCGGGGGAGACAATGCAGCCAACCTTGCTGCACTATTCGCAGCACTTTATCCCGGTGCTATCGGCATGAGCATTTTTGTTCTCAGCGAAATGATCTTCTGTCCACTGATGTTGGGTAGTCTGCTCTGTTCCAGTAACGCATTGAGTGCAAAAGAGCATTCCCGAACTAATTATGGCTGGGTTCTACTGGCCGGATTTCTGACCGGACTGGCCTGTCTTGCGCGTCCGAGTTGGGGTCTTTGGGCTGGGCTATGGTGGCTGTTCGCCGCCATCCGATTGCTAGCAAAACCCACATGGAGACAGGTTGTGACGTGCGGGCTTGCAGGGGGCGCATTTATTGTTGGAATCACGCTAGCCATGGGTCCCTGGTGGATACGAAACTATCACATAACCGGAAAGTTTGTGCCATCCACCCTGCAGGTAGGAGCCAGTCTCTATGACGGTTGGCATGCAGGTGCGACTGGCAGCAGTGATGAGGGAATGGCATTCGTTGACCGCTATCTTAAAGAGCAACTCGAGGAGGATCGCAATCTAGAGGCTCTTGGACTTCCCAAAGAGTCAACCTTGGAATGGCGGCTTGATCGTCGAATGAGAAATGCTGCTATTCAGTGGGTTCTTGAAAATCCATCTGACGCTGTTTGGCTGGGAATGGTAAAGTTCTGTAAGACGTGGAGGCCAGTCCCAGTGGCGAAGGAGCTAGGTAGTAGTGCCGTTCGCTATGCAGAGGGGTTGGCGTACGTTGTAATCATGGTCTTAGGAGCCTGCGGAATATGGTCAACCAGATGGCGCCCGGGAGCGTGGTTATTCGCATTGCCAACGGTTTACTTTGGGGTGTTGCACATGGCATTTATAGGATCGGTACGCTACCGACAACCTGCAGTGCTTGTGTTGTGCATCCTGGCCGGCTGTGGCGTAGTGTTTCTGCTAGAGAGTATCAAGCTGTTAAAGCCAGAGGAATTAGAATTAAGCCAGAGAAATAAAGAGAGTAATTAAGAAAAGTGAAGCCACGGATGGCAACGATCAGCCCAAAATCAGAACCAACAAACGAATCGACTAATTCAACAGTCAATAACCCCAGTGCGAGTCGTCGACGAAGCACAAGTGGTGGTGTCGTTTGGTTTTTCGTCTTGGGAATACTGTCGTTCCTGGCGTACCATTATTTTTTGGGTCAAGCGGACTCGAAACTTACTCGGGAGATTCGTACTCGCA
The DNA here is from genome assembly GCA_046318795.1 of Pirellula sp. Lineage (GTDB taxonomy): Bacteria > Planctomycetota > Planctomycetia > Pirellulales > Pirellulaceae > JBKCUI01. The sequence goes on from JBKCTT010000091.1 coordinate 43,185, forward strand.
TCCAAACACTTTTGCCAGATTATCATGTCTCTCTCGACAGCGCGACGCTTCAATCCGGAGAATCTGTCACACTAAACGGTCTGTGTTTACTCAAGAAGGTTGATCAGCAATACCGTGAAGTGTTGAGTGCAGAACGTGTGGTTTGCAATGGTCCGTTAGATTGGCTGGGGTTGGTCCAAGGGCAAGTACCCATCGAAAATGTGGTCGCTGATGGAGTTCAAGTTTCGCTGTGGCCAATGCCAGATGGGACCTGGTGCCTGCCTAAGCCAACTGGGAAAATGAGGCTCAACTCTCAGTTTCCAACCATTAACATCCGGTCCGGATTAATACGGCTAGGACACGAAACTGGGTCCAAGTCCCAAGAGCTGATTTTTCATGATCTAAATGCGTTCGCATCTTTAATGCCAATCAACCCCAACGCTGAATCGCTATCTCCGGCAGTTCTAGGTTTGCAAGCGCACGTGAAGAGTAGCCATTTTCAGAACCTTGGCTTTTCAGCAAGCGTGGATGAAACAGGTCAGAATTGGCGACTTAAAGGGGAGTTGATCAACTTAGACTTTAGTCCTCGAGTTGCTGCGCAAATCCCGAGTTGCTTGCAAGTTTACTTTAAGTCGGTTGAAGGGCTAAGCGTTCGCGCATCCACAAAGTTTGAAGTCTCGCAAATCAATGAACATTTAGACTATAACGTCTATACCACGGCTGAGGGTGGTCAATGGCAACATCCACAACTTAGCTATCCTCTCGACAAAATTAGTGGGGAGCTATTTTTAAAGAATGATGATTTAAGAGTTCGAAACATCAGAGCACTTTGCGGGTCATCTTCCCTTACTGCATCAATCGATATGCAAGGTCTGAGAATGCTTGCTCCCATGACTGCCATGGTTGAAGTCAGCAATCTAGAACTAGATCACCGTTTGTTTCAATCGCTCCCGCCACAGATGCAAGAGATGTGGAATCGTTTTCAAGCGAGAGGGCATGTCGATGCCAAAGCAACAGTTAGGTTTGATGGCAGTGCATGGCATCCCTACATCGAAGTGTTAACCGAGGATCTTTCCGTCAACGCCGAGTTTTTTCCGTATCCACTTACAAAGATCAGCGGAAAGATCATCTATAATGATGGGCATTTGATCGCAAAAAATATGGTTGCATCTGCCGGCGAACAAACGTTGTCCGGATCATTGGAACTGATCAAAGCAAGTCCTAAATGGCTGATGGACTTTCAATTTTCATCGGATGGTCCCATCACGATTGACAAGAATCTGCTCAACGCCTTAACACCAAGAACTCAATCTGTACCGAGCGGCTTCCAATCGTTTGTTGATTCTCTTCATCCCAACGGAACGGTCCATTTGAAGCATGCTCGATTTCAAAGAAGCATTGATGATCCTACTCGTATCAATCGATCTCTTGAATTAATTTTTTCGGAGTGTTCACTTAAGTACGATCAATTCCGCTATCCTATTGATAATGTTCATGGTGAGATAACCGTTGACAATGACCGAATCATCGTTCGAGACTTCATTGGCAGGAATGATGCGACACGCATCAAAGCATACGGACTTTGTCAACTAGATGCAGGACAGCTCGATTCCGTTGATTTGGTGTTCGACACTTATGACTTATCGATGGACGAAGAATTGCGAAATGCGCTTTCCAAAGGAGTTCAGAGTTTATGGGATGAGATTCAGCCAGTGGGTATGATGGGACACGCAAAGGTTGAGATGGTCAAGCGATCTCGAAGTGACCCACTCGACGTAACGGTGGAAATGAAAAAAGATAGTGTAAAAGATGAAGGAGTGGGGCGTTCGCTCGCTTTTCGACCTAGATCTTTACCGTACTCGATTAATGATGTGTCATGCCATGTTGCCTACAGTCCTGGTAGGATTGATATTCTTTCCCTTACCGGGACCCATGATGCGAGCAGACTCCATGCAGAGGGCCATTATCGTATCTATACGGATGGAAGCTGGGATGGCACCATTCTATGGATACCGTCCACGAGATTTCTTGTAGACCAAACCTTGCTAGCGTGTTTACCTCCTTACTTACGAGACCCATTGCTAAGATTAGATTTTCGTGGGCCGGTTAGCATCTCGGGATCAACTTTTGTTTCTTCCCCCAAAAACTCCCAGGAGTCTGTCGTTAAGTCATGGGACATTGATCTGGAAATTGAAGACGGGCGGCTTGGCGGGGGCGGAATTGCTTCAGGCATGCGAGGTACCATTTCGATGGCCGGTGAAAATACACCATCGGGTCCTATGGCATATGGTACTCTCGAATTCGATGCCTTAGCGGTTAAAGGAGTTCCCGTTATTGGTTTGACGGGGCCTTTTGCATTAACCAATCAAGACCTGCTCTTTGGTCGCGAAGCTGTATCATGGCAAGAAAAATACGCCATCCAAAAACAAGCTGCTCTGGAAAAGCAACGAACGAACAATGTAAGTCTCGCCGTGGCCTATTCCGGTAGATTAGGAACAGATGCTGAAAACGTTTCTCAAGCGTCATTCCGGAACGCAATTCATAATCGATTGGACGCACGTTTCGTAAAATTATCTCAAACGTCGTTAGGCCATAAAAGTATGGTTAAAAAGGGTAATTTAGTGGATGGTCCAGCCCTTGATGTGACCGCTCACGACGTAACAGCAGAGACCTTAAGTGGAAAATTGTATGTGAGTGGTATTGAACCACTGGATGGCAGGAGAGCGAGATACCAAGTCCGATTGGTAGAGGCCAATCTAAAGGATTGCTTACTCGACCTCGGGGAGCCGAATCCTCAGACGAATGGTAATCTTTGGATGCAGTGCGACTTGACTGGTTCCTTCACCAATTTGTCATCGATGGAAGGTAAAGGTAACGTATGGCTTAGAAACGCCAATTTGTATCAATTACCCATCATGATTCGTTTATTTAATCTGCTTTCGGTTAGACCCGATCAAAGTGCCTTCGATGCGGTCGACATTAGTTTTGGCATCGATGGGGATCGAATTCCAATTGAAAAATTGTCTTTGGACGGAAATCTAGTTTCTCTCACCGGAACTGGCTGGGTCAATATGAGGCGAGCCGTGCATTTAAACTTAGATGCAAATGTTAGCCGACGGACAATTGTTGGTGCGGTTATGCGACCGCTGCAGGGTGATTATCCGTCTAATCTGTTTCGTATTGAAGTAACTGGCACAACAATGGATCCGATCGTTCGCAGCAATGTTGCGTTGATGGGTCAAACGCCGCGATCCAGTATATTAGAGATGGGAGGAGCGTCGAGTCGCTAGGACTGCATCATACGCAGTTCGAGGGCTATTAACATTTGATTCATTGATTCTTCGATTAAACAAAGGAGAAGATCATGCAGATACCACCAGCAGGTTGGGCGAATCCAGCCGCACATACTCAGCAAGGGATAACAAACCAACGATCCAGCGCATCATCGAATTCTGAATCGACTACCAAGCAAGTAAGCTCCGTCGAGCAATCACAAAAGACAGGGGATCGCGACGCCAACGAACGATACGACGGACCAATGCCTCATCAAGCTAGGCAAGAACCAAATCAATCTTCTGATGAAACATCTCAAAATTCATCCGAGGACAGCCTCCATCTCCCGGCAGACGATGGAGAAACGACTGTACTAGACATCTCTGGTTAAGTCATTAAATCCAGAGATAGAGGGAATTAGAAGCGTCGTCCACTCGGTGCTCCCGAGTAGACGATCTGGCCACCATTCGCTGCTGCTCCGGGGCCCAGTTCAATTAGCCAGTCACATGCTTTGATCACATCCCAATGATGCTCAATCACAAACACACTATTGCCTTGATCGACTAAGTTTTGCAAAACATCGATTAGACGATGCACGTCTTGCGTGTGAAGACCCGAGGTGGGTTCATCTAAGAAATATGCGGTCTGCCCAGTATTGGTTTTGGATAATTCCGCAGCCAGTTTAATGCGTTGAGCTTCCCCGCCGCTAATCGTCGTCGCGGGCTGTCCAATCGGCATGTAACCCAACCCAACTTCCACCAATCCCGTCAACGGGCGACTTAGCTTAGGTATCTCACTAAAGAACTCGGCCGCCTCCTCAATAGACATATTCAGAATGTCAGCAATCGATTTTCCTTTAAATCGCACAGCCAATACGGAACGCTGAAATCGATTGCCTCGACATTGCGAACACATAACGTAAACGTCCGCGAGAAAATTCATTTCCAATTTGACTCGCCCTTGACCGGCACACAAATCGCATCGCCCATTTCCAGAGTTAAAGCTAAAGAAACTCGATGCAAAGCCTCTTTGCTTAGCATCGCGCGTCGCAGCATAGACTTTGCGAATATCGTCCCAAAAGCCACAGTAGGTTGCAGGGGTGCTACGGGGCGAGCGCCCAATCGGCGACTGATCAATGACGATCAATCGATCGATATACTCCAACCCGTGTATATCACCTACATGGTTTGGAAGCTCCATTTCTGATTTTGATAATCTCGCTTGGATCGCAGGCACAACCGAGTCTTGAATAAGTGTGCTTTTGCCGCTGCCACTTACCCCTAAGACCCCAACCATACGTCGTACCGGGAGTCGACAGGAAACACCCTGCAAATTGTGTAATGTAATGTCTCGAACCTCGATTGCAGGAGAATCGAAACTTGTATCACGATTCCGCGATACAGGAGGAGAGATCGAACCTGATAAATACTGCACCGTAATAGATTCTGGATACTTGGTAACAGATTGCGATTTCTTCAATTCAGTTGGTGTCGATTGCACCAATAATCGACCACCTTTTGAACCAGCTGTTGGCCCGAAGTCGATTATCCAATCGGCGGCTTTCATTATCTCATGATCATGCTCTACGACTACGACAGTGTTACCTTTATCTTTGAGCTTAATCAGCGATTCAATCAACATTTCCGTGTCTGACGGGTGTAGGCCGACCGATGGCTCATCCAAAACATAACAGACCCCAGTGAGCCCAGCACCCAACGTAGCCGCTAGTTTTACTCGCTGCAATTCACCGCCACTAAGGGAATCAGCACTGCGCCCTAAACTCAAGTAACCAAGCCCAACATCTTTCAAAAAATGAATACGAGAGCAGATTTCCCGGACAAGCGGTTCCGCAATTGTCACGTTATTTCCCTGCAGTGGAAGCGATATCAGCCATTCGCGAAAATGACCAATGGGCATCTCGACCATATCGTGAATGTTTTTATCCTCAAGCCGAATCGCCAGCGACTCTTTCTTTAATCGAGCACCGTGACAACTGGGGCATGGTGTTCGGCTTTCCTTTGAACTAACTCCAAATCCTTCGCACCCTGGGCATGCGCCATAGGGACTATTAAAGCTAAACGTTCTTGGCTCGATTTCGGCAATATTGACTCCACACCCAACACACGCATAACGAGTTGAGAAAAGAAACTCCTGAGAGGTTTCCTGGTCCCTCGGGATTGTGACGATCTCGACCAAGCCGTTAGAAAGTCTTAAGGCCGCTTGAACGGACTGTTCTACCCTTCCGTAGTTTTCATTTCGCAAAACTAACCGATCAACGACAGCGGAGATCGTATGTTCTTTTCGTAAAGCGAGCGCTGGAGGGTTATCGATATCGACCATCTCGCCATCAACTCTTGCTTTCAACAAGCCAGCTTTTGATATTCTCTCAAATACCTCTGCGTGAGCTCCTTTGCGACCAATGACCATCGGGGCCAGAACTCCGATCCGAGTTTCATCAGGTAAGGTCCGAATTTGCTCGAGGATGCTGTCTACGGATTGGCGGTCGATGGGTTTGCCACACTTATGGCAAGCTGGTGTGGCACAACGCGCCATTAAAAGCCGTAGGTAATCGTAGATTTCCGTTACGGTACCCACCGTACTTCGTGGACTCAAGGACCCCTGTTGCTGATCAATACAAAGTGACGGTTGTAAACCGAAAATGGCATCCACATTAGGACGCTCCATTTTGTCCACAAACTGCCTAGCAAAACTCGACAGGCTTTCTAGGTATTGCCTTTGAGCCTCAGCGAAAAGGGTATCGATTGCGAACGAACTCTTGCCGCTACCGCTTACACCCGTGACGACAATTAGCTTACCACGAGGAATATCGACATCAATATTCTTGAGATTGTGAGTTCTTGCCCCGCGTACTTGTATGCTCTGCAAGTTTGTAGTCGACGTTTCGCGACGCTTTGAGAATCCAATACTCATCGCTTGAGCCCCATTTCGTACAGCATATAAAGCTTTGGTTCAAAGAGTGTATTGACAGGTACTGCCAATGGCCCATCATCAAGTGCAAACTGGCTTGCGACCCGAAATGAGTCGGTGGATAAATGTTTTCGTGGAACGTCAGCAAGTACGATAGTATCAAGGTCAATTTCAGATGCCTTTTTGACCGCCAAGTTAAACCCCCACTCCCCGAACGAGTTCAGGAAACCACGGAACGGAAGGACACGCAAACCTGAACTCTCCATGGTTTTGTTGATACACCAAAATGCTTCGCGTGTCACAATTGGTGAGGCACTTTGCGAGACAAGACTTCCTTCGTCATTCAACACACGAGCAATCAATCCATAAAACTCCTTGGTATAGAGTTTGTTCAGTACTTCGCTGTGAGGATCGGGAAGATCAATTATGATTCGGTCGTATAAACGATTTTCATTGCTCAGCCGCGAATATGCTTTCTGAACAAAGTTGAACGCATCCTCGTGAAAGATCGTAACCTTGGGATTATCGAGACTATTCTGATTCATTCGCGCGATTGGACCAAAGGACCTGCTTAACTCCGTCATCCTAGGGTCGATATCCACTAGGTCGATTTCGTCCACGGACAAGTATTTGAGGACCTCACGAATAGCGAGTCCATCTCCCCCGCCGAGAATGAGAACTCTACGAGGCAACACTCCGCAGCTCATAACTGGATGAACAAGTGACTCGTGATAACGATGCTCATCGGATTGCGCGAATTGTAGGTGGCCGTCAAGATAGAGACGCACTTCCCCATTCCGAGGGTGCTTGGTGACAACAATCTTCTGATAGGGCGTTTGCTCCTGAAAGATCATCTCATCAGCAAAGAGTTGCCCCTCAGCGAATTTAGAAATCGCCGAGGAATAGAAAATCCCACCAAATAACAATACGATGATAAAAATGGTTATAGGCCAGTATCTTCTCAGTTCAGGAAAAGGCTTTCTCAGAACGACTAACGCTAATGCAGCTACACTTATATTCAAAAGGCCGATGGCAAATGACGAGCGGAAAAGTCCCAAGCTAGGAAGCAGCAAAAGAGGGAAGCTAACCGAACCAATTAATGCGCCTATGTAATCCAAGCTCAAAACGTGCGCAATCGAATCCGATATGCTTCGAGATTCAGTCATTATCCGGGTTAAGATCGGGATTTCTAGTCCGACCAGCGTTCCGATGACCAAAGTCAAAGAATACATTGTAGGCTGATAAAGGGCATAATATGGAAAAACCAAGAATAGAATCATCGCGCAGACTCCGCCTATTAGGGCGACGGTGATTTCAATCTGGACAAATCTAAGAACGAGATCCTTGGTTATGAATTTGGAAAGATACGAACCGATCCCCATCGAAAACATGAAGAGTCCAATTGTGATTGAGAATTGCGCGACGCTGTTACCGAGCAGATAACTCGAAACAGCTGCAATAATCAATTCGTAAGCGATACCGCAAAGTGCTACGACAAGTACAGAAGCCAACATCCATGCTGTTTGCTGGGAGGTTAATTCGCGAGTGTTCATCGGTTATAGAATGAGGGTTGTCTTTTTTAGCTCAAGGTCGCACATTCTATATCCCAAACATCATTCTATTCCATAGCGACGCATTTTCTGACGTAAAGTAGACCGATGCAATCCAAGTTTCGAAGCAGTTACAACACGATTTCCTTGAAGACGGCGAAAAACCTCCTCTAGAAACGGCTTTTCCACCGCTGCCAAGAACTCCTCGTAAAGCATGCCGAACTCTTCATCCACGGGTGATCGATTTACGTTTTGGCTGCTTAACCACTCGTCAACCCAGGCATGTACCGCCCTACCCAATGCGGCCGAGGAGCTGGCGTGTTGCATCAAACCTGGAACCGGTTCCTGCAAGGATCTCATCGCCATTTCGAGGTCGGCCGCGTCGACGGGACCTCTCAATTGCGACCCTCCTGCTTTTTCGACGACATAGCGGAGTTCTCGTACATCTCCATGCCATTCTTGGGCTTGTAACCAAGACTTGGCATTGTCGTTAAGCTGAAGATTTTGATCAGGACTGAGGCGACCGAGGATCGCCTGCGCGATCGGAATCGTATCTTCGGTTCGTTCTCGAAGAGGGGGAATTCGGATCGCAAAGGTCTTTAACCGATGTGCGAGTTCAGGGAGAAATTCCTCCGTCTTGACTAGCTCAGAAAGCTCGCGTGTCGACGCAGCAATGATCCTCGCATCGCATTTCACACAGAGTGTCGAACCGAATGGAGTGTACGTTCCATCATCTATAACGCGTAGCAACTGATGCTGCGCATTTTTCGGTAAATCGGCCACTTCAGATATGTAAAGTGAACCCGAACCTACCAATCCCAAGAATCCGGTTCGCAAATCTTCCGATCTACTATCGTCATACACGGCCCCAACAAGCTCCCGTTCTAAACTATTCAGTGGTATCGACGCGGGAGTCAAAGGAAGGAATGGAGCATCTTTTCTTTCGCTATTCTTGTGAATTGCTGCTGCAATCGACTCCAGAGGAGAACCCTCTGGACCAAATAGCATGACTGGCACGCTGGAACGCGATGCAATGGCAATCCATTTGTAGATATCCTGCAGGGCTTTGGAATGCCCTAGAAGCAATGCTTCACTAATGGATATTCGAAAATTCGTCGTGGGCTGTGATGGAATAGCATTACGACTCAGTGCCTTGCGTATCGCCCGTTTGATATCGTTTAAGTCAAATGGCTTGGGTAGATACTCGGCGACTGACGATCGCATGGCCTCGATGGCCGTCGATAAATCGCCAAAGGCGGTGATCATGATGACGGGTATATTTGCATGCCATTGTGAAACAGCATCGACCACCGAAAACCCATCCCCTCTTGGGAGGCGGAGATCGGTAATGATCAAATCACATTTTGGGTCCGAATGCTTGATTGCGTCGATCGCGTCTTCGGCATTGGAGAATGTTCTAACAAAGGCTTCTTCTCGTTCCAAGGCTTTTTTAAGTGCCCAGCAAATGGCGGGTTCATCATCTACAACCCATATCATCTTATCCTTCACTTTAGCAACACTTCCCGATAGCTAGTGGAATCTACCGTTTAGGCGTAGACGCTGGAACAACAAACTCGAACGAGGTCCAATCATTCGAGCGATACCATGAGATGCTGCCTCCGAGTGTAGTGGCGACACGTTTACACATGGCAAGCCCGAGACCAACACCTTCTGGTTTCGATGTAACAAACGGTTCAAAAAGCTGTGAGGCGATCTCAGCTGGTGGGCCTTTACCATTATCACAAATCCTCCAAACCACGTTTACTTTCTCATCCCGGATGACGTGTGTGTCTACTGGTTCGTCACTCAACTCAACGGAACTTGTTTTCGCGGGCGTAACGTAAACCTTGATTTGCCCGTTGGGCCCGGCTGCTTCCATTGCATTGATTACCAAATTGAGCAATGCGCCAGTCACCGCGTTAACCGATTGAATTTCCAATCTCGATAGCTTAATCCATTCCTCTGAATCAGTATTGAGTGGCGGAAAAACGTCCAGCGTTACTTGACGATGATTGGCCATAGGGCGAACCAAATCCACAACCGTCTGGAGCAGCGTCGTGCAAAGCGCTGCTGTTTCCTTTTCGTCGGCATTTCCAGTTTGAACCGTAAGCAGCCTTCGTACTTGCTGCTCCGCCAGATCCATTTGTTTTGTGGCAATCGCGATCGCTTCGTGATCGGTCGAAGCCGACTCACAGGTTTGCAACGCTAGCTTCGCTCCTGTCAAATGATTTCTGAGCTCGTGTGCCAAACCGCTGGCGAGCAACTGTATAAGACGGGAACGCTCATTTTCCGCGATTCGCTTTTTTGAATCAGCCAGCTCGACACTCATGACTCGTATGGCGGTCTGAAGCAATCGAATATCATCATTGGGACCGAGGTTTTGCTCGGAAATCGCCTCCCCTGCAGCGATAGCCTCAACCTGTTCTTTTAGGTAACCGATCCTGCGGGTAATACGCGAAGCTTTCCATGTTGCGACGATCCCAACACCAATAGCGGAAAGAAGCCCCGTGATTAACGGCAACAAAAAAGAAACGTTGAGAAACTGCGAGGCCTGTTTTCGTTCTAAAACCAGAAGATGCTTATTACCAGACGGAAGAATCAATCCGAGAAATGAGCTATCTCTCGTTTCTCGGATCTTGGACGACATTGTTGCTAGCCCACTAGAGGGGATTGATTCGATTACTGTCAAAAAATGGGCCGGCACATCTATCGTGGTAACGGAAACCAATGGCGAAGCCTGTTGAGATAAACTAACAACTGCGAATTCCAACTGGGATAGCTGTTTAAGCTGATTAAGAACTTGCGGCGTCAAAGGGAAAGGTGCGTTTGCAATTAGCTTGCCGACCGATTCCATCCGTTCAAACGAAAGACGGTCAGCCGCCCTGTCAGCAAACCAACGAGATACGAAGGCAACCGAGCCGCCAATCACCAAGACCGCTGAAAGTAGCGGGATTAAGAATTGTCGCAGAAGCGATTGGCGGCTTGAGAGTATGGACACACCCAAGAATTAACGAATCCTGAGTTCGTCGGTCATAAGCGCCCAGGCTTTCGGAGCACCAGACTGATTCTCAAGGGTGAACTTGAGCAAGGTCCGAAGTCCAGTCAACTTAAACCCGAGTTTACCGAGTGTTTGAAGCCATTTCGCTTCCGCATCAGCCAGAATTTTGTTCGTTACTTCGTTGGTGTCTTCGTCTCCGAACAACGAAAACAATCCACCTGCAGACGCCGCGTCAGGTCGGTGCACGACTTTGTAATTGGCAACCCCAGCCTTCTTCGCAATCATGGCAATGCAATCATCGACCCCTCCCAGTTCGTCGACCAATCCGGCTTGTTTTGCCTGTTCACCGGACCAAACGCGTCCACCAGCGAGTGATTTGAGCTTATCGACGGGAATCTTTCTTGATTCGCTGGCGTAGTTCAAAAATTTGCCATAGACATCGTCGATAAATCGTTGCATGTTAGCGATGTCTTCTTCGGACCATGAACGATCAATGCCGTTCAGAGCAGCGGAATCATCCAGGGCAACGGTCTCCACGTGAACACCAACTCGTCTCAATAACGAGCCGATGCTGATTTTTAATGAGAAAACCCCGATCGAACCAGTAATCGTACCTTGTTCCGCATAGATTGGTTGACCGATACAGGTGACCCAGTAGCCACCTGACGCTGCCACCTCTCCCATGGAAAAGACGATTGGTTTCTTTTGGGAGAGTTCGAGCAACGATTGACGTATCGCTTCACTGGCGGTAGCGCTACCGCCAGGGGAGTTGATACGAACAACGACCCCTTTTACTTTGTCTTCATTGATTAGTTCTTCGATCGATTTGACGGTGGGTCCCGCTACGATCGAGCCCGGGGATGCATCTTTTCCATCAACAATGGCTCCTTGTAGATGTAATACAACAATGGAATCATCCTTGTACTTCATGGTGGATTCTTTGGGTCCCGCCATGATACTCCCCATAACCTCGAAGAAGGACTTTTCTCGCTTCGGCTTGGCTTTGGGCTTTGTCCACTCGATTTCTGCACCAATCATATCGGTGATTGTTTTTTTCATTGAACCATAGGGAGCCAGCTTGGTAACGAGCCCAGCAGCGAGCGCCTCATTCGGCAGAAGCATCCGTTTCTTTTGCAGTTCGCGGACAGCAGCCGTGGTAAGCCCTCGGCCCTTGGCAATCCTCGAGACTTGGGCCGAGTTAATGGACTCAAGCATCTTCAAGTAATGCTCTTTGAGATGCGAACTCATTTGGGGGTTCAGGTACGGTTCTACTGCACCTTTAAAGTCACCTGCTCTTACGACCGAAGCCTTGATACCGACTAGATCCATAGCTTCGCGGTAGAACGTCGTTTCCATCGAGGATGAAGGCATATCGATGGAGCCGAAATCAGCCATAATGATATCGTCGCATTGAACCGCGATTGCCAAATGAACATTTTCAGCGTTTTCAATCCAAGCAATTGTCTTTTTACCCTTTTGTTTGAAAGCACTTAACCTGCGTGAGAATTCATCTAGTTGAGCAGGGTTCAAAGACAGAGCTGGGTCTGACAAATCGAACAGGAGGTGGGTCACATTTTCCTCAGCAGCCACTTCGTCGAGATAATCGCAAAGCCGAAAAAACGACTTGGACTTTTCAGGCAGTCCCCCTAAGAGCAATGCGGTGGGATCGAGCGACGGGGCCTGTGCCAAATCGGAGTAGGAACCACTCATTGCAAGCCAACGCAGCTGTTTTTTGGGGGGTGTCTTTTCCTTGGAGGCCTTGGTCTTGGGCTTAACCGTTTCGTCTGTGGCCACGTTTTCCGAGGTTTCCTTTTTTTCCGAATCGGCAGCATCCGCATCCGATTCCGCCTTTACCGTAGCGGATTGCTCCGTGGCGGGGGGCTGCGTTTCCGCTTCTTTTTTTGCCGTCGTGGTAGCTTCGGTAGCCGGTGGCTCCTGGGCAGAAAGGAAACCGCATGAAAACACGCAAACGCATGCCGCACAAAGGAACATGGATAAAAGTCCGACAGGAATCGTCGGAAACAAAGAGCGATTTGTCGGTCGAGGGGAGGTGGAAAAGACCTTTTGCATTCGGATATTCCCTAGAAGTTACTTGGATTGTTTTTCTCGAGATACGAGGGATTAGAGAGGCAGTTGTGACTAATTATAGCCAAAGATCCTGTAAACTCTCGCAATCTAGCTTGCTGAATGTCAGAAATCTGTATTTTCCAAGCAGGTCCGGTGAATAACAATAAATGGCGATATGACATGTGGCTGTAAGATGCCAGACGCCTGCAAAGTCATTCTTGTAAAGACAGAATACAGCGGACAGATACGCGGGAAGCAGCGAATTCGGAATGATTGTAACAATTGACGGGCCGGCGGGAGCGGGAAAAAGTTCGGTGGCGAGAAAGTTGGCCGATGCGTTAGGGTTTGCTTTTTTAGACACTGGAGCCATGTACCGATGCGTAACACTACAATGTTTAGAACGCGGTATTGATCTCAACGATGCCCAGAGCGTCGTAGAAATTGCCCGAAACTGCGAAATCGAGTTTCGAGACAAAGGGGTTTTTGCGAACGGAATTGACGTAACCGATGCGATTCGCGATGTCGCAGTGAGCAATTCGATCAAGTTTATCGCGGACAACACCAAAGTACGCGAACTCATGGTAAAGGCCCAGCAGACCTGGGCCGTTGGCAAAGATGCGGTTACGGAGGGTCGGGACCAAGGGACTGTGGTTTTTCCGGCTGCGGAATGCAAAATCTTTCTAACCGCATCCGCCGAAGAACGGGCAGCTCGCCGTTGCCGACAGTTGCAGGCCATGAATAAAGAAGCGGACTATGAGTCTATTTTGGCATCTCAGAAGGAACGAGACCAACACGATACGTCGCGCCCTGTTGGCGCATTGGTAGCAGCGAGCGATGCGTTGCACGTCAGCACAGACTCCTTGAGCGAAGAACAAGTTCTCGATCGTTTGATCAGCATCGTTCGCAACAAGCAGGTCCAATCAAATTCCGTGGAACGATTGCAGACCCATGCGGCCGATCGCGCGACGCAAGACGAACCGGAGGTAGGCAATGGAGTGGCGTGAATGGTTGCGAACTACCGGACGTCGTTTGTTTTATCGTTGGTTACGATTGATGTCGAGGATCATTGCAACCGTCTTTTTTGGCTTTAGAACCGAGGGACGCCATCATTTGGACTTTGACGGCGGAGCCATGTTGCTATCCACTCACCAATCGGTGATGGATCCCGTCTTGGTCGGCTTGATCGCAAATCGGCGTTTGAATTATTTAGCACGAAAGACACTTTTCAAGAATGCTGCATTTGCATTTTTAATTCGAGTGCTAGATGCAATCGAGATCGACCGTGATCGAGGAGGTTTGAGCGGACTAAAGGAGATGTTAAAGCGACTCAAGCGTGAGGAAGCCGTTTTGATGTTTCCCGAGGGAACCAGATCTCTCAACGGAGTGGTGGGCGTATTAAAGCCTGGATTTATCCCGATCGCGCGCCGCTCGGAGGTTCCTTTAGTGCCCATTGCTATCGTCGGCGCCTATGATTGTTTGCCGAGGGGCAGCCGATTGCCAACTTGCAGTCCGATTTCCGTTGTTGTTGGCGAACCCTTGAGAAAAGAAGTTTACGAGTCGATGTCCGATGGGGAGTTGCTAACTGCCATGCAATCTAAACTCGCAGTGCTACATTCGCGAGGCATAGAACTGCTAGAGGGCAAGGTCTCGAATTGCTAAAGGGCGATGATGCTTGAATTCATGGATTGCCAGAAATGTGGGAAACGCATTCGTGTTGATGCTGTGCGTTGCCATAAGTGTGGCAAGATCGTCAGTGAGATAAGTCGGCCAAAAACGTCAGCGAACAGCGGAGCGGTGACTAGAGAGAAACCGCTCTATCAAGACCCCGAGGGATCGCCCGATCAGGCCGCAAAGTACGGAGGCTACGATGCCAACGAAGACGATTTTAATTATGAAGAGTTTTTGGAAGAAGAATTCGGCAAACCAAAGAAGAAGCGAAATTTTTGGTACTATGTATCATGGGTGGTTATCGCTTCCCTCATGTTACCGATTGTACTCCAAGTCCTAAAGCTACTCGGTGCCTAGTCGGTATCGGCGGCTTGTTTAGAACAGGAAAAGAATAGTGTCGTTGTTTGCGATTGCTCTGGGTCTTTTTGTACTCGCGATCATCGTTTTTTTGGTAGACCTGTTTATTCCGACCGGCGGGATCTTAATCGGTGTGACAGGTGTTTTGGCTGTCGGGGCCATTGTGCTCGCGTTTATGCACAGCACCTCGACCGGTATTTGGATGGTGATTGGGACCTTTCTAGCCATTCCATTCATGTTCTGGGCGTTTGTCGAACTATGGCCCAAAACCCCCGTCGGCAAACGACTCATCGTAACTCCAGAAAAGGCGGATGCATATGTTTGGTCCGATGCTAGGAACGCTAACCCAAGCGAACTCATGGGAGCAATTGGAACGGTAATAGATGAGTTGCTCCCGAGTGGATTCGTGAAAATCCATGATCGCAAATACGAAGCTATAACGGAAACTGGGCCAATTGAAAAAGGAGTAACCGTGAGAGTCGTAGGTTTAGACATGGGTCGATTGGTTGTAATGGAATCCAAGGAACGCAACGACGGGGCTTCGCCCACCCAAGGTTTTGGATTAGACCGGCCCGCCAACGAGTTAAATATCGACTCGCTCGAAGGTTAAGTCATACGACCGCTGAGGAAGTATGGTACGATTCGGTAGAATACGACTCGGTAGGACGGGCGATGAACTCGCGGTGCTGCTATCACAGTAATACTCGAAGGCAAAGGATCACGAATGAAGATAGGTTTGCGTTGGTTTGGCCACTCCACATGGATGGTGAATGCGGGTGGAAGCCGTATTCTGATAGATCCATTTTTCAATCAAAACCCATCGTCGCCCGTTAAGGCCTCTGAGATTAAGCCCCATTTTATTCTAATCTCCCACGGACACTTTGATCATATGGCTGACGCGGCTGAGATCGCAAACCGTTCCCAATGTCCAGTCTATTGCAATTATGAAATCGCACAGTGGCTAGGTCGTAAACATGGTGTAACAAACACCATCGGAATGAATATTGGTGGAAAAGCCAGGGCTTCTTTTGGCGAGCTTCAGATGGTAGCCGCAGTTCACTCCTCAGGTTTACCTGACGGCGAATATGGAGGACTGGCGGGTGGATTTGTGCTGCGTTTGGGGGGTACGAATGACACACACAACCTCTACTACACAGGCGATACAGCGGTATTCGGTGACATGGCACATTTGGCCCGCCAAGGGATCGATACAATGATACTCCCGATCGGTGATCTATTTACGATGGGTCCCGAAGATAGCATCCATGCAATTCAATTAATAAAACCAAAACAGGTCGTGCCATGCCACTACAATACCTGGCCGCCGATTGCTCAAGATGCACAACTTTGGGCTGAGTCCGTTCGAAGCGAGACCAGTTCGGTCCCGCTTGTCATGAATCCAGGTGAACAGATCGAGATCTAGACAGAATGGCTACCGCTACTTCAAAGCCGATTGAGGTTCGCGACTGGTTGTCGGTTCGCTGCTCACTCTATTTCGGATTATTTTCGATTTTCATTGCCGGATTATTGGGACTCGGACAAGAGTCATGGACTTTGCCGTTACTGGTATCTGCGGCGGTTGGGATCGGCGTGGTTTACACCGACTGGCTCGGTTGGTTTTCCTTAAATCGATTTTTTGTTTATGTGTTAATGATTGCTGGCGCCTTTATTGCAATCATGCAATACGTAACAAACCCCGGAGCAGATAGGCTCCTAGCGGTAGGCAATCTCTTAGTGTTCGTTCAGTTGCCTCTCGTATTTCAGAAGAAAGCGAAGCGAGTCTTTGAACAATGGGGCGTATTCCTACTGTTAGAACTCGTTGTAGCCGCGCTGGTGAACGACAATGTCTTGTACGGCGTGATGATGGTTCCTGTACTGGTTATTGGCTGCGCTGCCATGATGACATTGGCTCTCTACTCCTCACGAATGTTGCACAACGATTCGAGAGTTGAGTCGACGAATATTGTATCGAGATCGATGAGATGGTTAGGAATGGAACCCATCCTCTCCAAGAAATCAGCCCATATTCGATTGTCATCCCTCGACGATGTTTTCGGACCATTGAGTGGACCAGAACGACGTGGTTGGGTGCGTTGGAGTTCGTTGATCATACCGATTACCTTCAGCGTGTTTGTCTTTGCCTCCGCCTTTTTTTATACGCTGCCCAGAACTCAGATCGGAGCCTATCAAACGAACTCGTGGGGAGCCCCCAGTGTGGGTTTTTCAGAGCAAGTGTCGCTTCGTTACCAAGGTGACATACAGCAAAATGAATCTCCTGCGTTTCGAATGGTAATGACACATGAAGAGACTGGTAAAGAGTTTCGACCAGCCGCTCCCCCTTACATCCGAATGACGGTTCTTCACAAATATTTTGACGGGCCGACGCACGGAGTTTGGCAACGCAGCGACACCACGGTCCTCGCGAACCCGAGGACATTCCGAAATGTCCCCAAAAGCGTTGAGATTGAGCCACTCCTAACCCAGGATGCTGATCCCGTTTTGGTTTCCATTATCGAAAAAGCTAACTTCGGTGCATCGGTCGCCAGTATTCCCCCTTACTCCCAAGCGAACACGCCTGACTCATACGTCTCATTGCGAAGAGACTGGCGAATGATCGATACGGCAGAAGAATCGATACTCAAAACCACTCGTAGACGCTACAGTTTTCGGACTTATGGTTTTAGAAAGGGTGTCGAGAAATCTCTCATGCTTGATGTAGCCGACGTTATTCCCTTGGAAACCAGTCGATACAAAACCAATGATTCGATGGCTTTGTATTCCCGGGAAGAACTTACTGAGTTTCCATCATCGCTGACACCAATTATCCCGTTTCGAGATCAGGTGTTGAGCATGGCGACCAATTTAGTGGAAAGCAAATTCTCTCACGCTAAGTATCTGGAAAGCCACTTAGCCACCTCCCCTGACTTTAAATACTCGCTTCGAAACACTGCCCCAATCGACAAACAGGTCGATCCGATTGTCGATTTTTTACTCAACAAGAAGAAGGGCCATTGCGAGTATTACGCTTCTGCATTGACGATGCTCCTGCGATCAATGAACATTCCGGCGCGAATGGTTAGTGGCTATCGTCCTAGTGAATACAACGAGATTGGTAAGTATTTTCCTGTTCTTCAGAAGCACGCTCACGTTTGGGTTGAGGCCTATTTTACTGTGGACGAGCTCAAAGAATCCTTCATGTCCGAAATGATTCCCCCCTGGGTAGAAACCGGTATGTGGGCTCGCTTTGATCCGACTCCATCTGGCGATGAAGCAACAGGGTTGGACTCGTTTAAGACGCCCGACGGACAGGCTTTTGGTATGTTGCAGGAGTTATGGTCTGAACTGATCATGAATGTTGACAAATCCCGACAGAGCAACATGTTTTCCTTGTTCGGAGAAACGTCCAAGGACTCGTATGAGGAGTACTGGGAAAAAGTAGCAGAATTACTAGAAAGTCTAAAATCGAGCAGCCTGATCGGCGGACTTTTATCACCCGACAAATGGTTTTCTTGGCGGGCAGCTCTCGTTATCTCGGTGGGCTGTGTTACAGTCGTGGGGCTATATAAATTGGTCATATGGCTTTTCCCCGGTTTAATGCCTCGCTTAAAAACCAAAGTAAAATCCAAAAACCGAATCACGAAGGTCGAGTTTTACAACCGAGTCACCAGGGTGCTTAAGAAATGGGACCTTATAAGGCAACCCTGGGAAACGCCTCGCGAGTTTCTCACCTTGGCATCGCAGCGTCTGACCGAGAAAGGCATTGTGCTCGATTCGACGTTTCTCGCGGCATGTTTTTATGAACTGAGATTTGGTTCTGAACCATTGAGCGAGGACGAAGAAATGAAACTTAACCAAATCGTGACGAGTTTAGAGGCGGTAAAGGGTTAGGGACGTTAAAGTGATTGTCGCATACTAACGCTTAATACGATCCTGACCTAGTGCAACTGTGATTGGTTGATCTCGGCGAATGAGATAGAACTTGGCAGTCAACGAGCTTTGGTAGCTGTTATTTGCCAAAACCCAGGCAAGCGATTTCAGATTGGGAGTTTGCCAGTTCATAACACCGACGATGATATCTCCGCTGCTGAGCCGCTCGCGAGCGGCCGGGCTTCCCGAACGTACTTCTGTAATTTTCAGGCCACCCTTGTACTCTTCGCCCAACGCCTTGAGTTGATTACCGCTTACAGGCGTGACACGAACACCGATTCGCTCCCAAGCTAGCCGCGATATCTCACTCTCTTCGGTTACGACGTTGTTCTTTTCAAGAACGATCGATTGAATCACCGATTGACCATTTCGGCCCAGCTCAATGTTGACGGATTCCCCTGGATCGCGATCGAGGAGGGCGAGCTCAACTTCTAATTGATTGCGAACCGTTACTCCCCCGACAGTAATAATCTCATCACCGGATCGTATATCTCGCGATGATTTATGAGAGGAAGATTCGTATTCGCGAACAATAAGCTGACAGCCATCCTCGCATGGCACTCTTTGGCACAATAATCCATGAGATCCTGATTTTCTATACTGTGCCACCAAATTAGCCATTACATCCAGCGCATTGTCGATTGGGATTGCGAACCCTATCCCCTGAGCGCCGACTCGGACGGCCACGTTGATACCAATGACCTCGCCATTCGTATTCAACAACGGGCCGCCCGAGTTTCCTGGGTTGATATCCGCATTCGTCTGAATAAGGTCCGTGTATTGTTGAGATCCGTTGACCGGGATATTTCGATGAAGAGCACTGATGATCCCTACGGTCACAGTATTTTGATATCCGAATGGATTACCGATTGCAATCACAGTCTCGCCACGCAGCAAATCGTCACTGCGGCCGACATTGATGGTAGGAAGATCCCAGTCGACATTGATCTTGATCATCGCAAGATCCGTTTCGGGATCATAGTTGATCAACTTCGCAATTGATGTAGTGCCATCTGCGAGGGTGACTTCTATTTTTTCAACAGAATCCACAACGTGATAGTTCGTTACGATCAAACCGCGGCGATCAATAATGACGCCGGTGCCCATCCCATTGACTTCTTGGCGTGTCGAGACCCCGTTTGCGGATGTATTAGAAACCGTCTTGTTGCCTTGGATGTTGACGACGGCTGATTCCGTTTTACGAATGGCCTCGACAATGGGGGTGACTCTCGGGTTATCTTCGGCAAGTAGGCAGGCTGAATTCGCCGTGGCTACAATCGCCGCGCTCAAAACTGAAGCATGAACAGCTCGACGCAGGAATTGAGTTAGACGAACTTTCATACTTGCTGGACTTCTTCGTACGCGGGTTGACGATCTCACTCACCTGCCACGTCTCTGGGTCGAGTCGCACGAATCGTGCTGGCAGGTGAGCGTCAAACGTAGGGATAGGATCGGTCATTCCGGTTAGCGTCATTACGGCAGGCGACCAGTGCAAGTAAGGCCGACCTATCAGAAAATGTCACCCCAACCCCCCTAAATTAACATTCAACAAGAATCGTTGTTTATTTTCAGCACCTCCACTGCGGCGACTCCATCTGATAAACTGTTACACATGTTCAAAGAGATTTTTACAAGGCTCGATTTGACCGCTCCTTGATCCCTTTAAGTCTAAAACACTGCAATATCAGGTCCGAATGAAATGTCCTTTCTGTTCTAGCGATAACGATTCGGTTCGTGATTCGCGAATCGTTGAAGACGGTAAAGCCATTCGACGGCGAAGGTTTTGCAACGGCTGTAAGCGTAGGTTTACAACTTACGAGCGAGTCGAGGGTTTGTTACAAGTCATTAAGCGAGGTGGAGATCATGAAGATTTCAGCCGGGCCAAAATTGAACGAGGACTTGCTGCCGCTTGCTGGAAACGAAAGGTCAGCGTCGAGCAGATCCAAACTCTTGCTGCAGAAATCGAAGCCCACATTCTGGATACGTATGAAAAGGAGGTCACTAGCGAGGAGATCGGGAACCTCTGCATGGAGTTTCTTAGGGAACTCGATCAGGTCGCGTTTGTTAGGTTCGCCAGCGTCTACCGTCGTTTTAGCGATATTCAAGATTTCGTGGAGGAATTGCGTCCAATTCTAAAGGGGGCTCCGCGACGGGCGGATTGATCAGGTTCGGCATGTTTGGGGAATCGTAACGCCATTCATCGCGGATTGCGGGAATTATCGTAAGGTAGGTAAATCTCGCAATCAGGGCAAATTTGAAGTAGGCCTGGGAATTTTGTTCTTCTGAGAATTCCAGGCCACCAAATGGGCTCGACGAATGGCTACAATGTTTAGAATATTGATAGCCAGTAACTTCTTTTCTACTTTTCGCGAATTTGGGACACCGCTATTTCTACGTTTACGCAAAACGACCTAGTTCATTCTCGCTGGAGTGGCTTAACCGCTGAGGTGGATCAGTTTCTCACTGATAAGCTTGCTCTATTGTCGAAGAATTGTCCCCTCATTTTGCGTCAGGCCATGCAGTATTCCCTGCTAGCACCGGGCAAACGATTGCGCCCCGTACTAGCTCTTTTGACTTGTGAAACCATTATCGGTCACCATCACCCCGCAATGGCCTTTGGGGCAGCCCTCGAAATGATTCATTGCTATTCGCTCATCCACGATGATTTACCCGCAATGGACGACGATGATTTGAGACGAGGTCGCCCAACCTGCCATATTCAATTTGACGAGGCGACTGCTATCCTCGCTGGTGATGCGTTACAGGCTTACGCTTTCCAGGTGATCTTGGAAAGTGATCTTGAACCAGCCCAAAAGGTGGCCGCAGGCCAAATTTTAGCCGCTGCGGCGGGAGCCGAAGGAATGGTGGGCGGCCAAGTTGACGACTTACAGGCCGAAACGCATGGCGGAGATGCAGATTTTCTCATGGCGATTCATCGGCGAAAAACGGGGGCCATGATCCGGGCGTCCGCTCTGATGGGGGTCGAAGCGGCTGGCGGAAGCGAATCGGACCGTAAAGCGTTCGAAAAATACGGCGAGTGTATCGGAATTGCTTTCCAAATTGCTGACGATCTTCTGGACGTAGAGGGAAGTTGTGAGAACACTGGAAAGCGTACGGGTAAAGACCAGGATCGTGGCAAACTCACTTACCCATCCTTTTGGGGGGTCGAGGAAAGCCGTCGCAAAGCCGAGCGTTACGTCGAAGAGGCCTTCGATTCGCTCCAGGGATATGGAGAGGCAGCCCTGCCATTGCGGCAGTTGGCGAGATACATCATCGAGAGGAACCAGTAAGAATTATGCACGAGATGCTTTCAAAACTTGAATCTGCCGAAGCATTGCAGTCGATGACCGATGAGCAATTGGAGCAAATTGGTTCCGAGATACGGGATGTGCTTTGCAATCTCTTAGCGACGCGGACAGCGCATTTCGCCTCGAACCTTGGTGTGGTGGAATTGACGCTGGCTTTGCACAGTGTGTTCGATTTTAGACGCGATCGATTGATTTGGGATACTGGACACCAAATCTATCCCCACAAACTAGTGACTGGTCGCTACCACGAATTCCAGACAATACGTATGAAGGGTGGATTGATGGGTTACCCGAATCCATCTGAGAGTGAATACGATTTGTTTATGACCGGACACGCCGGTTGCTCGGTATCCACGGCGTTGGGGCTCAAAAGTGGTGATGATCTTCAGGGCCAAGGCAACAGGAAGAGCGTTGCCGTGATCGGCGATGGTGCCTTCCCGTCTGGAATTGTTTTTGAAGCCATGAACAATGCCGGAGAACTAAACTCCGATTTGATCGTCATTTTGAATGACAACAAAATGTCGATTTGCCCACGCGTGGGTGCAGTCGCAAATTATCTTGATCGCCTCAGAACCAATCCGTTTTACACCGGCTTGAAGAGCGAAGTTGTCAAGGTACTGAACAGGCTCCCACTTTTCGGTGATCCGGCAGAAAAGTTGCTAGCTCAGATCAAAGAAGGAGTCAAAGCTGGCATGGTGGGGGGAATGCTCTTTGAAGAGTTCGGGTTCAAGTACATTGGTCCCATTGATGGGCATGACATCCGATTGCTTCGCAAGTACATGGAGATGATCAAAGACCAAAAGGGGCCAACTCTTTTACACGTCGTTACAGAAAAGGGTCGCGGCTATCGACCTGCTGAGAAGGATCCGGTTTACTTTCATACACCACCAGCTTTTGCAGACGAAGCTGGTGCCCCCAAGATTCTGAATGCTTCGGAAAAGCCGGCGTTCACGAACTTTGCTCGGGATGCCATTCTTTCTCAAATGAAGAAGAATCCCAAGGTTACTGTAATGACGGCGGCAATGTGCCAAGGCAATAAACTCGAGCCAGTGCGAGATGCATTTGCAGATCGATTCTTCGATGTCGGCATATGCGAATCTCACGCGGTGGCTTTCGCAGCGGGGCAAGCCAAGGTTGGTATGCGGCCGATCGTAGCAATCTATTCGACATTCTTGCAGCGATCCTATGATCAAATTTTCCAAGAGGTCGCTTTACAAAACCTGCCTGTTACCATGATGCTAGATCGTGCCGGCTTAACGGGTCCTGATGGTCCGACTCACCATGGTTTGTACGACATAGGGTATATGCGGGTATTCCCCAACATCACCATTATGGCACCCGGCGACGCAACGGAAATGGAACCGATGCTTGAGTTCTCACTTGCTCATAATGGTCCATGTGCTATCCGGTACCCAAAGACCGCGGCGCTCACGTTTGATAGACCGCACCAGCCGATCGAATTAGGAAAATCTGAATGGGTGAGATACGGTACAGATGGCGCGATCATTGCTTTTGGAGCCATGCTTCAGCAGGCACTCCAAGCCGCAGATAAGCTCAAGGAAGAGGGGCTGGATGTTGCGGTAATCAATGCTCGTTTCGCAAAGCCTCTGGACCTGGAAATGTTAGCACAAGTCTTCGAAGAGAGTCGATTTGTAGTAACCGTTGAGGAGGGAGCTCTCATGGGTGGCTTTGGTTCGGCTGTCCTCGAGGCAGCATGTGCAAATGGCTGGGACACTCGCATCATGAGAATCCTAGGAATTCCCGATCGTTACATCGAACATGGTGAGCGAGGAGAAATCTTGGCAGAACTCGGCATTGATGCTGATGGAATCTCCAAAGTCTGCCGACAGCTTAGCGAAAAATACTCGGACGCCAGCAGTGCCGGAGTTTAGGAACACACATGAGCCAAGGCCCTGCCGTTTGGTTGCGAGAAGGTCGACTTCCCCGTGTCGCCGTGCTCGCAGCCCCTAATCGCCCCAGGGTCGCTTCCGAGCTACCTAAGCTGTTGCCATTTATCGAAAAGCATGCAGAGGTCGTTGCAGTCGACAAAGACTTTGAGCACGACTTTACTGAATGCGCATCCGACCTCGTGATTGTATTGGGTGGGGACGGGTCCATCTTGCAATCTGCACGTCAGATGCAGAATAACCAACGTCCTGTTCTAGGGGTAAATCTCGGGAAACTCGGATTCTTGGCAGCGATACCTCCAGAGAGTTTTGTTGCATTGTGGAGTGAGATAGCCTCGGGCCGATTTGAAATCACCAAGCATTTGATGCTATCGTGCGAAGTCTATCGAGATAAAGAAAGACTTCATTCTATGCTCGGGCTCAATGAGGCTAGCATATTAGGAGGGCCTCCTTATTCGATGATGTATATCGACTTGAACATCGATTCCGTTTTGGCAACCACATACGCTTGCGATGGTCTAATTATTAGCACACCGATCGGCTCAACGGCTCACAATCTTTCTGCAGGTGGCCCCATCCTTCGACGAAACCTAGAGGCGTTTGTCATTTGTCCGATTAGTCCGCATACGCTCACCATGAGACCGGTGGTCGATACGGCCGATCGCGTCTTTGAGTTGAGATTACGAACTGAACAAAGTAGCGCCAGTGTCGTGGTGGATGGTCGAGTCGTGTGCCATTTGGACGAGAGTCTACGAGTACGGATCGCGCGAGCAGACTCGGTATTCCAACTGATTTCAGTCCCTGGGCATGACGACTACCAAGCGCTCCGCGATAAGCTTGGCTGGAGTGGCAGACCGAGGTTAGTGGAATAACAACCTGTTGATAGCATAATGCCACTGCGAACTAGTAGATCTATGCCATGACGGCAGAAAAAACAGAAGCAATCGTTGTTCGAACGGTACCTTGGAGTGAAACGAGCAGCGTTGTAACTCTTTTCACTCGCGAATTCGGCAAAGTAACAGCCGTTGCCAAGGGTGCCAGACGACTGAAAAGCCCTTTTGAAACCGCTTTGGATTTGCTAGCAAAATCTCATGTCGTGTTCATTGCAAAGTCGAACGATACACTCGACATATTAACCGAAGCCAAATTAATCAGGAGGTTTAAATCGGGGCAGAGAGCATTGTTCCCGCTGTACTGTGGCTATTATCTCGCCGAACTTGCCTACGTATTCACAGAGAACCACCTACGACTGCCTGGGGTTTTCGAGGCCCTGGACGAATCCCTTGTTAATTTGGATGAAATGCGGGACCCTGCGAAGATTGTTCTGGAGTTTGAAATCAAATTCTTGTCGCAACTTGGGCATTTGCCAACGTTTGAACTTTGCGCCGGTTGTGGTCATTTTGTAGAGTCCAGCCCTGGTGGTACCTATTTATTTGGCGCGGAGGCGGGTGGACTATTATGTTCCAACTGCCTACCAGGGCAAAGGAGCGTACTGCGAATCCGTTCGGAGACCGTCGACTGTTTCCGTCAGGCGATTGTAGAAAGCGAAAGCAAGAACGAAGACACATGGAATATCCCAACCATTTCGAGAGAAGAAGTTCGGATTGTGATGGAGCGATTCCTTTGCAGTTTGGTGGATCGTCGTTTGCGATTAATGGACTTTTTAGACGATCTCCGGCGTTGAAGACTTCGAACACGCTCGAACGCCACATATGGGAATCCAACAAATTTTGGGCTGGGATTATTTGTTGTGCTTTGTCCGGATGCACATCCCTGGGTTTGAGAGATGACGACGAATACGGTCGGGCCAGACGTGCGATAGAGAGTCGTTCCGACGGCAATGGAAACTTCATCCGTCCTGAAGGTCGTCGGGCGGAATCAAAGAGTACTGGTGTTTTGGAATCCATCAAAACTTCGATGGGGATGGATCCAAAGCCGAAGGATATCGAGAAAGCCAAAACGATTTACGCTCAAGCAGAGGCGTTATTCGAAGAAGCGAAGGGTCTCGAAGGGGACCAGCGAGCTGCGAGGTTCGATGCAGCAGCTAAAAAATTTGACGAAGCCGCTAAACAATGGCCAAGCAGTTACTTAGAGCAAGACGCTTTGATGATGGCCGGAGAAAGCTACTTCTTCTCGGAGCATTACCCCAAAGCCTCAGAGCGATACACCAAGCTAGCTAAAGAATATCCCCGCAATCGATACCAAGATAGAGTCGATCGACGGAGGATGGAGATCGGTAACTTCTGGCTTCAGTTTCCGGACAAGTTCTATCACCTCAATCTGGTCGACCGAAAACGTCCGTGGAACGACACAAAGAACTACGGCAAGAAAGAACTAGAAAAGCTGAGACTTGATAGCCCAACCGGGAAGATCTCTGATGATGCGACGATGGTTATTGCAAACACAGCCTTTCTCGAGGAGCGTTGGACCGAAGCGCTCGACACCTACAACGACTTGATTTTGACCTACCCTGGGTCCAAGCACCTGTTTGATGCTCACCTCATGGGGTTACAAGCAGCCTTACAATCGTACGCTGGCCCGGAATACTCACAAGAACCTCTTGAGCAAGCAGAAAAGCTACTCAAAAACATTGTTAAGTTCCCAGAAGAATCCAGACGGGAAAAAGAGTCGATTGATCGAGCTTACACGGATCTGCAAAACTATAGGGCCGGCTATGAATTCAACCGGGCGATGTTTCGCTACAACCGAGGCGAAGGAAAAGCTGCGAGAATGTATTGCGAAAACATCCTTAGAGATTTTTCGGAAACGGCTTATGCCGAACCGACTCGCGAACTGTTAACGAAACTCGAAGGGATGCCAGATACTCCTACCAGGTATTTGCAATCGTTGACAACTTTGTTCCCTGAGAACGACAAGTTCAAACCTCTGATCCGTCCACTTCCGGCAGAGGCGGTAGATTCACAAAGAAGCGACGAGATTTCACGGACGGCAGATCGCAATAGCCCCTACGGTGCCTCGAACGGCAATAATGTAGGACGGCGTTAAATGGTTGCCCAACGTTTCGTTTCTTGTTTTGTACTTGCGCTCGTGACCTTGATCGTTGGCTGTGCGGGCTATCGATTTGGGAATCGGTCATTGTATCGAAACGATATTCGGACAATACACGTTCCGGTTGTACGATCTGATTCCTTTCGTCCTGAGCTTGGAGTATTAATGACGGAAGCGATTCAGAAGGAGATTGAGCGCAGGACGCCGTACAAACTATCGGAATTTGCAACCTCGGATTCCGTTTTGAATTGCCGAATTACCGCTGATTCAAAACGTGTGACCGCGGAAACGCCAACCGATGAATCGAGACTTCTCCAAAGTGTAATGTCGGTCGAAGTTCAATGGGTGGATCGACGTAACGTGCCTCTAATTGAGACTCGATTTTTACCCAATGGTGAAACGACCTTCTATTTTGCCGACAATGAGAACTTTGTACCTGAGGCAGGACAGTCGATAGCAACTGCGAATCAGCGGCTTGCGGAAAGACTAGCGAATCACATCGTTGATCAAATGGAAACGCGTTGGTAGACCATGCGTGCCGTACTTCAGCGTGTTACACAAGCGTCCGTAACAGTTAACGGTGAGTGCGTTGGCAAGATTGACGCTGGTTGGCTCATTCTTTTGGGTATTGCCAAAGACGATTCTCTGGATACGGTCAAATGGATGGTAGATAAATGCGTTGGACTTCGCGCATTCGAAGACGCTAACGGCAAGATGAACCTTTCGGTCCAAGACGTCCGAGGTGAGATCCTAGTTGTAAGTCAGTTTACACTTTACGGAGATTGCAACAAAGGTAGACGACCAAGCTTTGATTTTGCAGCCCCTCCAGAAATGGCGGAGTCGCTTTATGTCGCCTTCTGTGAATCGCTCGAGAAAGCAGGCATCTCAGTATCGAGAGGCCGATTTCGGGCCGACATGAAGGTCAGTCTATTAAACGACGGACCTGTTACATTGATCTTAGAGAGATAAACAAAGAAAGGCGAAGAGACAATCCCCGCCTTTCCCTTTTTTGCCTAATCGAACTCCCGAATCCAGCTGTCAGCCTGTTTAACTTACAACGGGAATTTCGTAGCCAGCTCGTTGTTTACGAGCTTGCATGGCTGCTGCTTGTTCATCCCCCTCGATCATTTCCGTCGCAGGGTTCCATTTGAAGCTCCGCTTGAGCCGTGCTGCAATAACCGACAGGTGGCAAAGGTTCATCGTTTGAAGGTGGGAGTGCAGATCCGATACCGGGGTTCCTCCTTCGCGAACGCAGCGGAAGAAGTTAGCTTTGTGCCATTCGAATGGCTTACCATTGTAAAGCTTAACCAAGGCCTCTTCGTTGAATACGTCTTTATCCCAATTCTCTTCGATCGGTGCTCCGCTGATCTTACCACGGTTGACGAAGATTCGTCCCTTGGTTCCTTCGATCAGAACTCCATTATCGCCACGGCTTGTGACGTGAATCTCCATGCCGTTCGCAAACTTGTGGACAATATTGAAATCATGAGAGGTATTGTAATGGTTGTCGACTGTTGGGTAACCATCTTTAAATTCTACCGGATGGTTTGCATCAGTACCGTCCACTTCTACCGGACCAGACCCCTTGTTTGTCATACCAGCCGCCCAAAGAGCGATATCAATATGGTGGGCCCCCCAGTCGGTAAACTTGCCGCCAGAGTACTCATACCACCAACGATACTGGTAGTGGCAGCGCTCTTTAATGTAATCGACAGGCTCTGTTTGACCTTGCCAAACATCCCAATCCAAATGGGCTGGTGGAGTTGATTTCATGAACGGTCCGCCGACATCGCCACCGTTGATACCGCAAGTTATTTTCTTAATATCTCCGAGCAGTCCATGCTGAACCATGTTCACGGCTCGCATGAATCGATCTTTGTCAGATCGTTGTTGTGTACCCACGATAAAAACTCGATCCGGATACTTCATGGCAGCCGCACGGATTCTCACGTTTTCTTCAAGCGTCAATGTAAGCGGCTTTTGACAGAAGACATGCTTGCCCGCTTGCAACGCTTCGATAGCGATCTTTGTATGCCAATGGTCTGGCGTGACAATGGTGACGACTTCGATGTCTTTTCGCTCAAGCAGTTTTCGATAATCTTTGTACATCTCGGCTTTGCCTTTGCCGATTTTCTCGCTGTTCCTAGCACGCTCCATGTGGTTGGTATCCACATCGCAAACCGCTACGACATCACCAAAGTTAGCGACCCCTTCTGCATCACCGGTTCCCATGCTTCCGGTTCCAATGCAGCCGATAACGAAGCGGTCGTTAGCGGACAGCGGCTTTGCATTAGCGCTGGTTAGAAAATAGGGAGTGGATGCGACAGCTGCTGTTGCGGCAGCGGTGGATTTCAAAAAGTTTCGACGCGTTGAGCGAGTCATGTGTATGGCTCCAAAAGTGAAAGGACAAACAGTCGCCCCATTTTGGCCCAGATTGAACGGAAAATAAAGCTCCATCGGCCTACTTCTTGGCCGGATTCCTGCTCCTTCTGAGCAATTCGGCTTGGCTAGACGTATAGTGCTTTAAACTTTCCAGAAAGTACCTCCCCTCCGGATCGATGCAGAAAACATAATGAACGAGCCACGATTTTCGCTGCGACTCAGTAAGCTCGGCCCAGCTTAGGAGCATCGTGTTGGCATCCAGAGACATAATTTCCACCGGCGTCAGCTTGGTGTTGTATAAGTCA
The DNA here is from genome assembly GCA_046318795.1 of Pirellula sp. Lineage (GTDB taxonomy): Bacteria > Planctomycetota > Planctomycetia > Pirellulales > Pirellulaceae > JBKCUI01. Next base: position 72,843 of record JBKCTT010000091.1, read on the forward strand.
ACCTGAAGAAATTTACTCTTGGTTTTTATCCTCCAGTCTCTAGAGGCAGGTTCGCTGGCTAGACTCAACTCACGAACCGAAATGGGGAGCAAATCGAGATTGTTGGGGTTATGTGTCACCATTTTAAGGGACTCGGCGTTCGCAAATAAATCATAGCCAAAACTATTGGTTGACCCGTCAGACGTAAGCGTAATGTTAGTTGGTTGGGTTAGATCCTGTACTTGAGGCAATGGCCAATTCGTCGACCCCCAAAAAGTCGTTTCACCACTCTGTTGCACTGCGATTTGAAGTCGGTCTTTTTCCAGCCACATCGCAATCGCCTCATTTTCCGACTTGTCGCTTGCGAATACCGGTGCGGAAATCAGCAACGGAAAACATGAATGAAAATCCTCGATTCGACTTAGGTGCACGCTCCAGTTTTGTCCTAGAAAGTAGTTGAGCTTTTCAGAGCGTGCATCGGTTAATCTTTTTGGGGAGTCATCTGGACTGATCGTTCGGAATCGATCTCCGTCGCGTGTCTTTTCCAGAAATCGCTCAGCGTCGGGAAAGTTTGCAATACCTTCGAACCATTTCTGCGTCAGACCTGGATGCATCGATTGGAGAGCGTATTGATTCCATTTATTTCTCAGTTCGAGCTCCGCTATTCGTAGAATTCGATAAGCCGATCTGGAACGCTCAGAGACCTCCACTTTAGCGAAGTCTTGGTTTTCGGTTGGGAACGATTCAAGCGATGCAAACGAAGAGGAATGCAGGCGTTCATGCTCTAACGTCGTGGGGACGCTGGAACAATAGCCGCGAGATGATTTTCCATCTGGTGAAGAACTGATCTGGGACAAAGCGACATAGATCGGCCAATTGGCTACCGTTTGGGATGCGCTGGACTGTGCTAGAGCAATCACACACTCAAACTGGAAACCATTTGCGGTACCTATAACTCTGATGCGTGGTTGCAGGTCACTGGATGACTCGATTTCTTTTTCAGCCGAAGATTTGCGAAAAACTTTCGATTGCCCGTCCGGAAAAACCTCGACCCCGTCAAAATCGAGCGCAAGTGGAGAACGAGACCATGCAAAAATAATATGATCGCTACGAACTTCATTCTTATTGGCAACGTCTGTGGCTGCCCCCTCTGTGCCTACCCCCGTCAGATTCGCATCGACCACTTCACCGCGAATCATCAACTCCTGTCCCTCAACCCTAATTTCAAAACTCGAGGCAGGGGGCGATTCGCGTCCCCAAGGTGAATAAAGTCGCACGAATCGAGCTATCGACTGGGGCGTTTCCCCGACGACATCCTTTTGGCTTAAGCCCGCGGTGAAAAAGCCCAAAGTGGCTAGCAACCAAGCGGTGTAGGTGGTCAAAACGCCGAAATTCTGCTTATTCATTGTTTTCGAACGTAGTTTGCATGGTAAACGCATGAATTCTTGGGGGCATTGAGTCACGTCATTTGGCAGGACAATTGAAACAATTCATGAGGGAATGTTTATTACACCTTCAAGGAAACAGGAATGGTGGCTAAACTGTTCCCTTTCTAGTTTACAGGTTTCTTGGTTCTGATCCCTCCGAGGGAGGTAATTTCGTGGCGTCTGGCAAGTACATTTTTACGAGCGAATCTGTTTCCATGGGTCACCCAGACAAATTGGCTGACCGAATATCTGATAGTGTTCTTGATGCACTTTTGGCACAAGATCCCATGAGCCGCGTCGCTTGCGAAACGGTGGTTACGACGGGTCTAGCATTGATTGTTGGTGAAATCACCACCAAAGCAATCGTGAACTACGCCGATATCGTTCGCCAAGCCATTTTGGATGTCGGTTATGACGACGACGAGACCGGGATTTCCGGGAAGACTTGTAATGTCATGGTAGCATTGGACCGCCAAAGCCCGGACATTGCGATGGGTGTAGATTCCTCGGACAATAAGGATATCGGAGCTGGGGACCAAGGATTGATGTTCGGCTACGCATGTAACGACACCCCAGAGTTGATGCCGTTGCCGATCGCTTTGGCTCACCGCATCACCAACCGCCTGACCGAAGCTCGTTTCAACAAAGAAGTGAACTGGCTTCGTCCGGACTCGAAGAGCCAAGTTTCGATTGTTTACGATGGTTTCAAGCCCGTAGGCATCAACAACGTAGTGGTTTCCACTCAACATGCACCGACCGTTTCCCAAGCAGAGATTCGTTCTTTCGTAATTGAAAAGGTAATCCATCCTTGCTTGCCAAAGGAGCTTATCACAGACAGCATTGAGTACCACATCAATCCAACCGGTAATTTCGTCGTTGGTGGTCCTCATGGTGACAGCGGCTTGACAGGGCGTAAGATCATCGTCGACACCTACGGTGGTTGGGGACGACATGGTGGTGGAGCTTTCAGCGGAAAGGATCCAACCAAGGTTGACCGAAGTGCTGCTTACATGGCTCGCCATGTTGCCAAGAACATCGTCGCTTCGGGAATCGCTGACCGTTGCGAAGTTCAAGTAGCCTATGCAATCGGTGTTAGTAAGCCTGTGAGTGTGCGAGTCGATACCCAGGGTTCTGGTAAGGTTGCAGATGAGGTCATTTGCGAAGCTGTTAAGTCCTTTTACGACCTAACTCCGCGTGGGATTATCGAATACTTAGACCTTCGCCGTCCGATTTACGTCAAGACCTCGTCCGGCGGACACTTCGGTCGCAACGATCCCGATTTCACTTGGGAAAGCACGGTTAATGCATCCAAGCTCGCGAAGGCAGTGTTGGGTTAGTCCCCGATTCAAAGTCATCGAATTGGATGAATGATCCTGGCAAGCTGAAGTATTTGCTTCTTGCATTCAAACTCCTGGTTCTCGCCGCAATCGTTTACTGGTTGTGGCGAAATTTCCCAAAGGAGCATTGGCAAGTTCTTACCAACCAAAAGAAGGACTGGGTTCTTCTTGCTCAGGGATTGATAGTAACTGTAACAGCCGTCCTTGTTTCATTTTGGAGGTGGATGCTTCTTGTAAGAGCGGTAGGAGTGCGGATGTCGCTCGCAGAAGCGGTGAGGCTTGGGTTTATGGGTAATCTCCTCAACCAGATTAGTATTGGATCTGTTGGAGGCGACCTCTTCAAAGCGATAGAAGCCGCTCGACGATCGAATGGCAAGCGAACGGAAGTCGTGGCGTCAGTCTTGGTAGATCGGGCCGTCGGATTGCTTGGATTACTCTTAATCACCGCAACAGTTCTTCAGACCTCATCTCAAAGCAATAGAATCTTAGACACGATTCGCTGGGGCTCTACAATCTTGGCCGCAATTGGTCTCGCTGGGTTGCTGGCCATTGCAACAGTTGGACGCAAACTATCTACAAAGCAGCTATTGCGATTACCTTGGATCGGTCACCAGGCACGACGCTTCGTTGATGCATGCATGATCTTTCAAGGTCGCTATAGACTTCTTACAGAAGTTGTTCTTTCCAGCGTCGTTGTCCATACACTTTTGACCCTTAGCTGTGTTTTAGTATCGCATGCATTGTACAACGAAACGCCAACGCTTCGGGATCACTTCACAGCCATCCCACCGGCGATTGCGGCGGCGACTCTGCCAATAACCCCAGGCGGATTAGGTCTCCAAGAGGCAGCAATAGACGGCCTGTTTAAGCAGATAGGAAAACTACCGGAAGGATACTCTCCATTAGTGATGGCGATTTTTTTTCGCGGATTACTCCTCGCAACAACTTTAATCGGAGCCTTGTATTATTTGACTGGTGTAGGTAGCCAACGTAAACCGGTTGATCCAACTGTTTGAAAACTATGCTATGATATAGCGGGTCCATTTGAAGTTCCAGTAACGAGGTTGCAATGTCTAGATTGACGCTCCGAGTAGTGCAAGGGGCAGACCGAGGTAAGGTTTTCTCTGACATGAAAACCCCCATTTCGATCGGAAGAGAAGAGGGGAACTCCATTCAACTTAACGATGAGCGGATCAGTCGTTTTCATTGCAAGATCCAAGAAGATAACGAACATCTGGTTCTGACTGACCTAGAGAGCACCAACGGCACACGCGTCAACGGCCAAGACTGCCAACTGAGAATCCTTCGATTTGGCGATATCATATCGGTAGGAAGATCTATGCTATTGTTTGGAACTCACGAACAGATTAACTCACGGGTCCAAGAAAGCTTGACTGCGGTCGAGAAAATCGCTGGAAAAACGGATGACGATGACTTAGGAGATTTTGATCTTGGGCCAGGACTGGTGGAATCCGTTCGTGCTCTCAGAGATCTTAATCAACCGCCACCTCTACCGGATCGTCTCAGTCCCAGCCAAGCGGCCCAATTAGCGGAATTGTTTGAGTATTTCCATGCTCGCGTGGGTGAAGTCATCAACGGAGCCCAGCACAACGAAAAGCGTTCCAAGATCGATGTCGACTTGGCAACTTGGCAATTGATGCTTCAAATGTACGGTCGTCTCGCCGAACTCATTCGCGGCATCGCGGACCCAGATTTTCGACTCCCAGGTTAAGATACGGACATCATGACATCTATTGAATTCACAAAAATGCACGGAGCTGGTAACGACTACGTGTATGTTAATGGCTTCTCCAATACGCTACCAAAAGATCTTGAAAAACTTGCCATAGAAATTTCCCATCGCAGATTTGGTGTTGGTGGTGATGGGTTGATTCTCATACTCCCTAGCGAGCAAGCCGATGCACAGATGCGGATGTTTAACGCCGATGGTAGCGAGTCCGAAATGTGCGGCAACGGAATTCGATGCGTGGCCAAATATGTTTACGACCATGGCATCGCAAAGCGAGAGCGACTCCGAATTGAAACGGGGGCAGGGATTTTAGCTTTGCAGGTGCATGCCAAAGATGGACTTGCGGAACAGATTACTGTCGACATGGGCGAGCCCCGATTAACCGCTGGCTTGATCCCGACAACTTTGGCCCCCGCAGACCATCAAGTTGTCAATGTTCCCATCGAAATCAAGGGGCGTAAACTTTTCGCGACCTGCGTGTCGATGGGGAACCCTCACTGTGTGATTTTTGTTCCAGAAATGGATGATGAGTTGGTGCTTGGAATTGGCCCACTCATCGAAAAGGATGATCGTTTCCCTAAGAAAGTGAACGTCGAATTTGTTGAGGTCCTAGCCCGGGGAGAGGTCAACCAGAGAACATGGGAGCGAGGATCTGGAGAAACGTGGGCCTGTGGAACAGGTGCCAGCGCCGTTTGTGTCGCGGGAGTCCTAACAGGTAGAACCGATCGGACGATCGTAAACAACCTTATCGGTGGTCAGTTAAGATTAACGTGGGACGAAGCCACTAACCATGTCATGATGACCGGTCCCGCCGTCGAGGTATTTTCAGGACACTGGCAGGTTCGAACGTAATGGGTCACATCTCGCTTCGGTCCGTAGCGAGACAAGCCGCAATCTATACCGTTGGTAAGTGCTTGTCTGGACTCGTTAATGCCTGGATACACACCGTCGATTGTAAAATCGCTCGGCGAGACCCACTCGGGGATCCGGCTATGCATGGCTTCAAAGACCCGACGATCTTCGTGATTTGGCATGAGTACATGTTGGTTCCCACATGCTGTCGTCAAGGCTGCGATCTGGTTCTTCTAGCAAGCCAGAGCGCGGACGCGGATTGGATCGTTGGTTTAGGCAACCACTTTGGCTATAGCTCTGTGCGTGGATCGTCCAAACGAGGCGGAAGCGAAGCTGCTTTGAAAATGGTAAAACAGCTGAGAGGAAAGAGTTTTGTGATTACCCCCGACGGTCCGAGGGGGCCACGACGGGTTGCGCAAAACGGATGCTTGTATTTAGCCAGCATGTTGGGAGCTCAAATCGTCCCCATCGGAGTCGGTTATGAGCGTGCATTGAGATTTAATGGAGCGTGGGACAAATTTGCCGTCCCAAGACCGGGGGCTCGGGCTCGATTAGTCCTCGGAGAGATTATGCGTGTTCCCAAGAAAGTAAGCAAGGAAGAAATAGAAGTGCTTCATCAACAACTTCAAAACACGTTAGCTGAGGTTACCACCGAAGCCGAAGAATGGGTTGAGCATGGACGCAAACGAGATGACGAGCAACCGTTCTACACGACCTTTCGAGAGACCCTTTGGCCATGACAGGATTTCTTTGGAGCAACGACGAGGAAGCGTTTTTCGGAAGCGAACAAAACGCTGCACCCAAGAAAAATCCTAAGGATATGAAACCAGGCCCGGGCCAATCGCTGGAGTCACCTTATTCGGTCAGCCAGTTAAACGAGAGTCTCAAACGAATCATCGATAAAACGTTTGGCACCATTTGGTTAGCGGGTGAGATTAGCAATCTCACCCGATCGAATGCCGGACATATCTACCTTACCTTAAAAGATTCAGGAGGTCAGATAGCGGGAGTAATCTGGCGTTCCGCGTTAGAACGAATCGATGTCGAATTGTCCGAGGGGATGGCGGTCATCGTTCAGGGAAGATTGGATGTTTACTCGCCGCGCGGAAACTACCAAATCGTAATCAGCCGCATTGAGGAACAGGGACTCGGTGCCTTGCAAGCAGCCTTCCGAAGACTATACAAGAAGCTCGACTCGGAAGGATTGTTTGCCTCGGAACGCAAAAAATCGCTGCCCCAATTTCCATTTCGGATTGGATTTGTAACTAGCCCGTCGGGCGCAGCGATTCAGGATTTCCTTCAAGTGCTGAAACGAAGATGGCCAGTTGCGAGCGTCTTGATCATCCCATCCAAAGTTCAAGGAGAAGGGGCAGCAGAAGAGATCGCAAGGGGAATCAAGGCTGCGGCGCGGATTCGCCCTGAGTTGGATGTGTTGGTTGTGGGACGAGGTGGCGGATCAATTGAAGACCTATGGGCCTTTAATGAAGAGATTGTTGTGCGCGCTGTAGCGGAGTGCCCTTTGCCAACCATCTCCGCTGTGGGGCATGAGATTGATATAACGTTGTGCGATTTAGCTGCTGACGTTCGCGCTTTGACACCAACGGAGGCAGGAGAGATCATTGCCCCACATCGAGAGGAATTGCTTAGCCAACTAGAAGGGGTTCAAAATCGCCTCAGAGGACTGGTAGCCTACCAATATGAACGAGCAGAGGGACGATTAGAATCGCTTGCGGATCGGCCAATCCTAACCGAACCAGAACGACTCTTAGAACGCCCAAGCCAAAGACTGGACGACTTCTACCGCGACATGGACTTGGCCATGGACCAAAAGCTTGAAGCCGCCAAAAACACTTTGCAACAGCATGCACAGGTTTTGGAGGCCTTGAGTCCCCTGGGAGTTCTGGCCCGAGGATACTCCTTGACCGTCGATGCGGAGACGGGAAAGCTGATTACCTCGGTTGAGGAAATAGCTCCAGGCCAAACCATCAAAACCAAACTTGCCACGGGCGAGATTAGAAGTACTGTCCTCCCATCGACCGATGAAACTCTATCCATTGGGTAGGTGACGGGGCCCAAGTAAGCAGGTTTTTGTGGGACGATTGACCGATTCGACTCTTCTCGCGAACTGCTCCTGCCTCTAAACTTCATGAATGTTTAAATCGCTATCATCAATTCTGTTTCTTGGAAAATGAAAAAGACCACTGATACTTGCATGCGTTTTCGGCAACTCGATCGCATTTTGGAAATTGTCCCAGGCGAAAAGATCCGAGCTATCAAACAAGTACAAGGTAACGAAGACTACCTCAGGGATCACTTCCCACTGTTTAAGGTTATGCCCGGAGTATTGATGCTAGAGGCCCTTTTTCAAGCCTCCTGCTGGCTCATTCGCTCCAGCGAAGAATTTCGACATTCGCTTTTGGTTCTCAAAGAGGCTCGAAACGTTAAGTTTGCGGACTTTATGACTCCAGGCCAAACGCTTGAGGTAACCGCCGAAATCCTCAAGCAAGAGGGGAACCTAGTTACGATCAAGGCGGCTGGCACGAAAGGTGAGATCGTAGGCTGCGCTGCCAGGCTCATAATCGAACGATCCAATTTGAGCGATACAGATCCCAACTTGGCAGCCCTCGACGAGTATATGCGCGAGAGTATGCGAAACGAACTAAAATTGCTTCAAACGGAGTAACCCGTGTATAAACTCTTCGTGATTGCCTATCGCGAGTATGTAGCGATGGTCGGTACCAAAGCATTTGTCTTTAGTCTGATCATGATGCCTGTTCTCATGTTCGGTAGCTTTCTTCTGCTCCCTACACTCCAAAAAGTCGGGGGCAATCGGGAACTGAAAATCGTTATTGCTGACGGCACAGGCGTTCTTTTCGAGGAGCTTCAAAAATCCGCTCAAGCTTACAATGAAACCATTTCAAGCCAACCTGCATCCGATGCTGGCGAGCTCGGTATGTCTCCAAACGATCGCTACATTCTCGAACCGGCTTCTTCTGCGACACTTAGCGATGAAGATCGATGGAATCTAAGTGAGTCGATCCGCCAAGGGAAAATCTATGGCTTCGTCGAGATCCCAAGATCATTACTCGACAAACCCGACTTTACTCCTGCGGCTGGCGCAAACGTGACTGAATCCGCCTCGATTTCAACCACAGAAACTACTGGTGCTACGAAATCCCAAGAGCTGCCGAAGTTTTACAGCTTTGACTCTATGATGAGCCCTGCTCGTCGTTGGCTTTCCGGTTGGTTATCGCAAAGGGTACGTACCACTCGCATTCAACAGTTTCAGCTCGATTCTCTAGATCCGCGAATTCTTCAAATGGTACGGAGCGATGTCGAAGTCGTGGCGAATCGTCCGGTAGAAAAAGAATCGCCCCAGAAAGATCAATCGCCACTCGATGCCGTCAAGGCCATGTTTCTGCCCTTCGGAGTCATGATGCTCATGTTTCTGGTCATCATGATGGCGGCCCAACCGATGCTCGAAAGTGCTATGGAGGAAAAGAGCCTTCGGATCTCAGAGGTTTTGATCGGCGCGGTGAGTCCCTCACAATTAATGGGTGGCAAGCTGCTCGGCAATGTCGCAGGCTCCATGGTAATTTTCCTCCTTTATGGCTGTGGTGGATTGTTTGTTCTGAACCAACAAAATCTCATGGCAAGCCTACCGATGAGTGTTATTCCTTGGTTCATCATATTTCAGATCTTGGGAGTCCTCTTCTTTAGTTCGATCTTTCTCGTAGTTGGCTCATCGGTTAACGAACTCAAAGAGGCCCAATCCCTTTTGCTTCCGGTTTGGCTGATGCTCATGGCTCCCGTTATGGTTTGGTTTATCGCGGTACGAGATCCAAATGGTTTGGTCGCCACGACATTGAGTTTTTTCCCACCAAGTTGTCCGATGACCATGGTATTGCGATTAGCGTCAGGGACGACCGTCCCTGCGTGGCAACCCGTTGTCGGAGCCATAGTAATGCTGCTTTCCACGAGCTTTATGGTTTATTTGGCCGGCCGAATCTATCGCGTGGGACTTTTGCGAACCGACGGTGTCCGATCTATGCTTCAATTACTTCGCCGCGCCTCCAGCCGAGGATAACTTGATTATGATGCATGAAAACCAGAACTCCTTGGAAACCGAAACAGAAGATCAGTTGCGTGGGAGGCAGCGACTTTCTCTTTGGTTACTTGGTTTCTTCACAACAGTTTATGCCGTCTTTATCGGCTTGTGTGCGTTTGCTTACAACTTAGTGTCCAGCAATGAAATCGCGGGAGTTCCTGTGGTCGTTTGGTACGGACTCGGATTGATTCTCCTCGCGATTACCATTGCTGGACTCTATGGTCGTTTAACACGCGTTCGATAAATTAGACGTTCGCCCGCAAGTATGCAGCCCCTATCACAAACTCGCCATCGACAAAGTCGACCGAGATAGGCGTCATATCGTCTGCATCTCGCTTGAGCAATTCGCTTGCGATCCGGTTTTGCAACCGTCGCTGAATAACGCGTTTGAGCGGTCTAGCACCATAGACGGGATCGTATCCTTCGTCCGCGATGGCGTCGATTGCTTTCTCGGAGATCGAGAACGGAACGTGCTTTTCCAACAATTGCTGCTCCAAACGTCGAATCTGCAGTCTTACGATGCGATGGATTTGATCTCTTGCTAATGGCTCAAAAATGATCGTCTCATCGATACGATTGAGGAATTCGGGTAGGAACCTAGCCTTCAATGAATCTTGTACCGCCGCATGCATTTCGTTTTCGTCTCCACCTTCCTCCGCCACTCGCTGAATCATCTGGCTACCCACGTTGCTAGTCATTACAACCACCGTGTTCGTAAAATCGACAGTTCGATTTTGACCATCCGTCAGCCGTCCATCATCGAGCACTTGGAGGAGAATGTTAAAGACATCATTATGAGCCTTTTCGATCTCATCCAGTAAGATCACACTATAGGGCCGTCGACGAACCGCTTCGGTAAGCTGCCCACCTTCTTCATAGCCTACATAGCCCGGAGGGGCGCCAACCAAACGGCTGACGGTATGCTTTTCCATGAATTCGCTCATGTCGATTCGGACCATCGCGGTATCATCGTCAAACATAACTTCGGCCAGCGCTTTGCAAAGTTCCGTCTTCCCAACACCGGTGGGGCCCAAAAACAGAAACGAACCGATAGGTCGATTCGGATCTTGCAATCCGCTACGACTTCGGCGCACTGCATTGCTTACTGCTTCGACCGCTTTCTCTTGCCCTACGACTCGCTGATGCAGTCGATCCTCCATCACCAAAAGTTTTGCTCGCTCTGACTCTAGCATCCTGGTAACAGGAATACCGGTCCATGAGCTGACGACAGCCGCAATTTCATCTGGGGTAACTTCAGTTCTGAGTAACCGACGTTCTTCGTTCGACGAAACGTGCGGATGCTCGGTTTCTTCGGATTGCAGTTCAATACTTAGCTTTCTACGCTCTTGATCCAACTCGTAAAGTCTTTGATAGTCTCGTTCTTCTACGCCGAGTCCTGCGGATTGCTTGTCCTTAATTTTAGCCTCCAATTGCCGAAACTCACCTTCGACTTGGTCGAGCTTCTTGCGTATGGAGCCCACCCCAGAAAGCCCCAGTTTTTCCGCTTCCCATTTTTCGCGGAGGGTTGCCAGTTCTTTTTGTACCTTCTGAACTTCGGCTTCGATGTCCGCTAGTGAATCTTCGGTATCTTCATCTGATGATTCGTCGTTCAATTGTCGCTGAGCAATCTCGAGCTGACGTAGACGACGTTGTAACGAATCGATTTCGACTGGCACGCTATCGCGTTCCATAGCGATGCGAGCGGATGCTTCATCAACGAGATCAATCGCTTTGTCTGGCAAGAATCGGTCGGAGATGTACCGATTCGATAACTTGGCTGCTTCCACCAAGGCAGCGTCGCGAATCTTGATTCCGTGGTGTGCCTCATAACGAGGTTTTAAACCTCGAAGAATTGTAATCGTATCCTCAACGCTCGGTTCACCGACAAAAACGGGTTGAAAACGCCGTTCCAAGGCTGCATCTTTCTCGATGTGTTTTCGGTATTCATCCAGAGTTGTCGCCCCGACGCACCGAAGCTGACCGCGGGCGAGTTCGGGCTTGAGCAGATTAGCAGCATCACTCGATCCTTCCGCCGCACCAGCTCCGATAACGGTATGGAGTTCATCGATAAAGAGGATCACATCCCCCCCGGAGTCTTTAACTTCACGCAAGACGGCTTTCAATCGCTCTTCGAATTCGCCTCGGAATTTTGTACCGGCGATCAATGCCCCCATATCGAGCGCAATCACGCGTCGATTCTTTAGCGATTGAGGAACGTCCCCCGCGACAATTCTTTGCGCGAGCCCCTCAGCAATTGCAGTCTTGCCCACCCCAGGCTCACCAATCAAGACTGGATTATTCTTCGTTCGTCGCGAGAGTACTTGAATAACACGACGGATCTCATTGTCTCGGCCAATGACAGGATCCAATTTATTCTTCGTTGCCAAATCGACTAAATCGATGCCATACTTTTCTAGCGCCTGGAACTTGCCTTCGGGGTTTTGGTCGGTGACTCGAGCACTGCCACGCACCGACTGGAGAGCTCCAAGGATATCGTTTTCGTCGATTCCCATTAGTTTAAGCACATCACCCGCTTTGTTGGTCGTGCGACAAAGGCCCAACAAGAAATGCTCGGTACTTACGTACTCATCCTTCATCGAGGTAGCTGCCGATGCAGAAGCCTCGAGAACCTTTTGAAGACTGGGTCCAATTCCAGGCTGACGACCACCCGAGCTTCGAGGCAAGCGTTCCAGTTCACTCGCTGTGATAGTCTGAATTTTGTCGTAAGAGGCGCCGATTTTTTTCAGCAAGGGCACGACGACCCCCTCTTGATCCTGCAAAAGCGCGTCGAGAAGGTGCAATGGATCCAACTCCGGATTCCCCTGCGACGCGGCTTTGGATTGAGCCGCAACAATGGCCTCTTGGGCTTTGATCGTCAATTTATCCATCCGGAAAGTCATAGAGCACCTCTCATTTGGTTTCTTAGTGAAACGGTTTAGTTGGCAGTTCCAACTGCGTTTCCCCACTCATCGCAAATCCCGGACCAATCCCAACTTGGTTTCTTTTCTTGAGGGAAATTGTTTGGACGAATACAGTCCAGTTAGATATCTTTTGAACCCATAAAATCGATCGAAACGGCATTTTGTGTTCAACTCTGCCGCGATGAAAACTTAACATACAAAGTCACCAAGCTGACACACCAGGAGATGATTGATGAGAAGAAGGCATGTTTTGGCTTCCCTGTTGGGAGGAGGATGCGTCGCTGGTATTTCGCTCACCCCCGCCTTCCAACGAGCCATCATCGCGCAAGATGAATCAAACCAATCGCTGGACACGATCACCGCTGAACAGGTGGACAAAGCGAGTTGGATTGTTGATGCCAAGCTCACAGCCGAGCAATGCGAAGAAGTTGCCAAAGAGCTAACCACGCGATTGCGAAATCTCAAACCTCTTCGAGAGAACCCTCCTCTCGAGGATGTACCCATGCCGCTTGCTTTCGTACCCTCTTTTTTCATCCCATCTACAAACACTCATCAGGCCGAAAAGGAAACAGGATCCACCGACTGGAAAAAATCGGTAGAGTTACCAGAGTTCAAAGAGATCAGCGATATCGCTGAATGGTCTATTCCACAAATCGCACTCGCAATACGAACAGGCACATTCTCCTGCGCACAAGTGACTAGTTTTTACTTGGATCGTCTAAAGGCCGCAAATGAAAAACTCCTCTGTGTTGTGACCTTTAACGACAAGGCACTTGATGCAGCCGCACGCATGGACGAAGAACTGAAGCAGGGAAAGGATCGAGGAGTTCTTCACGGTATACCCTGGGGAGCTAAAGATATCATAGCGGTCCCTGGTATGCCAACGACATGGGGTGTCGGCAGTTATGAAAAACGGGAATGGCAAACTCCCGCAACCGTATACGATAAACTTGAAAAGGCTGGTGCGGTGTTGCTCGCCAAGCTTAGCGTTGGAACTATGGCCATGGGAGATGAATGGTTCCGGGGGACTACGAAAAATCCATGGAACATCAAGCAAGGCTCGTCTGGTTCCTCAGCGGGAAGCGCTTCTGCTGTTGCGGCGAGACTATGCCCTTTTGCTATAGGGTCGGAAACGCTTGGTAGCATTGTTTCCCCAACGCGCGTCTGCGCAACGAGTGGTTTAAGACCAACTTTTGGGCGAGTCAGCCGAGCCGGATGCATGACTCTCGCATGGTCTATGGACAAAATCGGTCCCATCGCGAATCGAGTTGAAGATCTCGCAATTGTCTTCCAGGAGTTGTTAGGATCCGACCAACGTGATCCAACCGTAGTGGAAAGACCATTCGATTGGCCTAAATCCCTAACATTAAAGGACCTAAAGATAGGCATCACCGATCGGCTATCCCGCTCAGAAAGATTTGTTGCCGATTGGCTGAAGGAGCAAGGCGCGGAGCTGGTAACCATCAAATTTGAAAAGGGGGCAACAACAGCCATGCTCGACGCCTTGTCAGCCGAAGCGGCCTCCGTGCATGACAAACTATTCAGATCGGTATCCCAAGATAGCGAACTAGGCAAATGGGGGCCTACCTATCGTGAGGCCCAATGGGTGCGGGCCATCGATTATTTGCACGGGATGAGACAGCGAGTGGAATTGATTCAGGATGCAGAGAGGCAGCTTGCCAGTGTCGATTTACTGGTCGGTGATGGGAATCTTGCCAGGATGAACCTAACCGGGCATCCTAGTTTGGTGGTTGCGTACGGGGTCGAGCCCCAGCGACGGCCTGCTGATGGCGAGACGGAAAAGCCGGTTGAAGAGATTGCTCCTGAATATGACATGGGCGGAAGACGTCGACCCAGTACGGTTGTTCTTACAAGCAAGATGTTTCGTGAAGCCACGTTGCTTGCTGTTGGGATGCTCATCCAAGCGGCCCATCCGTTTGAAAAGAACGCTTAAGCGAAAGGAACCAAGCGAACCGAGCTGTTACATAAAAGCTTGGCCAATCGCGGGGTCTCAGAATCAATTACCCCCAGCGAAGCCGCTTGTTCAAGGCTCCAGTCAGGATCTATATGGCAGCTTTTCAGTAAGATAACTTGTGATGCCTGCCACTGGAGTGCCAGGAGAACGGCCAGAGCATCCGTTGTAGTGTTCCAGTTTAACTCTGGGTGCCATGCTGGCGGGATTTGATTCAATCGAGATTGCGAATAAAACGAAGAAACATTGACCCATTTCGCGTGCTGGCTTGGAGCCTGACACCAAAGGTCGAAGGCTTCGTCGGTTTCAATAATGCCGTTGAGAGGCAGGAGTTGATGTGCGACTTCGCAAGTGGAATCGAGAAGCGACACACAATTCCAATGCAGGGACGACTGTTCGAGGCGAGGATAAAGCTTATGAAGCGTCCGAACACCCTCGACAATATCACCACCACCGACGATTATCGAAACGGCCTGGAATTGATAGGGTGCAATGGTTTGTTTAAGACGTTCAATCCACGACGTATGAGAGTATAGTACAGATCCACCAAGCTTGATCACTATCCGCGAAAACGACAATTCCCGAACCTTTCTTGTAGTTGACGTTGGAGCGCTGTATTGTGACTAGGGCAAGCTCAATCTGCCGATTCGTCCATCAGAGCCACTGGCCCAAATGGCCCCAGATGGGGTCGCGGCAACAGAGTGAAAACCGATTTCGCTCAATGGTTCCCACTGGCGATTCTCTTTGATAATGTCTGTACCCGTCGGTCCTACTGCTAGCCAGCTCTTTTGGCTAGGAATGGGAATAACGCACGAACGAAAACCGCGAGGCCACGAACTCGGCTTCTTCCAAGTTACCCCACGATCACTTGAGAATGCAGCGACGAGGACACTGTTATCAGGCTGCTGGTAATCCCCACCGACAAGCCATCCTGACGTTCCATTTAGACCTATCGAAAAAATGCCACTCGAGGGGCCACTTTTTATCGAAGCGATATCCAACGACTCCCACTGCCAGTTGCTTACACTACCGATTTGGAAATTGGGTATCGAACAATGAATGAGTCTTGCGTTTCCATTTCTCCCCCCAAGTCCGATCCAGACGCGATCGTCATAGAGAGCAATGCTACTGTTGCTCGCTGCAAAACCAGCCTCTCCGGTGTCGACAACGGGGCATCGATCTGGTGGCAGTACTTTCCAACTGGAACCACCATCAGCGGTAATAAAGATCTCTAATCTACCTTGAACTGGGTCGCCAAAAGCGATTCCATGCTGACCGTCGGCAAATTTCATACCGTTGATAAACGACTCCGCAAAGTTGCTCTGAAAAACGATTTGCCAAGTGACACCGCCATCCATGGTTTTTGCAATACACGCCGGTTGGCCGGCAGTCGCGACGATGCAGCGCTGCGAATCCCAAGCATAGATTGCTCGAAAGTCGCTTTGTTCAAGTCGCTGAACCTTGCAAGGCGTCGCGGTAGCACCGCGATTCGAAAGCTTAAGTACGGCTCCACCATTGCCGCAGGCCCACGCTGACTCATCGTTTATCGGATAAATTCCACGCAAGCTAGGGCGTGGTTCATGCTCAAAAACCTGCCAATCTTGCCCCCGAAGCAAGCCGACGGAAGGTATGAAAATCGCACAAAATAGAACCAAGGCAGCCAGACGACGGGTATAAACAAAAAAAAATCTAAGCGATAGCATCAACAACTCCCAGGGGATAAGCGTAGCGTATCTTACCTGACTCCTCGTTTATGCCAAACGGATTATTGCGAATCCCAAGGTTGGAACTTTCTTTATGGCGTCGACCAATCGCTTAAGATTCGATCATAAATTCCCAGCTCTGCGGTCAGAATGGTACACTCAGGACCCGTGACGATTTACAATACAGAGCTGATCGACAGATCAAAAATGGCCGTCCTATCCTCCCAGCTTCCCCACCCAAGCTTACCGATGCATAAACATATTGCCGTTTCGTTTTTGCTAGTCCCACTTTTTCATTTTTCTGGGATCGTGGGAAGCGATAAGTCCCAAGCCAACGAAAATGAAAAGATAAAATTCAATCGCGACATCAGACCCATTTTGAGTCAAGCCTGTTTTCGATGCCATGGCTTCGACGAGAAGACGCGCGAGGCAGGTCTTCGATTGGATACACGCGATGGCGCTACCTCCAAACTGGACGGGGAGCGAACTCCGATCACTCCGGGTAGCCTCGCAACCAGTGAGGCATGGGCGAGGATCATTTCTGAGGACCCGGATTTGGCGATGCCCCCCAAGGCATCCACTCGACAACTATCCGATTCCGAAAAGGATTTGATTAAACGTTGGATCGAACAAGGGGCGGAGTACGAAAATCACTGGTCGTTTGAACCGATCGCTTCCAAAGCAGACAATCACGACATTGATTACTACTTGGACCAATCCATCACCTCTGCGGGTTTGAATTCGAATCCATCAACGGACGCTATCTCGTTGATCCGACGCGCCGCTTTCACACTAACTGGACTACCCCCCACCTCAGAACAAGTGGAACGATTTGCGCAGAATCCCACCCAAGATCAATATGCCAAACTGGTGGACGAGTTCCTCAGCAGCCCACACTACGGGGAAGAGATGGCAAAACATTGGCTCGATGTTGCGAGATATGGCGATACCCATGGTTTGCATTTGGACAACGAACGAACAATGTGGGCCTACCGCGATTGGGTTATCGATGCCTTCAATGAAAACCTTCCCTACGATCAATTTACAATCGAGCAGCTGGCAGGTGATTTGCTGCCGAACCCTACGCAAAAACAATTAGTTGCTACCGGGTTCAATCGATGCAACGTGACAACGAGTGAAGGGGGTGCAATCAACGAGGAGTTCCTATACCGCTACGCAGTCGATAGAACAAGCACCACAGTTCAAGCATGGCTAGGATTAACAGGTGGCTGCGCCGTATGCCATGACCACAAATACGATCCTTTAACGACCAAAGAGTTTTACTCGCTTTACTCGTTTTTCTACAGTGCAGCAGACCCAGCCATGGATGGGAATATTAACGACACGCAACCGTTTCTCAAGTTAACTTCGGTGGAACAAAAGACGAAGCTTGAAGAACTCCGAGCTACGGAATCACGTCTTCGAAAGGAACTGCTCGAATTGGCAAATGACCCGGTGCGCCGTGCCGATTTACAGATTGGAAAGAGGATTATGGCGAAGGGTTCAAACGGTTCTGGCACAGTATCGCGATCGGAGCTTTGGATCAACGATTTAATGCCTTTGGGAATTAACGCCAGGAATACATCTCGAAATGAGGAAACATGGGTGAGTGCTAAGGACGCGCCTATGGGGGAACGATACATCAGGCAAGCCTTTGGCGATAAATTTGAACAGTTCATTTCCGGAGGTTGGATTGCAAGGGATGTACCGAAAGATGGAACGTTTAGTTTCTGGGTTAGACCGGATCGATACGAATCTCCCGAAGCGATTTACGTTATGCTCAAGGTCGATAACAAATCCTATAGGTGGGTATGGGCAAACAGCTTGGATCAAGGGAGACTTTTGGGAGGAAATGAAAAATCAATCGTTGGTGAGATGCCTAAGCCAGGTGTTTGGACACAATTAACGGTTTCGCTAAAGGATCTACCTGCGACCGCGGCCTTGCAAGAACTTCAGTTCGGTTTGTTTGGTGGCGTTGCCGATTGGGATGGCTTTGTCTCTACAGGTCGCCATGAATCTAATAACCAGGAAAAGCCATGGACCACTTGGTGGAAGAAGCAAGCGGGACAATCGCTGCCGCTAGCTGACGGCGAGCTAAACAAAGCCATAAAAGAAGGCCCTGACAGTGAAGTGGGTAAACAAAAGGAGCCCGAAGTCGCGTCCTATTTCTATGCTTTTATTAGTGACGAGACATCCACCGAGCTATTAGCAAAGCGAAACGAATGGGAACAAACGAGAGTATCGATAGCCACGATTGAGAGCGAGATTCCGGGGACTTTTGTTTTTAAAGATGTGGGTAACCCTCGACAAGCACACGTGATGACGAGGGGGCAATATGACCAGAAAGGTGACGCTGTAGAGCCAAATACCCCATCCTTTCTGCCTCCCCTGCCACGAGACAACAACTCTCGCCCCACCCGTCTAGACTTAGCCAAATGGTTGGTGGCAAAAAACAATCCACTTACGGCACGGGTTGCCGTCAACCGATTGTGGCAGCAAGTTTTCGGCGTCGGCTTGGTAAAGACCAGCGATGACTTTGGTACTCAAGGAGCTCCGCCGTCTCATCCGGAGTTACTGGATACATTGGCCGCTGAATTTATGGAAACAGGCTGGGATATAAAGAGACTTGTCAAAAAGATGGTTTTGACCAACGCGTTCCAGCGATCTGCGGTTGTTGATGAAAGCAAATTAAAAATCGATCCTGAAAATCGTCTTTTAGCCAGAGGTCCGCGTATCCGATTAGATGCGGAACAAATACGGGATAACGTTTTAGCGTCGGCTGGTATTCTGAATCGAGAGCTAGGAGGTTCCGGTTTTAAGGGTTACCAGCCGCCAGGTATCTGGGAACCGGTAGGCTATGGAGACTCCAACACCCGGTATTACGTTCAGGATCATGGGGCCGATATCTACCGTCGTAGCGTATATGCGTTTTTCAAAAGGACAGCTCCCCCTCCGTTTATGAGCAATTTCGATGCACCGAACCGTGAACAGTTTTGCAGTCGACGAGAACGCAGCAACACTCCCCTGCAGGCTTTACAATTGATGAATGATATCCAGTACATTGAGGCAGCACGCCACCTTTCGGAAACCGTCATTCAGAAAAATCTTGGAAGTGATCGAGAACGCATCCAATTCGTTATGAAACAAGCCTTGTCGAGAGAATGCACGGATAGTGAGCTTGAACGATTACAATCTGCCTACGAAGCCTTCCGACAGAGGTTTAACGAACAACCAGATGATGCTGTGCGTCTGTTGAGAGTAGGAGAGCAACCCTCCAATCCCAAACTCAACCCCGGCGAGGTCGCATCTCTTTGCTTGATCATCAATTTGGTTTTCAATTTAGACGAATTCGTGAACCGTAACTAAGCCTTCATAGTGCCAACACCTCGGTGAAACGACTTCAAATTGGATCTCGATCCGCAGCAATCTATGGCTTTTTATAGGTTTTTGAGTTATTCTAAGTGAATGAATTCTGAAACTATTGCTGAGCAACTCCTCCGAATCGTTTATGCGGAGGGTTATCGACCAATGAAGCCAAAGGGGCTTCACAAGACTTTGAAATTGCCTGAGGAAGCCTACCGAGAATTGCGGCGTGCCATCAAAAAATTGGTTCGCGAAGGGCGAGTCGTTTTTGGCTCAAATCATCTTGTATTGAAACCCAGCACCCTGGTTCGACAGGAGCCTAGCGCTGCCGTCCAGAAAAAGACATCCGTTGATCGGACGGAAAAACCAAAGACCAAAATTGTGGAGTTTCCCGAAAGCGCAGAGCTTGAGATAACAGCGGACATCGAGGTCGACGAGAGCGATGAGCAGGCACTGGACGTAATAACTACGGACCCCGTAGCTTCAGACGGGCAGCCCCGAGGGCGATCCAAGGA
This sequence comes from Pirellula sp., assembly GCA_046318795.1. Taxonomy (GTDB): domain Bacteria; phylum Planctomycetota; class Planctomycetia; order Pirellulales; family Pirellulaceae; genus JBKCUI01. Next base: position 92,770 of record JBKCTT010000091.1, read on the forward strand.
GTTGATCGGAGTGTTTCGAGTTGCACCAACTCGGCAGTTTGGCTTCGTCAAGCTTCCAAGAATGGCGGGAACAGAGGGAGACGAGGAGGTATTTATCCCTCCCCGGTTGACCAAGAGTGCTATGGATGGAGACACGGTTAAGATTCGTGTGACCGAGCGATCTGGTGATCGAACCGTTGGCAAGGTGGTCGAGATCGTTACTCGAGGACGACGCGAGTTTGCCGGCACGTTTCAATATCTAGATTCACAGGCGGTTGTATGGTTGGATGGAGCTAACCTAGGTCATCCCGTCAACATCGGTGACGTTCGTGGTTTACCGGTTGAAGAAAACGACAAGATCATCGTTGAGCTAGTCCGCTTCCCAGATTTCTTTCAACCTGGTGAAGCGGTCATCATGAAAGTGTTGGGGAGCAATAAGAACCCAGCTGTCGACACATCTGCCGTGATGTACCAATTTGGATTGCCCGAGGAGTTCCCTGAAAATGCAGTTGAGGTGGCACGCGTTCAAGCCGATTTGTTCGACGACAATGTCATTCCCGAGGGACGAGAAGATCTAACCCGCATCACAACGGTCACAATCGATCCGTTTGACGCACGCGATTTCGATGACGCGATTTCGCTTGCTAAAAATGAAAAGGGGAATTGGGAGTTACAGGTTCACATTGCCGACGTATCACATTTTGTTCCAGTCGGCAGTGCGTTGGATGTCGAAGCGCAGCGAAGAGCCACCAGCGTTTACCTCCCCGATCGAGTTATTCCAATGATTCCTGAGATCATCAGCAATCATTTGGCGTCATTGCAGCCAGACAAAAATCGTTTGGCCAAGACTGTTTTCATAGAGTATAGCCCGGACGGAGTAATCCTCCACAAACGAGTCTTCAACAGCGTGATTCGAAATCACTATCGATTCAACTATGAACAGATCGATCATTTTCTTGCCAATCGCGACGAGTGGCGTGCCAAGCTAACTCCAGAGATCTTTTCAGTCGTTGAGCAAATGCACGAACTCGCCATGTTGTTGAGGCGGCGGCGAAACGAAAATGGATCGTTGGAACTCGTTTTGCCGGAAGTGAAGATCGATCTCGACAAGTCGGGAAAGGTTAAGGGGGCCCATCTCGTACATCACACCGAAAGCCATCAAGTCATTGAGGAGTTTATGTTGGCCGCCAACGAAGCGGTCGCGTCATGGCTCGATGAGCTCGAGCTACCCTTCTTGCGTCGTGCGCATGCCCCTCCGAATAGGTTGAAGCTTAGACAGCTCAACCAGTTCGTGAATTCACTAGGAATAGAATCGGAAGATCTAGAAAGTAGGTTCGAAATTCAGAGGGTAGTGAATAGTGTTCGAGGATTACCCACGGAATACGCCGTCAATTTTGCGATCCTCAAAAGTATGTCCAAAGCGGTTTATCAAGCGGCCTTTGAAAGACACTATGCTCTCAACATCGCACATTACTGTCACTTTACGAGCCCCATCAGACGATATCCCGATTTGGTTGTTCATCGAATCGTGCAAAAGTTGATAACTGGGCAACCGGCAAAAGAAGACGAGCAAGTGCTCGAGCGTTTGGGAGAGCACTGCAGCGCGATGGAGCAGAACGCCGAGGCAGCGGAACGAGAATTGATAAAAGTTAAACTCCTTCATTTTCTGTCTAAGAAAAAAGGGGAGCTTCTGAGTGGTGTTATCGCAGGCGTAAAGGCAAATGGGCTCACGGTCCGAGCAATCGAAATCCCAATTGACGGTTTTATTAAAACCGAAGACTTGCCGCAGGATCGATATCGATTCGATCGAGACACTCATTCCCTGGAAGGATTCCGTGGAGGCAATCGCTATCGCTTGGGAGATGAAGTGATTGTTCGGATTAAATCGATTGACATGGTTCAGCGGCAGTTGTTGTTCGAATTAGAAAAAGTTTCTCGATCGCTACCTCTTCCTGCGACAAGGAAGAGATCGGAACGGTTAAACAGAGTTCGAGACAAATCATCACGAGGCACGAAACACAGCAAAAAGAAGCGAAAACGGGATAGGTAAACGACGTTTGCCCCCCGGGTCAACAATCTGAGTGGGGCTCGATTGTTCCATGCCGGATTGGTTTAGGTTGTTTCGGGCAGGCGTTTTGATACCAGTTAATTTGAGCTATAATCCGAGAGCTCATTCTGACTTGCGAACCTGATCTGAGATCATTTCCGTTCGGTATTCCGTCAGAGACTCATTCCGCTTTTCCGAATCGTTCAATGCAAAATCAGTATCTTTGCGGTTTTGATCTTGGTGGCACCAAGATGCTAAGTGTGGTGTTGGATAACGAGAATCGGATCGTGTCCCGCAAGCGGAAAAAGACCAAGGGGAACGATGGTCCCAACGCAATAGTGGAACGCATCTGCGAGCTTGTTCGAGAGACCTTTGAGGAAGCAGGGCTTTCCACTGATCAAATGGTGTCGCTAGGGGTTGGCTGCCCCGGTCCGGTCAATATGGACAAGGGGGTGGTCAACGTCGCAGTGAACCTCGGCTGGAAAAATGTTCCGTTAGCGACGATGCTCGAAGAGAAGTTAGGTTGTCCCGTTTCCGTGCTGAATGATGTCGATGCGGGTGTATATGGAGAATACTCGCTTGGGGCGGGCCAAGGTGCGCAGAGTGTTGTCGGGATTTTTCCCGGCACCGGTATTGGTGGCGGTTTTGTTTATGAAGGGAAGATCCTTCGAAGTAAGCGTTCGTCAGTAATGGAAATTGGACATACCAAGATTTCGTCCTCGAATCGCAATAGCGGGGTCGAGATGACAGGTACCTTGGAGAGTGAAGCGAGTCGATTGGCCATTGCAGCCGAATGTGCGAAGCTTGCTTATCGAGGAGAGGCACCGTACTTGTTTAAGCAAGTCGGTACGGACCTTTCTAAAATTCGCAGCAAAGTTCTCGCGGAGTCGATTCGCGAGGGAGACAAAGCTGTTGAGAACATCGTACGTCGTGCAGCTCAGATGGTAGGGTACGGAGTGGTGAACATTGTGCATATGCTTTGCCCAGAAGTGATTGTTCTGGGGGGAGGCCTAGTAGAGGCATTGCAGGACATTTATCTTGAGGAAGTCAACAAGACCGCAAAGAAGAATATTCTGCAATGTTACAGCGGTATGTTCGAGATCAGGATGGCCAAACTTGGGGATGATGCGGGTGCGATGGGTGCAGCTTTGTGGGGCGGGCTAAAAAAAGGGATGCCGATTACGGTTGCGGAGAGTGCTAGCAATTCTGATTCTGGATTGACCCTGCCGAGCTAAATAGCGATACTCCCGGTGAGGAGTTTCCTATTTTACACAAACTGTCCATGTCTTCATCTCACACTGAATCCGATATCGAAGGGTACTGTCTTGCTACAGCTATGCGAGCGAAAGGTGCGTCGCGGCATTTATTAGCTCTATCGAGCGATGAGAAGAATCGATGGCTACGACTTTCGGCAGAGAGAATCCGGCAAAACGTTGATTCCATTTTATCAGCCAATGAAATCGATCTACAACAAGCCGTCCACGGGGGGCTCACCGATGCGCAAAAAGATCGACTCAAATTAGATCATAAGCGAATTCTCCAGATTGCTGCAGGGATCGCCGAGGTTGCGGAGCTACCAGATCCAGTAAATGAATTACTAGAGGAGTCGATTCGACCGAGTGGCATAACGGTCCGGAAAGTAAGAGTGCCCTTGGGCGTGGTATTTTTCATATACGAATCGCGACCTAATGTAACGGCTGATGCAGCTGCTATTGCTGTTAAGAGTGGCAATGCCATAATTCTTCGTGGTGGCAAGGAAGCGGCCAATAGTTCGCGAGCCATGGTTGAAATCCTTCGTGACGCAGCCTCCGAGATAGGAATTCCTACGGATGCCATTCAGTTGATTGAGACGAATGACCGAACTGCTGTGGGGCATTTACTTCAACTGGATGAGTTCATCGATCTCGTTATACCACGAGGAGGTGAAGGCCTGATTCGGCGAGTTGTTTCCGAGGCGAAGATGCCTGTTTTGAAACACTACGATGGCAACTGCCATGTATACGTTGACGCCGCAGCGGACTTGAGCAAGGCACTTCAAATTGTTGAAAATTCCAAATGTCAGCGCATGGGTGTTTGCAATGCCATGGAGTCTCTCGTCGTGCATCAGTCGATTGCGTCTCGATTCTTGCCTCAATTGCAGCGGCATTTACAGCCTTATCACATCGAGTATAGGGCAGACGAAAAAGCGATGACCATACTTAGCGATGGCAAGATGGCCAGCGAAAGCGACTGGAGCAAAGAATACTTGGGCCCAATAATGAGTGTTAAAGTGGTAGACAGCCTCGACGATGCCATTGAACACATCAATCGATATGGCTCTAAACATACAGATGCCATAGTGACCGAGAATCCCGAAGCCGCACGCAAATTTCAACGAGAGATCGACTCTTCAGCTGTTGTCCTGAACGCATCAACGAGGTTTAATGATGGCGGGCAACTCGGACTTGGGGCTGAAATTGGGATAAGCACAGACAAATTTCATGCGCGTGGGCCTTGTGGATTAAAAGAGCTAACGACTTACAAGTATATAGTCGTTGGCGATGGCCATATTCGGACGTAGATCAAAACCGAAAGCAAGGGGAGGGATATCCGAATGTCAGACGATGTATTGAGCCGAAACGACGTCGAAGACTTGTTAAAGGCGTTGGATACTAGCGGAGCGCCTCCTGCACCACCTCAAGCAGACAAGAAAAAGGCCGAGGTCAAAAAGCCAGCGGCTCCCAAGGTTCGGATTTTAGCTTATGACTTCAAGCGACCCGAACGGGTTGGCAAGGAGCAAATGCGTGCCTTGCAGTCCTTGCACGACGGGTTCTCCCGTAACCTGGGCGCTTCGTTATCAGCCGTTTTGCGAACGATGGTTGAGGTACGATTGATAAGCGTAGATCAATTAACCTATAGCGAGTTCGTCTATAGCCTAACCATCCCCACATGCTTTAATCTTCTTAAGCCATTACCCTTAGAGGGGAACTGGGTCTTAGACATCAGCCCTGGTCTATTGTTTCCGATCATCGATCGACTTTTGGGTGGCGGCGCAACCAATGATTCATCCCTCAAACGCCCTTTATCGGATATTGAACTACGACTTGCAAGTCGGATTACGAGTGTATTTCTGCGAGAACTTCATGCCGCATGGGTCAATATCGTTGATCTGAAGATCGAGGTCGAGCGAGTCGAGAGCAACCCACAGTTAGTTCAGATTGTTCCCCCGAACGAAGTGGTCGTCATGGTCAGCTTTGAGCTTTCGATTGGGCAAGTACGGGGCATGATTAATTTATGTATTCCGTACAATACCATTGAGCGAGTTAATGCCAAACTAACGAGCAATAGCTGGATAGGTTACGCATCGTCTCGTACCTCGGATAACTCTATTCAGCAACTTACAGAACGTTTAGATGGTTCAAACGCGGAAGTTATTGTGACACTGGCGCGATCAACGATAAAAACAACAGACCTCTTTGATCTAGAAATAGGCGATATCATCACCACTGAAAAAGACACCAAGGAACCGCTCGAAGTCGAGATATCGAACCGCATAAAGTTCCTTGCAAGTGCAGGCGCATACAAAGGCCGCAAAGCAATTCAGATCCAGGCTGTAATCGAGAAAAAATAACCCCCCCGGGCGCTACGACGATTCCACTCTAGAAGTTCTCACTGTGCGTTAACGTCTTGTTCGTTGTTTCTGTCAACGCGAAGTGTTTGAGTTGCTCTCCTGCTCGAAAGTTCCCAACTCGTCAATTTTTTTTCGAGCTACACACTAGTCCGTGGATTCACATATCCGGCACATCGATTCGTAATCCAACAAAAAGTAGGGACTTTCGTGATTTCACTCATGTCCCAGGACTCTTATGATTTGATACAAAAACCAAACAAAGAGAAAAATCGCGACATTAAAACGCCACCAATGGGATAAAATACCCCTAAACAGCCAGTTACGTCTTCGCCGTTGAGGTCAAGAGCGATACTGAAAAAATCTGGTTAAAAATTTGTTGTTTTTCTCAGGGGACACCGTTACATTGCAGAAATTCGTTGTTTCTGTCATATTCTTGGAGGTATATCTTGAGAGAGTTTTCTAGCAAGAATGGTAAATTAAAGCGCTCCGTATCATCAATTCAAACCCGACAAAGCTTGCGTAAGCAGTTGTTTGAAACGCTCGAATCACGTCATTTATTGGCAGCCGATCTCTTTAATTTAACTGCTCCAGCAGCGTCCGTGTCGCCATCCTCACTCGTGGAGAAACTAGATTTCGCACGTGGCGCAGAAGTAGCCACTCATTTTTACAGTGCAGGCGATCAGAAGATTGGAATGACAGTTGCCGGTGATCGTCTCGCGATTGCGATGAAGCCAACCGTTATTTCCAAAGAGTTTGGCGAGGTAATCTATTCCTACCGATTAGATCAAACCCGACCGCTGCTAGGAACTAGCTTTGGGGTTTTTTCTACAGGTCAGGAGTATGACGCTGAGTTGGTGGAGGCGCTAGTTCGATCTGGATTGACTGATCGAGTGGTACAGGTTTTTGAGTCCGTGGAATCCGGTTCCGAAATGGTCCTACTGGATGAGGTAATCGTCGATTTACCAGAGGGGGTAACGCCGGAAGATTACTTCTCGGACTCCCGATTCGCGAGCTACACTCGCTTGGCAGGCACACCAGATCAGTATGTTGCCAAGATAGCAGGAAAATTTGGTGCTGAGGCACTTGATGTCATCGCCGAGCTTCAGCGAGAAGAAAGAACGGATTGGGTTGCACCTAATTTCCATCAGGCATGGCAGAGGTTCTTTCAGCCCAACGATCCGCGTTTTGCAAACCTATGGACCATGCACCACACGGGACAGACCTTGCCCGGAGGTGTAGCCGGCTTGGCTGGTACGGACGTCAGCATGTTAGGAGCATGGGATGTCAAAGCTGGGTCCAATAGCAATCTCATCATTGGTGTGTTAGATGACGGAGTGGCGATTAACCACCCGGATTTGTTTCTCTACGATAGCTTAGAGGATCCTTTTCTTGTTGAAGACACGAATGGCAATGGTTGGTTTGGAGATAGGCACGGTTGGAATTTCGTAGGCAACAACTCCAATAGCCAGCCAACCACGGCTGACGATAATCATGGAACAGCCGTGGCGGGAGTTGCGGCAGCCAGGGGTAACAATGGAATTGGTGTAGTAGGTTCTGGGTATGGTTCGCCTGTATTAGCTGCGAAAATGTTCGAGGGTGCAGGAGTTGCGACCGACGCCAATATCGCGTCAGCAATCTATTACCTCGCGGGTCGAACAGCCAGTGGCACTGGTACATGGAACGCATCCACTGTCGTGAATCACTCATGGGGTGGAGGAGCGGTTAGCACTGCAATTAACGAGGCATTAACATGGGCGACTACACAAGCCCGCGGCGGGCTTGGCGTTCCTCAGTTTTTCGCATCTGGTAACAGCCCAGGATTGGTTGGCAACCCAGCGAACCAATCGGCCACCAACGCTGGTATCATCGTGGTTGGTTCGATGAACAATGCAGGCGAGCTATCTTCTTATCATTCACGAGGAGCATTGCTTGATATCGTAACTCCATCGAATGAGGTTCTACCTGGCTATCTTGCCGTAGATACGACGGACCGAGTAGGTTCTGATGGCTACAACAATTCAAGTGATTACACTGATACAGGTACTTTCGGGTTTGGCGGGACTTCATCTGCCTCACCTCTTGCGACGGGCGTTGGTGCTCTCGCATTAGCGCGAGCCGATGATCTTAACATCGACATATCCGCCGCCCAGTTGCGATCATTGATGCGCAATAATACCAAGCTCGCAGGTGACTCGTTCTACGACGTTTTCAATAACGGAAAGAGCTTTGATGGCGGATTCGGATTGCTCAATGCAAAAACTTTGCTCGAGGGGATTGGGTCGGCACAAATCTCCGTCACGACAAGTATCGCTGTAATTCCGAATGGGTCTTCGGGTTGGACTGCAGGAGAAGTGTTTACTGGCAGCACGACAGAATTCGGACTCCGAGTCCGGAATCAGGGAACCAGTACTCTAAACCTAAACAGCATCACTTTGACTGGTTCGTCAGCGTATGAAATCTTCGGTACGACCGCGACGTCCCTGGCGCTCGGAGAATCAACGGTCCTCACGGTTAGGTTTAAACCGATGACGGACGGAGTGCACGCAGTCGCCGTATCTATTGCATCGAATGATCCAAATGATGCGACATTTACTTTTAATGTCTCGAGTGAGGCGTTACCGGCTCAAGTAAGCGGAACAGTATTTGAAGATCAAAACGGAAGCGGAACGCTGGGAACAGGGGAGCGGACTCTAACAAGTGTACCGATTTTGTTCGACACCAATAACAATGATCTTCTCGATATATTTTCTACCGAGACATTCAGCATAGCGCCGGGATTAGGTTTCGACCCGGTTGATATTGTCTCACCACTTTCCGTTTCAGGACTGACCGGCTTTATTACAGACGTAAATGTAAAGGTCAACATAAATCACCCTTGGATTAACGATGTTGTTTTGTTTCTCCAGTCGCCAAACGGGGACTTGGTTGAGTTGTTCCGACAAAGAGGTGGATCGGGGGATAATATGGTCAACACTGTATTCGACGATTCCGCTGCCGAGTCTATATCAACGGGGACAGCTCCATTCACGGGTAGTTTCCGTCCGGAGCAACCTCTATCGCTTTTTACTGGTCTATCGCCGAACGCCGCGAATGGTGACTGGTTGTTGTACGTATTTGACCTTTACCCCGGGGAGGACGAGGGTGTGCTGGTTGACTGGAGCGTGGAAATCTCCACTGGGGAGTTTGCAACAGAAACCGACCAATACGGCTTTTATGCGACGGATGCATTACCGGCAGACGACTACAATGTCGTCTTGCTGGACAGTTCATGGAAAGCTCCTGCGGGAGCTGCTACAGAGTATCCTTTAACCATCACGGGCAGCGGTGATGTAAATTCAGGCTCAGACTTTGCGGTTGGCAAAGTGGATCGGTTTTATGGATTTGTGTTCGAGGACGCCAACAGTAACGGTACGCAACAACCCAGCGAACTACCGCGCGGTGCGAGGCCGATATTTCTGGACGGCAACAACAATGGGGTCATTGACGGGTCCGTAACGCAGAACTTCAACAAGAACACTTCTCTAGCTATCACGGATAACATAACTGTTGAGGATACGCTCGCGGTAGCGGGAGTAAGTGGAGCGATATTGGACATTGATGTTAGGGTCAACCTGACTCACACATGGATGGAAGATTTACAACTTTGGCTTGTTTCTCCTAGTGGTCAGGTGATTCAGCTTTTTAATCGCCATGGTGGCAGTGGCGACAATATGGTTAATACTATTTTCGATGACGCTGCCGCGACCTTGATCTCCGCTGGAACGGCTCCCTTTACGGGTCGGTTCCGACCAAATCAAGCTTTGTCGGCGATTAACGGTAGCAACGCAAACGGCAATTGGATCCTAAGAATCCGAGACAGTGCAAGCGGAGACGATGGAACTCTGACCAATTGGTCTCTCGATATTGCCACGTCCCCTGATCAAGTCTTCCAAACCGGTCCGGATGGTTGGCTATCGATCGATTTACCTAGCACAGGGACCCACAGCCTCGTTCTCACCGACGAGGGGATGAAGTTTACGGTTCCTTCGACTGGCAAGCGAGCAGCGACTTCGGGGGGCTTACCCCACTTTAATCAGATGTTTGGCGAGCGAGAAATTGAGACTTTGATTCTCAACTCCTATGTCATGCACGGTGGCAGTTCTACCTTCACAGGTGATAACCGAATTGATACTGGCAAATCGCTAGCCAAAGCAGGCCCGACGGCCCAAACGTTGTCTCTAGCTAACATGATCAATACGACTCGAGGTATTAATCTCGTTTCCTTTGAAGTTCAAGACTTAGCCGGCACGGTGACTGCGGCTGACTTTGTATTCCAAATGAGTCCTCAAGGGGCTTTTACCGAATCAGCAAACCCACCTACTGGCTGGGCGGCTGCTCCGGCTCCGACCAGCCTGGTTGTGACGCCGAGTGGCATAAACAATCGCGTCACGATCGCCTGGGCTGATCGAGCCATCGAAAATAGATGGCTAAGACTCTCGGTGCTTGCTAACGCCAACACCGGGTTGGCAACGACTCAGGTGTTTTATTTGGGACACCTCCGGGGCGAAGTCACGGGTGCCCAGTCCGGTCAATATATTGTTAACAATACTGATGCGTCCGCTATTGCAGCCCGAGTATCGGGAACTAACGTACCTGTAACGAACATTTATGACTTGGATAAGAATGGCCGAGTCTTGAATGCGGATATCGGAGCAATGGCGCCCGGTGTCGGAGTTTTGCGTCTCAGGAACATCACGATTCCGGCATCGGCTGCCAGAAGTTTTGGAACGGGTAGTGTTGGTGGAGGACGGTCTGGAGATGGAGATCAGACTGGCAAAGGCGGATCGCTTGGAACTGCAGAGGGAGAGTCTAGTAGTACAGTACTAAATTCGCTCGATCAGTTTTTTGCGGATTTCTCTGCTTACGGCAGCAACACTCTCAACGATTCTGATGATACAATCCGACGTCGAAGACGAATTTAATTTTGTTGATTTGAGGTGTGGGCGACGAGCTTTCGTCGCCCTTTTTCCCTTTCCTGTTTTTGCATCTTAGATTGAGGTCATTAATGAAGAAAGTTTTAGTGCTTTTGGCAATAGCTGCGATGTTCCTGGTGAACACCAAAGCCCAAGCCGACTTGATTTACTCTCTTGAACAGATTGGTGGTTCGAATCCGATCATGATCGGAAACACCGCTCAGTTTGGTATCTTCTTGAGAACCGATTTGGTAGGAGGAAACGCTGGTATCCAAGCGCAGCAACCAGCGGGTATGGATCTAACATTGGAGCTAGCTGATCCCAATGGAGCCGCGGGTCGGTTCACTTCGGGATCACTAACAATCACTGGTGGTACGGGAGGTTTTGGCCAATCTGATTTTGATGCTGGTGGAACCTTGATTTTCTTTGGTGCTCGATTTCCTGCAGTTGTATTTCCAAACAACACCACTGCGGTCGAGATTGCTCGATTAACACTCGACACGACCGGCGCGACGGTGGGAACCTACAACATTTCGTTGGCAGATTTTTTCGCTACTGATGCGAATTTTAACCAGATCAACGGATCGGCATTGGGCGTCCCATCGTACACTATCGCTGCCGTACCAGAGCCCAGCTCTATGGCCTTGTTGGGATGTGTTGCATTGGGCTGCTACGTAGTCCGTCGTAAACGTCCTAGAACAAACGTGTAACCTGGTTTTACACGTAATCGAATGATAGATAAAAACTCGCAAGGTGTGAGCCTCGCGAGTTTTTTTGTTTTGAAAAAACAAGAGCCACATAAAGACGGTATCAGTATTCGTTGCTTGCCCCCTCATCTTGCGCGGGCTGCGTCTCAGGAATTTTGCTTTCCGCAACGTGTCGGATCCGTCTTTCCTGTACCTCTTTAAGCAAAAACGATAGGACTTCTGAAACGGGCATCGTGCCTAGCTCACCAGCCAACCTATCGCGTAACGCAATCGATCGAGTCTCCGCTTCGCGAGGTCCCACGACTGCCATGTAGGGGATCAACTCCAATTGTGCGTCCCGAATCTTGGCTTGCACTTTTGCTCCTCGCAAATCGGTGGTGACTCGGAAGCCAGCTTCGGTAAACTCTTTCTCTAGCTCCAAAGCATAGTCGTTTGATTTCTCACTGAGTGGACATATACGAACTTGTTCAGGCGCTAGCCACATCGGAAACGCACCAGCGAAATGCTCGGTCAGCATTCCAACAAAACGCTCCATCGACCCGAATGGCGCTCGGTGAATCATAACGGGCCGGTGGGTTTTGTTATCCGCGCCGACATACTCAAGCTGAAATCGCTCGGGCAGATTATAGTCCAGTTGAACTGTTCCTAATTGCCACTGGCGGCCAATACAATCTCTTACCATAAAGTCAGCTTTGGGACCGTAGAATGCAGCTTCACCTTCTGCCGCGGAAAAATTAAGGCCCGATTCGGTAAGCACCTTTCTCAGTGCAGCCTCAGCTTTTTGCCAATTTTCTTCGGAGCCGACATACTTATCACTCTTTGGATCGCGCAATGATAGTTGCACGCGGTAGTCATTGAGTCCAACTGATTCCAGCACCAATCGAGTTAACTCGATCGTGCTTCGGAACTCCTGCTCAACTTGCTCCTGGGTGCAGAAAATGTGGGCGTCATCTTGCGTTAATCCACGAACTCTCAACATTCCATTGAGCTCACCTGTTTGCTCAAAACGGTAAACGGTTCCAAACTCGAAAAGCCGAAGCGGAAGCTGTTTATAAGAACGCGGCATTGCCTTGAAGATTTGGGCGTGGTGTGGGCAATTCATCGGCTTGACCAGATACCGTTCGTGGCCCCGCTGCCAAGTTTGTAGGATAGCGACTCGCTCTGCCACAGGTAGATTCGAGCTGTATCCCTTCAGCTCGCACCCGAGCACTTCGGCTGATTGGAGAAATGCCGTTTCTTGGAGCGCAGAGAGACCATCGGCTTCCTGTAAACGACGAATCCACGCATCGACCAGTGCTCCCGCATCGTTCACAAACAAAGGTGGGAATTGACTGTCACGGTAATAGGGGAAGTGTCCGCTGGTCTCGTAAAGCTCAACCCGCCCTAAATGGGGACTATAGACTGGTTCGTAACCTCGTTTGAGCATCTCTTTGCGGAGAAACTCCTCGAGAAGACCTCGCACGCGGGCTCCTTTGGGAAGCCACAAACACATTCCTTGACCAACTTCGGCACTAATCTGAAAAAGTCCGAGCTTCTTGCCGATGACACGATGATCTCGCTTTTTAGCCTCTTCCAACTGATCCAGATAAGCTTGCTGGTCCTTCGGGCTAAACCAAGCGGTGCCGTAAACGCGTTGTAACTGTTTACCCGAGGTATCACCCTTCCAGTGCGAGCCAGCAACACTCATAACCTTAAAGGCCTTGATTCGCCCTGCATCAGGGATGTGAGGTCCGCGACATAGATCGACAAATTCCCCTTGGCGATAAAACCCGAGCATTTCGTGAGACGCCAATCCTGTTTGAATATGCTCCACCTTGAGCGATTGCTTCATGTCGGAGCAAAGCTTTACGGCCCCATCCCGGTCCAAGGAAAACTGTTCAAACGGTTCGGCTTTCTCAACAATTCTGGCCATTTCCGCCTCAATAGCGGCAAAGTCACCTTCGTTGAGTTTGTGAGGTAAATCAAAATCGTAGTAGAACCCATTGTTGATGGTTGGCCCAAACGCTAGCGATACATCCGGGTAGAGTCTCATGATGGCACGAGCCATCACGTGTGCACAAGAATGCCGCAAAACCCCTAACGACTCCGGATCTTTTTCGGTGAGCAATCTCAAGGGGATGGGCCCCTTCCCAGCAAAAGACTTTAGGGGCCGCATCGCATCGACAATTTGGTCCCCGATCTTGGCGGCAACGACCGCCTTGGCGAGTCGTGAACCTATTTTTTCTGCCACGCTCAGGGGGCTCGCATCATCGGAATGCTCAACAATGGTGCCATCGGGAAGTTGGATTTCCAGCATTTTTTTACCTTTCCTTACCCCAGCACGGTTGGGCGTAGCTGCGGGTGGACAACGAAACGTCGGACTGCCGAACAAATGACAGTCTCCTTCAGAAGATGTTCGCGTTACGTGCGACACTTTGCAATAGGGGTTTCGCCCGATCCCTCGGGACGGGTAACCTAAGTGTGTGCTATGCTAAGACATAGTTGCGTTGCATTGATTCCGGTTTCTTCCCTACGACTGTTGGTTTAAATGAGTGTTCTAGTTTTTGGCCACCGAAATCCTGACACGGACGCGATTTGCTCAGCAATTGCCTACGCGGACCTACTGCAAAAAACCACGCGACCTGATGCGATAGCGGCCTGCTGCGGTACCCCCAACAAGCGTACCGAATACGTCCTTAAGCAAGCAAAGCTAGCAGCCCCCCGAATGGTCATGGATGTTCGCCCCGAGGTGGAAGACGTCTGCCAGAAAAATGTTGTCACCGCTCGCTACGGTGACGTGTTCTACAATGTTTATCAGCAGATGCACGCCAAAGAACTTCGTGCGATTCCAATCGTCGACGAGAAACAAAAAGTCGTCGGCCTTTTATCGTTGATCAAACTGATGGAAATCATTCTGAACTTTGATCAAGACCCCCAGGTGACGAGAACCGTATCAAGTAACTTGCATCGAATTTGTGACGTTGTCGGGGGAGAATTTCAGCACTGTATTGAACCGCTTCAAGAGGATGAACTCCTCGTGATGGTGGGGGCGATGAGCGCCGGGGGATTCATTGAACGTATGCAGCGATTCCAAGCAGACAATCTTATTGTCGTTAGCGGGGATCGTCCCACCATCCAACTTCCTGCAATTGAACATGGAGTTCGCGCACTAGTGGTTACCGGCGGATATGAACTTTCCTCTGGACTTGTTGAATTAGCTAAAGCAAGAAAGGTATCGGTCATCAAGAGTCCATTCGATACCGCGACAACAACCATGCGGATCAAGTCGGCTCAGTTCGTCGATTCGGCCGTTGATACGTCGTTTACATCCTTGCCCGCGAAAATGCCGATCGAAGATGCTAGCGAAATTGTCGAGGGTTCATCGCAATCGATTTTTCCCGTTGTGAATGACAAAGCAGAATTGGTCGGCGTTCTCTCCAAATCGGATTTGGTAAATCCACCCAAGCCAAAATTGATTTTGGTTGATCACAACGAACTGGGACAAGCGGTAACGGGAGCAGAAGAGGCAGACATTCTCGAAGTTCTCGACCACCATCGTTTGGGAGGTGGCCTCAAATCCACACAACCGATTCGTTTCATCAACGAACCCGTTGGCTCTACTTGCACGTTGGTGGCTAGGCAATTTCGTGCAGCCGGGTTGACGCCCGACCCCGGAATCGCGCTATGCATGGCATCCGGGATTATCTCAGATACTCTGTACTTGAGATCCCCTACAACAACAGACATTGATCGAGAGATCCTGAGTTGGCTCTCAACACTTGTTGAGGTTGACTTAAAGCAATATGCCAATGATTTCTTCGCTATTGGTTCGGCTTTGCGAACCTGCTGCGCTGACGAGGTCATCACGGAAGACTGTAAAGAGTTCGTCGAGCATGGCCAAAGATTCTCGATTTCTCAAATCGAAGAAATCGGCTTCGATCTGTTTTGGGATCGACGGGATGACTTGCTCGCCGCCCTCGAAAAGATGGCTCGCAAAAACCATCTTGAGTTCTCTGCACTCCTCGTAACAGACGTCGTCAGCAATGGTTCCCTACTGTTACTCTCGCATGTTTCTGAGGTTTGGGACGAAATCAATTACCCTCGATTAGATCGCAACCTGTATCAACTCGACAGCATCGTGAGTCGCAAGAAACAGCTTCTGCCACTCATTGCGCAATTGATCGAGACTTCATTGCAAGCTTAGTCGCAAACCTGCTAGTAGTCGCTTACAAACTGATTTGGTTTAGGGTGTTCATGTCAATCGTTCGCGAGAAACGGTTGAGTTGCGAATGGTCGTGAGTAACGACCAGTAATGACGACCCGCAGTCTGCTGACTGCTGCAATAGTAAGTCCAGTATCTCCGAAGACTTAGCGGGATCTAAACTACCCGTTGGCTCGTCAGCTAGAATCACCGCCGGTGACGTGATCAAAGCCCGGCATATAGCGACTCTCTGCTTTTCCCCGGTGGAAAGTTGCTGGGGGCGTCGTTCAAGTTTGTCGGTCAAGCCAACGTTTCTTACCAGTGCTAGGCACCTGTCGTCGACCCCCCTCGTAAATTGCGACGCGCGATTTATTAGGTATGGCAAGAGAATGTTTTCTCGAACCGAAAGATGTTCGATAAGCTCCAACTCTTGAAACACAAAGCCAATATCACGGACGCGATAGCGTCGCTTTTCCGCTTCCCCGAGAAGATCAACTCGCGTCCCATTTACGACAATTTGCCCATGCTGAATCGGTATCGTTCCTGCAATGAGATTCAGCAACGTACTTTTCCCCGAACCACTGGGACCAACCAGTGCGATCGACTCTGCTGGTTCGATTGATAGTGATGGAATAGCCAGAGAGAACCCGCCCTCTCCATATTGGTGCTTTAAGTTATGAACGCTGATCATTGCCGCGGATGGATGTCTCAAACTTGATTTTCTTTTCGTCGAGCAACTGAAATGCAATCAGTTTCCAGAAGCCACTCTTCTGTATCAATGATAGTCTCGCCCTAAACTCCGTTGTCTGCTTATGAATATGCCCCCAATGCTCGGACACACTTACGACGTTCCACTTCACCTCGTAGTCAAAGCTCTTTTTGCCAATCTTGGTAATATCATTAACAATAATCTCATTCGCATGTGCCACCGAGCCACCTTGCTCCGCCATGATCAACGAACGCTTCACCCGCAAGTAAATGTCTCGGAGCACAGGTCCATCAACCACGCTTTCTAATGCCGCATAAACATCCTCATCTTCTCGAAAATCAAAAGCGCGATAAATATTGGACAGGATGGCCTCAGATAACTGTTTTGCTTCTTGATCTGTTGGATTGTTACTTAGGACCGCGACTCGTTCATTCTTTGGAGCAAGCAAATCTCCGCTCCACTTCAATTCAGGTTCTAGGGAGTGAAAGACATGCCGCATGGGAGCATCATTTCCAACCAGAACGACTGAGTTGAGAAACGGCGAAAACTCGGAATAGCCCTTCCAAGTAAATACAACATCCTTAGGCGTTACTTTAGTCGGATAGGTCCAAATGATCCCAACCCTAGCCTGGTGAACACTCACTTTACGTGGGTCTGCGTTCAACGCAAAGTCAGCGATATCCAATCCAAAAAAATTGAGTCTTGTTAAGGAACCGACATTATCTAATCCGTCTATTTGCACGCTACTCTTCTCAGAAAAAAATCGGGCAATACTCTCCTTAGCAGCGGACTGTTCCTCCATCTCCAAATAGTCGGGATCTTTCCTTGGCACCTTGACCCATTCCTCGAGAGTTAGTAACGGCACGAGCAACTCATGCCGTACTTCGAATCGATTGATGTAAACAAACGAATACAAACCTGTGTAGCTTGCTATACCAAGCGAATCTTCGAATTGCTCTTTTCGTTTCTTGCGCAACTCAGCGAAGCTCGGGCGTTTGTTTTCATAGGCGCGTTCCCAATCAAACTTAAACGACTGTGGCTTTCCATAGGCCAACTGAGACGAATGCTCCAATCGATCGCGATGCCAAACACTTAAATCCATGATGGCAGGTAATGCTGAGTTCTTACCTCCAAAAGTTTGTAGGAAAGTCAGGAACTTCGGTTTGCTATTCATGAATGGATATTGCACGCGATACGTCACGACCTTGCTCATCAACTCGCCTTGGAGTACTCCTTCGGCCGAAATTTGTTCGAAGTTCTCTGTCACACTGGATTCCTTAAGTCGATTGCCATCGCCGTCAAGAATCGAAAAGTACTCCAGCAAAAAATCACGATGCTGCTTAGCCGCTTGCAACATCAACTCTGCAGGGTAACGCATTTCCCCATCCGCGGCCAAAGACTGATACATGACCAAATCTTCGAGCATGATTTCTAGATCAACGACTAACTCGTCCTCTCGTACTTCGACTATGGCGCTGCTGAGCGAAACGGGGTGCGTTGCCATAAGTGATCGCTGGTAACACAATAGCCCTGCTAAAACGGCCAACATCAGAAGCGGGGAGAATTTACAGAGTAGATAATGCAAGGCGTGCGCGACCTTTTGATTCATATTCGCTCCGCGAAATGCAGTTGAGGGAGGAAATCTCGTTCAAGTCCGGAAAACGACCGGAAATCCAGAATACTAGTTTGAACCGTTTACCATGATTGAGCAAGCGTGAATCATTTAGGCTCAATGGAGATCCGCTTAGATATTAACTCGAACTACGGAATTCGCCCGGTATTGGCGTACACCCCTACCACTTGATGATGGTCCACTGATCGGACTGAAAGCGATCTGACACAGCCGGTGCCATGACTCGTGCTCCTCTACCGGGCACAGAATGGATCACATTGATCCCTACGTGCGTCATCATGCTAGATATCGGATTGTCCGTTGATACCAGCTCCTCGATTGGAATCGCAATCTCAGCATTCCATCCATAAGCTGTCGGCTTTGATGCCATGTACCATTCTGGATTCCAGTTTAACATGTCGTTGCAAAGGTCAATCACTTCGCCAGAATCACTCCATCCAAATTCGAACCAGGTCGCGTAATCACGATCTAAATCAATCCGGAGTCGGATGCTATTCTGCCCAACATCAAGCGAATCTCGCTTGCGAACCGAAGCAATAGAACCATTGGCCACTGGCTCTGATTCGGTGGATTGCGAAAGCAGATAGATAAACTCATCGTCTCTAATAATGGAAACTGTGGTAGCTCCCGATTCTCCCCACGGGTCCTTCAATTCCAGTCGAAGAGCCCTTTTCCATATCTCTTCGCTAGGCTCACCGTCCAAATACGGACGCTCGCTTGTCTTTGGAATCGCGGGTAACGATTTATTCCTTGTGTCGTTTGCAAATTCACTTGACCTACTGAGGTAGTTTTCCTGTGACTGAACCATCTGCCAGTTTAACAGATTTTCCGAAAGGCGAGGGAAAAAGTTGGAAGACTGTACGTGTAGTTGATAAGGTTCCGCTGCTGTTGGTTCACTCTTGGCGGATTGATATTGCCGAAAACGCGATGCAATTAACCACCCCCATTCTGGATCAAGGCGGTACGGCACCCATGCATCGGGGATATTGGCTAACAAGCGATAATACTCAGGCAATCCGTAACCTGTTGCGATCGGTATACGTTGAGGCCTATGGGCGTAGCTAGCGGGTTTGATATTGGTATCTCCATCCTTTCCAAATGGAGAATACTGCGTAGCAATGGTTGTATTCGCTGGCAGTTCATCGTTCCTAGTGTGATTAGATTGCAGCAACTTACTCAGCATCTGATTGACTTCCGCACTACCTGTGTAACGCATTAACTCCAACTGTGCGAATTCTGCATAAGATGATTTCGAATCGTTAGCGATTAAATACTCAAGTGTACTCGACCACATGTTCCAATTTCCAGAACGTCGAGCCTCTCGAGCGATATCGATCAGAACAACTGCCCTTGACTCTGGCTCAATCATCTTTGCCGATTGACTTAATTTAGCTTCCCAAGTGGTGTCACGGATAAGAGGATTGGAGATTTCATATTTCAGCAAGCTACCCGAGTTAAACCAATTGGCTGTCGAAACGAGAAGTCCAGCTCGCGAAGCGCCGTAGATTTTCTCCTTAAGTGTCGTCTGCCCGTCGCGCGTGAGCCCATCTAAAGGATTAAGCAGACCGGCCGATGCGTTCGCTCCAGAACGATATCTCAATCGACAATGTGAATTAAGAGATGACTCGTCAGGCATATTTGCAATCGCAAGAGAGGGGCCGACGATCTCCCCGAGTACCATCCCAACATTTTTCAGAATCATGGAGGGGTGGAATTGCCGTCCACTGCTTAACTCACCTCGGTACAAAGTACGCTGAACAGCCCATTGATTATTCGGAATCTTCGACTCGTCTGAAAACAGAGCGTAGTCACGTCGACTAGCCCACGTCGTCGCCAACTCGACCGACTGGGAAAGTTTCTTCTGAAGACTAGATCCCGAGCCCCCGCATTCGGTAACAATCAGATCGGGTCTAGAAGCACGAATAGTATGAACTAACTTGCGCAAGAGCTTTGTCGTCGGAGCTTGTAAAAGGGAACCATTTTGACCGTAATGCCCCACGTCCGTCCAACGTGGATGACTAACAGAATCACCGACCGGAAACGAAGCGAGTGTCTCGGCTGTAGAAAGTTCCATTCGTTTTGCAGCCAAGGCCGTTCTCACTGCTTGCTCCGGCCTGTAAGCCGATCTTTGTTCGAGATTTTGGTCGTGCACCACGACGCACCCTGCGGATTGTCTAGCATCCTTGGCGATGACCGCTAAAAGATCCCACGCAATTCGATCCGCCGAGCTTGCAACGTTTAAGGTACTTAATCGGCTAGTCGATTGATGAGCAAGCCGCCACGCGGAGCCATTGTTTCGAGAAACATTTATCGTTGCCATGGCACCGGCATACGCGACGACGGTGTTTTCAAAGGTAGAGAGCGCGTTTGCAGTCGCGTTACTGTTAGTTGGAATGACGTTCCAAACCTGCCCACCATCGTTGGAATACCAAACGATTGATCCAGGATTTCCGCAGACCCAGATCTCATTGTCTTTCGCCACGACATCACGCAATGATATCAAATCCCAATCCGATTTGATGCCAGGAAGAAAGTGTTGCGTCCATCCCTTTCCGTCCTCTGAACTAAGTAACATACCATTGTCGCCACACACCCACCACCTATCTCCACTGTGGCAACATGATCGAATCGGTTCATCCGATGAAACTCCTGGAATAGGAACCATTTCATAGCTGGCGCCATCTTCGGTTAAAAAACAACGACTTAACCGATCAATCACTATCCGGCGGTTCCCAGCAGCGCCGAATCGATTTGAAGCCTGATGAGCCTGCCCTGTAGCTAACCGTTCCACTCCTACCGATTCAATGTGACCACAAGGTGCCACGATCGGCGTCCAATTCAAGCCATTATCTTTCGATAGAAAAATAGACGACTGTTCCGTGGTTGACCAATCGCCCCATGCAATCAAACAGGATGAGGTTTCTAGAGCAATACCTGTCAGTCGCGGCAAACTGCTCTGAGATCGTACCCAACTCTTACCGCCATCTCTCGTAACTAGCGCAATCCCCCGACTGCGATGCGTAAACGGATCTACTGTACCACCAACTGCACATCCGACTGATTCTGATACGAAACAGACGTTATATAGTGTAAATTCAGATCGTGAATTCCGCACACTCCACGTTTTACCCGCATTGTCAGAACCCAGGATCAATCCGCGATCCCCAACTGCAATCATTCGGTCGAGTGTCACAAATTGAATATCATGTAGTTCGCCATCCGCAACAGCGCTGCGGTCCATCTCCTGCGAAGTACAAATTCCCAGAAGCAGGGTAAGCCAAAAGCACAGCACAAGCCAAGTAGGAGTGTAAATTGTCCACCCAAGTCTCGCTCGTACCATCACGTTTACCACTCCAATTCGGAAAGTGGTTTTGCATTGGGGTAGTCTTCGGGCCAGCGACTCCAGACAGCGGTCTCTTGTTTAACCTTCTCTAAAAACTCTTTGTGTAACTTTTCTTTTTTCGACTCGATTAGCTTCTTTTTGATCTCAGATTGTGCTTCCGCGAACGTAATCAACCTGGCCTCTTGCCGTTCCAGAACCCTGACAATATGGTAACCGTTTGTATCTTCGACGATTCTACTGAGTCCATTCAGATCAATGCTAAACAATACATCGTTCAGCTCTTTGCTTTTCAAAGCACCCTGATTGGTCCAATCTACGTAGCCACCGGTCTCTGCATTCATGCCGGACGATTTACTTTTCGCAACTGTTTCGAATGGCTTCCCGAAAAATACTTCATCCCCCATTTCAGCGATGGCCTTTTCGGCTTCTTCACGTGTGGGATACTTGGAGAAAAGGGCTGTTAGAATCTGAAAGCGGACCTTAGCTTTCTGTTGAAAGTCAGCCAGATGCTCATCGTAGTATAGACTCATCTCCTCCAACAAAACGGGTGGTTTATTCGGCACGTTTTCTCGGATACACTGCTGTGCCAGAATCGACTCGGCATAATTCTCTTTGAGCCCCTGGAGCGTTAGACCTTGTTTCTCGATCAAAGCACAAAACTCGTCAAGCGATTCACACTTTTGATCCTTCATGATGCTAGGCAGCATCTCATCGTAGAAAACCTGCGTCACCTTGGTCTTCATTTTACCTTCGGCTTCTTTTCGCTCCTTAACTGGTTTACCTACTAGTTGGTCATTAAAAAATTTCTGTGCCAAGGATTTCTTAAGAATCTTTTCCGTTAACGACTTTCGAAGCATGGCCTCAAATGATGGATGCTCCTTCTGTTGCGCAGGTACCTTTCGCACGTCGATGATATCGCCAAGCAATATTGGCTCTTTTCCAACGACCGCGATCAGAGTTCCACCTTCGAATTTTGTATAGTCGATTGGAGGGCTAGCATTCGTTGTTAACGAATCAAGTTGTGCTGGTTGGTTTATTTGCTCCGTATTTTGTCTTGAATAATCCAGTGTCGGTGACGAGGTCATCACCCGGTCTGCAATAAAAACTGGCTGTTCCAGATTCTTGGTAGGATTGACAGGAGAATCCTGATTCACAGAACTCGGAAACTGTGGAGTCGGTTGCTGTGTGACCTGGCTCTCTGACGTTGAAGACTGCTGAGAAACAGGTTGATAAGGACGATATCGATTCTGGGCTGCTACAGGGAATGCAACCCCGAAGATGGCGAAAAACAATCCAATCCGCACCGCGAATTGGTACCTTAACACGCGGTTTTCGTTGCACCAATCATTATTCATGGCAATTCAATCGTTTACAATTTCTTCTCAATGAGAGCCCGGTTGTGAGAGCTCCGTAATGAGAGCCCAATGCCTTTGCAAACACGCGAAGCCATCCTCCGGAATTGCGTTCTCGGACTAGCAAAACTTAGGCGAGCCTACATTATCGTGGCTTGTAGCGAATCATCCACTACGCTTGCAAGATTGATTGGAGCAAAGCAATGAAGTCTGTCTTCTTGATGATCGCCTCGATTGGCTCCGGAGGCTTTGGTGGAGTAGGTTTTGCTGTCATTCGATCCAGCTTATGCGATGGAACAGCAGAGACGCTCGGTCGAAGGGGCCAATAACAATGAGTCGAACTCGTGATTCGCAATTTACCTTGATGGGTGCGTGCCAGCTGATCGATTCTTCTCGGATCGGTAAAATGGAATGCTAGATATTCGTCTTCAATTCCGATGTAGCGAATGGACCAAATGGTAGCATCCATCCTCAACTCAGCTACAGTAAGTAAACGCTCTACAGTTGCGGGTAACTTACCGAACCGATCTTCTAGTTCTTTGCGGATATCGACGATCGCTTGGACGTCCTGGACGCGACTTAGGCGGCGATATATGTCGATTTTGTGCCTCATTTCGGGAACGTAATCTGCCGGGAGATAAGCCTCGATCGGTAAATTAAGCTCGACATCGATACTGAGTTTTGGAGGCTGTTTCGTCAACTCTCGAACTGCGTTCTCTAGTAACTGGCAATACAGTTCGTACCCCACGGCCGCGATATGGCCACTTTGCTGGGTACCGAGCAGATTGCCGGCCCCCCGAATCTCGAGGTCCCTCATCGCAATACCGAACCCAGCCCCTAATTGGGAGAATTCTTCGATTGCATGAAGACGCCGAGCAGCTTCGGGATTCAAGTGTTTGGACTTATCGACCAGCAGGTAACAGTAAGCTTGATTTTTGTATCGTCCGACGCGTCCTCGAAGTTGATGGAGCTCGGAGAGCCCATAACGATCGGCTTCATCAATAAACATGGTATTCGCATTGGGAATATCGAGACCACTTTCGATAATCGTAGTCGATAGCAAGATGTCGGCGCGATGCTCGATAAACTCGACCATCACTTTCTCCAATTCCCCCTCTTCCATTTGCCCATGCCCGATGACGATTCGTGCCTCGGGAACAATCCGCTGTAACCTCGAATAGAGGACCGGCATATCTTCGATTCGGTTGTGAACGAAATAGATTTGTCCATCTCGGTTTAGTTCTCGAAGAATCGCATTCCGAATAAGCTTTTCGTCGAATCGGGCGACCCGAGTCTCAACCGCCATCCGCTCTTGCGGTGCGGTTTCCAAGTTGGAAATATCACGGACCCCCACAAGCGACATATGTAACGTTCTGGGTATGGGTGTTGCCGAGAGAGTCAGTACATCGACCTTGGTTGCGACTCGCTTCAACCGTTCCTTCAGTTCAACACCGAACTTTTGCTCTTCGTCGATGATTAAGAGACCCAAATTATAAAACCGCACATCTGCGGAAGCGACTCGATGGGTTCCAATGATAATATCGACCTGCCCCTTAGCGAGTCTTCTTACCGTTTCTTTTTGCTGTGCGGTCGTTGCAAATCGATTTAGCTTGGCAATCTCAAATGGAAACTCGGCCATCCTAGCAACAAATGTCTTGAAGTGTTGTTCTGCTAGCACGGTTGTGGGGACCAAGACCGCCACTTGATAACCACTCTCGACCGCTTTAAAGGCAGCCCGCATTGCCACCTCGGTTTTGCCAAATCCGACGTCACCGCAGATAAGCCGCTCCATAGGTCGCGTTGACATCATGTCGGATTTCGTCGCAGCAATGGCGGTTAACTGATCAGGAGTCTCTTCGTAAGGAAAAGAAGTATCGAATTGCGTCTGCCATACGGAGTCTGGTTTGAAAGAGATTCCAGATTCGCCACGCCGTTGTGCTTGCAACTCAAGAAGTTCAGCAGCCATGTCATTGACCGCCTCCTCCGCCGCTTTCTTCTGACGTCCCCATGTTTGGCTTCCAATTTTGGCAAGCTTAGGCCTGGTCTTTGTTCCTCCGACATATCTCTGTACCAAATCAATCTTACTGCTTGGTACGTACAGTTTGGTTCCTCCGTCAAATTCGATGGCAAGATGTTCGAACTTTTGACCATTCTTTTCAATTAACTCCATCCCGAGATAAATGCCAATCCCATGAGAAAGATGGACGACAAGATCCCCTGGCTTTAAATCTAAGAAGCTATCAATAGCCCGCGAGGCATGTTTCTTAGAAGCTCTTCTGAGTGTTGTGCGCCGTAGTAACTGGCTGACCGTCAAGACCATCGGCCCCTTTGGCGCAATCTCAAATCCGCTGCTCAACAGGCCAATCTCTATATGAATACGCTGAGAGCGGTATGCTTCCGAGTTCTGGAGCAAATCATGCATTCGCCCTAACTCACCCTCGTTCACGCACGCCAGAACCGCTACACGATCGGCTCCAATCGCAGCATCTAAATCGCGAGCCAAATTCTCTAGCTCTCCGCCGATTCGCTGAACATCTTGAATGGGGACTCTTTCCAGCGAGCCGAGGTACCCTTCCCCCGCTAATTGTGCAGCCTGTGCGAATGCAAAGGTAGTCAGTTGCGCATAGACAGTGGCGGGCTGCTGAAATCGATCGGGGAAAGGTACGCGGGCTAAATACGCCTCTGCATGATGAATGGCTGCGATCGGTTCTTGAATGAGAATCATCGTATCTTCGGTAAAATACTCTAAGAACGACGCTTCATCCTTTACGGCTTCATCGGCTGCGATAAAGTCCACTCTATCCATGCGTTCCATGGATCGTTGCGATATAGAATCAAAAGATCGAATCGAATCCACTTCATCGTCAAACAATTCGATGCGCCGAGGCTCTGCACAATCGGGTGGAAATACATCCAATATACCACCTCTGGCGGTAAACTCACCAGGCATCTGAACACTTGTGGTTGAGCGATAACCATTATCCGCTAACCATTTCTTTAGATCGATGAGGTTAACTCGCTGTCCGACTTTTAGGCTTCGACGATCGTTTTTGAGTTGATGTCGACTCGGGACGTTGTGCATTAATGCTTGCAAAGTCGTCACAACCACTGGTGGTGCCACTTTTTTTGGAGCGTCACGATACGACTCCCAGTGGGATAGAACTTGAAGACGCTGAATTACCTCTAATTGCTGTAGTGCGTCATCCAATATCTCGTCCGAAGCGGGCGGAAAGACGTCGGTGTTGTCTTCCAGAAAGAAATCTAGATCGCGAGCGATCCCATCCGCGTCTTGATGTTGCGCCAAAACAACCACTATCGGTCGTTGATAACGTCTCCATGTAGCTGCCACGAGGGGAGCAATCGCACCCGGCCAAGCTCCCTCCCAGCATATGGGATTCTTTTCCGTCCACGCTTTAGCGACGCGTCGAAAGTCGGGATGATCAATTATGGCATCCAAGAGCTCCGGCCCCTTGGCTTTGACACTCTTTACGTGATCGGCCTGGTCTAATTTAGACGACTCTGCAATCTGTGCTTGACGGTTCGCAAGCCTCTCGGTGACTAACTTGTCTTCAACTGATTTGGATTCGTCATCCTGTGAAAGGTCGGTTCGCCGCTTTTTGTTTTTGGACGTCTTATTCTTTTTCGCATCGAGCTCCTGCTCGTGACGTTCCAGCGTGGTCTCAATCGATTCGATTGCATCAGGGTCTTCAAGAAAAGAGGTTGAATCCACCTCTGCATCCGGTCCACGTTTTATAAAGTCAGCCAGAGTTCTAGACTTAGGTTTATGAGATTTCATGAGCAATCATCCTTGATCAAACAACTACTCATCTTCGTTATCTTGAGAGAAATCTCCTTCGAACCCCAACTCGGTGACATCGCTCAATCGACCCGCGAGAAGTCCGTATTGGTTCATGCAAAAAAAGATGAACATTGGCAGACTGAGTCCCAGGATGATTTCGCCAATAAGCCCTGGCTGCATAGCAAGATTAATGATTACGAAAAACCCAGCAAATACCAACATGGTCTGAAGATACATGGCACCCCAAGCATCCGCCCGTCCCTTCAGAGAGTCAAAAACGACTTTGGAAAACGGTTCGGTGATTCGATTATTGTTTGCCATACTTAAAAAAAAGAAAGGAAACAGAATCCAAATCGAAACAAAGGAACATGCTACCGTGCCGAGTATTCCACCCAAAAGACTATTCAGCGGCAGACCGATCATCCCACCAGGAACGGATGCTATCGCTATTGCACTCAAAAACATAAATAATTCACCCAAAGAGTCGCCTATTCGACTGAACGGCCAGTCATCCATTCTTTTTAGTTGGTTAGCAACCATCATAAAAATAGACAAACCCAACAGGAGACACGCGCCGACCAACGGTATAAAGGGAATGAAGAACACCGCCGCTCTGGCCATGGATGCTCCCGCCCCTTCAAGTTCCAATGCCTCGGGTATCCAACCTACAGCTGCCATCCAAATCGCACAAACACCACTTAATACGATCGAAACGATAATGATTGAGGGGTCTTGCAAGAACCAAAATACAAGCGTGATCCATCGCTTGGAATCAAACGATCCCTGAATGCCCTCAAGATCCTCTTTTTCTTTATCGATCTCAACCTTGGCTCGCTCGAGAATGATTTCGCTTTCTGCCTTGCTACCCTTGGGATCTCGAATCGACTTGGCATCCACAGGAGCAAGTGCAACATCAGCGTTTTCTCGAACGCGAACACTACCGACTCTTTTTGGCTTTATAGTAGGCTTGGGAACAACCGACTCGGAGTAGCAGTCTGGGCATCGGGTAAGTGTGCCAATTTGGGATTCACGAACATAAAGACTTGTACCGCAAACTTTACACTTAAACGAGAACTCATCTCCAACGTCGAGGTCGCTGGTTTTAATGAGCGCTTCGCTCTCCAACATCAATTCTTCCAATGCCGAACTAGAAATCGTTTTTTGAATTGCACTCTTCTTAGGCGGAGCTAATGGAGCAAGTGGAATGTCGTCGTCGAGTGAATCCAATATCGATGAAGCCGCGTTATCCGGAGAGGTCTTCACCGTCGGGGTTTTGCCAGAAGGTTTTGCATTGGTCGTGGCTGCATCAGGGGCAGATTCTGGTTCTGGGAAATCAATCGGCGCGAGATCTGGCAGATCGTCATCAAAAATACTGACCTTTTTGCTTTCGGCCCCTTTGGACGGTTGTTGTACCTGTGGATTTTTTGAGACTGGCTCCAGATTCAGATCCTGATCGGAATTCGCGCCAGGGTCGGCGATGGGATATGCATCTTCCCGGTCTGGCTCTTTTGCAACCTCCGGTTGGTCTAGCTCCAACCAATCATCTTCCACGGCGACCGTTTTAACCACGCCAGGAACCAAGATCGATGCGCCGCAATGTGGACACGAAAGCTTCTTTCCCGAGAGTTTTTCGGGAGCTTTCAAACGCTTGGAGCATTTTGGACATTCGAATTTTAGAACACCGGATGCCTCGTTCGGCACGATTTCCACCCTTTTCTCAGCGACCTTCTACACATGGACAGTTGCTCCAATTGTAACAACCATTGTTGGGATCGCGAGAACCGCTTCGAATCCGTAAGTGAAATCGACTAGATTTCCTATGCTTCGAAAGATTGAGGCCAACTGGCTAGTCCTCAAATGGGCAGCATACGCCCTCCGACTAAGTCCTGCCCCACTGCGGCGAGTGGCTATTCGTTTCCCCCTCGCCATACATCCCTTAAGACAGACCAATTCGTTTCGCAACTCACGTTGCCAATCCAAAAGTCATGGTAGTAAACCAACCGCGATAAACTATTTCTTGATCAAGTCTGTAACTTCGGAAGAAGGAACAAATTCATTGTCTCCGAACTTGGCATTTAACTCGACTTTATCCATTGAAATCAACTGTTTCATTCCATTGGGTAGCGTTGCTTCGACTTCCTTTGCATACTTGACTCCGTCTACTTCGGCGTAGGCTTTCACCTCGGTCACAATGTTAAGATCCCCCATAGCTGTAACCGTATTGAGGCGATTGCCTCGCTCGAGTCCCGTTTTGACGGAGTAATAGGTGGTCATCGGAGGGGTTTTTTTGTTCTTGTAGATAACGACGTAGCATTCCTCACCCGCGAAATTTTCTTTGCCGGTACATTCCATCGATTCAAAGAATTTCTTCATGTCGAGAGCCGGAAATAGAGCCATCTGAAATCGAGCTTGGTCCGCTCTTACTCCTTCCAGTAACTCCGCTCCGGTTACGCTGGAGACTTCCCAAATCACCTTGCCGTCTGAACCTGTTTCCGAATCAACGACTCCAGGAATCTCGGCCGTCATCTTGAACTTTCCATCCGTGGCTTGACGAATCACAACCTCGCCCTTTATGCCCGCTGCCGGAATGGCTAGCGATCCATTGCTAACCATGTTTTTTATCGCTTGCAGTTTTTCCTTACCCCCCAATGCCTTGACGTAGAGATTTAAAATCTCTTCGGCAGATGGCAAGTCGTTGTCTGATTTTTCGTCAGCTTTCTCCGCATTGCAGCTCAGCCCGGGATGTAACCGAGCTTCCACACTCTGTGAAAAGCCTACACTCAACGCTACTAGCGTCGCCACGAACGAAACGTAAGTAATTCGCTTTATCGACATAACAGATTTCCTCTTTAAGATGAAAAAGTTGTATACAACATACTATTCGGCGTACTTTGACTTCACTTGGACTGACTGAGTATCCAACGTTTTGCTGCAGCCAGAACTGGGTCAGTCTCGCGTCTTAGACTTTGCTTCGTCAAAACAATGGGTTCGTCTGGCTCCACACCATGCCCCTCAAGAACTCGCCCCGATGCAGATGCATAATCAGCAGTGACATATTGAAAACCATCATTATTGGGTAACTTAGTTACATTAGATGGTAAGACGAGTCCAGCAGAACGCTGCCCGAAAACTCTAGCTGCACCGATATCTTGTAGTCCACCGGCATAAACCTCCGCGGCGGAAATCGAACATTCATCGATCAAAACTGCGATTGGTGCTGTGTAACGAGGCTTGCGAGGATTTATAACCAAATTCAATGGTGATCCCTTCATCTGCATCACACCTAACTTCACACGCTCATCGGCGAACCAGCCACTCATTCCCATGGTCAGCAAAACCATTCCCCCCATATTGCCTCGCATATCAATGATTAGCCCCTTAGATTGGATAAAGTCTACGGTAAGTGCTTGCTGAAACTCCTTCATAAGTCGAGCCGGATCGAAAAATGCATTAAAGGAAATATAACCAACATTCTCAGAAAGCAGCCTCGATTGATAATCGACATTGATAAGGGGAAGATGTCCCATCCGTGTGGGGACGCCATTCCCTTTTTCTAGTATCAGGGCGATCGTTTGCTGGCGATCTTGATTGTCCACGAATGTGAGATCGATCGCTTCACCAATAGAACCAGATGTCAAACCTGTTGCGGCCAACCCAAGGGCTGTATCAAACCGGGTCACTTGATTTTCAACACTTTTCTTGGTCCGATGGATTAGATCCGCAGCTGAAATCACTACATCTTCAGCTTCGTTACCGATATTGGGATCGCTTTTTCTACGAATACTCTGTAACACCCAGCCAACTTCGATTCCGGCACGGCTCGCTGGCGAATTAACCTGGACTTGGCTTACAACTAGTTCGTTCTCAACGTAACGAATGATCAACCCGCTGTACCCTTCTCCTCCCATGCGAGATTGCTCTTCTACAATCTCGTATGAGTCGATTGGAATAATTTCACAGTGCGATTGGCCTAATTGGCCAAGTAGCTTTTCAAGAACATTACGGACTTCCTCGATTGACTTCGCTTTTTCAATTTGAGGGCGTAATTCCTCTCGAAGCTTATCCCATCTTTCACCAACGCGATCTTCGTCCCAGTGAACATCTTTAATCGTTTGCCATACCATGTCGAACGAATCCAATTGCAATTGTCGGTCGAGAGTAACCGTTACCGCTGGTTGATTTTCCTGGGAGTAAACTCGAGCTTGAAATAGTGGCGATGCACCAATAACAATTGCAAAGATGGTTAGTATTGGCAGTCCATTCGCATCAATTTTTCTTGTCACGGCCCACTGAATTACATCAACCCATCCGGGCTCTTTACCATACAACATAATCCCGGCCGCAAACACACGGCCGGCCAGAACGCGAAGAACGAATACACCTTGCGCGAGCATCACCACGCTCAACAACAGCTCCCACAGATGCACCTCCCCCAAAATCAACCGGATTGGCATTGCGGTTGATGAAGAACCGGGCACGATGCTAAGAATCCTCATCATAGTTCCATCTGGTTGCGACATCACTAGCGTCGAAGCCATCATTGGCAAAATCGGCAGGAATAATAACGATGTTCGCGACGATGTATTCGGGTCGTTGATTACCGAGGTGACGCCAGCGTAAAAGCAATTCCAGAAAAAAACGCCGCCAATATAGTAAACCAACAATAGCGGTAGCAGATCCCAACGCTTAATCGAGTCAGGAAGAGAAAACTCGAATCCCACCATCCACGCGACTGGGATACAGATAATACTCGTGATGAATAGAAAACCTAACGAGCCTATGGCGGCAGCAGTAATACCGATGAGCTTGCCATCAATCCACATTTGAGGCCGTATCGCGCTGACAATCTGTTCCGTGACTCGCATTTGCTTCTCTCCGGTGATCCCCGTCATCATGTATGCTAAACCAATCCAACTGGTCATTAACATCGCGATGAGCATTCCATAAGCAATTATGCGATCAACTTTCGAGGCATCTCCTTCCGAAAGTGAGGTCACTTGAATGGTGGCCGGGGTTAATACTCTCGCAACCGTGACGGCTGCTATTTGTGCTTCATCAATTTCCCATTTCAATTTTTCGGCTTCAACAATAGGACGTAATTCTTCTAGCCAAGCAGGCTCCTTTCGAACAATCAACTCCGATTGGAACGGCTCTCCTGGATTTCGAGTCATTTTCAAAAGACCATCGACCTTGCCCTCTTGAACTAGTTCTTTCCACCCCGACTCATCGTACGTTCCTTCTGCTCTCGCTAACTTTCCGTTGTCAGGTAAAGAAAATGAATCGCTCGAGCCGAGAATCGCCAATTCTATTTTGTTGGAAGATTTGGCGAGATGAACAGCACCGAATCCTATGGCAGCTCCGATCAATAACGAACACAGACCGATCAGCTGGTCTTTCCATTTGAAATAACGGAAGAATTCCCAACGGGCGACGGTAAAACAAGTCTTAAGCCAATTCATTATGGTAACGCTGTCGTATGTTTAGGGATTATGTGAAAATGGACTATCGAAAAAACTATGGATCAAACCGACAACAATTGCTGCTTGCCAGACTTGCTCTGCCCGCTAACTGCATTGAGATAGATTTCATGAAGAGACAGATAACCACCACGAAAATCTGCTACATCGCCTAGACAAGATGCTCGTTGCAGATAGTGATGCGCATCCGATCGGTCCCTTAACGTCAGTTTCAGGTAACGACCGTCGCTCAGCACGCAATTAATGAGACCAGAATCGTTTGACCATGCCTGTAGATCTTGCTCCCGAATGGGTTCAGAAAAGGTAATCCTTAACGAGTATGCTCCGTATTCACCTGATTTAACTTCATTGATGGTTCCCGAGACGATTTGCTTGCCACGAGCAAGCAATAGGACTCTATCCGCTAACCTCTCCACTAACTCTAGCTGATGAGCACTGAGTAAAACGGTAGTGCCGTCATCCCTAAGCCTTCGGATCAACGCAATCATCAACTCCTGGTTAATCGGATCTAAACCAGAAAACGGTTCGTCAAGAAACGCGACCCTCGGATTGTGTAACACAGCAGCTGCCACCTGAACCTTTTGCTGATTCCCTTTGCTGAGCGTCTCCAATTTTTGGTTCAAGTATTGCGAGATTTCCAGTCGCTCAGCCCAATGTAAAACTGCCTCGGAAGAATCCTTAATCGTCAATCCCCGCAATTGTCCAAAGTACTCCAAAATGCGACCAACCTTTTGGTCCTTGTAGAGCCCTCGATCCTCGGGCAAATATCCAATCTGCGAGGGATTTAATTCCATCTGCTTTCCATTGTCATCGAGCCATCGAATGGCTCCTTGATCAGCAGGAATCATACCGATCATCATGCGGACGAGGGTGGATTTTCCAGCTCCATTGGGCCCTAACAAGGCAAAAATCTCGCCGCGTCGAACCTCAAAAGAAACGCCGTCCACTGCTCTCGTGGTACGGAAAGCTTTGCCAACATCAATCGCTTGAATAACTGGGGTTCTCATGGTCCTGCGCTCAACAATAGACACACTTACGAGACAAAAAATGCCTCGCCTCAATGTAGTAGCCGTCGTCAAACCAAAATGAGAGCGCTAAAAATAGAATTTTTTTCGCACCCTGCGTATTCTCGCAAAACTATTTTGTGACGAGATGTGTCCCGAGCAACCAGTCGTGCGGCGCTCGCCGAGGAAAGGCAACAATCAGAATGGCATAAACTAAGAAAAGCCAAAGCATTAACTGATGGGCGATCTGCGACATCCAGAGTCCATCCGGATTAAGTAAATCGTTACAAGTTATGAAGGTTTGGAGTAGAAGAAACGGCACCGCCGCGACGACTAGACGGGCGAACCGAAGTAACCAGCTGGCAGGAGCTCCATCCGATTTCACAATTCGAAGTCCCGAGAGCCAAAACGCCAAGCCACCGCCCGTAACTCCAGCCCATCCAATCCAGATTAAATAGGGGCTAACTGTAACGATAGTCAGGCCCAGTGCCCCAATACGTATCAGTTCCTCTGCTTTTATGTTCTTGGGGGAGCGAACGAGTGTAGTCAATGTTTTCATTTCGAACTCGGTTCGATCTCCATCCCCTTTCCAGTTTAGGACGACCAATTTACTTTCAGACCCATCGATGGAGATCTTTTCGAGTTGCTCAACAGGATCCTCGACCATCTTGAGCTCTGTGGCCAACATTCTTGAAAACGAATTCAAACCTGCAAATCGTTTCTGGTAATTTTTTAGGTGCTCTGGCAGCTGACTGGGCTGCTCGGACAACCATGATTGCAATTCCACCCTTGAGGGAATATCACCGCCCTCCGATGCATCGATCAATCCGTTGCCGTGATCCTCGTCAAGCAACCACTGAACTATCGCCGGTGCAACGATTTGATCAGATATCTTTTCTAGTATAAGAACATTACTCATTCTTGATAAAACGAACATTATTCCCACCAAGAGTAATGCGGGAGTCACGACGACTCCTAGGCCAAGTAACCGACTTTCATAGTTCGGCTGAATTGGTTTATGGCTTTGCGCGTCAATCGCCTCGACGAACTGCGCTGCGGAAAATGCCAAATCCTGATCCTCTCTTCCCTTCGCCATGCGCGAACCTGGCTGCGCCAAACCTGCCAATAGCTCGCGAACATGAATGGGAACCAAGGCCGGAACCGGAGGATGGTCTCCCTCAATGGGCAAACTCTTACCACAAAGACAGAGCCTCGCAGTTTCGCACAACACACCTTTGATATGCTCATTGGTTGGCAGAACAGTTTTATTCTTGGTGGGTGCCAATGATGTCGACCAATCGACTAAGACTAGCCGCCCTCGCGAGTCTAACCATAGCTGGTCAAGCGAGCTTATAAACAACGGAAGTTCGTCCCAATTACTTTCTTCAATTTCCGTGGCAACCTGTCGTAATATCCCCCGGGATTCTTTCCAAGTTAGTGGTGAATCTGGGGCGGTCCAGTGTTTGAGAGGAGCACCGGCGGGAGCTAGAAATGCGTCCCACTGCAATCGATCTAACTGTCCGTTTGCTAACCATCGCAATCGAGTTGCGCGATCGCATTGTCGTCGCGTTGGAGATAACTCGGGTTGATCTAAATTTCGTAACCATATCCATACCAGTCGATTCAGTCTTTCATCACGGGCAGACAGAATGACGGATTCTGGTGATGAGGAGATGACGCCGTGTATCGTAAACTCTCCAATTTTATTCGGATATGCATCAGAGGAGAGCAAGGGTGCTTTGTATTCGGAGGCTGCTTTCGCAAGCTGCTGCTGAGGAGATTTCCTGGGACGATCAATCACCATAGTACCCGTCATCCAGTCATGAATTAGTAACCGGTATCGCTTGGTGAATAGAAGAGGCGTTAGTATAAGGGAATAAGAAATTAGATACCCAATCCACTGCAATGCCATCCATTTAACGATGTTATTAGTCTCCGTATTGTTAGGATCCAAGGTGGCATAGATCAAAAGATCAGAGCCGAAACCCATGAACAACATAGCAGTAAAAGTTCTGAGAATCACTTTCGCGCGGTGAGGTCTTTCTCCTGTAACGCGGTCCGCAATTTGAAGCCTCAGTGCCAATTTCCCGACAGAAGCAATCCCGATTCCTTCAAAGATCAGGTAATAACCAATGATCGGTACAAGTACACCTAAATACATGTCCCACGAAAGCATAGCGTTCACGTCCGTGACGGGAAGAAACTGAAAAACAATCGCGCTGATTAACGCCGTAATGGCGCCGTCGATACAGTACGCGGCAAAGCGACGGCCCCAGGCAGCAATTGCATGTCGGCCTCGAACAAACGGCTCGAGCGATTGTTTAAGTTCCGTAACGCTCTGGAATCTAAGTTTTCGATCACGGCTTAACCCTCTCATTACGATTCGCTCCAAAAGTATGGGCACTTGAGGATTTAGCTTTCGAAGCGAAATGGGATCTTCTGAGACGATCTTAGCTATAACATTAGTCGGAGTTGAACCGGCAAATGGTGCTTGAGCTGCGAGTAAAAAATAGAGTGTTGCACAAACAGAGTAGATATCTGTTCGCACATCGATTGGAAGACCTTTGACTTGTTCAGGAGAAGCAAAAAGTGGAGTACCTACAAAATCACCCGTACGCGTCAATTCCGAACTATCGTCTACAGAGCGTGCTAATCCAAAATCGCCGAGCTTCACCCGACCATTTGTTTCGAGGTAACAATTGCCAGGCTTAATATCGCGGTGGATCATTCCATGCGCATGAGCCTCCTCTAGTCCGTCTAGCACATCCATAATGGCTTGGATGGCCTTGTTGACAGGCATGGGCCCTGATTCTTGGCTGAGATCTTTGAGTGTCCTACCCGTCATGAGTTCCATGACAATGTAGGGAAGACCATTGTCTTCGTCTGCTGCTTTCACGAAAACACATCGTGGGTGATTGATTGCGCTAGCGATTTTTCCTTCCAGCTTGAACCGCTGCAATGATTCGGGCGAACGACTCCACTGTTGCGAGAGGACCTTTACTGCAACTAGATTTCCGGTGGGGTCGACGGCTTCATACACCCGCCCCATGCCTCCCGCTCCTAACAGACGACTCAGTTTGTAAGGGCCAACTTGAGATCGTACTCCCGTCCATCCCGGCTTCGACGGCCTGCTCGGCGTACCTGCCGGCATGTCGACAGAAGATGCTGGCATCTCCCAGGTTTCATCAAGTGCCGTAAGATTATTTGAGGACTTTGACGGAAAGGCGGCATCAAACTCCCTTTCTGTTTCGAGGAACTCTTCCAATTCTGCCCTTATTGAGGAATGCCGTCCTAGCCATTCCTCCGTATCAAAAGCACTCCCCTCGTCGACCCGCTCCAAATACTCTGCAATCGCTTTTTCTAGGGCATCTTCATATGCGTTGGATGATTCGCCGGGTTGGCTCATGCCTCTTCCCTCCGGAACCGTTCCCTGAGCGACTCCAAGCCGCGTTTTAATAAACCAGCAACGGCGGGTTTTGATTTCTCCATTTGAACTGCGATCTGTTCCAGGGTCGATTTCTGGAAATAGCGATACATAATAGCATCGCGCTGTTGCTCCGGCAGCTCCTCGATCGCTCTCGCTACCTCTAAAGCCCGAAATCGTCTCTCAAGAATCTGGCTCGGTGTTGACTGATCTATCGTCAAGAGATGCTCAAGCCCCATGGATGACTCGTCGACAGATTGAACAATGGATTGCTCGCGATTGACGTCCCGTGACTCCCTCCTCTGCGCTCGTAATGCATCGATCAGATTACAAGACAACAACTGCCGAAGCCAAGCTGCAATTTGCCTAGGATCATCGGCCCCACGATACTGCTCCCGTTTCCGAAAAGCTTCCAACAAGGTTTCTTGAACGATATCGGATGCATCCAACCTAGCCTGCATGGCAGCAGGTATCTGGCCGCGAGCTAATACGGTCAAATAAGGGCGAAATGAATCAAAGTCCGCGTCCATCGCTTTTGGTTTACCGGTTGCCACTACTAATTTGAATGCTACAGATTCGCTCCCAATCAGAAAAGATTGTCAGGAATGTGGCAAGAATCAGAGACAGAATAAGCCAAACGTACCCCTCCCAAGTCGACGATAGGAAACGACGACCTCAAAAGATGCCGCGATGTGACTTACTTACCCGACAACATCTTTTGAACTTCTTGCAGAGATGTATTGCCGACAGCACAGGCTGCGATCCCTTCGTCTTGAAAGCTCAAATGATTACGCTGTTTGGCGAATGCTCGGATCTTGTCAGGCTCGTTAGCATACTTGATAACCGCCTTTCGAATTTCGTCGTCAACCTTTAACAACTCGAAAATAGCCATACGCCCATAGTAGCCGCGACCATTGCATTTTTTGCAGATCTCGATTTCAATCGGCTTCCCATTGGCGTCCACTCGCTGTTCTGGAGGAGGAGGAATGGTAGGGTTATAAAGCTTGGTGATTCGACCTGGTGGAACCCCCAATTTTTGTAGTAACTGCGGGTTTGGTTGATAGGGTTGCTTGCACTTGTCGCAAAGTCGTCGCACCAAACGTCCGCACAGAACGGAGGATGTAATCTTGAGAATATTTTTGGCTTGCTTTGGATAAAGTCGTAACTCTTGAAGTAAAGCATCTACACAATCGGAAGCGACGATTCGAGTAATCGCGTGACGATGCTGCAAAGACACTTGATCAACCACGGTTTCCACGACATCATCATTCACCAATGATGGTAAAACGAGCACGTCGGGCTGCTTGAGTAGTAGCTTGGAAAGAGTCGCTAACGGTGGCTCCGTTTTCGAATCATATGGGAATGGTGTTACGTTAATGATCTCTGGCTCTGGTTCGTTTTTATCCTCAAGACTCACAAAGTCTCGGACGAACTTATCGGTATTTTCTAGAGCAACTCTCCAAAGGGTTGGTAACCCATTCGTTGGTGGGGCGCTAATGACCACTAGCCCCTGATTACCATTCGTAAATGACAAAAAGTCCTTAATCATCGACTCGCGCATGCCGAGATCTTCGAGCGTTTTCAGGGTCGGCTTTTTAGTGTCAATCGAGACCAACACGCGCTCACCATTCGGAACACCGAAACTAGAAAACGAAACAACCCAATCTATCTTCTGGAAATTAGTAGCAAACTTTGCATCTTGTTTCGCTCGTCGTTCCGCTGGATTTAATCCAAGAAGCTTTTTCATAGCGACCAACGCGGCATCAGCCGTCGGTCGATCCATCGGAGGCAATGTCTCCCATACACCATCGATCCGATAACGAACCACGGCGCCTTGAGCAGAGAAATCCATCAAGATTCGATCCGCTCTGCCGGCAATTGCATTGACAATCACTATGAGGGCTAAAGGATAGCCGGGTAGCTGCCTGGCTGCGATCGTCAATCCCTGGGCTTCTTCCCGAGAGACACCCATTTGCTTAATCTCAATCGCAGGAGCTACAAGCTGTCCATCGCTGGAAGCAGCGTCGTCCTTCTTTACTTTCGATTTCTTTCGTCCGAAGATCATATTTTTACAGTCTAGAAAAATTCAAAGATGGCAGAGGGATTAGATAATGCCAGGCTGGCTAACGTTGATGCCCTTCAAGGCCATCTTCAATGCATCCGGGTTCGGAGCCACTTCAAAAGCTGTCGGTCGATCGATCAAGTTATCGTCAATCAATTGCTTGAGCGACATGGTAAAGTCTTGCATACCTTCGGCTGCGCCGATGCGAATTGCGTCCGCTAGCTTTTGATCCTTCCCTTCCAAAATGAGTTTGCGAATCATCGGAGTAAACGTCATGATTTCGCAAGTCGGTACTCGGCTAACTCCCTCGCGAATCGATGGCAAAAGCTTCTGAGCGACAATCCCCTTCATATTAAATGCCATCGCATTTCGGATAGCTCCATGAAGCTCTTCAGGGAACAAGTCAAGAATACGACCGATGGTGGATGGGGCCGTTGACGCGTGAATCGTTCCGAAAACCAAGTGACCTGTTTCGGCCGCATGGATGGCCGTCATAAACGTTTCTTGATCCCGCATTTCACCGACGAGGATAATGTCTGGGTCTTCCCGCACCGCGTGCTTCATCGCGATTTCAAAGTTCTTAACGTCGGTACCGACTTCTCGCTGGTTGATCAAACACTTGTCTTCGGTGTACACGAACTCGATCGGATCCTCCAAAGTCAGAATATGCTTTCGATAGTTGCGATTGATCCAATTCAACATCGACGCAATCGTCGTACTCTTTCCGGATCCAGTCACCCCTGCGAGCAAAATCATCCCTTGGTCGAATTTGCATAAATCCTCCAGAATGGGTGGCAGGAACAACCCTTCGAAGTTGGGAATAAAGTTGTTAATACGTCGAGCAACTAACCCGGGTCGACCAAGCTGCTTGAGCATGTTGACCCGGAATCGCCAGTTTTCACCGTCAACATTGACGGTGTAGGAAAAGTCAGCCCCCCCTTCTTCTTCAAAGATACGTCGATTTCGGTCGTCGAGCATGGGGATCAACAGACGCACCATCTCTTCAACATCGATAGGTGGTCTATTCAAAGGCTTGAGATCACCTTTGACTCGAACAATTGGGGGAGTTCCAACCTTGAGGTGCAAATCGCTCCCCTGCAACTTCACGCATGCCTTGAACAACTTGTCAACCTCCAGTTCCTCTTTTTTCACGAGGAGCGAGGCTGCTAACTCATCCGCGTTAGACGCTGGTGCACTGGGTTGAGAATGATTACGAGCTTCCGCGATTGCCATTTCGTCTCAAACTAGAAAAGAGGGGTGAACTATCATCCGCAGCCTTATTTTAGTCTAGAACGGCGGATTTCCCCACTAACAATCTTCGGTCTGTTGAGACTTTCTGCCGACGACTTTCTAAAGTCGGACTGGTATTCCGTGCTCCGCCATCAATTTCTTGGTCTCAGCAATGGAGTACTCCCCGAAATGAAAGATGCTAGCCGCGAGGACTGCATCAGCTTTGCCGATTTTAATGGCGTCTACGAGATGGATCGGCGCTCCGGCCCCCCCACTGGCAACAACCGGGATCTCGACTGCCTCGCTTACGGCCGAGGTAATTGGCAGGTCGTAGCCGTCTTTCGTACCGTCCCGATCCATGCTAGTTAGCACGATTTCCCCAGCCCCGAGCTCCTCAACACGTCGTGCCCATTGGACCGCTTCGAGTCCGGTCGGGAGCCGCCCTCCATTAATGTGAACCTCCCAAAACTCTTTTCCATCTCTGATAACGCGTTTGGGATCAATGTTCACGACAATACATTGCGACCCGAAGCGCTCGGCCGCCTGCCGCACAAAATTGGGATCCTTGCACGCCGTAGAATTGATGGACACTTTGTCACAACCCGCTTGGAGCAAAGCCCGTATGTCATCCAGAGTTCGTATGCCTCCACCGACCGTCAACGGCATAAAAATTTGTTCGGCGGTCCTCCGGACGACATCCAGCATAATTCCGCGATCCTCATGACTGGCTGTGATATCCAAAAAAACCAGCTCGTCCGCCCCCTCAGCTTCATAACGCTGCGCGATCTGTACGGGATCACCGGCATCCCGCAGATTCAAAAAATTAGTTCCTTTAACCACTCGCCCTTGATGGACATCAAGACACGGTATTACCCTTTTCGCAAGCATACCGTTGGCTACCCGTTGACTGACGCGTTGAGCGACTTCTGAAACTGGTCGAACAGATAGCTACTGTCATGCGGCCCTGCCGACGCCTCAGGGTGATACTGAACGCTAAAGGCATCGCAATGTCGATGCCTCACCCCGGCGATGGTGTTATCATTCAGATTGCGGTGAGTGATCTCTAAACAGTCGGGCAATGTGGATTCATCAACTGCGAATCCGTGGTTCTGCGACGTTATCTCAACTTGTCCTGAAACGCAGTTCAAAACCGGTTGATTCGCACCACGATGCCCAAACTTGAGCTTAAAGGTCTTCGCACCCGATGCGAGTGACAACAATTGATGCCCGAGACAAATACCGAATACTGGTTTCTTTCCAAGTAAATTCCTGATCGTCTCTATCGCATAGGTCAACGGCTCGGGATCGCCAGGTCCATTGCTTAAAAAGACACCGTCCGGGTTGTGTGCCAAGACTTCTTCAGCACTGGAACTGCCAGGCAAAATTGTGACTCGATTTCCGCGGAACGCTAAATGCCTAGGAATATTCCATTTCATACCGAAGTCAAGACACACAACATGAGGCACCGCGCCCGTGACCGAGGACTCATCCCCCTTCGCAGAAAACTCGTGCAGCGCCTCGCTCCACTTAATCGCTTCCGATGGCATGACCTCTTTCACTAAATCACGCCCCACCAACCCCGGGCTCGACTTTGCTTTAGCAATTAACGACTCATGATTCTGATCGATGGTAGAGATGATTCCCTTTTGAGCACCTCGATCCCGAATGCGACGAACTAATGCCCGCGTATCAATCCCCGCAATAGCCACGATATTGTTTCGAACAAGATAGTCGGTCAACGAATCTTTCGCTCGATAGTTGCTATAGATTCGGCTATTCTCTCTTACGATAAAGCCTGCAATCTTCGGAGCGGCTGATTCCAGGTCCTCCAAATTGACTCCGACATTGCCTATCATCGGATAAGTCATCGTCACAATCTGGCCACGATAACTGGGGTCGGTAAGAATCTCCTGATAGCCTGTAAGAGACGTGTTAAAAACGACCTCGCCGTCTCTCTCACCCTCGGCTCCAATAGAATAACCCTCGAAAACAGTGCCGTCTTCCAGTGCCAAAAATCCTGGCGTTCTTTGACGGATCAAAATTCACTACCCTTATTGCTGGAGGTTTGCTCGCGCTCCGCGATACGGGGGACAACTGAGGCACGAGCAGATATATTCGTTGAGCCTGGGCACATGATAAGCCAGCGATCCTATTTTCACTAGCCCTGAGTCGAAATCCTATATCTCTTCCGTTGAAATCGCTCCTTCTCAACCCATTCGCTTTCTATTAGCGGGAGTGGTTCAGGTAACGGATTGATGTTAATGTATCGACCACAGGAGTCAGCATGGATCTATTTGCCCACGTCGAAAAAGAAAACCAGCAAAAAACACAACCTCTCGCGGCCCGAATGCGACCGGGCACACTGG
This sequence comes from Pirellula sp., assembly GCA_046318795.1. Classification (GTDB taxonomy): domain Bacteria; phylum Planctomycetota; class Planctomycetia; order Pirellulales; family Pirellulaceae; genus JBKCUI01. The sequence goes on from JBKCTT010000091.1 coordinate 134,644, forward strand.
CCGAGTTTGTTGGCCAAGGCCACATCCTGGCCCAAGGTAAACTTCTTCGTCGCCTCATCGATGCAAAACGACTGCAATCTATTCTCCTCTTCGGACCTCCAGGCACGGGCAAAACGACCCTGGCGTTCCTGCTCGCGAAAGAAACCAACGGAAAATTTAAACAACTGAACGCCGTAACGAGTGGCATCAAAGAACTGCGAGAAGCTCTGGAATGGGCCAAAGATGAGGTCTCTGTAACCGGCATTCGCCCGATCCTTTTTATCGACGAGATTCATCGCTTCAATAAAACGCAACAGGACGCTTTACTGCCCGATGTCGAACAAGGGATCGTGACTTTGGTCGGTGCTACGACTAGCAACCCATTTTTTTCAGTAAACGGCGCCCTGCTGAGTCGTTCGCAAATCTTTGAACTCGAACTCTTAACCGAATCAGACATTCGATCGATCTTATTGAGAGCCCTGGCTGACAAAACCCGTGGTTTGGGAATCTACTCTGCAACGGTCACCGATGCCGCTCTCGACTTTTGCGCCAAAATGGCCGAGGGTGATGCGAGACGCGCCCTGGGCGCTCTCGAATTAGCGGTCCTCTCATCGCCCAATCGCCCGATCAAAGTAGATGTCGATGACATGAAAGAAAGTATGCAGAAAAAAGTTCTGCAATTCGATCCCACCGGCCAGCAACACTACGACATAGCAAGCGCCTTAATCAAGAGTATCCGAGGCAGCGATGTCGATGCAGCTCTGTATTGGCTCGCACGGGCTTTGGAATCTGGTGAAGATATTAGATTTATCTGCCGCCGTTTAGTGATATTCGCAAGCGAAGATGTCGGTAACGCCGACCCACAATCTCTTTCGATCGCCGTCGCTGCCATGCAAGCCTGCGAATTCATCGGACTGCCCGAGTGCCAACTCACTCTATCTCAGGCTACCATCTACCTGGCATTAGCTCCCAAAAGTAATTCGGCAACAACAGCTATTGCCAATGCTCGGCGCGACGTTCGCGAAGGAACCGTTATCCCTGTACCTAGGCACCTACGAGATGGACACTACCCGGGAGCCGCAAAATTGGGCAACGCGATAAGTTATCAATACTCGCACGATTCCGAAGATGGAATCGCAGCCCAAGACTACCTCGGTGTTGATCGCACCTATTACACTCCAGTGCACCGAGGCTTTGAGACGGAACTGGCAAACCGCCTAGAGGCAATCAAAGCCAAACTCAACCAACACGATTGATTGGTCGTTTGCGAAAAGACCAACAAACGACTACTGCAACCACTCGGGCAATTGACCATGAGCCGGTAACTCAATCATGTGAATCTTTTCAATCGATTGAATCGCCATGAGCTGGTCCAATGCAATGCGAGGCGGGACACCATCTAGATTCAAGACTCCAATGGCATGCCCCCCCGGTTGCTGATTGGCTCGCCCTACGGACATTTGCCCAATGTTGACCTGATGCTGACCGAACACCGTCCCAACACGCCCAATTATCCCGGGAACATCCGTGTGGGTAAAGAACAGCAAATGCCCATCCAAATAGGCCTCAAGTCGATAATCATTGATCGAAATCAACCGTGGCATATTGTTGCCAAAGACCGTGACGCCAGCCTTGACCTTGTTGCCACCACCACTTAACTCTGCCGTTATCGATGAACTGAAAGCCCCAAGCTCACGCGTCTTGTTTTCCGTCAAATCAATGCTCCGCTCCCTAAGCAACATTTCGGCGTTAATAATGTTTACCTCGTCGGGCATCGCGCGTTCCATAAGCCCCGCACAGAATGCAGCCGTTAGCAACTTGGTGTCTTTATCAGCGACTTCGCCTCGATAGTTCAATTGGCAGGCGCTAATGCTTCCTTCATGCCATTGCGACATGAGCATGCCGAGACGGTAGACTGCATCGAGATAACCTCGCAGTGAGTCCAATGTCTTGGGATCTAATGCGGCAACATTGACTGCGTGACGGATTTCACCAGTCTTGAAAAAGTTGATAAGCAGTTGAATCCCTTCGATGGCCACTTGCGTCTGCGCTTCTTCCGTACTCGCTCCGAGATGAGGAGTACAAATAACGCCCGGCATCTTAAACAATGGGCTGTTGGTACATGGCTCCTCTTCAAAAACATCGAGCGCTACACCACCAATGATGCCTTGGCTTAGACCTTCAATCAATGCGGCTTCTTCATAAATGCCACCCCGAGCACAGTTAACAAGACGGATTCCCTTTCTAAGTAACCCTAGCTGCTTGGTATTCACCAAATACTTGGTTTCATCTGTGAGAGGGGTATGGACCGTTAAATAGTCTACCCTCGGTAACAGATCTTGAACGACATTGACCTTTTCCACTCCTAGCTTGCTAGCTTGCTCATCTGACAGAAACGGATCATAAGCCAATACTCGCATACCAAAGGCAATGGCACGCGTTGCAACCTCTCTTCCAATTCGCCCCATCCCAATAATACCGAGGACTTTGTCGGCTAGTTGAGTCCCCATAAAAGACTTTCTGTCCCACTTGCCATCGCACAGACTCTGGTACGCAGGAGCAATGGAACGTGACAACGCTAACATCAAGGCAAAGGTATGCTCTGCTGTACTTAAGGTGTTCCCCGCAGGCGTGTTCATGACGACAATTCCAAGGCGAGTCGCGGCAACCTTGTCGATGTTGTCGGTCCCAACCCCTGCCCGAACAATTGCCCTAAGTCGCTTGTTTCCCTCCAACGACTCGGCCGTTATCTTGACCCCACTTCTGACAATTGCCCCGTCAAACTCGTTGAGTGACTTGCGAAGCTCTTCACCTTTAAGCCCCGTTCGAACCTCATATTCAAATCCGGGCTCTGCGTTGAGAAGATCGAACCCTTCTTGAGCGATAGGATCGAGAACTAAAATTCGATAGGCCATTTGGAAAACTTCTGGAGAGTATGCGGTAAATCGGAATGATCGATTGTTTTTTCGGGTTCTAAGATAGACTTGAAATGACTAACTGTTCTTTTTGGCGAAGTCTGACATGAACGAGGCCAGGGCTTGTGCCCCCTCGATCGGCATCGCGTTATAAAGGCTGGCCCGTATACCACCCACACTCCGGTGCCCCTTGAGCGAATCCAAGTTGTGGGTTTGTGCCTGCTTTAGGAAAGCTGACTCGATCTCTTCGCTCGGAAGCTTAAACGTGACATTCATCAAGGATCTATCCGCTTTCCTGGCATGACCAGTGTAAAGTGCGGGAAACTGATCTACGACATCGTAGACGAGGGCAGCCTTTTTCTTGTTGATTTCATACATGGCTCCCAACCCACCCACCGTGGATTCCAGCCACTCTGTAACCAGCCCTAGTACATAAACCGCAAACGTAGGGGGCGTATTCCACATCGAATCTTCTTTGGAATGGTTTTTGAAGTTGAGATAACCAGGCAACTGATCGCTCGACCGTTCCAGCAAATCCTTGCGGATAACTACCACCGTTACTCCAGCAGGACCCGCGTTCTTTTGTGCACAAGCATATAGCAGTCCATAATTGGTGATATCGAGCGGTCGGTAGAATATGTCGGAAGAAGAGTCGCAAACTACCGGTGCGGGCAAATCGAGATCCTGAGGAAATTGAACCCCTTGGATGGTCTCATTGCTCGTTACATGCACATAAGCCGCATCGGAGCGAACCGCGAGCTCCCCAGCCACTGGCAATCGATCGTAATTCGTTGCAGACGCATCGAAAATGACCTCTGTCGCCCCCTCCTTCTTCGCCTCGGCCAACGCATATTTCCCCCACGATCCGGTAAGGACATATTGTGCAGGTCCGGCTTGCCCATTGAGCAAATTCATAGGAATCATAGAAAATTGCAGTCGGGAACCTCCCTGCAAAAACAACACGTCATAGCTGTCTGGAATACCCAACAAACGTATGATCCGCTGCTTTGCGGCTTCTTGAATCGCTATAAACTGCTTGCTACGGTGGGAAATCTCCATCACGGACGCTCCACAACCTGGCAAACAAAGCATCTCGTCCCGTATTCGTTCCAAAACCGGAACAGGCAATACTGCCGGACCAGCAGAAAAGTTATAAACGCGTTTTTCCATGATATTTGTTATTGAGGCGTAAAAAGTATCGGATGTTCGGGAGGCTTCCCTGCAATTCGCCGAAATTCTAAGGGCAGACCCGATATCTTGAAAGGACTGTTGGACTTCACAACGAATGCTGCTTATGACTCGCACTTATACCAACCCATGAACCATCGCAGTACCCGAGATGTCGTTGAGGATCTACGCCAACATGGCAAGCTGATTGAAATTACCGACCCTCTCTCGCCCCACCTGGAACTGGCTGAGATTCAGCGCCGCGTCTACCAACGAGGTGGTCCAGCCCTGCTATTCTCGAATGTTATCGGCTGCCGATTTCCCATGGCTAGCAATCTCTTCGGCTCCCTCGAACAAGCTCGCTTCCTGTTCCGAAAAACGATCGAGCGTGTTCGCCGCGCGATAGAACTGAAAATCGACCCTAATGCTTTTTTCAAAAAACCGCTCCGATACGCCTCGGCTCCATGGACCGCGTGGTCCATGCTTCCGAAGTCCGTAAAAAGGGGGCCAGTCTTATCCCAGTCGATCAAACTAACCGACCTTCCTCATTTGGTATCGTGGCCCGACGATGGCGGTGCATTCGTGACGCTTCCGCAAGTTCTAAGCATGGGGACAGAAACCAGCCTGATGAAGGCCAACCTCGGCATGTATCGAATCCAATTAACAGGAAACGAATTTCAACCTAATGAACAAGTGGGTCTGCATTATCAATTGCATCGTGGCATCGGTGTCCATCATCAAGCATGCTTGAATGCTAACAAGCCATTCCAAGTAGCGATCTCCGTCGGCGGTTCCCCCGCTATGACTCTAAGCGCGGTGATGCCGCTGCCAGAGGGCCTAAGCGAACTCACCTTTGCAGGTGCCATGGCGGGCCATCGAATTCCAATGATCGTCGGAAACGACCACGCCCCACTGTATGCCGATGCTGACTTTGTAATCCACGGCACGATTGATCTGACGAAAACAAAACCGGAAGGACCGTTTGGCGACCACCTAGGCTACTACGCCAAAATACATGATTTCCCTTACATGCAGGTCAAGGGAGTATCGCACCGTCCAGGTGCCATTTGGCCATTCACTGTTGTAGGTCGCCCTCCACAAGAAGACACGACCTTTGGTGAACTTATCCATGAAATCACCGGCAATATTATTCCGACAGTGCTCCCCGGCATAAAAGCGGTTCACGCAGTAGATGCCGCTGGTGTGCATCCGCTGTTGCTGGCTATCGGCTCAGAACGCTATACCCCTTATCGAAAAGCGAACCGCCCCCAGGAACTACTGACACAGGCCTGCGCGGTCCTCGGACAAGGTCAATTGTCGCTCGCCAAGTATCTCTTTATTGCAAACTCTTTCGATAATCCCGAACTCGACATTCACGACTGCGAGGCGTTCTTCAATCATATGCTAGAACGGGTCGATTGGACTCGCGATCTTCATTTTCATACTCGTACAACCATGGATACACTGGATTACAGCGGTGACGGTTTGAACCAAGGATCCAAAGTAGTCATAGCCGCCAGCGGAGAAAGGCGACGAGACTTGGCAAGCGAAATTCCCTCGTGTGTCAAATCTTCAAACGTGATCAAGAACATGAAAATCGCAATGCGAGGAGTGCTAGTCATCGAAACAAATGATAACTCCGACGTGGAGAGCATTGCCAGATCATTAACGCTTACTATTGGTTCTGACTATTCCGACGCGATGACGACTCCACTTTTCGTACTCGTCGACGATGCTGACTTTTCGTCACGCAACATCAACAACTTTTTGTGGACCACGTTCACGCGCAGCAATCCCGCATCTGACATCGACGGGGTAAATTCGTTTACCGATCACAAGCATTGGGGGTGTCGTGGTCCGCTTATCATCGATGCACGCATCAAGAAACATCACGCTCCCCCTCTCATCGAAGATCCTGCAGTCACGGCCAAAATTGATGCCATGGCTGCTCGCGGTGGTCCACTCGCAAAGTACCTATAGAGGAAACACGCAAAACCATAGCTTACGCACAACGGACATATTAGATTCGAATTCCTCTTTGCCGTTTGCCTAAGACGTCGTCGAGGTCGATCATCATGATGTGATCAATACTCTCCACATCAGATGACTCTCCCTCGCCAGCACTCTGATTGTTGATGACGTTGATCAATCCTAAAACATCCAGCGGCGAGATTCTCGAATCACCGTCGACATCGAAGAACCCTGCCGGATGGGTCGCGTTGCGAACCGGTAAATTCCCGTCCCCAAACGTTCCATTGTTGATCGCATTCACCAAGTGCAATACATCCAGCGGCGATACCGTGCTGTCCCCGTCCATATCAAACTGGGATACGCTATTACGCTATGCTAACGCATCTTGTACCTCAATCGTGCTCGCTCCCGAGACAAAGGATTGTATCCAAAGCCCACTCTCGACGCGACCTGCACCAACCCGCCATGCCGAACTGGTTTGCAAAATATCATCGGCTCCCATCCTGATACGTAGCTTCTTGTCGGTGTTGATGGCCTCGATGTCCCTCTGCTGGAACACAAGGGTTTGCCGATTCGCGGCTCGCAAGTCTATCGTATTAACACCCGTTAACGCACTGGAAAGTGTTCCAAGAGGTATATTTCCCGTTGCAACGAGATTCACTTGCCACGGTGCTGAATAAACCTCCATCACCCCTGGCAACGCGGAAACAGGGGACCAAGCCAATCGCTTTTGCCCTGCCGCGTCCCAGGCGTTGACGCTGCCTAGTTCACTACCACAATCGCGGATGCTAAGTCCCCTTGGCTCGACTCATGGAGGAACTTTAATTACATAATCGAGGATCGCCAATTGATCCCGGTCACGCCGCGCGTTGTTACCAATAGCTCCAATCGTTCCTGCCACGTGTATACCGTGTCCCAGATTGTCCGAAGGATTGTTGGGGGCGAAGACTTCGTTTGCATCGTTGCAGAAATTCCAACCGAAGATGTCGTCGGTGAATCCATCGCCATCGGTGTCGACTAAAGACGTACGCAGTGTCTCGGGGATCTCTCCTTGATTAAGCCAGATATTGAGATAGAGATCAGCCAGATAATGAGATAGAGATCGGGATGTGTAGGATCGACACCGGAATCGATCACACCGACGACGACACTAGTGGAACCGCGCGTTACATCCCATGCTTCCGGTGCATCGATATCGGCATCGTTGGTTGCATCGAACTGACCGACGTTGTGCAAGTTGGTCATGTTGCCAAAGTCAGAATCGTTGGGCTGTATCTGTCCGCTGACTCGTTCGTTCTTGGAAAAGGAAACTACGGCTACATTGGCCGACAACGTATCCCGGACCGACTGTTCGGATAGAGAAATACTCCTGACTTGGACCAAGCCAGGTAGCCCGAGTCCAGCCACCACTTGGAAGTGAAATTCGAATGGTTCAGTCGAGCGACTGCGTTTTCGAGTGACGTGAGGGCCTGTGTTGCCTCCTATGACAATCGAACGATCCGGTCCTCTTTGGTGTATCGTCTGGGGCCGACAAACCATGAGAACCACTCGGTTGCGGACTGGCCTGCGGCGATCGAGGCGATCTCTTTCTGATCGATTTCAACTCGATCGTACCAAGCGGGAGAAGTACCAAGCGGGAGAAATAATGTTGTAGTCTTGTACGAGATCCGAGGCTAAGAGCTGTCTCGCTTCGAGTCGTTCAACTACAGGTCGGGGTTTGATTTGTTTAGCGACACCACGACGACAATGGTTTGGATTATGGGTGTTGCGGGGCAGGAGTGTTTACGATAAAGATGAAATTACCCCAAGGGTTTTTAGTTGATTAATGCGCCGTAGCAAGCATTAGGAATCGTGGGCTGGTGGAGTGAAGAAATCCAACCGTAACCTTATTGGGACCTATAAATAGGCCGGAGCAAACAATCCTACGAAGCTGTATTCCGGCAAACCCGCAGCCTGATGAACTGCTAACAAGTTCAGGCAAAGGATCTATTTTTTTGGCATTCTGGTGGTGTGATAGAACTCGCCTTTGCTTTTGATGATTGCGTCGTCGAGCACTTGCGAGAGTTCCTTATCACCCCGAGATTCTTGGATACGGGCCACAAAGAATGCGACATCGCGGTCTAAATTGCTAGAACTAAATTTATTAAGAGTTTCAACCGCGAGCTCCAGCTCCCCAGCTCGATACTGAGCCCAGGCTAATGTTGCAACGGCCACTGGGTTCGTAGCATCTACTTGTTCCAAAAGCGACTTTGCCACCTCAATGGCCATCTTTCTTTCATCTGATTGATCGCTATCCGATAAAGCCCAAGCCAAGTGCATTTTGGCTGCTTTCGGATTGTCGTCTGCGTTAACCAATTCTTGCAGGGTAGGTATCGTCTTCGAGAATTCGCCGTTCATTTGATCTGCTTGTGCAACTAGCAAAATGAACTCCGGTCGACTCCTACTCTCGATCGAAAGAGGTTCAAGCAATTTACTGATCTCAGCAGGCCGGCCCGTGCGAAGCAACCACATGGCATACTCACGAGTTGCCGCATCCGGTTCGCCTCGTTCGAGACTTTTCCGAAACCAATCTTCTGTTGACTTGGTATCTCCTGACTCCTCGAACCATTTCGCTATAACGACTTCACCTAGAACCATTGGCTGTTGAGCTTGTTCAAGCAATCGAAGATTCTTTTGCGCAATCTCCAAGTTGTTGGTGTGGAATGCTGATTTGGCTAGCCCGAGGCGAATCATTAGGCTTCCTGGGTTAGCGGCGATAAGGGAGGAATAAAGTTCAAAGGCTGTTTTCCAGTCCCCTCGTTTTTCGGCAATCTTCGCCTGAAGTTCACGAACCGAATTCGTGAATTGTTTGCGGTACTTGTCGCTCCACTTGCCTTCGAAGGGGAGTTTCTGAATCTGTTCTACGTGTGTTGCCGCATCGAAGACACGGCCTTGGCCAAGTGCGATCCGCGCGAACGTGTAGTGAATATCCTTTCTAGGAGGAGAGTCAGCCGCGAGTCGTTCGATAATTTGAATTGCATCTGCCATGCGTCCCGATTGAATTAACCAATCGGAAATCAGAAGATCATGATGGGGTAAATCGTTATTCGTGGCGAGCTGTAGCTTTAGATAGTCGCGAGTACTGGAGATCCCTTTTGATAAAAATATCTGCAGTGCTTGAGTCCTGGTGGCCTCATCCACAGAGGTTTCAAAGCCTGATTCGTTGTTAGGTTTGCTGCCGGGCGCAGACGTGATGTCTGTCTCGCTAGCAGACATCATGAATAGGCCTATCACAACGAATGTGACGTAACGCATCATCCGGTCTCAATCCTGAAAAAAATTTTTACTCGTTCATCACATCAGCTTCGCGATTTTTTGCCAACTCACCAACAGAGTTTTCATACTTCTTGGTGAGTTCTTGGATCTCTTCCTTGGCTTTGTCTCGATCATCTTCGCTGATCAATTTATCTTTTTCGGCGGTTTCGATCGCTTTGTTAGAGTCGCGTCGAACATTTCGAATGGAGACGCGTGTTTCCTCGGCGAGCTCTTTGATTCGGGCAACCAATTTCTTGCGAACGTCGGTGCTCAACGGAGGGATATTGATACGAATGATTCGGCCATCGTTTTGGGGATTGAGGCCTAGTTCGCTGGTGACGATCGCTTTTTCAATATCTTTGATCGTGCTGGCATCGAACGGACGAATCACTAGCTGTTGTGGCTCCGGTGCTCCCACGCTGGCGAGTTGCTTCAGAGGGGTCGCGGATCCGTAGACCGTCACCTTGACCGAGTCCAACAAGCCCGGGGTCGCGCGACCGGTTCGGATCCCGGCCAAATTATTCTTCAAAACACCGAGAGCTTTTTCCATTCGCTCTTCTGCATCCAACAGTACATCTTCTACGGACATTTTCCATTTCTCCCGTTCGAGTTAGTAATGATCAAGTTGTTTTGGATCGGTAGTGAATCAAGTTGCGTTAATAAGGATTCGCTCGCCAGAATCGCCGCGAGGACTGATTCGGGTACCTACTTTCTGACCGCTCACGGCTTTCACGATGTTTCCTTCTTTTTTGAAATTGAAAACCAAGATCGGTAGTTTGTGAGTGCGGCATTGAGCAATGGCGGTCGAGTCCATAACCTTCAAATTCTTTTCAATGACTGTGTCGTAATCCAACTCGCGATAAAGAACCGCATGTGGATTCTTTTCAGGGTCGTCGCTATAGACCCCATCGACTCGCGTCGCTTTGAGGACAATATCGGCGTCGAGTTCTAGACCGCGATTCGCAGCACAAGTATCTGTTGTAACGAACGGCGCACCAGTACCCGCTGCCAGGATAACGATTCGTCCCTTTTCCAAATGTCGGATGGCGCGTCGACGAATAAAAGGTTCGGCCACGCCGTCCATCTTAATTGCCGACATTACCCTCGTCGCACATCCGATGTTTTCGAGAGCGTCTTGCAAAGCCAATGCATTGATGACGGTTGCCAGCATCCCCATGTAGTGAGCGGTCGCTTCCTGAATCATTTCGCCGCTCGAGCCTTTGAATTGCGCTCCCCTGAGGATATTACCTCCCCCTACGACCACTGCGATTTGGCACCCCTTGGAGTGAGCACTTTTGATTTGCTGGGCGATGGCGGTGACCTCGTCCATGCTGATGCCTCGCTCCCCGGCATGAGCAAGGCTTTCGCCGCTCAGTTTCAGGATAACTCGGTTGTAATACGGGCGGTTAGAATCGCTGGAATCAGATGACATTTGGATCCAAGAAGTAGGAAATGACTTGTGGAATACTAGGGAGTATCCCTTTTGCAAGTGTACATTACAACACGAGAACAAAAATTACAGAATGTCCGTTTCGCTCAAATGATATTTTTTGTCTAGAATGCACTTTTCCTAAGATTCTCCCGACGCAGAATTTGACTCGATGGCAATACAAGTTACCTGTCCCGGATGCTTGGCTCGATTTACCGTAAGCGACAAATACGCAGGTAAAAAGGGGCCTTGTCCGAAATGCAAGAAAGAGATTGTCGTTCCCGACAAGTCTCAGGAAGTGGTCATTCACGCCCCAGAAACCGAGGGCCCCAAGGATTCCAAGGGGGTTTCGGTACTCAAGCCGATTAAGCGGGAAGAGCTTAAAGTAACGCCTTTACAGATTGGGATCGCGGTCGGGATCGCAGTGATCTCCATCGCCGTGGCTATCGGTGTCAGGGTGGCGACGGAATCTCCCCCCGTGCCGATTCTCGCTCTCGGAGCAATCGCGTTGGCATTTCCGTTGTCTTGGGTGGGATACCGGTTCCTTCGGGACGACGAACTCGGTGGATACATGGGGAATGAGCTCAACATTCGTGTTGCCGCATGCGCTGCCATCTTCTCTGCAACATGGGGGCTTTATTGGTTTCTAGCCTACTATCTCGGCAACGCGACCTTAGCGACCGTGAGCGGCCTGTTCTTTGCTGTGTTGCTGGTTGTTATGGCGGGGGTTGGAACTGTTGGATCTCTAGCGTCCCTGGAGCTCGAATTTGCCCAAAGCCTTCTGCATTACGTTTTGTATCTAGGGGCGACCTTGTTGCTGGCGATCATGTGCGGAGTTGAATTAGCGGAACCACTGTCCAGTGGGGAAACAAAGCCTAAGCCGGGACAGATGAATCTAGATCAAATTTATAAGTAAATGGGACTGCGTTGATAATTGGACGACATCACTTAAGTGTTACAAATTGTATCGCCACCGCGTCAGACATATTCATGAAATCGTTGGCGTCACGCAACTCGAGCTTGCGTCCAAACAGGTAACCAACCTCAATAGATCGAATACCATGCTTCCCTGTCCCTTTGGAGAAGCCCAATAGCAGTCGATAGTCCCTGTATGTCACAACGTCTTCGACTCCCCCGGGCAATTCAAAATCCCAAGTCCCGCCCCCCAGTCGTCCAGCAATGTGAAACATATGGCCACCGGGCAATGCGAATTGGACTTTTGGACGCGGGAAAACCAAATCCCAGCGAACGTTGGGCATCAAGTCCGAGTGGAAACTAAAGCCCACGATCGGCAAGAGCTTGATGTCATCCCTGTGTAGGTAATCCATTCCGACGACCCAGTCCGTTTCGGGCGTAACATGAAGGATCCCTGCAAAGTGTCCAGGAAAAAAGACTCCTTCTCTGGCACTCCCCTCGAAATCGCTATTCACTGTAATCGAGACATTCCCATCATAGGAAAAGTACTCTGACATTCGGCCTCGCGATTGATATCCCATTGCAAATTGGTAGAGACGCGAAGGTAGGTCGATTTGCTGCGGTCCGGACAAAAAGTGGAACGCATAGCCCAGGTTCAATCCGCTGCCGTAACCGCTGCTGCTGTAGGCTGTTGACTCCAAACTCGTCATCCCAAAGCGGTCCCCCTTTTCCGGGATAATCCCGAGCGTGTTTTCCTCGGAACGGTAGTTGGTGTACCGAAACTGCTCAGATTGCCTTATTTTGGGTAGGCGGGCTCGTCCTTGGGAGCCTTCCAATAGAACCGAGGGAACTTCAACCTCCTCGATCTCCCCATCGAGATTCTCAAAAAGCGAGTTCTGCTCGCCATCAGAACGAATCCCATCGATCTGCACCAAACGGCCTTGCTGACTCGCAGACGCGCCTCCCGAGATTGGCATTACCCCCGACGACTGCGGGTTGTTCGCCAATTGGAAATCGGTTTTTTCGGAGGGGTAAAACGGGGCGGAAAGCCGCTCTACCAATACCCTTGCTAAAGAACTTTCGTCGCAAAACGCTACCGATGGCGAACCGATCAGCCCGCCAAACACAAGCAAAAACGCCAGAAACGCAACTCGCATAGTCAATTCTGAACGCAGTGTCTTTTTGTCCTCAATGCAACCGTCCATGTTGCTTATTTCGGATTATCGGGGTTGTAGGATCTATACTAAAGCAATTTAAACTGAAGCAATATCGACGGTTGATAGCATTTTCGAGGAGAGCCTCGGCCCGTTTCTGGCTTTTGCGCAGAAATGAGATATTCACTCGGACGGAAATCACCGAATAATCCAAAGTGAGCGGCGGTTGTAAGTTCCCCATTGTCCCCGATTGCATCGATCAGCGAATCAAAATGCCAATTTTAAAACCTGAACCTTGTATCTGGCCAGAGAATCTACTCGATATAGCAATTCCAGAGGAAACAGCAATTCCAGAGGAACCGAGCGTTTCGGGGCCATCTAGCCACTCCGTTGATTCAACTACTACGTTAATTCCTCCATACGATTCGGCTCTCGCGAATTCGGTCTCGCTCCCGGGCTCAGAACCAGTCCTACCGCCGATGGAAAACCAAGGGGACGACAGTGCTAGCAAATGGTTTGCGATTTACACCAAACCTCGGTTCGAAAAAAAGTTCATGCGGCAACTATACGAATCGCAAGTCCCATTTTACGGGCCGATGATATCACGACGGTTCCGATCTCCCAATGGTAAGCTACGTCTAAGCATCGAGCCGCTGTTTCCGAATTACGTGTTTGTTCATGGCACGGAGATGCAGCGGTACACGGCGGTATGCACGGGATGTGTTAGTCGCTGGATGCCTGTCTTGAATCCCGGCGAACTAGTCACTGACCTCAGGCAGATTCACAAATTAATCTTGACCGATGCGCCGTTAGCGCCCGAACTTCGACTGCATCCAGGGCAACGTGTTCGCGTTAGATCGGGTGTCTTTAAAGGATTTGAAGGGGTTATCTTGCGCCGTGAGAATCAAGTTCGATTGCTCATCGCGGTTCGATACATGGGGCGGGGAGCTAGCGTAGCCTTGGACGATTGCCAGCTTGAGCCGATCTAAAGCTGGAAGGCATCCTCTTCTTTCTGTTCGGAGTAGATGGGCAGATAACGGTAGTAAACCTCGAGGATCATCGTTGCCATGCAGGTCGTATAGAATCGTCCACCCTGCTCCGTACTATGACCATCATTCCAGTACCAGCTACCCGCCGATAGGCCGGTTTGCATTTGCATTCCGAGCAGCTGATCTCGCATTTTTTCATTCCAGCGATCCCACTCCTTTCCTCCAACCTGCTTCATGACTTGCGTGGCATAGTAGTTGTAATAGGTGTTGGTGGCGCTCGGTCCGGAGCTGTCGAATTTTGCGATGATCCCTTTCAACGCTTCGTTTTCTTTCGGCAGGCCCGAGTACATGCGACAAAGTAAAGCACAAGCGGTGCAGCTCGGGTTATAGCCAGCTCCCGAGCTGGCTGAAACGAAATCGTAGTGGTAGGATTTGCCGCCGTCCCAAGCCATTTGATCGAGAAAGAAATTTGCTTTTCGAACAACAGAGAGATCCACAGCAATACCTGCCATGGAAGCACTCTTCAGCGCCATCATTTGCCAACCTACGACCGATGTGTCGCCTCGTCCTTTAGGTCCGTAGTGCCATCCCCCCGTATCAGGGTTTTGAGCATAGGTCAAAAAATTGATGCCAGCTTGTGCGGCCTCCAAAAGAGCTAGATCTTTCGTCATGCCATAGGCTTCACACAAAGCAATGGTCGCGATTCCATGCGAATACATGTCATCAGGACCCTGCCCGCCTTCCCCGACGTACCAGCCGAGATGACCACCGTGTGGTTTAATGTTGCGAATCAAGAAGCTCAGTCCCATGAAGACTGTTTCTTTGTATTCACCCTCAAGGTGGGTTTGACCGGCTCCCAGAAAACACATTAGCGCCAGCCCTGTCGCGGCATTGTAGCTCTGCAGCCGTTTCCCTGGATTGTCGGGGCCATGAGCTAGCGACCAAGCCCCCGTTTGTTTGTTCTGCCTCTCAGCGAGCCACTTTAAAGCAAGAGCGACCGCTTTTTCGGTCGCATCACTTCCGCCGAATTTTTTAAGCAGATCTCGTTTTGCTTCTTTCGATCGCCCTTTGAGGGCCGCTTTAATTGCATCGTTTGCACTCACGGACAATCCACTCGTCGGTGCCAGGCTTTGTGAGACGCTGGGCATGCTTACCGCTGGTGCTGAGACTACAACCTCGGGAACGACGAGTGATGAGGTTTCCGTCATAACCGCTTCCACAGCGACTGCGGGGGCGGGGGACTCGGCTTCGACCGGTTCAAGACTTTCACTTGAGACCTCGACGGATTCCGCTACATCCAACGACTCGGACGAGTCCAATGCATCGGATGCAGTCAACATCAGCTTGAGCTCTTTTTTGATTGGCTCTAGGTGTACTGCTGCCAACGTCAGTATCGCAGCCGTATGCACCACCATGCTAATCATCCAACTAGGCATGGATTTAAGAAAGCTCCGCTCTCGACGCTCAGAGCCGGTCAGAACTATTTCGCCCGTCTCGCCCGTCGGAAGCTCAGCAACGGAGTCTTTTCCGATCGCCGAATTCGAACGTGAGGACGAGGCAATACCCAATTCGGCAACGGACTCTCGTGGTTGCGACGGTTGATTGCTTATGGCCATGTGAGCCCCTTGGATGATGAGAAATCCGAAAAAGGAAAGGGTGGGTAGATTCACTCCCATGTCAACGGGCAAAGAAGATCTAGTATCTTCGCCTTGAGGGGGCAATAAGGAGCGATCTACGAGCCTAGCCGACCTATTCTAATAGTAACCGGTTTCTCGCCGCAATTGTACTCAGTCTCTCACGATTTCCGTTGGCAATAGTCAGAACCGATTGCATCAACCGAGATAGGAATCCATACTGATCACGAGCCTCCGGAGGTCTTTTGGAGGTAGCTCAATCGCGATACGACCAAGGGAAAAAGCCCAGTTTACCATGAATAACCAAGCTGTTTTGAATCACCCACTCGTTCAGCACCATTTGTCGATTTTGCGAGACAAGAGCACCCCACCGCAACTTTTTCGAACGCAGATCCACCTAATCTCGATGTTGATCGCGGCGGAAGCCACTAAAGATCTGAAACTTCAGGAATGCCGAATCCAAACACCAATCGAGGAAATGACCGGACGCAAGCTCGCGCAGCGTATCTCGATCGTCCCTATCTTGCGAGCGGGCCTAGGGCTTGTGGATCCCATACTACAACTTTTGCCCGACGCCGAGGTCTGGCACCTGGGTATGTACCGAGATGAAACCACCGCTCTTCCGGTTGAATACTATTGCAAGCTACCCAAGGACAGCCCAGCCGATGTGGGAATTGTGCTAGACCCGATGCTCGCAACGGGAGGGAGTATTCGAGTCGCCATCGCGGCTCTAAAACGCTGGGGAGTTCCTGATATCCGCGTGATAAGCGTCATCGCTTCGGAAAACGGAATCGCTGCTTTAAACGCGGAATACCCTGACGTTAACGTATTTGTGGGGGCGGTCGATCCGATTTTGAACGTAAACAAGTTCATCGTGCCTGGATTGGGAGACGCGGGGGATCGCATGTTCAATACTCGACATGCCTAGTTCCAAGACGTGGCTACACCCAAAGTATGATAGGCACTCCTGCCCGTCCGCACGTATGATAGGCACTCCTGCCCGCACGTATGATGGGCACTCTTGCCCGTCCGCACGTATGATGGGCACTCCTGCCCGTCGCCATCTTATCCCGGGCCCTCTCGCCCGTTCCCTTAGCAGTTCTATTGGTAACTTTCAGCCCCCCACACAAAAAAGGCCGAGAATACCTGCCATACGGGAAGAAGCGTCGGGATTCGCTCTTATAAATCTGCCTGAACTCAATTAGATTAGTGCACTCGATGAGAAGGGGCCTCTCCCGAAGTTGTTTCGGGTTTCACTCCTGCCAATCGTTTTGCCACGTTGTCTAGCGGTCGTCTGATCAATCATTGAGCCCTAGCCGGCACCGTGAATCGTAGTGATTCCATTTCATGTTTAGGTTGTTTGTCTGAAAAAGGTTTTTGTGATCAAGACTTTCTCCGAGCTAGCGCTCATTCCGGAAATTGCCTCTGCACTCCGGAAAATGAACTATTCCGAACCAACTCCCATCCAAGCGGGAGCGATTCCTCCCCTCCTCGAAGGGAAGGATTTATTGGGTTGTGCTCAAACGGGTACCGGCAAGACCGCTGCGTTTGGCATTCCTTTGATTCAACAGCTCCACACGTCCGGCGCTCGCCCCATACCGAACCACCCCTTGGCTCTAATCCTCGCCCCCACCCGAGAGTTGGTCAGCCAAATCGCCGAGAACTTGGGTGAGATCGGCAAGCAGACGCGTATTCGCCATACGATGATTTACGGTGGAGTAGGCCAGCGGCCTCAAATCGCTGCCTTAACCCGAGGCGTGCACATTCTGATCGCCACGCCTGGCCGACTGCTCGATTTGGTAGGCCAGGGTCACCTCAACCTTACCCAGCTGCGCCATTTCGTACTCGATGAAGCGGACCGAATGTTAGACCTGGGCTTCATGCCCGACATTCAGCGCATCGTGAGAATACTGCCCCGACAACGGCAATCGATCTTTTTGTCTGCGACGATGCCACCTCCGATTGAGGCGTTAGCGGCATCGTTGCTTCAAAAGCACGTTACCGTGATGGTGGCGCCACCAGCTACCACCGCCGAGCGAGTCAAGCAGCGAGTCATGTTCGTCGCAAAAGGCAATAAGCGCAAACTGCTCGATCTTATCTTGGCGGACAAGAGTGCGTCGCGTGTACTCGTATTTATGAAGACCAAGCATGGTGCAGACCGGTTGTACAAATCAATGGCTCAGTGTGGTTTATCCGCCGATGGCATTCATAGTGGCCGATCTCAAAACGCTAGGCAACGAGTTTTGAACGCGTTT
This sequence comes from Pirellula sp., assembly GCA_046318795.1. GTDB lineage: Bacteria > Planctomycetota > Planctomycetia > Pirellulales > Pirellulaceae > JBKCUI01. The sequence goes on from JBKCTT010000091.1 coordinate 152,346, forward strand.
CGAAACGGCGAGGTACGAGTTCTCGTTTGCACCGACGTGGCTGCTCGCGGCATCGACATCGACAATGTCACTCACGTGATCAATTACGACGTGCCACACGATCCTGACAGCTACGTGCACCGAATTGGACGTACCGCACGGGCTGGTGCCAGTGGCGAGAGTATTACGTTCTGCGATAGCGACGAGTACTCATGGTTACAAGAAATCGAGAAACTAATCGATCAATCGATCCCGGTTGATACGGATCATCCGTTTCACGCACCGGATGTGGCGGACGAAGAAGTTCAATTCTTCACCCGCAATCAAGGTCGTCCGACCAAGGGACGTACGAAATCGGGCAGATCCAAATCAGAGTCCGCAACATCTCGACGGCCAGAATCTCGGCGGCCGGAGCGTACCAAGAAAAGTTCGCGTCCGAAAGCGTCACGCGATTCCGGTGCGGAAAGTAGCAGTGGGGCGATCAAGTCTGGAGCGGTGATTGGTGGTGGCAAAAATCCTGGCGCTACCAAGTCGGAGCCACGCAAATTCGTAGCGACTCGAACGGAATCCGGAGAGGCCAAGGAGCGGAAGTCGACTTATGAAGGTCGAGAAGAGCGTGGTCCTAGTCGCAAGAAGAAGACATCGGTGAAAAGGCGTCGTTCGCTGAGTGGCAAGGTCAAGAAGATTAATCTAATGGATGCCCCAAAGAGACCGGCCCGGGGAAAACCATCTGCGAAAAGGCCCGCCAAATACAGCTCCAAGCGACGTTAGTCTCGC
>JBKCTT010000092.1:0-63970 GCA_046318795.1 Pirellula sp.
GGAGCATGCCCCCCTAAATATTCCTCTTGGCACATCCGCAGTCAGGTAATTCAGAATTCTCTAGCGAGCTCGGCGTTGAAATCGCAAACAAACCTGATAATCTGACGTGGGGGTTGGTGCTTGGATCTTAAGGTCCCCGCAACTGTCGGGGCCTCGAGTACCGATGGGGCCGCAAGCATTGAGTTATCGCTGCCCCCATCCAAATACCTCTATGTTTGACTTGAGTTCATACGCGTTATCCAAGGAGCGTAAACAATAGCTTTATGACTGACTCAACTTCAAACCCCGGCACGATTACCAACCTATTACAGCAGCTTCATAGCAACGACGAAAAAGTCGTCCAGGAAGTTTTTCAGTTTTACTTTTATAACTTGGCTCAACGGGCAAAAAAATTGCTTCGCGAGATGGGGGGAGTCAGGCTGTCCGACGAAGAAGATCTGGCCATGTTAGTAATGACGGCGTTCTTAAAGGATGCGGCAGCGGGGGAGTTGAGTGACTTGAGAAGCCGGCATGATGTTTGGCGGATGCTCTCTAAACGGATTCGACTTCGAGCCATAAATATGGTTCGTGATGAAAAGCGAAAGAAGAGTCTCGAGGTAGGAGAATCTGTCTTCGAAAACAATCACGAGGGACAAGAACAGCGCGGCATTCAGCAGCAGCCAGGTCGTAACATCGAAGACCTGTCGTCGTATCACAATGAGCTAATCGAGACCTTGGAGGATCCTTTCGAACGGCAACTCGTATCTCATCTCCTCGAGGGAAAGGAGATCGCTGAGATCGCTTATATTCTTGGCAAATCTCCTGCTACGGTGTATCGCAAGTTAAAGTGCATCAAAGAGTCTTGGGATAAAGCAACGCATTTGGCAATCAGTCCTTAAATGACGGTAGCTTTCCCGATGCAAAATCGGGAAAGCTACATTCTGGGGGGCTTACACCATGCACGCTGGCAAGCCTAACGTTGACGTCAGTCGACGGTCGTAACCTCGACGGCATTGGCTGTCCATCCGGCCTCGTCTTGCTGTACCATCGTCACAAAGGACTTGATCTTGGCGATGGTCGACGGCAGAACTTTTTCGACCCCAGTCAGAAACTCCAAAAACATCTTTTTGTCTTTCTCCTGCTTGAGGTTGAGCGGTCTCGTGGTTGCAAAGCAAACAATCAGTTCTTTACCCACCGGTTGTGAGGCTTGAAACTGAACCTTGGGCTGCTGGTCCGTGGCGGGAAGAGTGATTTTCTGCTTCTCTTTCACGAAGCTCGATTCCCCCTCCTTTAAAGGCCACAGTACGGAGAATTCTCCATTCGGGTTGATATTGATGATATGCACATAACAATCGCGAGGCACCTCGACGGTAATCTCCAGGTCCTCACCGACCTTGTAGACACCGTTAGGGTGATTGATCTGCATATCAAGTTTCCAGCTGCATCGGGGGTTCTCAATCTGGTGCTGTTTGGCAGCGTTGTCGGTTTCGGTAGCGAAACAGGCCAAAGGAGCCATGACGAGTTGAGCTGTAAGTAAGCCCTGGAGCAATGCGAGTTTTTTCATGATTAAGCTTTCGTTAGATAAAGTTTTTTTCGAAGAACGGTTTGTTGATAAAAGGGGGGGGACGGAACGGTTGAATTGCACTTACTTGCGTTCGTTAACGATTTCGCGAAGTGCGGTCGTGAGTTGCGAGACGGTAGGGATTTCTCCGGCGGGTACTCGAGGGATCTCGGGTAGTGACTGAGCGAGAAATCGTGCTGCGGACGGAATCTCATGGGGAGGAACTCCAGCCATCCGCGAATCTTCCGAGACGTATCGGCTAGGTTCTTTCTCGAGGAATTTGTTATTGGTATCCAGGCAGGAAACCAACGATGTTCGGACGACATCCGATTTACCTGCGTGGGCCCCAGCAGTGGCGAGCGCGGAGTAGACCGGCATATTGTCGATATGTCGTTTCGTCTCCATGATTCTCGCATTCAACTGAGCGATCGCTTGTTGAACCTGTTTAAGAGATTGATTGTCTTCTCCTTTGAGCTCTGCTTTGCGGGTAAGGAGCCGCTGTACCATCTCCTCAATCTGCTCTTTGGTGTAGCTCTGAGTAAACACGACTCGCGGGAATCCGCTCGTCTTACCTTGGCAATAGGCATCCTTAAAACAAACCAGAAGATGATCGACTTGGACATATTGTTCACGTCGGAGGCTGTCCTTTTGGGAGACCAGAGATTCCTGCTCCCGCAGCTCCCTAAGGGATTCTTCGAGTTTGGATAGATTCTGCTCTAAGCCAGCTTTGTAGGTTTGAAGTTCCAATGCCAGGCCATCACTTGGTACGGCCTCCTTGAGAAGCTCGTTAACCGAAGGGAGTTCGGTATTGGAGGTTCGTTCATCGGAGGTTCCCATCACACTCCGGGCCACCGCTAGTGCTCCGGCGGAGCCGCTAGCTAGGGCAATCGCGAGGATCTTTGCCTTGTTGTCCATTTTTCTGTTCCTTTGCTTACTGGGATCGCAACTGTGCACATGCCAGCTGTCTCTTCACTTTACGAATCACCAGCGGAGCGGCGAGATTCTCATTGGCTCTCAAGAATTTTTGAAAAACGGGAAAAGTCGCAATTTCGCATTCCTGTCGGCTTTAGTGAAAAAACGACGCGATATGTGGTGATTGATGATGTAGAGGTTATGGGAGACCGCTCCCAATAAAGTCCGTTAATTTGAAAGACCCAACCACTATCGAGGGGACAAAATGAATCGAGTTACTTATTTGCTATCTGCCGCTATGTCATTCGTGACGTGCGTATTATGGACCAACGAAACCGCAGTATGGTCGAAGGAATCAGGGGAGCTGTGGTTGGCGACGATTTCGGTAAGTCGCTATCCCAACTTGCCTCCCAAGGATCAGTTGGAATACTGCGACAACGATGCACGGGCGATCGTGGAACGATTTATTGAGAGCAAAACGGTTTCTTCGGAGCGTTTGTGCCAAATGCGTGCGGGAGAAAGTCCCAATCGACTTCCGACGAAAAAAAACATCGAGCGAGAGTTGCCACTGTTTCTGGCCAAGCCATCGGCTTCGGACACCGTTGTGCTGTTCTTTTCGATGCACGGACTTCAGTTGGAACAATCACATCCTAGCGGCGACCCAGCTACATTCTTGATGCCCGCCGACACAGAAATTACCCCGAATCGATTGCTCGAAACCGTTATTCCCATGGAGTGGCTGAGGAATCAATTGCATCAAACAAAAGCGCAGCGCGTGATCCTGTTCTTGGACGCATGTCACGCGGGGGGAATAAAAAATTCGGAGGGTTTGAAAACGATGTCTCCGCTGACGTCCAAGAGCTTTGAAACGGTGTTTCGTGATGCGCATCCGACAAACGATAAGCAGAAGATTTACGTTCTAGCCAGTTGCCGGGATAGGCAGTCTAGTATTGAATCGGCTATGCTCAAACACGGTATCTTTACCCATTGGGTAACATGCGGTTTCGATGGAGCAGCCGACTCGAACGCAGATGGTCAGATCTCTATGGATGAGCTCTTTGCATTCGTGGAAATCCAAGTTCCTAAGTCCCTCCGATATTTGACACGAGTTGCACGAGGCATGCGTCAAAAGAGTGAAGAAGCTTCTTCCGATGGCGTCGAGCAAAATCCCGTCCGATTCTTTTTCGGAAATGATCAAGGGGATATTGTCGTCATGCCTGTCGCCCCGAAGCCCATCACGACGGCCTTAAAGCGAACCGGGGAGATGCTTGACGTTTTCTTGAGAAGTCATCTTTATCGAGAAGATAATACAGAGCCAGCCAGGATTGGTATTGTTGAGTTTGGATTGCAATCAACCGATGGCATGCAAGATTTGCGAGGCAGGCTGGGGTCATTCGGTGCTATTTCTCGCGACCTATTGGATAAAGAACTAAATCGATTGATCGATTCCGGTCAGGTCTTTCATAATGCCCCCGTCTATCGTATGGCAGCCGGGAACGAATTGAAAAAGAATCTCAAAGGTTTTAACGTGAATGCTGTAGAATCGATGGATGTTCCTGCTGAATCGTTGAAAATAAATGGTCAGTCACTCGATGCGTTGCTGTTCGGTAGGTATCTACGACGCGGCAATTCGAAGTGGGACTCTGGTCCAGATCGTATGGAACTCGATTTGACACTCATCGATACTAAAACCAAAACCAAGATCGCCAGGATCCAAACGGTGATTCTGGTGAATTCTGAATTGTTGGCCATGCTGGGCGGTTCGATCGATAAACGACAAAATCCGGAAACATCTCCTGTTTTTGTTGATTACACAGCCCCAAGTCCGCCATTAAATCTCCATGAACCCGATATTCCCAGGCCACAACCGCGGAGCGAAGACAGGGATGAAAATCACGACACTAAAGTTCCGGAAGAACACATTGAGGAGCTACCAAAACCAGATCCGGTTCATCCGCAATTTATTCCACAAAACGCGACCATGGCCATACGGGTCAAGCAGTCGCGAGACGGTCGGCCCTGGGAGCACTCCCGTTGGTTGCCACCAGATCCCGCCTCACCTAATGATTTGATTTTCGAAACCCGCGAGGGCAATGAGGTCGCGTTAGAACTCACGAATAATACGGACGAGAACTTGGCTTTTGTAGTACAGATCGACGGCATCAATCAAATTGGAGGTGACGTAGCGACTCCCGATCGATCCCCCTATTGGCATATCAAGCCACGGGCCTCTACGGTTATCGATCAATGGCTGGATCCCCTTAGCGATAAACAAGTACAAAGTGATTTGCGAAGCATTGGCGGAAGTAAGCTAGTGATCGGATCCGCGGCAGAATCCGTGGCCGTTCAATCGAATCTGTCAGAGAATCTCGGTGAAATTCGGATCGTGGTGTATGGTACGAGAAAGGCAGGTACGAAAAACGCTAGGGTAGGAGAGCTTGGTATGACGAGAGGACCCAATACCAGCAACCAGTATCCCGTCATTCGCGACTTGGTCATCAACACCTCGGACAAGCGAGCTGTGTACGTTCTTCGGTACCAAGCCGAACGACCATAAGCAGTCTGATCAACAAACGGTCTCACAAGAACCCTCGAAAGCCAGGCCGAACGATAGCGGCCTGGCTTTTTCTATTGTGCTAATTTTTATTGATCCATGAGAAACTGCGGTCGGTTTCGGTGATGTGTTGGTATAGGACAATCGCCTCGAACACAAGTGTTGTCTGAGCTAGTTTGCTCGGGCACGGTGTTCTTAGGTTGAGACCTCCTCAGAGTATTCCAAAACACGGGCAAAATCGAATCGCAGGAGATCGGAAAATGAAGTGCAAAACACAAGTTAGAAAATGGTTCTCACGACTGGTCATGGCATCGATGCTATCGGCACTGCCAATGAGTCTTTTCGCACAAGAACGTTATGCCATCCTCATGGGGGTCAATGACTACTCCCCAGCTTCCGAATTGCAGCCTCTCCGTTATGCTGCATCGGACGTGGAGCGATTGAAAAGTGTCTTGATTCAGCGTGGATACGAAGAAGAGAACGTCATCGTGATGAGCTCAGATAAATCGGACGCTCTAAAACCGACGTGTGAAAACATTCGACGAGTCATGTCGGAGTTTGCAAACTCCAACAATCTTTCCTCGGCGGACTCTGTCATGATAGTTTTCTCAGGACATGGATTCAATTTGAGCGGTGATAGTTATCTGTGCCCTTATGATTACAACGCTCAGAGTCCAACGACATCCGCCCTACACGTTTCGGAGATGGCGTCCACATTGGCTAGCTTGCCGGTTGGAGCGAAACTCCTGGTGCTCGATGCGTGCAAGGAGAATTTGAATCAGGTGAATGAGAAAGAGTTTAACCTGAGTTCGAGTTTGAAAACGATGAAGCTTAACGATCAATCGTCCCCTCAAGGAATCGTGTTCTTGTCGTCCTGCCTCGCTGGGCAATTTTCCTACGAAGATCCAGAGTTGAAAGGTGGGGTCTTTATGAACTACTTCACCGATGGACTCGATGGAGCCGCAGATTTCGCAGGGAACCATGACAAGCATGTTTCTGCGGACGAGCTATGCTCGTATGCGTCCAGAATGGTTTACGATCACGTAAGTATCAACATGGGAGCTAATCAACGCCCCTGGAAAGATAGCCATTCCACATCCGATTTGATCGTCAGTACTGTTCCCGATCATGTGTATGGTGAAAAGGTAGAAACATGGGGGACAATCACTCGTCTTTCCCCGAACGAGATCCAAGCGCGTGAGCAATCGACCGAGTTGGTCTTCCAGGCATTGCTTCGGATGGTAGGCGGCAAGATGGAGGAAACCATGTCGATGCTTTCCAATGCGATCGATATGGATGAGAGGTTCTATATAGCGCGCAAGTTTCGTGCTCTGCTATACATGGTCCAAGGAAACAACATCACAACCGAGCAGATCGATTCCAACAGTCAGTTGACAAAGGTTGCGAACAAGTATGAGCTCGCACTCAAGGATATGCAAAGCGTTGGGAGCGACCTCAGAATTCCTGTTCCTTCCCACTTGACTCAGGTGGAATTGCGGAGAGGTAGCGATCTCGTCGCGGTTGCAAAGAAAGGGGATTTTCTACTAGTGCGCAACATTCGGGAGCACAACGGTCAATATTGGATGGATATCGCAGCCATCCAAAGAGATCCGAAAAGCGAAGATATGCAAACTTCTAAGGAAAAGTTTGATGGATCGTCGAAGGCATTCGTGCAGTTGGCGATGATCGCGAATGAGAAATTTAACGAAGACTTGATCCGCACGTACACGTCGGGAGCCGCATCGGAGCTTCCCAGGAACTTTGCAGGATCGCAATCAACAGCCATGGCAAGACCTATTGGGGATGGAAGTCGGCTTGAGAAAATCGATAAAGCCATTGGTGTGTACGGTGAGGTTCAACGAGTATTAACGGCCGCTGGTGTCGAGGGAGTTCCAAGCATCCCCAGGCCGTCCAGTTTCATCCCAGGAGGAGTGCGTCAGTTTTTACCCTTTTAACAATCGGCTGACGTATTAAGGATAGGACGAAATAGAGAAACACCTGGCGATGGCCAGGTGTTTTCGTTGATACAGAATCGAAAACGATCGATCGACATCATTGTCGGTTCGGGAAGTTTCTCGGAGAGGGCAGCACGGGACCGGACGATGGTGGGTTGGTTTGAGTTGGGCCGAGGGGAACGATTCCGGCACGCTGCATGTTGTTGGGGAGTTGGCCCTCGAAACTGCCCAGGGTCGACTCGAAGTTGCCGGTTTTGAGTTGAATGGCAAAGGTACCAACCTTCAACTCGGATGGGATGTTTGGATTGTTAGCATTGGGGAGCAAAATCGTAGCGTTACGCGGAGCGCCGCTGATTCGAAGAACGTCACTTCCCGAGTCGTATTTGAGCTCATCGCCCGAAGCAGCAAAGAGGCCTTTGTCTGTTTGAGACCGTACCGTCACCCGCTGCATCGCTTTCACTTCCCAGGAGGTCGATTGTTTGCGTTGAGGATTGTTTCGATTCCAGCTCAAATCTGAGCTATCAAACAGATCAACTCGATCGGCGATCAAGTGTGTTTGATTTTTGCCTAGAGAGTCTGCGTATTGAACATTGACCTCTTGTTCCCAGGATGCGATTGGTCCCAACAGAGCTTCGACACGATCCGAGAAGCTTATCGTCTTTGTTCGATAATCCCCCTCTAGGCCGCGCATAAAGCTTAGGTGCATGCACTGAAGACTTCCCTCCGAAGCGGATGGGCTGGGAGACTGGGACGGTGTGATATTGGCAAGAGGATTCATACCGCCAAATCGTCGTGTCCATAGCTCTCCAGGCCCGTACCCCTTCATAGTTTGACCTGGTACATACACATCGAGCCTCGGTAGCTTTATATGTTCTCGTGAGATTCGGTTCAAATCACGGTCTGTTTGAAATGCATTGATATCAACATTGTTTTCGAATCGGATCGTTGCAATTTCTGCTTTGGGTAATCCCGTCGTCTGTTTGGAATCGAGAGGGATGGGATTGACCATATCGATACCCATGGTGCCCGCGTGGAGTGCGATATGCCATTGGATATTAGGAGAGGATTCCATTTTGCAGTGCATCGAGATATTGCCACCGAACATTGCTTTTTTACCATCAAAAACCATTCGTTCTCCCCATTTGAGTCGGGGGGCTTCCAGCCATTTGGTCGTTGCGGTCGGTGCAAGTGTTGGCAGGGATGGGAAACCGCTTGGCATTCGGGCTGCGTCCAGGCCTGACGTGCTGACCAGAGAATGAGTGGGCCCTTCGAATCCGCTGAGAGGTACTGCTTCTTGGGGTAGTAGCAATTCTCCGGGATGGTCGATCCAGAACGCATGTTCCGTTTGAGAAAAGGAAAATTCGGGAGCGACGATCCAACCACTTCCTAGAGCTATACTGGCCGGTGCTCCCACCAGGTGCACATTGGCAAGGTCCGATGGTGATCTCTGGAGCCGAAACTGTTCGCCTCGTGCTTCGAATAGCCACGGTGCCGAATCAGACAGTTGTTGTTTCTGCACTTTAAAGTCACCTTGGACCGTTAGCGCGTGGATCGCAGATTCACCGCCGGTGTTGCGAATCACAGCTTCCAGGGTTTTCGAAAGAACTATAAAGGGGGAATGTGTTTTGTTGGTTGCACCGAAGTAGGAGGGCGTGTTACTTGCTAAGGATTGGGGTGGTTGTCTAAGAGGTTGAGAGTTGCCACTGTTCAGAGTTGGGGCTGCAAATGCAACGCCGGGAGAATTAGGCTCTTTGCCAAGTTGATTGCTTGGCCAGCTCGTATTGGTGTCGGTTGTCTGAAAGTCTGCTGGTGCAACGGTTTGTTCTGGAGGTTTCGATTCTGGTGTGGGATAGATAAACGCCACCTGCATATTCTCCACTTTGGCTTGTAAGGTTGGAGATTGAATGACCACATTTCGATTGGCGACCATTCGATCGGCGAGCCAATGAGGCACTTTGCCGTTTTCATAAAAAGGTTCCAGTTGCTTGCGTAGAGACGCGTCGACAGGATGAAGCCAGAAATCGAGGTGGTCGGCCGAAAAGTGTCCTTCGACCCGGTTGCTGATGTTTGCGCTACCGTCGAGTGTGACAACATCTTTGTCGCCGTCAGGGCGAACGAGTAGTTTGGTTCCCCACGAGATTGTCCACGGCTCATTGCGAGTTTCTAATTGTGCCGTACCTGGCCCACGTGCGGCTACGGCACCGAGACGATTCGGGCCTTTTGGTGAATTGTCGATTGCCTGCCGTACTTGAACGATTTGTGGATTGTTGTATTGGACCTCGGGGCACCAGATTTGCAAACCTTCACGTCGCAGGTAGACGCGCGAAGAGTCTTTAGGCATAGTTAATGGCAGGGTGTTGCTCAAAGCAACTTGCCCGTTCAAGAAATCCATAAAGAGCGTGAGTCCCATCGCTTGTGCTTGCATGCCAGGAGCGTTTAGTTTCAGCCAGCGCGAGTAGTCTGTGTGATCTCGTCCTACGGCCCCGTATGCGGTGAGTTCCTCGATAGTCCACGGGGCTCCTTTATTTAGGTTTGGGTCTACAGAATTGTTTGCAGGAGTATTAGGTTGCGATTGGAGGCCAACACGTAGATGAAGTTCTTCGCAGTCAAAGGTGTCGATCGGAAGACCTTGGACGACATGTTCCATCCGAACGCCGCCGTACAACACGGCTTCACGTTGATGAAATTTGAATTCGAATCGTCCCCCGCATTTTAGGATCGCGTGTGCCGGGCGCAGTTCTTGGTGCTGTGATTCTTTTGTGGGCCACAGTCCACCGGGCTTGAGTCCCACGTGGACTTGATCCACGTAGAAGAGTTCCATGCTTTCCAGGCCCTCGAAGGGGCGTTTCTCTTTTGGTCCGGTATCTTGACTTAAGAGTTTTTGTGCTAGAAGAATCGTGAGGTGTCGCCCATCGATCACCGAATCTCCCATGCGCATGGAGATCGGTTTGTCGGTCCAAATCTTGCGATTTTCAATTCGAATTTCGCTGGTTTCAATTTTAAGTCCGTCACCAGAATTAGTTGATTCCGGGGGGGCGTAGATAAGGGTTTTACCAAGCAGTAGACCGGTTTCCAAAGGGGGATGGGGTGCGTTCCATTCGGGACGTGATTGGAATTGGATTTCGGCCCCTTCTGGGTTTTCGATGAAAACGGCACGTCGGGATTTTCCGTTTTCATCGTTTCCTTGAGGAATCAAGATAGTGAGCGGTTTGATTTTCCATCGCCGCTCGGAGATTTCGATGCGATCTTTGTAGAGAAGGATGCCTGATTCCGTTTCGAGCGACTGTGGACCGTTTCGCTGCCAGGAGTCTTCTTTGAAGAATGGTTCCCACCATGTTGCAGTGACTTTGAGGGGAGGAGTTTCCCACCGCTTGGCGAGATTCTTAGGCGCAGAATCGACCCACCTCGAAAATGTGAGGCTATAGATGGCGAACAGTATTGCCAGAGGGACGAAGGCTCTAAGATATTCGCTGCGGAATGTCATGACATTCGATTAGGAACAAAGTCGTCCCATCGCCCCTTTGCTTTCAGCAATCGTTCGATCAATTCTCGAACGGCCCCCCGTCCACCGGGTGCGGTCATGATCCAATCGGCTGCTTGTCGAACTTCGTTTGCGCCATCGGCAGTCGTTGCTGCTAAGCCTACGGCGTACATCACGGGGAGATCGGGCAAATCATCACCGATGTAACAAACCTCGGAAAGATCGAGACCAGATGGTTCAATCATCTCTTTTGCAGCCGGAAGTTTTTCCGAAAAGCCTTGTCGGACTAATGTGATTCCCAGTTCTGCAGCACGAATTTTGACGATTTGCGAATTACGAGCGGTCAATAGTCCGAATTGAAACCCCGCTTTGCACCAGAGGCGAATCGCATGACCGTCTCTAACGTTAAAGGTTTTGCTTTCGATGCCAGCGTTGTCGATGGTGATCGATCCGTCGGTGAGCACACCGTCCACATCGGAGAGGATCATCTTTATTGGTTTGGCGACATCGAGGTCTTTATTGGCCATGGTAACTGTTTAGCTATGATTTTCGTTGGTAAAGTCAGATTCTCCGAACAATCGGAGCGTGATAGGAGTTGTCGATTGATCGAGACTGTCGCGGTTGGGAGTTTTTTCCGATTCATCGTGCTGAAGCCCCAAGACATCGGTAACATCAATCAAGCCGAGGGGACGGTCATCTTCATCCACGACCGGGAGCTCGCTAATCTTTCGGTGGGCCATAATGGCCATGGCATCGGCTAGGTTGGCGCGAGAGTGAACGGCTGTAAAAGCGGTCGTCATCAAGTCACGAATAGGCAAATCGAGATCCCCATCGCGCCTTTGTTCCATAAGACGGGCGAGGTCGCTATCGGTAAAGATTCCTTCTAGTCGTCCAGTGTTGTCGACAAGCATAACAGCTCCGGTGCGACGACCTGTTTTGGCCACTTGAACAAAGATCTCTCGAACAGAGCTTTGACTTTGAGCAAGGCGGCATTCACTCATAGGACGCATCACGTCGTCCACAACGGATAGGGAACGGCCGAGTGCGCCACCTGGATGGAACTCGGCAAAGGACTCTTTCGAAAATCCTTTGGATTCACTCACTACTAACGCGAGTGCATCCCCGAGAGCCAGCATGGAAGTCGTGCTGGTGGATGGAGCGAGGTTATGGACGCATGCTTCTCGAAACGGTGGCAACAATAGAGTCAAATCCGCCGCGCGAGCCAGGGGCGAGTTGCACTTGCTGGTCATTGCGATAATGCCGGCAGATCGTCTTGAAAAATGAGGCAGTAGTCGAACGATTTCTTCAGTGGTTCCGCTATTGGATAGAACGAGAATCATATCGTTTGGGCCGATGCATCCCAGGTCTCCATGGACGGCTTCGGCTGGATGCAAAAAGTGGGAACGTGTCCCAGTGGAAGCAAAGGTGGCCGACAGCTTTCGTCCTACCAAGCCTGCTTTGCCGATACCTGTAACAATGAGGCAACCTTTAAGAGAACGGATCTTATCTACAGCTAGCAAGAAGTCTTCGTCGAGCGTATCGGACAAATGTTGTAGAGCGGTGATGGAGAGTCGGAGAATCTCTACTCCTCTTTCCAATCGTTTTTGTCTTGCAGAGGGGCTAGAATCCCCTCTCCGTATCGGTAAACCCATATCGCCTTCCTTGGCAACGGAGTATTCGTTTTGTCATCATCTGATTGTGAACCAAATAATCTAGCAGATTTGGGGCAAGCACGACAACACCGAACGAGTGAGTGCTAGCAATAGAACAATAGACATTGAAACGAGGTTCGTTTATTGATTCCGACGAAAAGTAGGCCGGGACAATGTTCCCGATTTCAGGACGCCTTGAGGACGGATTTGTTTTCGAGAGACTCTTGCATATCTTGAAGTGCGGGAAATTTAATGCTGAACGAGGTCCCTTTACCGACGGTGCTCTCGACGCGAATCCGACCTTTGTGATTTTCAACGATTTCTTTACAAGCGGTAAGTCCCAATCCTGTTCCCCCTTTACCGGAGGCATCGGGACCGTTCTTAGTTGTGAAGAAAGGTTTAAAGATACGAGGTAGAACATCTTTCTCGATACCGCATCCCGAGTCTCGGATCGCAAGCACTACTGATTTCGAAGTGGCTTCGTAGGCAATCTTGATTTTGATCGAACCATTTTCGCCGATCGCTTGCCGAGCATTGGTAAGGAGGTTAAGGAGCAAGCGTTGAATTTGATCAGGGGAGGCCAGGATTTTTGGAGCAGTCTTCCAGTTCTTTTCCACCAGAATGCGGTACTTTTGGAGTTCACGTTCCATGAGTACCAAGGCATCTTCGACGAGAGCGATCAAGTCGGTGGGTTCCATTTCGCCGGATCGGTTTCGGGCTAACCCCAGAACCATGCTGGTTATCTTTGCACCTCGGTTGGCCGCATCCAAGATACGCGAAAACGCCTTTTCACGCGCCGCATCATCTTTGTTGTTCAATCCCATGCGTGCGTAATTGATAACCGTCATGAGTAGGTTGTTGAACTCATGGGTTGTGGTGCTCGTCAGTTCACCTACAGAGGCCAATCGTTCTAGATGCAGCAATCGATTTTGCAATTCTTCGATCCAAGCATCGCGAGAGTCGCCATTTTGCGCTGGTTGGTCCGAGTCTAGGTTCGATCGCGTCATAATTCAAAGGGTCATTTCGAAAAGTGTGTTAGGCAGGGTTGGTTTGGGCTGAAACCTGCTAAATGTTGGTAGGAATCTACAGTCTAAATTTTCTAAAGCTCGGAATGAAAAGCCTGTCGCTGGGTAGCGCGTCCTGAGGGACAGTGATCTGGAGTTATGACGAGCCAAAAAGTAGACTCCGCGTCAGGACGAAAACCTGCCAACGACAGTTCGTTCATAATGGAAAATCCAACTCAGAATCAATAGAAGTCCGAGTGATCTAGACCGCAAAGGAAGGGAAACATAATGCTCGCCACTTTGGATAGACTCGAAAGATTGCTGGAAATTGTGGAAACGGAGGGGATTCAAGTTCGGCGGGACTGGTTGAGAGGAGTGCGGGGCGGATTGGTTCGAATTGGCCGGCAACCGGTACTTTTCCTGGATGAGTCCCTCACGATTCCCGAACAATTTGCGCAGGTAAGCGAGGCATTGTTACAACTGGATTGGACGGAAACGGAGTATTGCGCAGAGATGGCCCGGTTGCTGGATCACAAGACAATTGTTGACATTCAGGCTGGCCGAGCCGCCTAAGTTCCGACGATTAGCTAGCGTTAGATTTCCAGAATCTAGGCTGCTTGGGCTAGCCAATTTCGGACAAAAACGTTATCTAAATGCATCAAATGGGCGTTTCGGGCGAATATTCCGTAAGAAATTGCTCTGAATACGGCGATGAACGGAGCGACCGTTCAGTCGTAGGGTGGGCGATTAATCGGAGGCTCGTTAGTGGCGAACCGATGTTGGTTGATCCCGCTTTGTCCTTGTGTAAGTCTCCAAAGCTAAGGTTTGAGGAATCATTGAAATGCCAGTGAGTGAAGAAATCTTTTCCAAAGTCCAGGAAGCATTGACGGATGCGTTGGGAGTTGATGACTCAGACGTTACCGAAGACGCCACCATGGTGGGAGACCTGGGGGCTGAGTCCATCGATTTCTTGGATATAGTATTCAAGCTCGAAAAGGCCTTCGGTATCAAGATCGCCACCGAGGATCTCTTTCCTAAGGATATTTTGACCGACGGTAACTTTGTAAAAGACGGGAAAGTTACGGAGACTGGATTGTCTGAACTCAAGAAGCGAATGCCTTGGGCCAACTTGAGCAAGTTCGAGCAGAACCCACGCGTTCAGGACTTTGGTGACTTGCTGACCGTTAGCGACCTTTGCCGCTACGTTGAATCCAAGCTTGCGGCCTAGTTAGAAACGGGCAGTAGGACAAAAGCCATGCGTTGGTTTTGGATCGATCGATTTACGGAGTTTGTCCGCGATTCGCGGGCAACGGCCATCAAAAATATTTGTTTTGGCGAGGAGCCGATCGACGATTATTTGCCAGGGCATCCCCATTATCCTCATTCGCTAATGATTGAGGGCATGGCTCAGACCGGCGGTTTGTTGGTATCGGAACCCAACGGATTCCGAACGAAAACTGTTTTGGCTAAGGTTTCCAAGGCGGTCTTCCATCGATTGGCGGAACCGGGTGACCAGATGGTCTTAACGGCCGTCATTCAGGACAAGCAACCGACCGGCGCGGTGATTTCCGGAGTAATCACGATTGGCGACCAAATGGTTGCGGAACTGGAACTCTGGTTTGCCTTTCTGGATGAGCGATTTGGAGAGACAGCTTTGTTTCCGCCGGAAGATTTACTGCGAACTCTTCGCATATTGAAATTGTTCGACGTTGCTGTCGACCAGAACGGCAATAGAATAGAGCCTCCTCCACATATGATTGAGGCCGAAAAGCAAGCAGCGCGGACTTTCGCGAACCGTGGCTAGTAGGTTCGCATTACGGCACTGTTTCGCTTTTTGTATCGGTCCGTTTTTTGATAGACAGGAATGGTTGTGATGCGTCGACGAGTTGTCGTTACTGGTTTTGGGATGATCAATCCACTTGGTCACGACGTTGAGACCGTTTGGAGCGCTCTCAAAGAAAGCAAGAGTGGGGTCGGTCCTATTTCTATTTTCGATGCCGCTGGATATCCAACGACCATCGCCGCCGAAGTTAAAAATTGGGATGTTAGCCGATGTGGCGAAAACCCCGAAGAGTGGAAGCATCGCGGTCGGCACACTCGATTTGCGATCGGCGCGGCTCATCAGGCGATGAAGCAGTCGGGAATTCTCGACTCCGGTTTGGATCCACGCCGGTTCGGCGTTTACATGGGAGCGGGTGAGGGCAACCAAGACTTCGTAAACTTCACTTCGATGATGGCTGCTGCGGTTCGCGAGGGAGATTTTGATTTGGCGGCTTTCTTGCGAAAAGGACGGGAAGTTCTCGACGTTAACGCAGAACTCGAGCAGGAGCCCAACATGCCGTCAGCACACCTGGCCGCTCTATTCAATGCACAAGGCCCCAACTCGAATTGTTTGACGGCATGTGCCGCGAGCAGTCAGGCGGTTGGCGAAGCGACTGAGTTGATTCGCGCTGGCGATGCAGATGCCATGATTGCTGGGGGAGCACACAGCATGATTCACCCTTTTGGCCTGACGGGCTTCAGTTTGTTGACAACTTTATCGCAAAGAAACGATGATCCAACCAGAGCCTCCCGACCATTCGACAAAGATCGGGATGGGTTCGTTCTTGGGGAGGGGGCAGGGATTGTAATTCTCGAAGAGTATGAGCATGCCCGAAGACGCGGCGCTGCTATTTTGGCAGAGGTGCTTGGTTATGGTAGTACGGCCGATGCGTATCGAATAACCGATATACATCCAGAGGGTCGCGGAGCAATCGGTTGCATGCGACAAGCCATTGCCGATGCCAAGCTGAACGTTGAGGAAATTGGCTATGTCAACGCGCACGGGACCTCGACCTCGGTCAACGATCGAACCGAAACTCTCGCGTGCAAAGGGGTTTTTGGGGACCTGGCGAAATCGATTCCAGTATCCAGTACCAAGAGTATGATGGGACATTTGATCGCTGCCGCCGGGGTAACCGAGATGATCGTTTGCATGCTTGCCATTCGAGATGGTGTTCTTCCTCCAACGATTAATCAAGAAACGCCCGATCCAGATTGCGATCTGGATTACATCCCCAATGTCGCACGACCATCCAAGATAAAAGTCGCCCTTAATAACAGTTTCGGGTTCGGAGGCCAGAACGTAACGTTGGCTGTTGGCCAACTTCGTAACTAAAGGTTTTCCACTACATGCATACAATCAGTGACGCGACGCTCTTGGCGTATATAGAAGAGTCTTTGCCTCTAGAGCAAATGACCAATCTAGAAGTGATGCTTCGCCAAAACGGAGACATGCAATCACGACTCAGAGAGTTGATCGCCAAACGTGAAAGCGGAGTCCACTCCATCGGCGATATTTGGCGTCGCCATCGAATTAGCTGTCCCACCCGCGAGGAGCTTGGGAGTTATTTGCTCGGTGCGATGACCGACGACAAGAGAGACTTTATCAAGTTTCACATCGAAGAGATTGGCTGTAGATATTGCCAGTCCAATTTAGCCGATCTCTCGGAAAGCCAACATAAAGAAGCGGTCTCCGCTCGAAGAAAGAAATATTTTCAAAGCAGTGTCGGTCGACTGAAGACCGAAGGGTAAGGCAACAAGATGCGAGTTGGAGTTATCATTAAGATCATTACCGAAAAGAAGTTCGGCTTCATTCGAACCGACCATTTTCGAGACGATGTCTTTTTTCATCAGTCTGCCCTCAAGGGGCTCCAGTTTCGCTATTTGGAGGAAGGCACGCCGGTTGAGTTCGAGATCAACGAAATCTTAAGGATGGATGAACAGAAACTCGAAGCGACCCTCGTTCAACCCACAACTCGCCCCCTGTCAAAATCGCTCGATGAAAATCCCCAGAGAGAAATTCTGGCTGCGCACCATCCGCGTGCACGACAGCGGAAGCCGACTTGGCGAGAGAAAGATAACCAGACGCTCGAACAAAAACCGGAGATTCCTGAATGATACGCGTAGGGTTAGTCGGTGTTGGGTTCATGGGCTGGATTCATCATCTTGCCTATCAACGCAGTAACAAGGCTAAGATGGTGGCGTTCTGCTCGCGAGATGCTGCTAAACGGTCCGGCGATTGGAGCTCTATCAAGGGCAATTTTGGTCCACCAGGCGAGCAGATTTTGCTCGATGATATTGTTGTCTTCGATACCTACGACGAAATGTTAAAGTCGGCAAGTATCGATGTTGTCGACATCTGTTTGCCACCGCATCTTCATACCGATTCGGCTATCAAAGCAATCGAACACGGCAAAGATGTTTTCATTGAAAAGCCGATGGCACTTACAGGAGATGATTGTCGCAAGGTATTGGATGCTGCTAAGGCAAATGGACGGCTTGTAATGGTCGCACATGTCTTACCCTACATGGGGGCTTTTTCTTACGCCACCAAGCTGGTTCAACAAGGCGTCTATGGCAAGCCGATTGGTGGTTATTTCAAACGAGTGATTTCCAATCCAACATGGATATCCGATTTTTTTGAACCTGATCGAGTCGGTGGACCATTAGTCGATCTTCATGTACATGATTTGCATTGGATTCAGTTGCTTTTCGGATCCCCTTCGAGTGTTGATGTGGTTGGCCGTATGAGAGGCCAGGTGGCAGAGTATGTTCATGTGTTGCATCGCTTTGCCGATCCCGGTGTTTGCGTCTCCAGTAGCTCTGGGGTTCTCGACGCGCCTGGACGTCCTTTTACTCATGGATTTGAGCTGCACCTCGAACACGCGATTCTGCAGCATGAGTTTGCAGCATACTCAGACGGCTCGGAGTCTATGAACCTCCGCATCGCAACGCAAGCTGGCGAAGTGCTAACGCCAGAGTTGCCAAAAGCCGATGAGGTCGACGCTTTTCGAGAAGAGATAGACGATATGGCGGACAGCGTTCAGTCACGACAAATCGCACCTCGATTGAATGGCGAACTGGCGTGTCAAGCCGTCGAGTTGGCGCTTACGATTCAATCGAAACTGGTGTCATGATGAACCAAACGAAGCAAACGCGATGGTCGTACGGTGTCGCGATATTGGGCTTCGTGTTCGTATCAGTGCTTCCCAAAATCGACTGCTTGGCTCAATCCCTTGCGGAACAAGGTTTTCAGCAGATTCGATCGGAACACATGACTTTGGTCACCGATCTAGAAATCGACAATGAGCTTCGTAGTTGGCCAGTTTATCTCGATCAGGCCCTGGAACAATGGAAGCAGATTTTTCAACCTGACTCTTCTAAGCTGCTGCGGCTGCATGCGACAGTCTATCTGGTCGGGGATCGAAACAAATGGGAAAACGCAGGGCTATTGCGAGAGGTTCCGTTTCTTAAGGATGGCTATCAGCTCGGTAACAAGCTTTTTGTTGTCGAGCAGCCCTCGGAGTTCTATCGCCGAATGTTGTTTCTCCACGAGGCGACTCACTGGATCATGTACGAATGGTTAGGTGGTGCTGGCTCCCCGTGGCTTATGGAGGGTATGGCGGATTACTTAAGTACACACCAGATCCAAAACGATAGAGTTTCCTTAGGTTACTTTCCCGTGTCCGCCGAAGAAGTGCCATCGTGGGGGCGAATACTCTTGGTGCAAAAGACAATGGAGCAGAAAGATGCGCCGAAGTTATCAGAGGTACTCGCTTTTCCCGATATGAGACAAAGGCGAATGGATCGATACTGCTGGAGCTGGGCAGCAGTTTATTTCTTTGATCACCATCCCGAGCATGGCCAAGATTTTCGTTCGTTGTATCGAGGTGAGCTAGACTACTCATTGGCGGCATCCAAACAATTGAAAGATATACTTGAAGAGGATTGGATGAGAATTTCCATTCAATGGCGTTGCTATTTGGATGACCTGGAATTCGGATATTCTCCTCGACTTATGCTGCAATGGGGCGATACAGAATTGGTGCCCATAAAGACCGGCGAATCTCGCAAAGTATCGATTCAGGCAGATCGCGGCTGGCAGTCGACAGGTGTTGTGTTGGAAGCTGGCGAAACGATTTCCGTCACGGCGACTGGCTCAGTCGAGGTCAAGCGTCTTGCTGACGGTCAGGCTTGGCATTCCCCCCCCAGAGGTATCTCAGTTGAGTATAACCGAGGTAACAGGTTGGGAGCATTGGTTGGTGTGCTGGCACCTCTCGACGTTGAGCAGCCGAGCGAGATATGGAGTCGAGTTTTTGTGGGATCGCAGTCGGTATTGCAAGCGACGGAGCGAAGTTGTTTGTTGTTGCGAGTGAACGATTCGGCTACTGGCGTTAACGACAACTCGGGAGCATTCTCTGTGGAAATAGCACCTGCTCAATAGATTTTCAGGAAAAGGATCGCATTCAGAGTGAAAAAGCGCAATGGCGGCGAAATTGCCGTTGGGATTATCCGGACTCGTAATTAAAATTTTCCGGCATCGGGCAACCGCCAATCAGACCGCAGACCGCTCCACAGATTTTCTTGACAAGAATTTTGTATAAGGCACGACGACATCGTCGCATACGACATGGCTAGTAAGGACTTTGATATAGAACAACTCGCAGACTACCTTCACTTGACCGTGGGGCAAGTAACCAAGATGGCGACGCGTGGAAAGATTCCTTCGCGGCGAGTTAACGGTGAGCTTAAGTTTTCAGAAGCGGAAATTCACCATTGGTTAGAGGAGCAGATCGGAGTAAGCGACGCCGATGAGTTAGAACGCATGGAACGAGTTCTTCAGAAGAACGTAGACGTCAATTCGGATGATCGCGCCATGTTGGTCGATTTTATGTCCCCCTACGCCGTGTCCATTCCACTCAATGTGCGAACACGAAACTCGGTTATTCGCGAGATGTGTGTTTTGGCCGCGAACACGGGTTTGCTATGGGATGCGGCAGCCATGAGTGAAGCGGTGTTAGCTCGCGAGGATTTGCACCCTACCGCTCTCGAAAATGGGGTCGCTTTGTTGCACCCACGTCGGCCGCAGTCGTCAATTTTATCGGAACCCCTGGTTGCATTGGGGGTTTCGCCTCAACCGATTCCGTTTGGGAATACGTCAGGGCATTTGACCGACGTATTTTTTTTGATCTGTTCTACTGATGATCGCGTTCATTTGAGGATTCTGGCTCGGTTGGCTAGGCTCGTAACTGATGAGGTCTTTTTGACGATGTTGCGTTCTTCGACGTCGAGCCAGGATGCGCTGGATTTGATTCGGACCACGGAAATGGAACTTACTCACGCCGCCAGATAGAGGGACATACTGATGCCTGCTATCGAGCGACGTATCGGTTGGGTTGGTCCGCAAAACAGTTACTGGTCGTGGATCTTGGATCACTTGCCCGAAGTGGAGCGACTAAGTTCTTGTAAAGACTGGCAGCCTGAATCTTTTCAAGATCTGTTGATCGTGGGCTTGGATAATCGAGCGTCGCCCCATTGGGATGAAGTCGCTGAAGCTTTGAAAGCAAAAGGGAATAGCGACGCTGTTCCTAACAGTCCCGAGAAAAAAAGTCGAAAGAAGAGCGGCTCCCAAACTACGTTCCTTGATTCCAACATATCTCTGATATTGGGCGAAACGTGGGTCGGGCATCGTCGAACCCTGCCCATACCGGAGTCGCTTAATACGTTCTATTGGTATGAGCTTTTCGACCGACTGTTGCCGAGTTTGGATCTTCAGATTGGGGCCACGGATTTTTATTCACCTGCCCGAGGCCAGAGGATTGTTCGTTGGCAGTCCATCTCGGAGCATCTGGCTCAAATGGACGTTTCGAGCAAACGGGTGCTTGTTGTTGCAGACTCTGCCTCAAATCATGGAATGTGGCATGCGAGTCTAGAGGGCCGCTTCGCATCCATCCTCGGAGTTGATTCGGAACAGTTGGATCGTTTTCGGTTTCATCCAGATTTGGTTCTCATCGATTATGACCCTGGTCCCTCAACCGAGGAATACGAAGCCAGCGATGTGCACTGTCAGCGTGTGCTCGATACGCTTCGAATCCTCCGAAATCGATTTCCTAGAGCGATGACGGTTGTTGCGAGTGGCTTTCCTCGCTGGATAGATTGGGAGCGATGGGCTAATGGTGGAGCAGATGTCTTGATCCCAAAGCCTGGATGTCTGCTCGGTCTATCTTGGGGCATCAAGCGGTGGGAGCAGCCGCAATTAGCTGAATAGTTCGCTGATGACCTCTCCGTCGCGAACCAGTGTGATGGGGCGTCCCGTTTCGGTTTGGAATTCTTGCTTAGGATCGATTCCTAGGTTGTGGTAGAACGACGCGGCAACATCATCTGGTTTGAAACCATCGTTTAATGGGCCCGCACCTGTCGAGTCACTTTCCCCCAGAACCTTTCCGCCGCCAATTTTGCCTCCCGCCATAAGCATAAACATACAGCGAGGATAATGATCTCGGCCCCCTAATGTCGCGCGCGTGTTTATTTTAGGAGTTCGTCCAAATTCGCCGGTAACCAGCACAGCCGTTGAAGACAGCAGACCCTTTTGTTCTAGCCCAATAAGCAAAGAGGAAAGGCCACCATCAAGCTTGGGAAGTTGTTTAGTTGAAAGAGCATTGAAGATATCCGTATGGTTATCCCAGCCACCCAAGGATAGGGAAACAAACCGGACACCCGATTCAATTAATCGAACGGCCAACAAACAGCTTTGTTCAAAAGGATCGTTTCCGAATTGTTGTGCAAACGCTGGCGACTCTTTGGAGATATCAAAAGCCAGTCTAGCTCGTTCGCTAGTAATCATAGAAAACGCTTTCTCTGAGAAACGGTCTAGGCCAGCCAGAAGCTGATCTTTACCGTTCAGCGAATTAAATGTTTTATCGAGTTGAGTTAGGAGATTTTGGCGACGATCAATTTGATCAACGGTAATGCCAGCCCCCAACGAGATGCCTCTCACATTAAAAGGTCGACTGGGCTGAGGTTGGGCCGCGGTATTCATTGGAGCATATTGAATGCCAAGAAACCCAGCGCGTTGTCCACCGTTCGGAATGGCGACGAAGGGTGGGATGTCATGATCGACGGGCCGTTCCTTAGAAACCACCGCGCCGTATCCGGGGTATTCAAGTGAGGATATGGGACGGCTTCCTGTGTTAACGTATTCGCTTCCAAGCCTGTGAGCAGCCAAGGTATGGGATACACCTCGAATCAGCGTATATTTATCAAAACAGGATGCCAACTTTGGAAGCTTATCAGAGATGCGAACCCCTGCCACATTGGTCGCAATCGTCCCGAATTCGCCACGAATTTCCGGTGCGGCATCTGGTTTAGGATCAAAAGTATCGATGTGAGACGGACCACCGTTTAGATCGATAAAGATACCTGAGGTAGCCCCGCCATCCTTAATCACCCCGGCACTGGCCATATTCAAATAGCTTGCCAGGCTCAAACCGCCGGTGGCCAAACCTCCGACACGAATAAAATCCCTTCGGCTTGTTCCATCGCAGTTTTTATAAGTGCTCATGACCGCTCCTATCGTCTTATTACGTTAGCTTGAGAGTGGATTAGTTAAGGAAGATTAGTGATTGAGAATGAACTCTTTAGAATTGATCAGTGCCCAGAGAACATCACTTAGCCCACTGATCGGACTGGGGGCTTCTGCGATCGCCTTGAGCGACAATTCGGCCTCGTCATGGGAAGGGAATCGAGATAAAGTTCTGAGAAATGCTTCTTCTACAAGAAGACGAAGAATCGTTTCCTCACTTTTCGTTTTAGGTTTTCGACTGGCTGTTGGATTATTCGAACCGTCCACATTTGTAGAGTCGATTTCATTCGTTTCGTCCAGGTTCGAAGCTGATTGCTTCTTTTGTTCGTCTAGTTTTTTCTCGGTTCTTGCCAATCGCGTTTTTAGGTTCTGAATTCGTTCCGGCGGAACATCTTTACCTGTTAGCCGTTCTAACTGCAGTCTAAGGCTTCGCGCTTCACGATCGAGTTTTTCAGTTGCCGCTTCCGTTACCGATGATTGACCCATCATAGCGGCTGACGATTCTACCTTGGCGTTGTTGGGATTGCGATTCCCGCGTAGTGTATCGAGGGGCCAATTGTTTTTCTTTGCCACTTGGGCGAGCCAGCTTCTACTCGGATCGACCATGGCTTGAAGGATATCATTGTCATTTCGGATGAAAACGGTTTGAAGCAAGCTCGGGTCGCTGGTTCGATCGCAGTCACAATTGCTTTCTCGCGTGGAGCGACCGAAAACGGAAAGGGCATAATTGCTCCCACGATTTCGGGATTGCGCACTGGAGCCGGGCATCGTGATCGCTCGATCCTCCTCAAGATTGCAGATAGCCGATGCTCGTTCATCGCTGGATAAAGCGATACGAATCGCGTCGTAGGCCGTTTCTGCAGGCAACCTGCGCAAGAGGGCGTGAGAGAAATTTCTACGATCTAGTTCGTTAGAAGAGTTTGTCCGCCAGCTTCGTTGATAAGTATCCGAATTCAGGATGGTTCGGTGCACCCATTTGATATCATAATTGTTTTGTATGAAACCATTTGCAAGATAGTCCAGTAGAGCGGCGTTGCTTGGGGCATTGGCTAAATTGAGATCATCCGCAGGATTAACGATTCCAGCTTGAAAGTAGTGTGCCCACACTCGATTCACAAAGGCCTTGGCAAAATATGGATTATTGGGCTCTCTTAACCATTTCATCAGATTGACTCGAGGGTCTGGCGTTTGGGATAAGTCAATACGTTCTCCCCCTAGGAGTTTTGCGTAAACAGGTTTGGGAGGTGTTGGCTCCTTGTTCTTTTTATTTTTGTTTTTACCTTTTTCGTCGTCACCGACTCGTTTGGGCTGATTGATCACTTCGGGGAAGGGAATGGTTTTGTCGTATTCACCATTTTTGTATTTATCTCTTAATTCGCGGGAAAGTTGATTTCCCTTGACAGTTTTGGCAATTCCTAATTGCTCGACGATTCCATCAAATTCTTTTTTCCCTTCGGGTGACAGTGTGCCTTGCCGGCCCACGACATTGCCAAAGAGCAATTCGAATTGGTCAAAGTCCTTTTTGGACCACTGATCAAACGGATGTTTGTGGCATTGCGCGCACTGAATTCGAACTCCGCAGAATGCGTACGCAAAGCTAATAGCTCGCTCCTCAGCCGTTTGTTGGTTATTGCGAGCCCAAAAATAAGGCATCTGTGATCTGGAGGCGAACAATTTGCCCGTTTTGTCATTCGCAATTTTGGTCATGTTTTCGCAATATGCTACGTACGTTTCATCAGGTTCGCGAGAAACGGCGGTTACGATCCCCTCAACAATTTGGTCATACGGGACATTCCGTTCGATGCGATCATAGACCCATTGGTACCAATAGAGCGAAGGTGAGGTTGGAAGATAGGTTGCATTGCGAAGTTGATCCTCGTTGTTTCCTGTGATATCGCACAGAAAGGTGGTCCAAATCGCTGCATAACCAGGAGAGGTTAAAAGTTGTTCGATGACCTTTTCTCGCTTATTGAGCGAAGTGTCTGCGAGAAAGTCACGCACTTCTTGTGAAGTGGGTAAAGTACCCGATACATCTAAACAAACGCGTCTAAAGAACTCTTCGTCAGGTGCGATATCGGAAGGTTGGATTCCGAGCTGATCAAGTTTCTTTAGTACCAATCGATCAATCTCGGATTGAGAAGAGGCAATTGCGGGGCTCAATGTGCCGTTCTGTCCAAAGGGACGCATTATGGGAATGGGTACAACAGCCGCATCGTAGGAGACCACGACGTGGGTGTCACCGGTTTGGCCGGCGGTAACTCGACCAGTTTCATCGATTTCAGCGACAGATGTGTCGTTACTAAAGAATCGGCTCAAAGAAGTCACGTCTTCGCGTGTTCCATCATTCCATACCGCGACAACATTTAAGCTTTCCGATTGTCCTTTGGTGCCAAAGACGAGTTCACGCGGTTCAACAATCAATTGTTCTAGCTTGAGGGGCTGCGTTTTCGATGTCGATTTCGAGACTTTCGCAGCACCTTGCTCAATCCAACGTTTGAGGACTTGGTATTCCCATCCACCTTTTTCGAAGCGTTTGCCACCTTCGTGATGTTCATCGCTTGTAGGTTTAAATAGGATTAAACTCTCATCAGGTTTGTCGACATTGACTCGGTCCTCGCCTTTTTCGAGCAAGGCCTTATGATCGACATCAAAATCGTAGCCAAACAAGGAAAGCATAAATCCGCCTTGTCCTTGGAATGAGCCGTGGCACGCGCGTCCGTTGCATCCTAATCGACCGAGAAGCGGGGAAACGTGTTTCTGAAAATCAGGCGTCTCATCCGTGGTGGTTACACCGTTGTTATCTGGAGTAAAGCGGAGGTGGATTGACTTTTGAATCGGACCGCTTTCTGCGATGACTGGTCCGTGGTACCAGAGCCCAAATACGCAGAATATGCTTATGTAGTGTAAGAGTTTCATGGTGGCTACATCGACGATCGATAGGTTGTGAGATGACGGGAACGTTAATCTGATGGTCGTTTTATGGTTCCTGATCTCGGACTTTAATCTTGTCCCCTTTTAGTCGTTTGAGCATATTCGCATATTGCTTTTCGACTTGTGTTTGGCGAGTTGAATTCAGCTTGTTCATGGATTCGACAAGACTTGCTCGGCGCTGGTCGATTAGTTCGATCTCGCGATTGGTACGTTGCATTTGGTTGTCGATTCGATTTTCCAGTAGCTGCTTTAGATTGTGCTCATTGAAGCTTTTATCTTTAGCCATTCCTTTGGCCAGTAGTAACTCGATCTTAGATTGAATCTTCCAAGATTCGATTTCTAATTCGTAGATCTTTTGGTCACGTTTCCGAGCTGCTTCGACTCGTTTAATTACTTTGGAAACGTCTTGGATGGCTGCTTCGTATTTGGCTAAGTCGGTTGTCCGAAGCACTCCGAGAAGCATGGCGAGCTCTGGATGATGGCTCTTAATAAAATCCATCGTTTGAAGTTCGTTGGATTGTGACTCGTTAATCTCAGAAGGGGGCTTTCCCGGTATTTCCGATTCCTGTGAGTGGCACGTGGTTACATGGTGTGCGATCTGGAGGATAACGGCGGTAAAAACGATTTTCGAGAATCTCATGGCGTAGCTCCAGCATTGGAAGTTTGGTCGGATGTCGCGGCAAGAAGCCAGTCTGGCAAATCTAGATCCGAATCATCGGAAATTGATAGATCAACGTCGCTGTATTCCTCCGTAAGATCTATCGATGAATCAATCTGTTCTATCGTTGGAGAGGGCATAGGCTGGTTGTGGAGTTCTGACCATGTTTGAGCTAGCAACGACAAAGGAAGAGCCGTTCTGGCGTCGGAATTCCACTGAGTTGGTATGACTAATACCATTACCGCGACGGCGATCGAAAGAGCCCATGCTGCATTCACCAAATATCTGGTTATACGATGCGACTCCGACGTTGGGGCAACGAGGATCGGATTTTTAACGGAAGAAATCGGTAATAACGCAGCCTGTATCTCTAGGTATTCACTGACGGCTTCCGCAACGAGATCCGCTAAATGGGGTTCGTTCTGTAATCGTTCTTCAAACTGGAGACGATCGAGAACTGGATCATTCCAAGCGTAAAGTCTCGCTCGCTCCAGATCGTCGGCAAGAGGTTCTGTTTCATGGCTCATTATTCTGTTTCCTCAGTTTTTCTAAGGCTAGTCTCATTCGGGAAAGTGCCGTTCCTAAAGGGATATTTAAGATTTTGGCAATTTCAGAAAAGGAGCGATCGTCAATGAATCGCATGCGCAAAATGGTTTGCTGGTCTGGGGGGAGTTTCGAGATTTGGTTACGAACTTGCTCCACCTGCTCTCGTTTGATTAGGTTGGTAAGAGGGGTGGTTTCATATTGGGAGGCGGGTTCTGCTACTAGGTCCGTGGTGGGGTGCATTCTTTGCGATTCCCTCAGCCTCAATGCTTCACGATGCACAACCTTGAACAACCAGCTTTTCATTGCATCTGTAGCTACATCTCCACCGAATCTCGAAAGCGAGACAAATCCATTTTGAGTGGCATCTTTGGCTAACGACCAGTCTCGGACGATCGCCCAGGCGTACCGCTCCAGGATCGCTTGATACTGGTTAACGCAGTTCTCAACGATTTCAGGTGGTAAGGGTCGATCGCGAGTCGAAGCCTCGCTATTCATTTCGATCTCGGTATCGAGAAAGTGGAGTGCTGACGAGTCAAAACGGAAAGTAATAGGTGAATTTTCAGTGGTTGTCGCAGGCGATTACGAGTAAGAGGCGGAATCCCCACGGATTATTCACGATCGTGGTAGAGATTGTTCGAGATTTCGGATCTGCTCGCCAGTTTCAGGCCTTGTTGCAGGCGTTTTCGAGTTATAGCGGGGGCCTGAGGTCGATTAGCATCGAATCCAATCGCTCGGAAAGAGATCGGAATCCTTGATTTTCTCTTCGTTAAACCAGCGAGCTGGGGCGATTGTCAGGCCCTTGGTCGGTCCTGCTAACCAGGCTCCCCACCAGCTAAAGGTCGAGTTGGCGATAACGTGATGATGCCCCAGGCTCATCAGTTTCAGGTCTTCGATTCCCGACCGTGGCTTGCCATCTCCGATAAAGACTGCAGCTTTTTCGAGTTTCAAGTTTTGTTTTGCCCAGGGGATATCATCAGAAAACACAAACACGCTGGAATCCGGGGGTAAATGATCAAGTGCCCTGTGGTAGTAGTCGATCCCACATTGTGCGTAGATTTTTTGCGCTTTAGGGTTGGCGATGTAGTCACCTCGCCTTACGTGCAGGATAACAGAATTCACAGACGATATCGCAACGGCGAGGCTGTGATTATAAGCCCCCTTTAATTCGGGAGGGGTTAATTCTTTACGGATGTAGTTTTCGCAGGAGGTAAAGTACTTGAACGACTGAAAGTATCCATCGATCATCACGGGTGCAACAAGGTGTTCAAATTCTTGCGAGTAGTGAAAGGATTTTTCCCGATACGTAGTTTGCGAAACAAGTGCACGTGACCAGTGAGAGAATATCGCTTGGATTTTATTCTTCGGTGCAGGTTGTATGATGGCTTCGATCGGGAAATGACTAAGCTCAAAGCTACGATGTCTTCCGCTGTGATAGAAACTTAGGTCTAGATTCAAATCTGCATCGCACCGGAGAGCTAACGATCGAGCTGCAGCATATTGAAACAATTGATTTCCGAGTCCACCTGAAACACGGATGGTAACACTTCGCTTCTTGTTCATCGATGAGTCACTCGAGATTCAGATCGCGTCCGAGGGGGAGCTAGGACTTCGCATTCGAAACGAATTCGTTTACGCGGCCACGGTTGATGGGCGCGTTGCTTGCTCCTGCGTTGCTCGCTCCAGAGAAGACATTTGCACGACTGCTTGGAAATTTTCTGGTTGCTTTGCTAGTCGTTTTGCTAAAGCCTTTTGTTGGAGTTTTTTGACCAACCGGCGTAGATCGATTAGCATTCCATGACGGAATAATCGACGGCGGGTGCTTTTTCGCTCGATCGTCGAGGCGAATGTTTCTGTTTGACCTCGATGCAGAAGTTCTTTCTGGATGCAAATAGCCGGCTTGCACTGAAGAATATTCAGAGATGATGAAATTTTGGACAACGGATTAAACATAGCCTGATCGATTTGATCCGAAATCAAATTCGTAGCTTTGGACAATTTCCTGGCCCCTTCGAGCGATACCACGTATCCAGCGGTTCCGCCGTGCCAGGATCGAAGTTTGTGAAGCGACTCTCCGGACGCCAAACTGACGCTCGATTTTGCCAGTACGACACTTCGGAGGGTCGTTTCAAGCTTGATCAAGTCGAAGGAAACCTGTGCGTTTTCAATAGATCGAAACGTATCGGCAATTTGCGGTGCGAGAATCGCGTCATCCTCGAAGATCGCGGCCATGGCAATTCGATCTCGGACCATCCCCTCCCAAATCGCTTTGTGACTTAGAAAACATGCGACCTCGTATACACTAATGGGCTGAAACTCAAAGCGCTCGTCGACAATCGATCTCCACGTAGTTTCAGGCAGCGAACGCCCGTCGATAGCTGGTATCCGTTCAAAGGAGATGCCAACTGTTTGCGCCTGGTTGCGAAAAAACTCAAACCGATCGGGAGAACGATCGAGATTGATGAGATAGGTTTTCATGCCTTATCCACGTTGCGAATGGGACCTAAGAGTTTCATAGAAAAGATTTAGCATTTGAGGTGACACTGTGTTCCGTAACGCATCATCGCAAGTGTCAAACGGAAAGGTTTCGCCTATAGCCTGATCTCGCTTGCAGAGAAGCGATTGTTTCTCGGAAAAAAGAGACTTCAAGCCAGATAACGTAGGGCGTCTTTTTTTGTTTGCCAGTTCACGCAATTGAATCGTAGGAAATTCGTCAGCAAGCAGTCGATACTTGCGTTGTGCGTAACGACTGCTCTGGTAGTTTTGAAGTTCATAGTTGGCAAATCCCATTTCAGGCTTCAGGTACTTGAGGTGCCAGTACAAATAGCCCGCGAAGTGGCGTGGGATCCCACCTCGATGGAATTTTTCGAATCGACGATCGCGTGTGAAGTAGGTTTCATCCGTCACGCGAAAGAATCCAATATCTCCTCCGCCGGAGATGGGGTCACGACGGCAAAGAGAAAGTTCATTGGGGGTCGGAAACAAATTCAAACCAGAGAAGCATAGCATTCTTTGACGCCGTGTCGTTGGGTTACGAATTTCATCAGTCACCCTTTGAAGCACACTCGGAATCGCTAGATGATCATCATCGAGTTTCGTTGCATGTGTGAATCGAGTAGCGGCAAGAGCGAAATTGTAGTAGTTCACCAAACTGCTCGGCGAGTCTGCTGGTGTTCTTGAGTGGTCATCGCTACCAGGCGGGAAAACCCGATCAACGTAATGAAAGATTCTCAGTTTTTCTGCGCCAAATTCTGATTGCAACCGCATCAGTATTTCAGCGGTCGAGTCCGTGCACTGGTTATGGACCGCAACAATCTCATCGAAATACTCGATGTGACTGCGAATCGTCAGTTCCAGAAAATCCTCGCCATTTCTGATACGCATAAAGGCGCTAATACCAGGCTGGCGATCTCCAATCCTCAGATCAGATCTCTTGAACCGATAGCCAGCGACTTCCATGTGTTGATTTTCGAGACAGCTGGTTGAGAACACAGTATGGGATGTGGTGGAACAGTGTAAAGTGCGCGGAGCGGATTCCTAGAGTGAGTTGACAGATTATCCATCTCTGTCAATTAACCCACCTTCGCAATGCTAACGCTAGCAGAATTGAACGAGCTGGATCAAGATCAATAATCGATCAAGGTGCTATGCTAGCAAAACAATTTCGTACTGTTTTTGAGATTGATAAAGCGAAATTTATTTATTACCAAAATCAGTTAAATACTCTTCCACGATTTGTTCTAGCGGTGCGACGTTGGGCAAGCCCAGCCTTAGTCCGCGCCGGCCATCAATAGCTGTTGGCCAGTTATCGACGATTTTTTGTATTCGTGGTTGAAAGTCATCGACAATTTCGCCGAGTTTGAGATTTCGTTTTGACGCAACCTGACGGAGCACTGCGGCCGCTTGTATTGGTGTGACCGACATGGCTGGTAAACCGACTGCGCGGTCATCCCCCAGGTCTTCAGACGGTAAATTATGAAGTTCGATCAAGGACTCGATCACTGTTCTATATCCTGTCATGGGATGTGGTTGACTGCGTCGAATGGGGAGTAAGCAGGTGTGGCCATGAAGTGGTTCGCGAAACATGCCACTAGCCCAGCTAGATGCAGCCGCGTTGGGTTTACCTGGACGGACAATGACAGTTGGCAAGCGAGCGGATCTGCCATCAAAGTGACCTTTACGAGAGTGATCATTGATGAGTAATTCACAAATCGCCTTGGTCATTCCATAGGTAGTTTGTGGTGTCAATTTCATATGATCATGACATTCGCCTTTCATGGCTACTCCGCCGAAGCATGCGATACTACTTGCGAACACGACTCGCGAATTCGCTCCTGCTCTTCTGGCAGCTTCAAATAAATTACGCCCCCCATCAAGATTGACTCGTAACGCGTCATCGAACGATTCTTCGCATTCTCCACTTACCATAGACGCTAGATGAAAGAATGACATACCTCGTTTTGAGGGCAGAGCGTCCAGTAGCTCAGAGCGGTTCGAAATGTCGACGTCGACATGGCTAACAAGATCTCGGTCGCTCGATTTCGAAAATCGCTTATCGACGAGGAGGATTTGCTCTATCGGTTCGCGATCACCTTTTTGATTTTCGAGACTTCCTCGCTCAATAAGTGCGTTGCAGAGTTGCGCACCCAAGAAACCTCCTCCACCCGTTATGACTACATGCATCGAGACATTCTTTCGTCGTAAGGAATCGTGTATCGCTTATCAAGATCGTCGCATCAACAGGCGCTATGGTCCCACATCATAGCAACAGCGACCACTTTGCGGCACTCGCATGCCTGATTGCACAGAGCTCATTTCTGATGTTCAATGTATGGATGAACAAACGCGAGAATTTAGCAGGACAACGGATCGGATATATCGGATTAGGCAATATGGGGTTACCTGGGGCGAGGCATTTGCTCGCGGCGGGTGCGGATCTCATCGTATGGAATCGAACGCGAGACAAGGGGCGGGAGCTCGTCGCGAGTGGGGCGCGGTGGGCGGAATCGCTGCAGGAACTGGCAGGATACGTTAAGGATGGGACAATCTGCCTTAACTTGACGCACACCCATGTTGTCAAGGAAATTGTTTTGGGGCAATCTGGTCTGGCCAAGTATTTGGATTCGGAAGCATTAGTCATCGACTTTGGAACTACCAGCGTCGAGGCGACCAAAGAGCTGGCCAATCAACTCAATTGGTTAGATGCACCCGTTTCAGGGGGGCAGACGGGTGCTGAGCAAGCCAATTTGACCATCATGGTCGGCGGTTCAGAATCGCATTTTGAGCGAGCCAGAGATTTGTTGCACACTGTTGGCAAACGGGTGACGCGGATGGGGGATTCCGGGGCTGGGCAAGTTACCAAGCTGGCGAATCAGCTGATTGTGGCTCAAACCATAGATGCGGTCGCACAAGCAATCCGGATGGCAGAATTAGCGGGAGTCGACCCCAGTTTGGTGCGCAATGCACTACTGGGCGGGTTTGCAGAAAGCCGGATTTTACAATTGCATGGCGAGCGAATGATCAATCGTTCCTTTGAACCAGGTGGGCGGGCCGAGTTACAACTCAAGGATGTTCGACTGATTTGCGAGTTGGCCAACGCGATTGGTTTCACTTCTGCCACTTTGGACAATTGTTTACGTCAGTGGGAGCAGTTAGTAGATAGCAAGGGGCTAGGTCATATCGATCACTCGGGGCTTTTCGAGCTGTATCGATGACCGCTAGACTTTTTGCAAAACTAAAACGGTATCACATGCGTCGGCATTGAGCTTTTGAGTGTTGTCAATGTCGTACCAGAAGTCATGGACCGCGATTAGTTTCAGTTTGGCGCACTTGGCCAATAAATCCTTGAGTTGCTTAACGGTGTAGATTCTTAGCGTGATGTGATCGGAAAGTCGGAATTTTTCGTCCTGTTTTTTCACAAGCATCGAGATACGGAGTTTTTCTAGTCGCGTTTTGAGGCTGGTGTCGACAACCGTCAACGCATAGTGAACAGAAACGTCATCTGTTTTGGCGCTCCATCGTTCGGTGCCCCAAAGATCTGAGCCGCGCGGCAAGAGGTGCAGGGATAATACAAAAATTCCACCAGTCTTGAGGTGGTCTGCCACACAGTTCAAATGAGCCAGAGCCGCCTCCTCGGATTCAAGATGACGAAACGTATTGATCGCATTGACAGCGGCATCAAACGGTTCGTCGAATGAGAACTGGGTCATGTCGCCGACGACCAAGTTCGCTTTGTTTTTATTCTTCTTGAGTTTCTTTTCGCAGTATTTAAGGGCAGTGGGATTTAGATCCAGACCAGTCATCGAGTAACCGCGACCTGCCATTTCACAAATCAATCGCCCTGATCCGCAACCTACTTCGAGAACAGACTTTACCGGGAACGGCACATACTTTTCAAATGCATCGGTGAGAAAGTCCGCTTCCTGAGGGGTCTCTTTGAGAAATCCCATTTCATATAGTTCGGGGTAGTCATACCACGATCTCACGGTCTCCGACTTAATTGCCTTAGAAGGAACATCCTTTTTCTTGGCCGGCTTAGCGGACTTGGCTGGACTGGTAGGCTTAGCAGACTTAACGGTAGCCTTTTTGGACGCAGTCGCTTTGGGAGCGATTGGTTTGGTTACCGTTGCTTTGCTCTTCGCTGGTGTTTTAGCAGTAGACTTTTTGGACGGGGACGATGCGGAGTTCGCGGCAGATCGAGCCAAAGGAAACCTCAATGAGTAAAAACTAAGCTGTGAGTGGTAGAGGGCTACTGGTGAACGACTCAACCAACTGATGCCAGAGTTGAACATCTATTCTTTGGCGAGAGTTAACCAATTGAAGTCGCATTCTACGGATGACCCCTTTTTCCATAAAGCCGCCAAAGGCTAAAAGCTCAGGTTTTCTCGAATTGACTGTACCAGATTCGATTGACGTCGAATGAGGGATCGTCGAAGTAGGGAACCACGTGCAGTCGGCGACGTCGAGCGGATGAACGATCAAACCACTTTTTGCGTCGCTGGATCGGATTTGTCCTGGAGCAATCTCCATAAGTTCTGATTGAGGATTCTCTTCGATGCTCGGGGCAAAACTCAGTCGCAGTTGCGGGTGAGATTCTAGAGTGGATGTCTGCACGCTCAACCAAAGCTCGACAATTAGCAGATCGTCGACTGGTTGTTTCACGCAGTAGTAGATTTGAAATCCGAAGCTTAACGGGCTTTGCTCAGGGTAAATCGCAACAAAGTCATCTTGTCGGATGTAGCTCTCGCCTAGGGGAGGATTGGCAACTATCGGGGGGACTTGTCCGGCGAGAGAGGGTTGGCCGGCGAGGGAGGGCTGTAGAGTGAGGTTAGTGCAAACTCGGTCTCCATCTTTAACGATCAAGCTCGAGATTGGTTCGCATTGGGAATGTATTCGCCAATGATCGAAGCAAAATGTCGCACCACTGGCGTTCTTTTGCCAACCGCGGACATTCTGAGTGTTACTGATGGCAGACACGATCCCCTCTTTCCGTTCCCGTGATTCAATCACCCCAAACTACGCAACATGGACTCGATACGATACCTTGTTAGCAGAGGCGAAACAAGAAACGCATTCTGATTCCCAACTCATTTCCGATGGAAAAAAGCGTGAGTGAACAACTGATAATTGACGCCCAGGAGATCGCCTTGGAAGCTGCCCGAAATGCCGGGAAAGTTTTGCGTGACATGTTGTTTCAGGTGTCTGTTCGGGAAAAAGGGCCTAAAGATCTAGTAACCGACGCCGACGTGGCCGCCCAGTCAATCATCGAGGCAGCAATACGAGCTAATTTCCCGGGGCATGTATTTGTAGGTGAGGAAAGTCCGGGAGACTGGGAGAAATCCAGTCGAGGACAGGAGTGGACATGGTTGGTGGATCCGCTGGACGGGACAACGAATTACGTGCATCGTTTTCCCTGCTTTGCCGTCTCGATCGGATTGATCCAAGGTGATCAGTTGATGCTCGGAGTCGTTTACGATCCCATGGCAGACGAAATGTATAGTGCAGTTCGCGGAGGCGGAGCCAGATTAAACGGAAAAACGATACACCCAAGCCGATGTCAAAGGCTGGGGGAAGCCATGGTTGCAGCCAGTTTTCCCCCGCAGGTCACGAAAGAGTCCCCTGAAGTGCAGCAGTTTTTGGAGATTCTAGTTCAATCACAAACTGTAAGACGCTTGGGATCAGCGGCCTTAAATCTTTGCTATGTTGCCAATGGTCGGCTCGATGGTTACTGGGCCAACAGGCTCAAGCCCTGGGATGTCGCCGCAGGAATTCTAATCGTTGCTGAAGCTGGCGGATGCCTGCGAGGCATTAGGCAGCAGGAATACTCTGTGTGGGGCGGGGAGCTCGTCGCCGCATCAACAAGCTGCCTCTCGCTCGAATTGTGGCAATGCTTGCAAGTTTAGGGGCTGTTCGGAACAAAAAAGCTCGACAAAAATAGAAACAGGACCTAGCCCGTGACTGATGGACAAGCGTACTATGATTTCGAACAAACGGGGACGGACCCTCGGGTTGAATTGAGTTTGCTTGCCATGTCGGTCAACGAAGAATCTCTTCACCTCAACTCTTCCCAGTGATGAACACGACAGGCAAGAACAGTTTCCTGGAAAGCTCAATGAATTTCCTTTCTCAGTCGGTCGTGCAAGCGATTCTGGGAATTCTGATTTTGCTGATCGTCTCAGTTGTGGCGTACTATACGCTGTTAAAGTTGCGCGGATCGTCCATCGACAACACCGAAACCCTCGAATTGATACGAAAGAATTTCGAGGAAATGCGTAGTGAAGGTGACATCAGCGAAGCGGAATACCGAAGAATTAGTGCGTCGCTTCAAGGAGGGATGAACTCCAGCAACCCTCGAATCGATTCCAACACCGAAAGCAAATCGCCTCGCGAGTGACGGTCGCAATCGTTCGTTGCAAATCAACCGAACAGATTGCGACGGAAATATTCCGCCTGGGGTTGTTCAATGTGTTAGACTTAAACTGTTTTAACGACTGGTTGGCCTGGGAGGCTAACGATGTCTCGAGCGTGATTTGATCGTTTGAGACGCAATGTTTTTATCGGCTCGAATGTAGAGGACAGGGATGCCCAAATCGCAAGACACCAATGACACCCGTCAACCGCTTGTGATGGCTCGAGCTACTATAGATCCTATGTCCCAATTCCCATCTCGCGACGCGACCCGTTTCGAGATTAGTTAAGGAGTCGATAATGGCCCAAGGTAAGGATGTCGTGCCTGGACGTCGAAGCGTCGGTGGTACAGGTAGCGGCAGCAACCGTCGTAATGCGTTCTGTTCGTTCTGCCGCAAGAGCTATCGCGAGGTTGGTCCGCTCGTTGAGGGACCCGGTGATGTCTATATCTGCGGCGAGTGTATCGAACTCTGCCAATCGATCTTAGATCAAGAAAACAAACGAAAGCCCCAAAAGAAGCTGTTTAGCGATATCCCAACCCCCCGTGATATCGTTACTCACCTGGATGAGTATGTAATTGGTCAAACATCGACCAAGCGATCGTTAGCAGTGGCGGTTCACAACCACTACAAGCGATTGAACTCAACGTTTGAAAGAAACAGCGACGTGGAAATCGAGAAATCGAACATCCTTTTGGTCGGACCAACCGGTAGCGGAAAGACATTGCTAGCGAGAAGCTTGGCAAAGATGCTAAATGTTCCCTTTGCGATCGGCGATGCTACGACGTTGACCGAGGCGGGGTATGTCGGCGAAGACGTTGAGAACTTGCTGCTCAAGCTATTGCATGCAGCCGATTTTGACATCGAAGCGGCCCAACGCGGAATTCTCTACATCGATGAAATCGATAAGATTGGCAAGACTAGCCAAAATGTATCGATCACTCGCGATGTGTCCGGTGAAGGTGTGCAGCAGTCGTTGCTCAAGATGCTCGAAGGAACCGTAGCCAATGTCCCACCACAGGGCGGTCGCAAGCATCCTGAACAGCAATATATCCAGATCGACACCACCAATATTCTCTTCATCTGCGGCGGCACGTTCGTCGGTGTGGATGAGATAATCAGCAAACGACTGGGCCGAAAGTCTTTGGGCTTCGGATCTGGTCCAAGTGTTAAGGACGACAGCGATGTCGCATCGTTGCTAGCCCAAGTGCAATCGGATGATATTCTGGAATTCGGGCTAATCCCCGAATTAATCGGTCGATTGCCTGTCGTTACATCGTTGGCACCACTCGATGTGCCCGGATTGATCAAGGTTCTTACCGAGCCTAAGAACGCTTTGGTTAAACAGTATCAAGCTCTCTTTGGTATGGAAGACTGCGAGCTGGTTTTCACTGAAGCCGCCCTCACCATGATCGCCGAAAAGGCGCGTGCCAAGAGCGTTGGTGCGCGGGGACTACGCGGCATCGTCGAAGAAATTATGCTCGACGTGATGTTCGAACTGCCTGATCAAGTTGCCGGGACCGTTTACACCATCGATGTGGACTCTACCGACGGCCAAGTCCGACACTTCAAGAGCGTTCCGCAGCGGAAAGAAACCGCCTGATGTTGCGGGGCAAGTCGATTGCGGTTTTGTAGGACGGGCACTTCTGCCCGTCTGTTTTGGACCGAGTTGACGACATTGACGGAGATGACCAGATTGACGGAGTTGACTTCGTTGACTGCATTGAGCTAGTCGCGATCAGCACAGCGTCGCTATCCCGACTCGCGGTGTTAGTGAGAGACAATTACCGCAGCATGATGGGTGGTAATTACTCGCCCACCCCGTGGCTTGTAATGGATCTGATCTAACCGGGTGGTGCGCCCTTGTTCTACGAACGACTCTCGTTCCCTATAACCCGCTCTTCTTGCCTGATCTGAAAGACTCCAACGTGGTTTCTAGATACCACGAAATTCCAACCAGGTTTTTTCTCTCCTCGTTTGATCCCGTGTTGTATGGTTCCGCCGGGAAAGGTCTATCTGCTTAGACTGCATTCACAGGACGAGTGAAATGAACACAACGATCGGATTCGACAATCAGAAAGGATGTTACAGCGTGGTTCCACACGCGTTGCGATCTGTGCCTGTTTCTGTCGGATTCGTCTTGGCTATTTTGTTTTGTCTGCTCAACGGCTGCCAAACATTAACCTTGCCACGTATTGACCCTACTGGGAATCGGATCTTCGCACCCGGAGGGACATCGCTCATTAATCCGCTTTCACCTGCCAGTGGGTATCCTAGTACAGCTCCAGCGTTCCAAGAGCCCCCGACTCCTCCCAAGTGCATCGACGGGGAGAAGTGCAAAGGGTGTCTCGGTTGCTTGTCCAAAAGAAATCACAATTCTGCTGATTTCGAGCGAGGTCGGTGCGGCGAGTTGTTACTGACCCCCAATCGATTAGTTGCTCCTGTAGGTGGTGAGGTCATCTTGTTGGCAGGTGTATGCGGCAAAGATGGCATGCTGGTAACGGATGAGCAAATCGAATGGATGCTGTCCCCGGAAAGCGTTGGCCAAATTGTCGAGGTTGGCGATGATGCAAAGGGCCAAAAGCCATCGTTTTGGAAGAAGAGCGAACCGGTCAAAGTCGAAAAACTCGGTATCGATTTTGCTCGCGGGCGAACAAGCCGAGAGGCAGGTAAAATCACCAAGGGTACGTCCGACCCATCGGACGACTTGCCGTTGAGAAAGGGGCAAACATGGGTTAGTTTGACCAGTCCAACCGAAGGAACATCCAAAGTGACCGTGCTCGCTCCCTCCAGCGATGTGTGGGATAAGCGACGGCAAACGGCTACGATTTATTGGGTCGATGCTAGCTGGGATTTCCCGCAACCGATCACTGTGGTTGACGGATCGCCTGCGAATTTAGTCACCAAAGTTATGAAGAGCGATGGATTTGTCGCCGCAGAGGGTTGGAAGGTTACTTATCGCTCGTTAAATCCGGAGTACGCGAAGTTCGCCATTGGTGTTCCGCCTAGTGTGACGTACTCGGATTTAGCGGAGGTCCGGGTCGATCCGAATGGGATCGCTGGAGTGACTCTGGTGAGAGGTCAATCTAATGTCACGGCATCGCAAGTTACGGTTCTGAATGGTACAGCCATGGTCGAGGTTGAAATCACTCGCCCTGCCATCGGCGACATGCCTGAGGTGCCGCTAGCTCGGACGACAACCTCTGTCACATGGAGCGCCCCGAATTTAGTGCTCGACGTTTTCGGTCCCGAGGTAGCAACACCTGGTCAGAAACTACAATATGTTATTCGCGTGTCCAACACAGGCGATTTGGCCGCAGAGAACGTTGAAGTCATAGCGGCATTCCCGCCCGGAGTTCGGGTCGACTATTCCTATCGACCCATTCAAGAAACCAATGGTTCCGCGGTGTGGGGGCAGTTTGGACCACTGGCTCCGCGAAGCGCTTTTGAAGTGGTCGCAAATGTAACTCCTACCACCGAGATGCAAGGCCGCATCCAGGTTGATGTTCGATCTTCCAGTAATCAACAAGTACCCACCAAAACGGTACCGATTATTGTACAAGCTCCCAAGTTGTCGCTTCAGTTCAAACCGCGACAAAACATCACCGACATACCGATCAACGGGCAAGTGATTTTGGATGGTTTACTGGTTAACAACGGAACACAAACCATCAACGATGTTCGTCTGCAAATCGATGCTGAATCAGGGCTCGTCGATGAACGTTACGGTCAAAGCAGCGTTGTTACCAACTATCCAGCCATTCGTCCGGGCGAACCGATTCCATTCGAAATCTCCTTTCGAGTGACTCGAGAAGGATTGCTTCGCGTTACAGCCTCCGCAATCGCACAAGGCCAGACACTTGCAAGCCAGGCGGCATCGCTCCGAGGTACTAGCAACGCATCTCAAGGGGCACCCAGCGGAGCGTCCGGGACTCCTCAGTTGCAACTCGATGTGTTCTCTTCTCCCGATTCGAACCAATTGTCAGTCGGTAACACGGTGACGGTAAGTTGCGTCGTTACCAATT
The DNA here is from genome assembly GCA_046318795.1 of Pirellula sp. Lineage (GTDB taxonomy): Bacteria > Planctomycetota > Planctomycetia > Pirellulales > Pirellulaceae > JBKCUI01. The sequence continues at coordinate 39,565 of JBKCTT010000092.1, forward strand.
CTGGATCCACAGTGTTACCGCAGCCAGTCCTCGTTATTGCTCACGATGGTAGTTTCCGAGTTCAAAATCTAGACCCTGAGACTGAGTACGATGCCAATCGCCGAACGATCATATGGCGAATCAAGGATATGCAACCGAGGCAGAGACTAGAATTTAAAGCTTCGTTCACTGCCATAAGCGAAAACCGCGAGGCCATCATCGAAATGGAGGCGTCGAGCAACGGTGCCTATGCTCCGAAGAGATTTATTTATGCTGTCACAAGTAACTCGCCTGCACCCCCTGTTAACAATGGTGGTCTACCGGGGCTCAATCCAGGAGGGCCGGTTCTACCAGGCGGACCAGTTTTACCAGGCGGACCAGTTTTACCAGGTGGACCAGTATTACCAGGTGGTAATCTGCCAACGGCACCAGTAACGCCGGGGGATGGCAATCCTGGTCCTGGGGTACCGCTACTTCCTGGGAATGCATCGCTGCCAGGCACGTCCAATGCGAGACCGCCACTGCCCGTGTCTCACTCCTCCAGTATCTCTTTGGATCAAAGGTTAGGCTTGTCGATTCAGCCGCTTGGCGAAACTTTTCGTCGAGGAGATACCTTAACGTATGAGATTGAGCTCACGAATCTGAGCCAAGAGCCCGACCAAAAGGTCTCGTTACAACTAAACTTACCTGCCGGATCCAAGCTTGTATCCGTTAAGGCTCTCTCACTGAACTACCGAACCAGTGAGGATGGTCGAATCGTGGAGTTTACCCCGATTCAATTCTTCCGAGTCCGCGACACCTTTAGTTACGTCATTCAGTTAAAGCATGAGAAGTCTGGCAAGCTGGAAATCTCTGCAGCAGCCAAGAGTATCGGGCAGCCAGTCCCTGTTTTTTCCAAACAAGCGGTCTTGATTCAATAGCGAGCATAATGGTGAAAGTCCGCTTCGTGAGAATTGAGATTTGAGGTAAGGATTTTTTGGGGAAGCAGTTCGATTTTTCTCACTCGAACCTTGGAAAACATGTTTATCCGGCGAAAACTCGTTACGATATGCCCCAGTTGGCGAGGAGAAGAAGTATCTTTCTTCTAGCGGCCGATTACCTTCCTTAGCAATGTCCCCCTGACCAATCGCTGCATACAGTTCAATACATGATGCGTATTGTAAAGATCCATTCTTTCCTAGGCCCCAATCGATGGTCCAAAGAGCCTGTTGCTGAGTACCACATTGAATTGGGTATCGATACCGTACGAACTGCGTCTGAGCTGTCGACTATCGCATCGGATCTCCATCGATTGTCTGGGGTTGAAGCCGCGTCATTTGCACCGATTTGCCTGGCACAGCATATTTATTTGCTCCCTTTCGAATACGAGGAGCTCGATCTTTTGACCGAGTGCGTCAGGACAGCAATGCGACTAGCAGATGAGACTCCTGCCGGGCGACCTGTGGAGGTTTCGACCGAGCATCGCAGACTGGTTGATCTAGCGGACGACATCCGATTAGGCCCTAGCTCGCGAGCCATTTTGCGGGCCGCCAAATCGCGAGGCATTCCCTACTTCCGACTCAACCAAGGGAGCTTGGTCCAGTTTGGACACGGGGTTCATCAGCGTCGCACCTGGACTGCTGAGACAGACGCAACCTCTGCCATTGCCGAGGCGATTGCAAGCGATAAACAGTTGACACGTTCTCTCCTCGAGGCGGTTGGTGTTAATGTTCCAAAAGGCCGACGTGTCACGAGCCGTGAGGACGCATGGGCTGCTGCGCTCGAGGTAGGTTTGCCCGTGGCCGTTAAGCCACGAAACGCGAATCACGCTGTTGGTGTTTCGCTTGACCTTTCGGACCGCGACTCTGTGATGGATGCATTTGATTGGGCATGTCGGTCTGGACATACAACCGATGTCTTAGTCGAGCAATTTATCAGAGGAGATCATCACCGACTTTTAGTGATCGGTGGCGAACTAGTCGCTGCGGCTCGCGGTCAACGTGAATACGTTTACGGCGATGGAAAAAGTTCGGTGCAACAATTAGTTGAGGATCTGAATCGCGATCCGAGGCGGGGTGAAAATTACACCGATACGTTACAAGTGGTCAAATTAGATGACGCAGCCGCTATTGTGTTACGAAAGCAAGGTTTGGATTTTCAATCCGTTCCCGAGGATGGCCAACAGGTACTCGTTGTGCATGTCGGAGATTTAATCGAAGACTGCACAGACAAAGTGCATCCTCAAGCAGCCGAGGTCGCGATACTCGCCGCGAGAACGGTCGGGCTGGATATCGCTGGTATGGATGTGGTTGCCGAAGATATTTCAAGGTCGCTCACAGAACAGCGTGGCTGTATCATTGAGGTTAACGCAGGCCCCAGCCTAACGCCCCACGTCGCGCCTCTTATCGGGGTGCCGCGACCCGTTGGGGATGCTGTCGTCAAGCTGCTTTATCCTGAAGGAACTCCTGCTACGGTTCCAATATTCCTAGTGGTTGATTCAGACGGTGATGTGCGAGGGGAGGCAAAGGGTGATGCCATAAATTTCCTGCAACGATTAATCGAATCGCTTCAAAAGAAGGGGTTGTTTGTTGGTGTGGCGATCGATCAGGATATCGCCCTATCACGCCAGTCTTCACACATCATGCGTCCGATATCTGAGTTTCGGTCTCTTTTGCTTCATCCGAAAGTAGCGGCTGTGGTTATGCATATGTCTTGGCAAAAGATATTCGAATCAGGATTGCCGTGTGAAGATATTGGTACAGTCGTGCTCTCCGATCGGTTGATCCCGTTGTCTCCAGAAGGCTGTGGGGAAAACGCTGACGCCATCGCAATGTGGACTGGGGCGCTTATGTCTATGAAGCATGCCATTTGCGATAATGGAATTGTTTATCAGGTGGAAGGAGGAGCCTCTAGGGATTACTCCTCGATTTTAGAAGCATCCCCGTCCATCCCGGTAAAAAGGGCTGAGAGCTTTGGGCAGTTAGTGGAGTTGCTGGAAACTGGCATTTTGAACAATTTAGGATAATTGTTTTAGGGGTACGATTTGCTAGCAATGCGACATAGTTACATAGGCTATGCATGCTCGTGGGGGTGCTTGCGAAAGTTCGGCGCCGTTGCACTCGTTTTTGCGTGTAGCCCCGGTTGCTTATGAATACGCCAATCGTTAGATTGACGATTGTATTCGCATGGCACATACGCATGGAGCAGTTAACATGTCAAAGCAAACGATTCTTTCAGCCAGAGACTCTCGCCGAGGAAAAAACACCATTGCTCTAGTCGATCTATCGGTCGGGCTTGGTGGAGCGGTTCGGGGCCAAACCCGTCTCGATGCGACTCTTAGGCGTCTGGACGGGTTAACGCTGCTAGAGTGGTGTGTTCGGCGATTGAATGAATCGACCTTGATTGATGCTGTTGTGATAACCGGCAACCGAGAATGCCGCGATCGGATTAGTCGAACGGGCCTATGCGATGCAAAATGGGTTCCCAGTGATTTAGAGACTCCTACGTTGAGAGCAAAGGATGTTGCAGATCAATTCGATGCCGAGTGGGTCGTGTTTACGAGTCCATTATGTCCTTTTACCGATCCCACGTTACTCGATCGAATGATCTCGCGTGGTTGGGCTCACCCCGATGTTGATTTCGTTGGATTCTGGTCGCCAAAACGGCCGGATTTTTCGCTTCAGTCTCTTGGGCTGGTGGGTGAGATGTGCTCCGTGGCGGCAATCAATAAGCTTGTTTCTATGAAGCTACAAAATGAGACGTGCGATGTGCCGCATTTGCTTCGTCGTAATCCAGGAGCGTTTCAGTCGAAGCTAATTCCTCTTCCTGAAGAGTTGTCGGAGCGAAACCTACGGTTTGAACTGGAGACAGCCGAGGATCGTGATCGAGCAGCATCGTACCTCGAGGCTGCAGGGGATGATCTGTGTTGGCAGCGTCTCGCTCAGATGTCGGATCGACTTGTTTGAGGGTCAGCTTAGCTGTTTTTCAAAAATCAGCCCATTCATCATCGATCGGAAGCCTAGTCGTTGGAGCAGTGTTATCGTTTGCTGTTTCTGTGCAGAGGCGACTACTCGAACGATTCTTTTACGGTCCTGTTGCAGTTGCCTTAGCGATTCGGAGAGCAAATAAACAAATCGTTCCTGATCTATTTCCGACATTGGAATTTCAGGCAGCTTGATTCTCACAATTCCTCCATCCACGTCAGCTACCTCTGGATCGGGAAACCAGCAGGACAGGATGCCTGCTAAGGCTGGCGGGGATTTAACCATTAGGTGAAATCGTAGCTGCTCGCAGTGTCCGAGTATCGTGCTTTCTAGCCAATCGTCGTAGTCCTCCTCTAGCATTCGTCCGATCGTGCAGTTGCGTCGAACCTGTATCTGCATGCGATCCATGGGTGGGCGGAAGCTGGCAAGCTCTAGTTCCCAGCATTCGGTCGGGCAAACAGGGGCAAACCCCGCCCGGTGGAACCAGTCTTGGGACCGCTGATCTTGGCCCAAGATTCCCATAGAATTGTCCCCTTCGGCTATGCCCAGGTAGAATGTGCTGTCCTCCCCGCAACCCAAGCTCTGACAGGCCTTCGCACCTTGTGCGCGGAGTCCCTCGAGAGCCTGCTTGATTAGATCGCTGGCGATATCCGCCTCGATGGGGGATGGGTTCACGCACAACCTGTGAATGCACCCGATACTCGATCGCTCTTGGTTGGTGCGGACAGGGACCACACCAAAGTGGATGAAGCCGAGTGATTCTCCATTTTCATCGATAGCCAGCAGGAGTTCGTCTGCATTGAAGTAGGGTTTGGAGAATATGCAAGCGTCCCAGACCGCAGGTTTGCATTCTAGGCTTCGTAATTGCAGGTCGCGGCAATGCGAATCGCGTTGGGGTGGAGGGTATAGCGAATTGCCAGGGTGGTTATGCGCTGGCTGGGTGGTTGGGTTGGGATGAAAAGATTGACAATGAAGAGCCCAAATCTTGGAAAGAGCAGGTGTGTCCGTGTTGAGATACGACCTGATGGTCCACACGCTTCACCCCAAAACAGCAGGGACACGGAAGCATTCGCTATCGGAAGAAGGTGCGTTATGCAGGACTTCATCACGGCTGAGCGAGGGCTGAACTACATCAGGTTGTAACACATTGGTAATCTCGATCGCGTGAACTAGAGGTTCAACACCGTCGGTGTTAACCTCTCCTAACTGATCGAATAGACCCAAGACTTGTGACAGTTGCCTCGTGAGTTCGGGCAACTCTTTATCAGAAATAGAAAGCCGTGCCAAGTGCGCGACTCTGCGTACCTCGGACTCACTGAGCGTCATTGTGCACACTAAGGAGCGAAAGAGGCGAGACTAGGAAGGAAGTGCAAATGGCTTGTTTTTAACCGCTTTGCGTACTCGACCACTGCGGATGCACTGAACGCATACACGCAAAGTCTTTACTTCACCAGAGGGTAAGGAGGCTTTGATGCTCTGAAGGTTTGGGGTGAATCGACGTTTGGTGATACCGGTGATTTTGGTACCGACCCCGCCCAAATACTTCGCTTTACCGCGTGTTTCGACTTGGTTGCCAACCGAAGCCGATTTTCCGCAAACTTCACAAGCTTTGGACATGGTACACCCTAAAAATATAAGTAATCACGATAATTTAGATGTCTCTTTTGCCAGGACGAACCGGATCGTCTGGCAGCCTGTCGCACATAGAGGCCTATTTCCTGCATGTTCGAAGGGGTAGGAAGTATATCGGCCTGTCGTACGCTCGCAATGTCAAAAATACAGGACAACACACCAATTGCCCAAAAAAGCATGGGAAACTACACTGTTGATGGTGTGTTCGGTGCCTGCCTGTAATTCTGAAAGCCGGTAGCGGTAGTTTGGGGCCGATCGGCGCTCCTTTCCCCATTTTTTCGTTTGCCCGGTTTCCGCACCGAAACTCACACGTAGCAATCTCACACGTAGCAACTGGCATGACTTTTAAGAAATTTACTAGGGAATTTGCTAGCGTAACTGAGGCAGCAGGCCATTTGGCCGTTGCGATCAAAGCGGACGCCATTCTGTTCCTGCTCGACACGGGTACCGACTGGGAGCGTCTCCGTGAATTGGTGCCGCCAGAGATTAAGCGGATCTTGGTTGCGGCTGACCGAGCCGAAGATTTGGCAGAAGCCGAGGAGCATGGTTTGATTCCTCTGGTCTTGAACAAGGAGGATTCTCCGCTTCTAGAGCGGTTGCAACACGCTCTGATCGAGGCGGTTGCGGACGAACTGCTGGCAAGCCATTGCGATGTGATCGCGGTTTACTGTGGATTCGAAGTCAATCGAGTTGATTCGATTTCGATCATCAGGCTCGATGAACGAATGCGCCGATTCACGAGTCGCGATTTGCAGCGATTGGAAAGCTCGGTTCCCCTCAACACTCTAAAGCTTGTTATCGATCTCGCCGTTCAGATCGGTCGTGAAGGTCGAGAAGGGAACAAGGTAGGTACGTCATTCATCGTGGGAGATACTCGCAAGGTTCTACAGCATTGTAAAGACAGCGGTTTCGATCCTCTTAAGGGCTACAGCCGTAAGAATCGAAACTTGCACGATCCCCGCGTTCGAGAAGACATCAAGGAAATCGCCCAGTTGGATGGAGCCTTTGTCGTCTCGTCCGATGCCATTGTCGAGCGGTCTCGCCAGATACTCGAAGTTCTCCATGAGAACTTGCAGCTCTCCAAGGGGCTAGGTTCGCGACATTGGGCCGCGGCGGCGATTTCACAACGCACGAAAGCTATCTCCATTGTGGTGAGTCAGTCCAGTGGGACAGTTCGGGTCTTTCAGAACGGTGCTCTAGTCCTTCGCATCGAACCAATGGACCAAGCGGTTAAATGGCAGGAGTTTAATTATGAAACACCAGCCGTCGAAGGCGACGATAAATGAGCTCAGCTCCGTTCGTCTCGGTTGTGACCGGTTCGTCATCAGGAATCGGTCGCGCAGTGGCAGTCGAGTTCGCTAAACGTGGTGATTTTCTAGTTTTGCATGGCAATCGTAATCTTTCCGGTTTGCAAGGCACCGCGGATCAGGCTCTTGCTAGCGGTTCAGCAGGCGTCTTGGCAGTGATAGCCGATTTGCAAAGTCATGCATCGGTGCACGAGATTGTTCGTGCGAGCTTTGCTCGATTTGGATATGTCGATGCGTGGGTCCATATGGCTGGTGCTGACGTGTTGACAGGGAGTGGCCGACAGTTGCGATTTTCCGATAAACTCGAACAACTTTGGCGTACCGACATTTGCGGAATGATGAACATGAGTCGTCTGGTGTCTGAACGGATGTTGAACCAGCCTGCGCGACCTCATTTACCTAGCATGATCCACATCGGTTGGGATCAATCCACCACTGGCATGGAGGGGGATAGTGGTCAGTTGTTTTGTACGATCAAGGCGGCCGTTACCGCTTTTTCTAAAAGCTTGGCGATGTCCGTTGCACCAAAGATGCGAGTCAATTGCGTCGCACCTGGTTGGATCAAAACCGAATGGGGAGCGGCAGCATCCCCGGGATGGGAGGCGCGTGCTATTGGGGAGTCTATGTTAAATCGTTGGGGGGAACCGAGCGATATCGCTAAAGCTATCGCCTGGCTTAGCAGTTCAGATGCTTCGTTTGTAAATGGCCAAACGATTTGTGTAAATGGAGGTTGGAAGAGCATGTCGTTCTCCGCTCGTTGCGAAACGACATTTACGCCTTGAGCTGCCTTCGATTCTTAAGACGACCACGGCCGTTCACCGTCGGCGACTTATGTCAAAAGGGAGTTAAGCGCAGCCTCAATCGAATGTGCGATTTCGTCTGGCTCTTCAAGCCCGCAGGAAAATCTCAGTGTCCCCTCGTGTACGCCAATTCTTGCTAAATCTGCACTCGAGTAAGAACGATGGCTAGTAGATGTGGGGTGGCTCAATGTGGTTTTTGCATCTCCCAGCGAAGGGCAAAAAGGGATTGTCTGTGAAATTCGCTCTATGAATAACTGGGCCTGCGCTTTTAAGTCCCGAGTCGGCATTTTCTTCAAGTGAATTGTTACCATATTGCCATAGTGTCCATTTAGCAAACGCTTTGCCGTTAGGTGGCTCGGACTGCTGCTAAGCCCTGGGTAATCAATGGTCTCCAGTGCCGCATGATGTTCCAGTTTCAATGCTAATTGCATCGCTAGTTGAGATGCGTGCTTCATGCGAACAGATAACGTGGCCAAGCCTCTAGTTGTAAGCCAGCAATCTAGCGGACTGCTCGCTAGGCCAAAAGCGCTCACGACAGGACGAATTCTGTCCCAAATGGCATCCGTTCCCGCGAGCATTCCCAGCATGACATCCCCGTGTCCGCAAACAAATTTGCTTAGGCTCTCCATCACTAAATCAGCCCCCAGGCTTAGGGGCCGACAAAGCACGGGGGTGGCAAAGGTATTGTCAACCATGACTACAATCTCTTTAGAAACCGATTTCACCAGTGTGATGATCGATGGCACATCTGGTACGGAGAGCCTGGGGTTCGTAATGGTTTCGAGAACTACCATGCGAACTTTAGGACTCAACGCTTTATTCCATGAATCGAGATCGCATACCTCAACATCCTCGTTTTCAACCCCCCATCGACTCAGCTCCTTTTTGACCAAATAGGAGGTTTTGCCGTAAAGTGGTTGGCCCAACAAAACTTTATCACCCGGTTTAAGCATCGCGAGGCAAGCTGCACTGATGGCACTCATGCCTTGAGCCGTCACGATACATTGATCGGCATTGTGCATTCGCCGCAACGTTCCCTCCAAAGAGGCTGCATTGGGATGACCGTCCCGTCGGTAAACAAAGCCTGCCTCTCGCCCTCCCAAAATACTATCAGCCTGCTCGATGGAATCCATTTCCCATACGCCAGCCAAATGAATAGGCTCGGAAATGGGACGCTCACTCTTACTATTCAATTTTCCTGCTCCCAATTCTCAAATGCCGCGTGCTTACGGGATCGCGGAAAAAAATGGACGCAAAGCCCAAACGCAGATTGCTACCGTACCAGCAATTAACGCAAATGTGTATATGATATTTAAGATGCTCCACACGATCTTTTCTGTTGGGCTAAAACTCTTGCTTAGCCATAAAACGGGCAGGCCCAAAAAACCGGTCACAAAAAACAAGATCGCAAGAATGAGGAATCTCGCAGTTTTACGATCCCCATCATTTTCTAATCTTGAGCTTGCGTGAGTATTCTTTGCCGATTGGCCGCTCGGAAAAAAGTTCGGCGGGGAAGGCGACGGGTGTTGAGATTGTTCGTCGCCGTAAACCACTTCTTTTTCCTGCTGATCGATAACCGTGATGATCTTTAAGCTATAAGAGTTGATGCCAGACTCTACGAAGGCAATCGCCCTTCAGCGATCTCCCTCTCCCATTGATCCATCAACGGCCAATCGATCGCACAAGTCCCGAAATCGGATAAATGTAGATACCCCTCGAGACGCTGAATAACTCGATCGATCATCGCTTTGTCTTTTCGGAAGTAAGGTCCATGGCTCGGCAAAAGCCACTCTACACTTGAATCGCGAATTCGAGTGAGCGATTGAATAAAGGCTGGAATATCGCTGCCATGATGGGCGTCAATTGCACCCACGCCCTCATCTCGGTAAATGTTGTCGCCGCTGAATAACAAGTTCCCAAGCCGAAACGCGAGTTGGCTGTCGGCATGACCGGGGGTGCTCCAGACTTCCAAATCTAGTTTGCCAACTTTGATAATGTCACCGTCGGAAACATGATGCTCGACTTTCACTGGCGGCATTTCCTCATGGATCCCTTGGGCTTCGATTTCAGCAAAGGTTTTAAGTCGATCACCCGACTCCAGCAATTCTGCAGCCCGCTGGTGCGAGGTGACAGACGTTTTGAGAATCTGCTTGAGTTTTGCTAAGCCCTGACAATGGTCTACGTCGGCATGAGTCGCGATGAGGGTTGTGCATTTTGACAACCCAAAATCGATATCCCTAATCAGATCCACCATTTCATCGACGGTCTCTTCATACCCCACATCGATTAATGTCCAGTCCTCGCCTTCATGAATTAAGTAGACATTACAGCCGATCAAATGCCCTGCTTGAACGTTAAGCTCGATAACGTTGGGGAAGATGTATTTTCGTTCTAGCATGCCGTATTTCCGAATGGTCGAGGAGATTGGGTGGATTGTAGGTTCATTTCTCTGTTTTGAAACCTAAAACTGAAATTCCATACGCCCAATTCACAAACATATTCCCTGGGAGGAGCCGAAGGCCCACGGTCGTTACGGATTAGAAAATTCCAGGATTTAGTAACTCACCCAAAAAATCTCGAAAATGGCCAGTTATAGACCGGCCATTATCGAGTTAAACCTGGAACTTGGTCTAGGGAAAGATCTTAAAGAGAATCGAGTCGCGATTCGAGTTTGGATCGAGGCGGTACACCTTGCATGCGATCGACGATCTCACCATCTTTGAAAAGTAGCAAGGTTGGGATGGCGCTGATACCGTACTGCTGGGCCAATCCGGACTGCTCGTCTACATTCACCTTGCCAATCTTGACCTTGCCATCGTACTTGACCGCCAATTCGTCAATGAGAGGGGCGATCTGCCGACATGGCCCACACCAGGTAGCCCAAAAATCAACAAGTACTGGTACAGATGATTGGAGAACATCGGTCTCAAATGCATCTTCTGTGAATTCAGCTGCGTGTCCCATATCGTAGAACCTTTCGTGTTTCCTGACGGAGCTAATGCCCGAAGATTTTCAATTCCTCCAAATTGGAAGACGCAATACTGTAGAGCACAATCTATGCCAAGCCAAGGGTCTGGAACCTGCTTCCCGAAAATAGCTTTCGACACTGGCATCTCAGCTCGCCGTCGTTTCCTTTACAAATATCGAGTCGGTGACCATTCCAAACGTGGAGAAATGGCCCTCAATTGTCTCGACCTACAGTGTAGAACGATTGTCCTCAATTGTTTCAGCATGCCAGAGGACATTTCGACTAGCAGGGTTAGGAAGCTGCGCGGAACTCTATCGTCCAGACACCTCGATTTTAACACTGCCGGAATGACTGTTAAATTCTGGCGCGTACATCGACTGAATCGACGCCATACCTGACGGATACTCGCCCGCATGCTGAACCCGAACCGAGTACTCGAATACATAATTCCCCTTAGGCAAATAATCGATAAAGAAGTGGCTAGCGGTATCGCGAGTGCTTTCGTAATAACCAAATCCATCTCGAAACCGATATCCGCTCAATACGTTGACCGGTTCCGTTCCACTGCCTCGATGGTCCTTTAAATGAACGAACTCCATATCGCGATCTGTCCTTAAAATCAGCCGACACACTAGCTCGTCCCCGACCTGAACAGGTCCGTTGAGAGCCTCGAGCACCTCACCTGACTTAGTCTGCACTTTACGATACAAGCCCTTCTCTAACTTGAGTGGGGTTCCATCATGAGGAGTGATCTTGCTTATGTCCTCGAGGTATTGCCAGTGAACGCTGCCCCAGCTAACCCCTTCATCGCTCTTGGTAACCTGGATCTTGCCAAACTCGGGTTTAATCTCGGATCGCAAGAATCGTTGTTCGTAGAATCCAGTACCCGCCTCAACCTTTTCCGGCTTGATCGCTGTTCCTGCCAATTGAACTTCTACCAAAGCGTCCGAAGCTAACCAATTGTTGCCTCGAAGCAACAATGCATAGATCGCATCTGCCGTCGATTTAGTGGTCTTCCAAGCTTGCGTCTGCTTCTGCTTTAGCAACCATACCTTGCATTCATTAACAGATTTTTCATCTTTAGCGACTTCATCAAACATCTCGATCAAGATCGATTGGGTTTCAATTGGAGCATGGTACCACCACCATGCGGTCTGACTTCCTTCCCAGTACATACCGAGTTCTTCATCGGTCTTGGAGAACTCGACAACGCTCTTTACGATTTTGTCTGGGACGGTCTCATCGCCGAGCCGATTCAGGCCTATCGCGAGCTGTGCTTGGTTTTGTCGAGGTTGATTCAACCAGTATTTGGATGCTTGTCGTTTCCAGTATTCGACTGCGACACGATGCTCCTCTGGGATCGGAGCCTCTTCTAAAAAGAAGCTTCTGCCGTAGAAGTACAAGCAAATCGTGGAGGTGAGATGGTCTGCCTCGGGATCTTTGCTGTTCGCCAATATCCAGCGATACTTTTCGTCAACCCAGGCATCCAAACGGGCGAGTGTTCGCAATGCCGGTGAGGTGTCGATGTCAACTCCGAGATGTCTAAGCCGCCCGTAACCGGTCATGATATAAAGCGTCAAATACTCGTTGTCTGGACCCCCTGGAAACCACGGGAACATGCCATTCTCACGTTGCATCTCCAGTAGCCTGTTTTGTGCCCGAACAATCTCGCTATTGAGTCGTCCGTCATCAAACAGGATACCAACGTCCCGTCTGGCTTGTGATTCGTTCTTGGCAGCGCGAAGCCAAGGTGTCTCTTCGATCATGACCCCTTTGAGATCTTGATTTTTCTCTAGCGGGGAATCGAGCGCCTCTGGCTGAATGTTCTTCCACGCGTCAAAAATGCGTCGGATCTTAGGGTCGCTGTTCGCAATATGTCGGGCTAGCAAGTTGGAGTACATGCGGTTAAAGGTTTGTTCACTGCATTCGTGTTGATACTCCATCAAATAAGGAAGTGCCAGTACCGCGTACCACGCTGGTTGGGAAACCATTTGAACGGTTAGCGACTCATGTTTGATCGAGTCTGAGCCTGCCGATTCGAGTAGCTTCGTAAACTCGAAGTCTTTGGTTTGCTTGCCTCGTATCGGCAGTGGTATCGACTCGGTTACCAAAATCCTCTTTGAGAGAACGGGCAATATTCCTTCTTCACCGTCGCTGGTCTTCTCGGTTCCACCAACTGCTTTATAAAGAATCGGGGCTGAACCATCTGGAACTTGTAGTCTCCAAGCAAACGATTTGGACTCGCCCGCTTCCAATTCAAATACTTTTTCGCCGTTGAGATTGGAAAAGGCTTCATCAACCGATCGGGTCCCGCTGACATCAAACAACTGCAATGCCACTTTACCTGATTGCTTTTCCGTGGAGGAGTTGCTCACTTTGACGGTGAACTCGATGATATCTCCCTCTCGCAAGAAACGAGGTGGGTTGGGCTGAACCATGATATCCTTAGACGTGATCGTTTTATTCTCAAGGTATCCCGCACGCAGTTCGGTGTCGTGCGCGAAGGCCATAAACCGCCAAGTCGTCAGGGCTTCTGGCATGGTAAATTCGATTTCATATACGCCATCTGCTTTGGCGGTGACATGCGGGAAGAAGAACGCAAGTTCATTAAGGTTCTTTCTAGCGGAGACTTTTCCTAGATTCACACCACTGTTCGGGCTAGCCTGACTGTTGGCATTTGACATTCCCTCGGGAGCTGCTGCCGCCAGAGTGGCTTCTGCTCCTCGCATTGCTGATTTCATCATCGGCGCGCCTGGCATTCCACCCATGCCACCTGGTGCGGCGTCCATCATCATTGCTTCTGCTGCCATTTCCGGAGCAGAGCCACCGTAGCCACCCATTCCGCCACCCGCCCCAAACATACGTCCTCTTCGTGCCATTCCCATGCCGCCTCCCATACCACCGGCGTAGAGTGATATCTCTGGATCAAAGGACCGATAGTTTGTGGGAACCGAGAGGTATCCGCGAAGAAATTGGCCGTCTATTTGATTCAGGGATTCCCCGTAGTTCGAGAATGTTAGATTGCCCCATCTGTAGTTCGTCCGGAATACTCCAAAACTGTTCCTCCAATAATGAGGTAGATAAGCGTCGAGAGATGCGTCATACATGCCCGCCACTAACTCGCTGACCGCTTTCGATGCCTTGGGGCCCTCAACAACTAAACGAACTTTGTCCTTAGCGCTAGGCTCAAGCTTAGACGTGAAGTACTCGGTCTTGATTTTGAGTTCTTTATTGGTCCAGGGCACATCGATCATTCTTTGTTCGATGTAGCTATTGTTCTCGCGGACGAACAGCACCCTTAATGATAACCCACCACGCATATCCTCAGTAATTTTTTGTTCAATACTCAACTGAGTTGCATCGGGCTTGGTCCAGAAGCTTTGCAGAACTTTGTTGCCGACCGATAGCTCTACATACGCTTGCCCCTTGTCGTATCCCGTTCCCCAAAGAGCGGTAAAGGTCTCGCCTGGCTCGACGCTCCACTTCGGTGCAACAAGTAGATTTGTAATCTTGATTTCTAGATTTTTCTTGGTTGGATCAACAACTTTGAAGTTCAGTACCGAGTTGACCGGTTTGCCAAATCGATCCTGCGTCTCAACGACTGCTCGGTAGATTCCTTGTTCTAGTTTCCATTCTTGTACATTTGCTCCCGACGCATCGGTTTCGAAACCTCGCTCTTCGATCAGCGATTCCGTCTCCCAGGATGCAACATTGCTTAGATCAACCGGAGCAGGAACGTCTGCGGGGTTACGGACGGTTTGGGCTATACGTCCGCGTCTTACGGCAGGTCGTACGGTTCCTAACAAGTCAGGGCGGATGACTGACGTCGGTTGTTTAAGCGAAAAGACCTTGATTTTACCACTGGCAGCCGCGCTATCACCGTTAAGCGAAGTCGTGCTCAGTGCGAGTTTGACGGGAACGCTTGCGACATTCCACTCCGAAGTTGTCACGTTCGCCTGCAATGCAACGTAGCCGACCGTCACCGAGGAGGTGCTGGAGCGGGTCTCGCCGGTCGTGTCTGTAACATCGACCGTTACGGTGTAGTGGAATTGAGGGTTGTCCCGCTCATTGACGGAGCGATCTGGTTTAGCATTGAACGCCACCTTAAAGGTTCCATCTGTCTCGCTTTGCAACACCCCATGAGTGATTTCTTGAGCGGAGCCAGCATTTGGTGGAATTCGCCATGGGAAACAGTAGCTAAACCAATCAGGCCAACGCACTGCACGTGAAACGCGATAGCTCACCTTGGCCCCTTGGATGGGCATCCCCGTGTAGCTGAGTGCTTTGCCGACAACAACAACCTCTTCGTTGAGCTTTGGAGACTCTTTCGGAGAATCCAAAGTGACCTCAAATTTAGGACGTTTGTATTCTTCGACTTGGACACCCGCCGTATGGAGTCCATTGACCTGGATGGTCATGTGCCCCGTACCCCGATCTCGCGGAGTGTCAAATGTTCCACTAAAGCTACCAAACGCATTCGACCTCAGCGATTTGGTTTCGATCACTTGACCGTTAATATCACGGAACTCGACGACGACGTTCTCGTTGGCCTGCGTACTGTATTTGTTACTCTCTTGGTCGATCGATAGAACGATACCTTTAAAGTGCACGGTCTGACCAGGTCGATAAAGCGATCGATCGGTGAACATGCTGTATTGGATATTGGCCTTTTGTCGTGGTTGAGGTTGGCCGGTGTAGGCGAAATCGCGAGCAGCAATCAATTGCCCCTTGGATTCGGCGAGGATCATCACAGCTTGATTGATCAACGAAAATGAGAAACGTCCATCAGCTTTGGATTTGGTTGACGTTTCCTTGATACTGTTATCTTGATAATCCACGGTAAAGGCACGAATGGTGGCTTCTGCGATCGGTGTTCCCGATTGACTGTTCAGCAAAAAGCCGTCAACTATTCCGTTGTTGGTATTCTGGTCTACCACCAGGGAAAGCTTAGATACCCATACGGTTGCCATTGAGATCACATTATCTTTTTCACTGAAGTTAGCATTGGCGCTCGACAGCAGGAAATAAAAACCAGGTTTCAATGAGTGAGACAAAGTTACATCTTGGGTGGAGTCTTGGTAGTCGTCTGTCGATACAAGATCTGCGTTCCATTCGAAGGTAGGCTTTTGGTTTTTAAGCGAGTTCCATTCGTCTCCGTTAAAGTAGTTGGGAGCCGACCGATACTTATTAAAGCGGGCTAACCAATCGGCTTTATGCAAGCGAAAGTAAGCTTTTTTGATATTTCGGTAGGACACTCGCACAGTCGATTTGTCGCTATCCCAAACTCGTTCCGTCATAGCGGACAGGTTTTTGCTCTCTATCTCTACAATGAGATTATTGCAATTAACACCACCGACACTTTTGGGAAACGTATTGAAACCTTGTTGGGCGATCTCACGGGCCTCGACACGGTCTCCCCGATTGTTCACTAACGTGGCCCAAAGATGACGGGCTGAGGCGGATAGTTCATGTTTGGAATTAGTTTCCGAGTATGCCTTTAATGCGGCGATGTAGCGTTCGTCTTTTTCTTCACCATTGGCGATAGCATGGCAAAATCGCAATCGTCCCAACTCTGCATCCAGGTACGCACTGCGATCGCTATCATCGCTATGAATACGAAGCAATTTTTGATAAAGCTTGATCGCTTTAAGTTTGACGGAAGTCGTATCGGTTGTCACAGGTTCCCAAGCTAGGAAATCGGCGGTGGTTCCCAAGGCTGGACTGGAGGCTTCGATCTCGAACGCGTCTTCCGATTTTGCGCCCGCTTGTTCTCCCGCCGAATAAAACTCGATGGCTTTAAATGCCACAAAGTCGAACAGAGTGGGGCGATACGAATCTGGGATGGCCCCTGCCTTAAGCAGTGGTTCCAAGTTTGCGACGGGGACGGATCGAAGATAGTCTTCCGCTTCAAGAGCCTTTTCGTAGTGGAACGTTATTTGTTCAAAGAGTCGCTTTAAATCCCAGGTGGTGAAATCTTCGCTGGTCGAGCCTGCAGTGGCTGTTCTTTGTCCAAAACGCCATCGATTAGCCTCGAAATAATTCCAGAAAAACTGAGCCTGGACGGTGTGGAGAAGGGACTGAGTTTCGGTTGGTGCGGATTCCAGCTCGGCCTGGATTTTCTTGATAGCAGCCTGTGCATCATTCCCTTCGAGGCTCGCTTCGAGGCTGGCCCGGAGGGCAATCGCTTTGAGTGCTTCACCGAATTTCTTCTCTGCCATGGCCGAGTCAACGATGACGGTCAGTGCTTCGATAGCGCTTTTCGGGAGTCCATTCTGGCGAGCTTGCTCGACTTTTTTCCAACTATCGCTGCGATTTTCCTGCTGGTAAGCCATTAACGTTCCCAAAAAGAGAGTAAAAAACGAAAACGTAACAAGCCACTCTTTGGCCCGAAAGACCTTAGCTGACATGTAGATAGCTCCGCTGTAGGATGGGTCGCGTGTCCGGTTGTGATTCCAAAACACTAACGTACCAGAGAATCGAAAAGGTATCGAGCAGGATAAACCGCCCAATGCAAACGTGTTTTCTATTAGGACGGAAACGGTTTCGATTCGGTTCCAAGTATTTCGAGACGACTTTCCGAGTCGAATGGTGAGAAATCTGTGGAATCAAGCATTGCAGGATCTTTGGCGGCGAGCTTCGTACAGCAAAAGTGTGGCCGTCATGGCAACATTAAGGGACTCAACCCCAGTTTGCATAGGTACGGCTACCACTCCATCCACCAACCCCAATGTCTCTGGACTTAGGCCAGATCCCTCGTTCCCTAAAAGGAAGATTGTTGGCCCACGAAAATCTAGATCCCAGTAACAAGTCCCATGGGCTGCAGCTCCATAAACTCTTACTCCCGCTAATTGGCAATTCTGAATCCATGCCGGTAGGGCAACTCGACGAGGCGGTTGACGAAACCACTGACCGACACTGGCCCGAAGGACTTTCGGGCTCGTGGGGTCAACGCATCCCTCCCCGAGGAATACTCCATCCGAGCCACTAGCAACAGAAGAGCGAATGACTGCGCCCAAGTTTCCAGGGTCTTGAACTTGCTCTAGCCCTATAGCCAGGCTGATTTGGTTGGTGGAGACTCGATGGACCAATGATCCGTCCTTGCCCACAGCGATCACTCCATCGGGAGTTTCTGAATGAGCAACCTTGCGTAGTACCTCATTGGAAACGAGAAAGCATGGCGTCAGTTGCGACAGGCTATGATACAAATTGGCATGCTGTCTGTACCAAGTCTCTGTCATAAGAACGGAATCGATTGGCCAATTTGTTGCAAGGACTTCTTGGATTGCATGGGTCCCCTCGATTAGAAATAGGCCGGATTTTTTCCTCTCGCTGGTTTGTTTAAGCTTCGCCGTTGCGACAATTCTTGGGTTTTTTACGCTTTGAATGGACGTGTCCATATCGAACTCAAGAGGCGAAAGGAAAGGCTTCTGCCAAAAATATTAAGGATGAATAAATTCAGTCGGCAAAACATCCCGTGAAATGGTCGACTTGACAAGGGCAACGACCGCAACGTCCAGGGCTACTCTCCATTATGCCACTCACTTGTTGTCGATTGCTAGCGGTCTCCGGGGATTTAACTTGGGCGTTACTGTATAAACTGTTCCCTTATTTGCAAAAACGTTGCAAGCACGGTTTAGGCTTGCTCGACAAAATCGGTTATGCCTCCCCATCGCCTCGGAAATGACAGCATTCGAAGAATGTCGTCAGTGACTTTTTGCGTCATGGTCCTTGCTGTCCTTGATTCGACCCCTTATTGGCCTCGGAATTGGTTTCACGATTCCGCATTTTGTAACCTATATCTCGGGAATGAAGACTTTGGTTACCACGAGTTCCTTGTTCATAGCGAGCGCCGTCTCCTTGTCGGTGGGAATTGCGTCGGGTATCTATCCCGCGCGAAGAGCGGCCAAGCTCGATCCAATAGAAGCCCTCCGTTACGGATAGACGCTGATTTCTATCAACCGTGAATCCGAGCCAAGAATTGGTCGATGTGGGTCTGCTGCGTATGCGGGTTCATGAAGACCGCTTTCTCCCCAGGAATCGGAACCCATTGCCCCTGCTCATCGTAATCCGAATGGGTCACATACTGGATCCAGTTTGTGTACAGTCCGACCTTGCCTCGCTCTAAAAATACTCTGCGATGATAGGCTGTGTTTTCAGCCAAATGTTTACGTCCCTCCACTGTTCCGGTCGACTGTTTTTCAATTGCCAATTCCGCTGCCGGATCGGTGATGCCAACTGGGTCGTAAAGCCGAAATCCAACACTTGGCCCACAGTTCTCCGGTGCAACCGCGATGGCACCACGAGTCTTCTGCAATCGGCGACGGAGATAGTCCGCATTCTGCAACCCATGAGCAATCAGAATTTGATACCCCTGCTTGCCCATCGAATTCAAAGCAGCGTAAGCTCCGAATAGTCCTGCCGCGCCACGTGAACATTCAATGGTGGATTGTAAATGCGTCTGCCCTTGTACGTTCTTTTCGAAGTAAGAAAAATTCTCGGGATCATGCTCGAGCGCCTGCATGGAGGCTCGATCTTTGACCATGACCAAACTGGATGTGTACGGGACATAGCCCCACTTCTGAAAGTCGACCGTAAACGAATCCGCGTACTTTAATTCGCGGAATAGGTCCACGTTCTTTCGCAATCCTTCTAACGTCTGCGGTATGATGTGAAGCGGGTTGTTGTCGAAGTCGTAATCGAGGAAAAAGATTAACGGCCAACCGACGGCAGAATCGACATGGATGTGGGGCTCAGGCATAGTGAATTTTTTAGCAAGCCGATCCGCGAGCTCTCGAACTGGTTTTACTTGATCGACGGCAAACGTGTCGGTTGTTCCCATCGTCAGCATGATCGTAGGTACGATGCAACCTAAGCGGAAGCAGGCCGTGAGTTGGTCCTCGAGATCCTTTAAATCAATGTTGCTGGCTTGAGTCAGCTTGATACGAATCGTCTTCTTAGAAATGTTGACACCGAGCAAGGATAGATTGGTTGTATTCGAATAGTGACCTCCTTGAGAATTGATCATGCGATAGTCCTGACCATACTCCAGTCCCAAATGCAATGACTGCGGCATCGCTTTTCGAATGCCAAAAAGGTATCCATACAAATTGCAAAAGGTACCGCCCTGAGTAAAGACTCCTGTGGCTAGGTTCGGGTCGTAACCAACCAAGTTCGCGATCTGTCTTACCACGACTCGCTCCAGCTCTTCGGCCATGCCTGCATACTCGCTATACACAAGATTGGGGTTTGCAAGAATCCCCATGGCAGCACCCTGTATCGCTGCATCGCACGGTGTCGTAATCACATTCTCAACACTGGCGGGATCTTCCCAGCACTTGGACAAGGCACCTACAAAGACAAGCCTGCGACTGACTTCTAACAAGGGGCGGCCCATCTCGGGCACAGTACTCTCCTGACGAAGCTCGTCATATTCGGTCATACCATTGGGATAGGCTGCGAGTCGGTCATCGGGAGGAAGATGGCTGCCACGGAAATGAATGATGTCAGCCAGGGCTGGATCGGCGAAGATTGGCCAGCGACGAGAGTCTCGCGAAAAAAACTCCTTGCGAATTTTTGCGATGTGTGACGCGAATTGCGGAGTTTGGCTCGATTTGGATGAGGGAGAGGCAGTTGACATAGTAGATGCTCGGCGAAAGACACGGGAAACGCGATCTTGTAAGTACTTTAACAGAAGTTTCCTAGGGTGAAACGGCAGGCTTGTAAGGACTGTATCTTTCGGGGTAGTCGCGATTTAAATCAACGTAGTGCCAAATCAAAGGGGTACGGCCACTGTACCGGCGAGAACATCTAACGGAGTTCTACGATACCAAATGAGAGTGGTTGCCAAATAGGCGATCAGGAGTACGCAAAAGGCTCTCTTGAAAAAAGTGCCCCACCAAAGGTACTCGTACCCATGTGTGTTGCAGTAGTAGATTAAGTAAGCAACGAGCAGCAGTGGAGCATAAAGAAGTAATGCTCGGAAGAGGCTCCTAAAAATCCCCATGCGCTTTCCATCGCGTCGCATGTAACTGATGCCGGTAAGGTATTTAGTAATCCCACCAAAGGTTAACGCTGTCCATAGTATGCACACCCCCATACCGATGCTGACGACTTGGAAATCTGGAACCTGTTCATCACTCCGGAGTGGCTGCTTACTTTGTTCCACGCTTGCCAAGATAGATTGCATCAACTCAGCATCCATCTGCTCCTGGCCAAAGTTCATTTCGACAACACTCATCGGCCCAGTACTGATTTTAATACGTTCGCTGGATTCGCCGCTGGCTTCTTCCTCAGTTTCGGTGTCCTCCGCTGTGATCAAAGATGAGCTCTTATTCCCATAAATCGGAGGGGACTCTAGATTTATTTCGGGAATATTCGTGATGATCATTTTTTCGAACGAACCGACGTTGTTCAAGGCATTTTGTATGCGATCTGTCTGGAGTTCTAAAGCCTCTTGGATTTCCACCCGGCCACTGGAGCTAGTCCATCGGTCTTTCTGTTCCTGAGAGGCGAACTGCCAAGTCTCTGCAAAGAGTTCTGGTTGTTCGGCATACACTGCTAGCGATTTGAGCTTGCGAATCTCCTTGTAGAGCTCATCAACAATAAGTATCACCGATGGAACGATCAGCATGATAATCGCAGTGAATATCAGGGGTGACATCAATCCAAATGACGCCGCAGCCGATACGAATCGGGATCTAGGAGTAAGCTCGTGTGATTGTTTATCCAGTTTCTCCAGCATCTGTTTCAAGACGGCGGGAGATGGTGCTCGAACGCCGGCTCCCACCTTCTCCATCATGTGAACAGCTCGTAATGGTGGCAGTGACTCAATCGGCAATACACTGCTAGAGGAACTGTCTGTTTGAAGAGACTTGCGGATGCGATGCTGACGCGGCAGCCCCAGTTTGCAAACCAATGGAATGATATTGGAGGGCTGATCCGAGGTACATCGAAAATCAACCTGAGTCAGTTTTCCCGAAGAATCGATCCACAATTGGTTGGTATCAAGGGCGGCGTAGGCATCGTCTTCTATTCGCGATTGGGAAGGGGCATTATCGCTTGCGGGAGCCGCTGCAAGAGCCAGTTCTGTCAGTTGATCCAGTATCGAACGAGTGATCGGCCAAGGGAATTGAATTCCTCGCTTTGCGCATTCGATGAGTGGAACGCCCTCGGGGGCAACGAACGCAAACCACCGACCTTCGGGCGTAGAGCCTTCTTCGATGAAACGTAAGCGAGTCGACTTAGGATTTTTGCTTTGGAGTTCGTCAAGCGATACCGTCGGGGCTTTCGAATAGGCGATCCATATCGCTCTATCTAGTTGCTTATCAACGCCTCTAAACCATCGGACATTTGATGCAACTGGTTGGCAATCAATCTCCTGTTTAATCTCGAACCTACCGAGACTAGAGGGGACCAAAGCGTCCGGCGAAAGAACCGGTTTCACGGGGAGCTCCCAGGTTGGCAGAGCAATGGCCGTGCGAACGGTCGCTCGCAATCCGATGGGCGTTCGGCATTCGGTGCCACTAATCCAATCGTTGGCTAGTTGGCGTTTTCGAGTGTTCCACCATGTCGAGCCTAAGATCGCAATGTTCAGTACAAACGTTGCTGCAATCAATAGCCCTTCCATGAGAGGAGTTAGGTTAGGGGAGGCAATCTTCACTGCAATGAAGACAAAGCTAGATACGAAGACAGTGAATGCAGCTCGCCACAGAATTCGCAGAAAACTCGCGCGTCCTCCTGTTCTTGCATCGACGACTTTCACTCGAAGGGCAGCCTTGCCCAATGTAGCGGCAAAGATAGATTCCGTGAGGACATAATAAAGGAATACCGTTACCATACTGAAAAGGTTATCCAAAATGGATAACTCTTGAAACTTTTTTAAACTCGCAACGGAAAACATAAGGAGTGCGACGATCGATACGATGAAGAAGTAATCAATCAACCAGGCAATGGATCTTCTTGTTAGTGAAGTCGGTTCGTCTTTTGGTTTAATGATGGCTTGAAGATCGTTTCGCATATCCACGAAGCTGGCATAGCGTTTCGATGCATCGCGAGATAACCCCTTCATGACGATCTGTTCCAAAGCTGCAGGAACCTCAACACCCACCGATTTAAAGCTCGGTGGATCAGAGGAAGCGATTCTTGCGATCACTTGGGCTGCGTTAGGAGATTCGAACGGAGCTTTGCCTGCCAGCAGGTAGTACAGCGTAGCACTAAGAGAGTAGATATCGCTACGTGCATCAACGGTTTGCCCCAGCAGTTGTTCTGGAGAAGCAAAGAGGGGAGTACCGAGGAACGCACCTGTTTGCGTAAGTTCCGAGTTTGATACAAGTGACCTCGCTAGTCCAAAGTCACCGATCTTGACGTTGCCATCGTCGTCGAGATAGCAATTGGCGGGTTTAATGTCGCGATGAATCATCCCCAGCGAGTGTGCTGCTATGAGGCCATCCACACATTGCAGGATGAGTTGGACCGCTTCGAGATAGGGACGTGTACCATTCTTGAGGACTAGATCTTTCAGAGTCTGCCCAGTCATCAACTCCATGGCGATAAACGGAGTTCCACCATCATTGTCGACTCGATGCACAAACACACAATGTGGATGATTGATTTGGCTGGCGATCAAGCCCTCTTGTTTAAATCGAGCCAAAGCATCGGGAGAGCGGGCTAGATCTGGGGACAGCAATTTCAAAGCTATTGATCGGCCGGACGAATCATCGGCACGGAAGACTCGTCCCATTCCTCCCTGTCCGAGCATGTCGCCAATCTCGTAGCCACCGACCTGGCGAGGTTGCTTTTTCGGGGAGCTGGATTTGTTCGACGGCGGTTTCGTGTCAGAATGAAACGCACTCGTTTCGTCGGTTTTCGAAAGAGCATCGACGTAGTCGGTTTCATCGATTTCCCGTTGGAGCTCCCTGCCGTTCTCCGGTTGTGCGGGATTCGGATCGGATGAATGATTCGACATTTCAAACACTTATCGGGAAACAAAAAAGGAAATCTACATCAGGTTAATGTAACCCGGACAGAGAATCTACGGCGGTTTGTATCCAAATCGTATTCAATTCGTCGAGTAGGCTCCCTATCTTGGCAAAATCCACCCCCCCTGTATATCCAAAGAACAGGCGAAATCCAACGGACGAGGTGATTGGCTGCACCGCCGCATGGTTGTGTTTTCTGGTTACCAAGGCTCTTTGTGTGGTATACTTTATGATTCTGGAGCGATGAAATGATTGAAATCAAGTATACCGGTGACGCACTTTGGGACAGGATTGAAAAAGCTGTGGAAAAGGTAAAAGATCGTTTGCGACGCGTTACGCAAGCACTCAATGCTGCGAATATTCCCTATGCAATCATCGGGGGCAATGCCGTCCAGCATTGGGTTGCGCAAGTGGATGAATCTGTTGTCCGAAACACTCAAGATGTCGACATCATTCTCAATGAACCCGACTTGGACCGTGCCATTGAAGTCCTCGGAAAAGTAGGTTTCATCTTTCGACGTGCCGCCGGTATCTCGATGTTTCTGGACGGGCCTGACGCGAAGGCACGTGATGCAGTCCATGTATTGTTTTCAGGCAAGAAGGTTCGCGAAGAGTACCCAGCGCCCGTCCCAGAGATTGATCAGTATGAAATGATGGCTGACGCTCGAACGCTGCCCCTCGATCGCTTGGTCGGTATGAAGCTCACGTCTTTCCGCGACAAGGATCGCGTTCACATTCGTGATATGATTTCGATCGGATTGATTGATTCCAGTTGGCTTGA
>JBKCTT010000093.1:0-35134 GCA_046318795.1 Pirellula sp.
GATGTAAAGGCTGATTATCAAGCCAATCTATCGACATTAACGATCAAGACGAAACCTAACGCATTAGCACAGTACGGACTCGATGCAAAAGTGGTATTAGATGTCGTGGAGTCCCTAGGTGGTTATCAAGTTGGGCAGGTCTTTGAGGGGAGAGCTCGATATCCCATCATGGTACGCATACCCAAGGTGTGGCGAGAGAATCTAAGCCTGCTTGAGCAAATCCCAGTCGCTGATGCCAAGGGGACGACCGTACCGTTGAAGGAACTTGCCGATATCACGCTAGAAGAAACACCACCCTCGATCGAACACGAAGAGAGTCGTCGGCGCACGTTCATTTCCGCCAATGTTCGGGGTCGAGATGTTGCGTCATTTGTCACCGAAGCACAGCGAGTGGTGGCTGAGACAGTGAATTTACCCCCAGGCTATGAGGTGCGATGGGGCGGCGATTTTGAAAATCTGCAATCGGCCAGCCGTCGACTCATGATCATTTCACCTGTCGTTTTGGTTTTGATATTGCTTCTATTGCAATCCAGTTTGGGCTCGATGCGATTGGCATTGTTAATCTTCTTAGCGGTTCCGATGGCTGCTTCGGGTGGGATCATGGCTCTCTATCTTCGCGAAATGCCCTTTAGTATTTCCGCTGGAGTTGGGTTCATTGCGTTGTTCGGAGTTGCGGTTCTCAATGGCTTGGTTTGGGTGACTGCAGCCGAGCAATTACGTGCGACGGGAATGGCATTATCGGCGGTTGCGATGGAGACAGCGACAGTTCGATTAAGACCGGTGTTGATGACAGCATTGGTCGCTAGTCTTGGTTTTTTACCGATGGCGTTATCGACGAGTGATGGCGCGGAGATGCAGCGTCCTTTAGCTACGGTAGTGATCGGTGGCTTGATTACATCAACTTTATTGACCTCATTGTTCATCCCGTGTGTATATCCGTGGTTTGCGCGCGGCATGAGCAAGATTCATCTCGACCCAAGTGATCAGGAACAGCCATTGGTTTAAGACAAGACCATCATCGCACGATGTGATCATGGTCAACAAATTTGGTGGGCGACAATCTACGGATTGGCCATCTTTCACGTGAATGCCTCATAGAAAGATCGCAGGAGTAATCCCTTCGCCCACCATATTTTCCCTGTGTATGATGGGCCCGCACGATGGGCACTCTTGCCCGTCCAGCCCGTAGGATGGGCACTCCTGCCCGTCGAGCCCGTAGGATGGGCACTCTTGCCCGTCGAGCCCGCACGATGGGCACTCCTGCCCGTCCACAGGAATTTACAGGGTATACTTGATTGTGGCTACTCTCTTTGTCATCCTAATACTTGCTAACCCTCGGGCAGGAGTGCCCAAGATACTAGTTGTTTTGGAATTGTGATGTTTAGTAGCCCTCTAAACCTTGATCCTCCGCCTGGATTTCTTGGCCTGGATCCAAACAAACCAATTCGCAGATACATTCGGCACCTTCCTCATTGGAGACAAGACGGTGCTACGTACGCGATAACGTTTCGACTCGCAGATTCTCTTCCTCAAGAAGTGCTTGAAATGATTCGATCTATGAGGAGGGAATGGGAATCCAAGCACCTTGAGCCAAGATCGGAAGCCGCATGGGAGGATTATGCGAAATCTGTAGCTAATCGAGTCAATGAATGGCTCGATCAAGGGGCTGGTGAATGCCATTTTAAGAACCCAATCTTTGCGAATGAGCTAGCAAGATCCATACTGCATTTTCAGAATGAACAATACCATGTCGCCAGCTATGTGGTTATGCCCAATCATTGTCATTTGATTATGCGTCCGTTTAGCGGCTTTCAATTAGAGGAGTTGGTTAAAGCAATCAAAGATGTGACATCTAGGTTTGTTAATCGAGCTCTGAGACGTAAGGGTGAGTTATGGCAACAAGAGAGCTTCGATCGAATCGTTAGAGACGAACTTCACTTATACCAAGCAATTCAATACATCGGCAACAATCCTAGGATGGTTGGCTTGCCGGAGTCGCTGTGGTTCCGCTGGGTAGATCCTGCATGGGAAGCAGTTCATTGGGGCTTCCGCGATCCATAACATAGAATTAGCCCGCACGATGGGCACTCTTGCCCGTCCAGCACGCACGATGGGCACTCTTGCCCGTCCACAGGAATTTACAAGTCTACTTGCTTATCGTTTCTGTCTCTGCCATGCTAAACCTCGGGCAGGAGTGCCCAAGATACAGTTTTGTGCTCGGGTAGGAGTGTCCAAGATACAGTTTTGTACTCGGGCAAGAGTGCCCAAGATACGTTATCGGAAATCTTCCAGGTCGATGCCAAGCGACTTGAGCTTGCTCCGCAGGGTGACTCGCGAGATCCCTAGTATGCTCGCTGCTTTGAATTGATTACCTTGTGTGTGCTTTAGGACTTGCCGGATGACACTACGTTCCGTCGCGTTCACGGTACTTAAATACAGGCTGGAATCCCCTTTGCTCAATGCATCTTCAACCCCCTTGTAGCTTGGGTATTGCTCATGTTCGGATGCAGAAATAATGCTCTCAACGCTCATGGACAAAGAAGGCAAGAACTCCGGCAAAAGCACATTGCCTCGCGCTGTTAAAAGTGCTTGTTTGATCACGTTCTCAAGTTCGCGAACATTACCGGGCCAGTGATAAGCTTCCATTGCCTTAAGGGTTTCGGGCGCAACCGTCCTCACATCTTTGCCAAAGTCGGGACTGTATTTCCTAAGAAAGTACTCGCAGAGTATTTGGAGGTCGCCCTCGCGATCTCGTAATGGCGGCAACTGAATAGTCACCACGCTGAGTCGAAAGTAGAGATCGGCTCGAAACAAGCCCTCTGAGACGAGCCTCTTAAGATCGTGATTTGTCGCGGCCAAGACTCTGACATCAGCTTTGATCGGGTCGTTACCTCCGACACGTTCGAACGTCTGATCTTGTAACACGCGAAGCAATTTCGCTTGAGTCATAGGAGACATATCCCCCACTTCATCTAAGAAGAGCGTTCCCTTGTCGGCCTGTTCCATTTTGCCAATCCTTTGCCTGACCGCATCGGTAAAGGCCCCTTTCTCATGGCCGAATATTTCGCTCTCCAGCAAGGCGTCTGGAATCGCTGCGCAATTGATCGCTTGAAAGGGTCCCGACGCGCGAGAACTGTTGTGGTAGATGGCTTGAGCAACCACTTCCTTACCAGTTCCGCTCTCTCCCTGAAGTAAAACGGTAAGGTTCTGAGTCGCGACACGACCAATAGCTTTGTAGACTTCCTTCATAGCATGACATCGCCCCACGATCGCATCGGACGATGGTTCTCCCTCGTCGGTTAAGATAGGTTGGATGCGAATCATTCGACTTAATCGCAACGCTTTTACGATCAAGTCACGCATGTCACTCAATTCGAGAGGCTTGAACAAGTAATCATAAGCTCCCAATTTCATGGCGTCGATCGCAGATTGGACCGTGCCGTGACCGGTAATAAAAATCACTGGGACTCGCGAATCATGCTCGCGCAAACGCTTGTAACAGTCAATTCCCGAGCTATCAGGCAAATGAATGTCCAAGACGACAACATCAGGCATCAACTCAGCGAAGATGGACTCCCCCTCGCTGGCGGTACTTGCCGTGATCACTTCCAGTGATTGACTGGCAAAGGCACGTGAAAAAGCCTTGAGAATCGGTAATTCGTCGTCGATGATCAATAAGCGTTGCATGATCGATGTGGCCCCTATGCACTGTGCTGAGATGATAGATTGAGGGTAAAGGTTGCGCCACCCTCCGGATTATTTTCCACAACAATATTCCCCCCATGCGCTTTGGCGATTCTTTGGCAAATACCTAATCCTAATCCGATCCCATTTGGTTTGGTCGTAAAGAAGGGTTGAAAGATCTGTTCCTTGGCGGATTCGCTGATCCCAGAACCTGAATCATGCACGGAAATAGAAACAATTCTAGTTTTCGAACTCTCAGTCTTGGAATTTTCAGCATCATGGCCAATTGTTTGCGGCTTTGTGCTTTCGACTCTTATCTTGAGTTGGCCTCCGTTAGGCATAGCATCTATCGCATTGATACACAGATTGAGGATAACCTGTTGAATTTGCATCGCATCCCCCTCTACGATCAAATCAGATGTGGAATAGTCGACGTCTATAGTTACACGCTGCGATTCGCATCTTCCCTCAATCAACTTGAGCAATCGGTGGAGCAACTCATGAATGGAGAACTGTTTGAATTCGGAGGCTTCAGGGCGGGCATATTCCAGTAAACTATTGACAGATCGCTCCATCCGCCGAATCTCTTGCTCGACGATTTGCATGTCTTCCGTCGGAAGTCCTTGCTCACCTAGTGCGCCGAGATGAACCTGAACAAGCATTTTCACCGAAGTAAGCGGATTACGAATTTCATGCGCGACACCGGTTGCCAATTGAGCTAGTGTCGCCATTTGCTGACCACGTAAAGCCTCTGCTTCTCGGGCAACCATCAAACGATCGTCTTCAGCCCGCTTTGCTGCATGAATCAACCACCAAAGCACAGGGGCGATAACTGCGGTGAGGAGAACGGCGTCGATGATCGCTTCACCGAGTTTGCTCACAGGACTGGGCAAAATGATAGGTAACACCACCATAACCAAGAACTCGGTCAAGAACACCAGGATCAGCACGATCAAGAGAATCGATTTCGGAGAGCGTAAAATCTTTGAAGTGCTTAGATTCTTAGAAAACATGAGCCATCAGTCTTTTATTTCATACACGTAGGTTGGGCACTCCTGCCCGACAAAAGCACCATTGAACGGGCAGGAGTGCTCATTCTACGTAAGAAACTAAACGGGCAGGAGTGCCCATTCCACGTTAGATGATTACTAACAGCGTCCCAACCAACAAGCACTCCGGACAGATGAATCGCCATGTAGGGCCCCATTGACAGCCCTACTGTCCTCCGAATGATGCAGAACGCAATCCATCTCCGGCGGTAAAGTCCGTTGCGGATTCGAGGCTCTGCGCGAGAAGTAGACCATCGATCTTGGCATCGGAAACGGCGAGTTGCCCCTTGAATTCGATCGACTTTAGCAACGACTCAAAATAGACTCGTCGCAAAACGAGCACTTGTAAGAAATCCAGCTCGCCCGCCTGATAGGCCGACTCGGCTAGCTCAAGCCCCTTTTGCGACTGAGGCAGAATCTCATTCTGATACCTTTTGACGGCGACCAAAGCGCTATCATACTCCCGCGACACACCAGCTAAACGAGAACGGATCGATTGCTCCAATCTTCTTACGTCTTCCTGTGCACGGCGATATTCAGCACAGGCAGCGGAAATGTTTCCCGAATTCTTGTTCCAGACGGGTACAGGTGTAGCTACTTGTAAGTTGATCATACCCGAATCGGTACCACGATCGTACCCCGCTCCAAACTGTCCTGTCACGTTCGGGATAACCTGAGCTTGTTCGCGACGAACCAAGGCAGCTTTCTCAGCCACCACACTGTTGGCTACGGATAACTCGGGACTGGAAGCTAAGAGTTCTGCGAGAACACTATCCCAGTTTGGTGAAACCTCGGCACTCTTGAGTTCACCCTCTAATTTCACAGGTGTGTTTTGGTCGAGTCCCGCAACCGCAGCCAAGTTTTGCCAAGCCCCTCGATAAGTCAGTTCGAGTTGCTCTGCGGTCAGTGATATTTCGCTAAGCAAAGTCTGCGATTGCAACACATCGATCTGGCTACCTTCACCAGCCCCCAAACGATCTTCAGCTACTTTGACTCCGCGCCTCGCAACTTCGACTAAGGAGGTCGCAATTTCCAGCTGTTGTTGGGCTGCCAGTGCTTCGAAGAAGCCAGTTCGAATATCAGTAAGCAGTCGATACTGTTGTACAATCACGGACCATTGTTGTGCGCTCTGCGTGGAGGAAAGTACGTCGCGGTTGAGTTGTAGTTTGTTTCCTCGCACGAACTCCTGTTCGACGAAAACGCCGTGTTGGTCTGTTCCTTGAGCCGCAATTTGTTGGCCGAAATAGCCAAGGGTCGGATTAGGTGCCAATCCTACTTGATACCTTAACCCCGCCGCTTTTTGAACTAGTAAACCGGCAGCCTGCAAAGAGGGATTATTCGCTAACGCAATCGACTCAATTTGCTCAAGTGAATATCCGACGTCGTCACTACTTGAGGGAACTTCCGTAACCTGCAAACTATTTTGTAAGGTTGACTCGTTCTCGCCGTCTATGGATCGATAATTCTCAGCCTCTACTACAAACGAGGCTGCTGTTACAACCGCTTTGCTGTGAGGTCCATCTTCGGTGATCAACGCATTTTTTTGTTTAACAGGGGGCGAGGTTGTGGATGCAACGAGAACAGGGCGACGCGCAACGGATTGTGCTGGTTTTGTTGTGCTACAACCGGTGTTGATTGCCAAACACGAGACCACGGCCGCTGCAATTCTTTTTCGCATGGCATACTTCTTTTTGCAGTTCTTATCGCAAATCATAATTATGTCACAGCCCTAGCTGCAGACAGAGGGAACCGAAACTAAAAGTGAATGCCTAAGTCGTGTATTCGGTTTGTACCAACTACTCCTTTAGAAACGAGTGTTTTAATACGTAGCGTTTCCGAACGGACCATCTTCCAATCGTAACAGTCCGTATCATTTCACAGCAACAAAAGTGCTAGCAAAATTGATAGATAGCCGAGAGTTTCATCTGCTACTGGGTGACGATAAATCAATGATTTCGATCTTGGCGTAAGTTTTTTTCCGACAGCACATTACGGTGTAGACATCGCCAACTCGAAGCGGCTCTCCGCGTAGGAATTGGAAGTACTGTCTCGGGTCAATTGGGTCGCCATTGTTAACTGACTCAATTTGATCGAAAGATAGGTTCTCTCGGTGCAGACCATTGCCACGTCCGGAACTATCAAATAGCCAAAAGAAGAACCTAGGATCCGGTTGTTCTAAAATCGCTTGTCGCTGTTCACTAGTGAGAATCTTTTCATATCCCGTCGTGTCGTCTCTGATCATAAAGTCACTAGCCGATATGGTAGACCATCCCTTTTCAAGGGAAAATCGAGCATGCTTTGCACTGAAATAAGCCTCTCCGTTCCGAACTCCTTCACCCGAGAAATTCGGATTGTTCTCTTCTGTTTGAATCGCCCAACGTATACCGATAGTTTTGGCTGGCTGAATCACGATATCCTGTTTCATTGGTTTACCAGAGACCAGCGTTATTCGATCCTGCAATTCTCCACCTGGGCATTCCACTCGAATATCAAACTCACCGACAGGAAGTTTAGCGAATTTGTATCTTCCTTTTTGATCCGCTTTAACCCAACCTGTATCTGCGATGCGAACAATGGCACCTGCCGCAGGTTTGCCGTTGGGGAAAGTGATTTCACCTGCTAAACGAGCGGACGTTTTTGGGGTAAGTTGCAGAACGTCAATCACTTTTGTTGCAACCGCTTCGTCCTTCTTGAATACGATGTTGAAGTCAAGCACTTGGCAGTCTGGTGCTATAACGCGGATCTCGTTCTTTGGTTGGACGACAGGCGTACGAATGCAAATCAGACCCGACTCTGGAGGTTCGATGTCCAAGTATCCAAATTTGACTCGAACATTTTTGTACTTGACTCCCTCAGGCAGGTTTAACTTAAGCAATGCAAAATTGGACGAGCGAAGGATATCATCTGATGCGGGGAGAAGATACTGCTTAAGCCCTTTTGCATTATTCGTAGCAATCAGTTCGTCAATGGTTTTTTGATTTGGCTCAAATATTTTTGACTCCAGTCTCTTTAGCTCGTCGCTTAGGGGGAGGTTGCCACTTTTTCTCGCCTGAATTGCGGTGCGAAGAAAAGTATTCACCGGTTGATAACCTGCCGAACGGGAGAATACTTTGTCGGTACTTGCATCGACGAAAACGAGTGTGGGATAACCATTGCACTGGTATTTGGATTCAACATTCTTATCCTCGAACGCTTGTACCCAGATGAAATCATTTAACGCATCTTGGATTTTTTTATTTGGTAGTGTTTCTTTCTCAAGCATTTTGCAGGGGCCACACCAGGTCGCGGTCATCATGACAAACAAAGGTTTGTTCTGCGCAACGGCCTTCTCTTTTGCCGTCTCGAAATCCTTTTCCCAGGGCAAGTCATCGTTTGCCGCAATTCGGTGATTGAGACCAACACACAAGTCCAGTACCAGAAGGAAGAAAATGCTCAATGTTGAGTTCAATAGATGGTATCGCATAAGGAAAACCCGATTTCAAAGTGGGACGCTGGGCTAATAAAGAGAGTTGGCCATACGACAAGAAGCTGAGTGTAGCATCTGAAATGTCCATATTCAATCATGAATAATCGGGCGGGAATTCTTCGCTAAAAGTCGTAAAAAGAAAAAGGACGGAATGGGAATTCCGTCCTACAAATGTAGCCATCTTTTTTCGTGGGTTACTGCGGTTGAACTTAGTGAACTCTATGACCGGGAACGGCTCCGCTGTCGACACCGAGCAAGAAGACTTCTGTGCCACCAGCACCAGCTGCGGTTACCATGCCTTCGCTAAGCCCGAACTTCATCTGTCGTGGCTGCAGGTTCGCAACAATAACGACCAAACGGCCGATCAATTGTTCAGGTGTGTAAGCGGCCTTGATCCCAGCGAACACTGTTCGGGTATTATCGCCACCCAAGCTCACGGTTAATTTGATCAGCTTGCGTGCCTCAGGCACTTCTTCCGCTTTGATCACTCTCGCAACACGCAAATCGACCTTGGCAAAATCTTCGATGGTGCAGGTCGGTGCCAGGGGCTCAGCAGCCAAAGCGTCACCCGAATCCGTCGGCACAGACACCGGCGCAGCCGATTGTTCGGAGGTTGCAGCCTCGGCGGGGACTTCAGGTTTGCTTTCTTCAATCATCATTTGAACTTTCTCTGGTAAGAGTCTTTGCATTAAGTGTTGGAATTTTGAAATGGGACTACCGACTAGCTGGGTCTGGCTGTCAGACCATGACTGAATGGGAGACTGGAGCAGCTCGCCGCATTGAACAGAAAGCCGAGGTAAAATCGGAGTCAAATAGACACACAATTGACGGAATAGATTCAATACAACAGTGCATACATCTTGTAACTCCTGCTGACGCTCGGGATCCTTTTTCAAGGCCCAGGGAGCCTTGTTTTCGACATAGGCGTTTGCTTTATCCGCCAACTCCATAATGAGCCGCGTAGCTCTGGCATAATCCAGCTGGTCGTAGGCCTGAGCGATCTTTTCGCCGGACTCGGCAAACTCCTGAAATAGGCCACCATCCTCTGGATAAACTTTTGATAGACCAACAGACTCTATGAACCGCGCGGTGCGGCTGGCAAGATTGACCACCTTGCCGATCAAATCCGAATTCACTTTGTTAACGAACTCAGTCAAATTCAAATCGATATCATCGAGTCGTGGTCCCAGTTTCGATGCGTAGTAGTAACGCAGAAATGCCGGGTCTAAGTGTTTGAGATAGGTTGACGCGCTGATTTGCGTCCCTTTGCTCTTTGACATTTTTTCGCCATCCACTGTCAAGAAGCCGTGAATGTGAACAAACTTAGGAAGCGAATAACCAGCGGTCTTGAGAACGCCCGGCCAGAAGAGTGTATGAAAGTACGTTATGTCCTTACCTATGAAATGATGAATCTCGGTATCTTCGCTCTTCCACCAATCATCGAGCGACTCGCCATTCTTTTTGCACCATTGCCATGTCGATGCGATGTAGCCAATCGGTGCATCGAACCAGACGTACCAATAGTTGCCAGGGCTATCAGGAATTTCGAAACCAAAGTACGGTGCCGGACGGGAGACGTCCCAATCACGAAGCGGTTTGCCGAGGAAATGCCCCTTGAGGTAATTCGCCACCTCGCTCTGCAAATGTTCGCCCGATTGAGTCCAAGACTCCAGGAACTCATGAAGTTGTTCCAATTGGACGAATAGATGCTTGGCTGTCTTCTTAACGGGAGTGGAGCCACTAAGAGTGCTTACTGGATCGATGAGATCTGTAGGAGCGTAGGTGGCCCCACACACGGAGCAGTTATCGCCATATTGATCGACCGCTTTGCAGTTCGGACAGGTACCTTTGACGAATCGATCCGCCAGAAAGGTACCTGCAACGGTGTCAAACAATTGCTCTACGTCATCCTCGACAATCAATCCTGACTGTCGAAGCGAAGCCCAAATGCCATCGCAAAGGATTTTGTTTTCGGAGGAATTGGTGCTGCCGTAGTTGTCGAACGCGATGTCAAAGCCGGCGAAATCTCGTTCGTGAGCGGCTTGCATTTCGGCGATCCACTCTTCTTCAGGCCGCCCTTCTTGGCGAGCGCGAATCATGATAGCCGTACCGTGGGTGTCATCGGCGCAGATGTAAATGCATCGGCGGCCGGTCAGCTTTTGAAAGCGGACCCAAATGTCGGTCTGCAAGTATTCAACGAGGTGCCCGAGGTGAATATGCCCGTTGGCATAAGGGAGGGCGGCAGTGACTAATATCTTTGGTTTGGACATCAAATCGAGTGGGTTGCGGTGCGAAACTGAAGGGAAAAATGTCTCAAAAACGTCCCGGTTCAGTCCTCGATTGTATCCACGTCGCTAGGATTCAGAAATCGCTAACTCCTTAATGAATCGGAACTTCGGAAACCAGGGATTTGTTTCTGAGCAGCACATCCCCGGGGTAGCGAGTGACTACCTCGTAATTTGGTAGGAGGGCCAGAAGTTGCGGCAGGTTCACTTGTCCCTCGTAAAGCTCTCGATTGCTGTACTCTGTGTAGAGGTAGCGAGTCCGGGCCAATGCTTCTTGGCCACCTCGAATGAACAGGTTTTCAGCCCCCTGAACATCAACCCACATAAAGTCGATTGTTTCGAGTTCTAATTCTCGATGGACGGAGTCTAGCTTCCGAGTTCGAATGTTTATGGTTTTGTCAAATTTGCACCATGGATGGCGTTCGAGATGCTCTTTCGGTTTGCGAATGGACCCCGAAAGATCCCAGCCCTCGGGGCGATAATCCTTGAACTTGTTCGATTCGGGGACGCCGTCGCTGACGTAAAAATCGGTCGAGCCGTCTAGATCGCTTAGTGCACATTCGAGAAGTGTCGCTCGAGGATCATCGATGCGGCTCTTAAAACGCTTGATCGCTCGTGGGTCTGGTTCAAAGGCGAACAGCCTCAAGCCGGAGCCAAATATTTTCAAAAAGCGTTCGGTCTCGCTGCCATCATTACAGCCAACCTCGAAAACAACGGGCGAATCCGTTTTCAGCAGATTGGGCAAATCTTCTATTTGAAGCAGACCTCGGCGGATGGGAGGATCGATACCGAGCCAAACCCTAAGTACATCACGGCTTTTATCTAATAGCTTCATCGCATCCTGCTCCCGGAATCGCCACTACCCCAATCCATAGA
Source organism: Pirellula sp. (assembly GCA_046318795.1). Classification (GTDB taxonomy): domain Bacteria; phylum Planctomycetota; class Planctomycetia; order Pirellulales; family Pirellulaceae; genus JBKCUI01. The sequence continues at coordinate 11,361 of JBKCTT010000093.1, forward strand.
TAATTTGCGGTGGATCGTAGCAACTCCGGGAGTTCGCATAAACAGAGAAATCGGAGCGGCGAGTTTTCTGAAAATGCTAGCAATACTAGATTGACCCAGTCGCGATTCTTTTCCATTGCTCGGTGAGAGAATGAATATCTTGAAGGAGGGCGATTTGCTCCCTGGAAAACGAGCCATGGGGCTGTGGTTCCGAGTGTCGCGCGTCGGGTTCATCGCCCAGGCCAGCATTGTGCTGTGCTTTTTCTAGAATTCGCTGCCGCAATTCCTCGGCGTTTGTAATTCCCTCGAGCCAGCCGCTATGCGCGTTCATCCCCCCCGTCTCAGTGGAGTTTCCACCCCCAGCAGTGCTAACGCTGAGATTGGCGAATCCAAACCATCGCTGCAGCGGCCCCTGAACGATATTCACGTTTTGAACATTTTCAAACGTAATGGTGGTTTCGTGAATTGTCCAAATGCCTCGACGAATTCTCATGCTTCGATCCGACAGGACATACCATGTCGTATCGTAGGCCAAATGCAAAGCAACATAGGCGATAATGTCTGGCAGCACTATCAACGCTAGCCACAGCGGAGCAGTAATGAGTCCCCACAAAGGAAGAGCGATCGACAGTGCGATCCATAACCCGAGAAAGATTCCATCAAGAACGAGCAATGCGATCCAAAACTGAAACTTTTTATACGCGAGAAATGATGGGGCTGGCCGATGGTATTCCACGTGTTCCTTGCCAAAGACTGGTAGATTGGGTGGTTGATCCGGCACCAGAAAGAATCTTGTGAAAATTCCCCAGATGCCGAGATAACACCATTCACTAACACGCTTCTTCGATTTGTGATCGCTCATGATTCACCTCTCTCTTGCGATGGCAAAGAAGATGACGCTTTGGAGGTGGTGACTTGATCGACGATAGCGGCCAAGTTATCTCGGATGCCTTGAAGGATTCGGGTAATGTTATCCGCGTCGCCTGCTGCTGCATTGCCCTCCTCGTTACTGTGGGTTGATCGTTCTGAGTTTCCAGTTTTTGCGCCGCGCATCCGCTCGTACAACCAATCCCTCAATTGGTCGGGAGCTTGCACCCCTTCCACAACGATCTCTGGCATAGCGTTTCCTGAGGCTGTTTGGATACTAACGTTCGAGATGCCTAGCCAACGTTGAATCATATTGTGCGAGACGTGTATATCTTGGATGCGTCGGTAGGCAACGATGACTTCCTTTCGGAAGAGCAATCCGCAGCTCATTCGTATCCCCGAATCTTGCAACTCGTACCGAAGCGTTTTATACCTTATCCACATGATCGGGAATGCAACAACCAAAAGCGGACCTGCGAAAAGCGAGGTCAAAAAATAATAAGTAAGCAACGCCTGCGAGGGCGTTTCGATTTGCGGCTTGTCTGAAGCTAACGGTTGGTGGGTCATTGTATTACTCGTAGCTCCCAGGGCTTTAGGCGAAACAAAATCGATGAATCGTGGACCAATTAGCTCAAGGTCATGAGACCATCGTAAAGGCCGATGGTTCGTGCATAAGAAACGATCCGAGGTGACAATCTGTCCATCTTAACCAAAGTCTGCTCTCGATGCATTCCACGCACAATGCAGGATGAGTACACTGTAGACGAGCTTTAGGCAGTTTTCCGCAGGGGCTCGCATCCTCCCGTCTTCTTTTTTCAAAAACACTTTTTTTGCTGGGTGATTTTAAATGATTATAGGTGTGCCTCGAGAAGTTAAAGATGACGAGTATCGCGTTGCCATGCTGCCTGTAGGTGTTGAGGAACTGGTATCTCGAGGGCACAAAGTCATAGTTCAGGCCAATGCAGGGATAGGTTCCGGATTGGCCGATCACGCTTACCTGCAGGCAGGGGCGGAGCTGGTTTCTTCCGGAGAGGACGTATTTCGACAAGCCGATCTCATTGTCAAAGTCAAAGAGCCGATGCCCTCGGAGTGGGGATTGATTCGCCCCGGTCAGATCCTATTTACTTACTTTCACTTTGCAGCCGACCGAAAGCTAACCGAGGCTATGCTGCAATCGGGATCCTCCTGCTTCGCCTATGAGACGCTGCGCGACGCGCAGGGACGGCTACCGCTCCTAACTCCCATGAGTGAGGTTGCAGGGCGAATGAGCATCCAGGAGGGGGCCAAGTATCTCGAAAGACCACAGATGGGACGTGGGATTCTTCTGGGGGGCGTACCTGGTGTTGCCCCAGCGCACATCACCATTCTCGGAGGAGGGGTCGTCGGAGCAAACGCGGCTCGTATTGCTGCTGGTTTCCAGGCTGACGTGGCAATTCTCGACGTCAACTTGGACCGGCTTCGCTATTTGGATGACGTGATGCCACCGAACGTGAATGCTTTATTTAGCGACCGGCATACAATCCGGGAAGAGCTCAAGCTAGCGGATTTGGTAATCGGATCAGTTTTGATCCCTGGGGCCAGGGCGCCGTATCTAGTCAAAAAAGAGGACCTCAGACTAATGAAGCCGGGCAGTGTTATTATCGACGTGGCGATCGATCAAGGTGGATGCGTAGAAACCAGCCGCCCGACCACCCACCAGAATCCAACATACATGGTCGATGATGTTCTTCACTACTGTGTCACCAATATGCCAGGGGCTGTGGGCCGAACCAGTACTTACGCTCTCTGCAACGTAACCTTGCCATGGGTTTGCCAGATTGCGGACCGAGGCTGCGACTGGGCGATCTCATCATCCAAGCCGTTGCAAGCAGCTTTAAATGTGCACGCTGGCACAGTGACTAATGAAGCCGTCGCGCAGACATTTGGCCTAGAATACTGTAGCGTTGGATAGGATTATCCAGTGATAACCTGAGCCGCGAACGCCCCTAAGAACGTAGCGATTTTGCGGGCTCTCTTTTTTTTCTGATGCGTTTCAAGACGCCCGTCCGATACTTCCCGACAATTGGTCGATGGAGTTCGGCCGTGCGTCCTGCTTGGCCGATATTAGGTTGCTAGCTCGCATTAATGTTCCCACGGATGGTCTTTCCATTTGATATAAGGTCCATCCCCATGCGTTTATTTAGCGTAGCCTTTGCACTATCGGCATTTCTAACTGCGGCGAGCGCATTCGCTCAAACTGATGAGCCGCTTACCAGCGGTTCTCAATCGATACCTCAAATACAGCCGGGTTCGGCACGATTCCAAGAATCATTGTCTCACCAAATCCGAGTCGATAAAGCTCGTGAAGATCGGGCACACCGGCAATCATTACTCCGTTATTACGATGCCATCGGTTATGACTATGCCCATCCGGTCATGAATTCCGGAACGTTTTCGATTCCGATCGCTCCCCATTCACGGTACATCTGGAGAAGGAGTTTTGTTGTGGCACCCATGGGCTACTTCTAGCCAGGTGCATTTAAGCGAAGTCGTTGGACCTGACGCTTTTGAATTAACGTCGATATACTGTTAAAACATGGTGGGCCGGGGAATGTGTTTTGCCATAGCCAGCCAGGCCCCTCGCCGCTAGGACTTGGCCTGAGACGCAGACCGCGCCTCAAAGCATGTCCGGGGAACATCCAGCAGAAGTATCGACGAACCTATGTTAGAAATCGAGTTTAATGGAGCGAAACGGCAGGTGCCATTGGGTACCACCATATCGGACTTACTGCAGGAATCAAAAATCGAAACTCGGTTTTGTGCTGTGGAATCCAATCTCGATATCGTGCCGAAGTCCAGCTATGCGACCCATCAAGTTCAAGCGGGTGACAAAATCGAAGTTGTCACGCTGGTTGGAGGCGGATGATGCGCGAATCCAACTCCAGCCCATGCGAAAATACAGATACGGCGACCAACGATAAAACCGCTAGTTCACAGCTCGATCAATCTCTTACGGTTGGCAGTCATACGCTTCGCAGTCGGTTGATTGTAGGTACAGGAAAGTACGACACAAATCAATTGATGAAAGATTCTCTGATCGCTAGTGGTAGCGATTGCGTTACCGTCGCGGTACGTCGCGAGAAGATGTATACGCGAGAAGGGGAAAACATTCTCGATTTTATCGACTGGGAGCGATATACGTTGCTGCCCAACACTGCAGGTTGCTTTAATGCGAAAGATGCAGTTCGAGTTGCGAGATTGGGCAGGGAGATACTACGAGGCCTCGAGAATCCAGGTGAAAATTGGGTCAAACTGGAAGTACTCGGCGATACGAAGACCTTGCTACCCGATCCCCTGGCTACTCTTGAAGCCTGCAAGGAACTCGTTGCCGATGGATTTGAGGTTCTTTGCTACACCAGCGACGATCCGATTATGGCCATGCGATTAAAAGATGCAGGCGCAGCGAGCGTGATGCCCGCGGGCTCCCCGATTGGATCGGGCCAAGGAATCCTCAACCCGAATAATCTTAGAATCATTCTTGAGTACCTCAAAAGTGACGATCCTAATTATCCCGTTATTGTTGACGCGGGTGTTGGGACAGCCAGTGATGTGGCAGTTGCCTTTGAGCTAGGTGCTGATGGCGTGTTGCTTAATACTGCTATTGCACATGCCAAGGATCCGGTCGCAATGGCTAGCGCCATGCGGCATGCCACGTTAGCAGGAAGACTAGCCTACACGGCGGGTCGAATTCCAAAGAAGCTTTATGCCACAGCGAGCAGTCCAGAAGAAGGCGTCATTACATCGCGACCGTGGTAGTACCGAATCTAAATCTATCATCAGCAAAGGAAGACTAGATGTCAGAGCAATCGTACGATGTAGTTGTGATTGGTTCCGGACCTGGCGGTGAGGGAGCCGCGATGCAGTGTGCCAAGGGGGGCAAACGCGTCGCAGTGATCGAGGCCTACGATAAAATTGGTGGCGGCTGTACACACTGGGGAACCATTCCGAGCAAAGCGCTTCGATTCTCCATCTACAGCGTTATGGAGGCCATGAATAACCCAATCGTTCGCGAAATGGGGATCCACTTAAACCCCACTTTCGCCCAGCTACGAGCCAGCAGCCGATCAATTATCTCGAAACAAGTTTCGATGCGACAAACTTTTTACGAGCGAAACAACGTCCCAGTCTTTCACGGGAAAGCAAGATTCCTAGACGCTAACACGATAGAAGTTGATGCCGATACTCGCTTGAGAGGCGACTATGTCGTGATCGCAACTGGCTCCAGGCCCTTCCGGCCTGCCGGCGTAGACTTTAATCACCCCCGAGTCTTCGACAGCGATACAATATTGGACTTAGCATTCAAACCACAGTCCATCACCATCTACGGTGCGGGTGTGATCGGTTGCGAGTACGCGTCAATGTTTCGCAATCTGGGAATTAAAGTCAATCTCGTCAACACCCGAGCCAAATTACTAGAGTTTCTCGATGATGAAATCATTGATGCATTGAGTTATCAAATGCGTGATTCTGGTGTCATTCTTCGGCACAATGAAACTTGCTCGAATATTGAGCCCAAAGATGACGGGGTCATTCTGTCGTTAGAAAGTGGCAAACAAGTTAAGACCGACGCATTGTTATGGGCCAACGGGCGATCGGGTAATATCGAAGGGCTCAACTTGGAAGCCATAGGCGTACAGGCGAACAGTCGTGGAGTTATCACGGTTGACGACAATTTCCGCACAGCATGTCCAAACATTTATGCGGTCGGGGATGTTATTGGCCATCCGTCTCTCGCGAGCGCTGCTTACATGCAAGGCCGCGGCGCTGCCCAGCACATTCAAGGAACTGCTGTTAACGTAAAACTTACCGACATTCCTGCCGGCATTTATACCTCGCCCGAAATCAGTTCCATAGGCAAAACGGAACGTGAACTAACCGAAGCCAAGATCCCGTATGAGGTAGGCCACTCCCAATTCAAGAGCTTAGCAAGAGCTCAAATCACCGGCAGAGCGATTGGAATGCTCAAGCTGTTGTTTCATCGCGAGACCTTGGAGATTTTAGGCGTGCATTGCTTCGGTGCGAATGCCTCGGAAATTGTGCACATCGGACAAGCTATCATGAAGCAGCCCGCACCCCACAATACACTCGAGTACTTTGTTAATACAACATTTAACTATCCAACCATGGCAGAAGCCTATCGAGTTGCCGCGCTCAACGGATACAACAGGCTGTTCTGATCCAGGATCACAGTACGCCATCGTAGGCTCGAACCATATCGTTTTTCGCAAGAAGTTGATGCGATTCGCCGGAAAAGCTATTTGTTTGTTGGCAAGCCCAGGCTTAGCCAAAGATTCAGAACGTTGATTCCGTTGAAAAGCATATGAACCGCGATGCACATGATCAAACTTTGACGGAGTTGGTAAACACGACCGAGAACGACGCCGAAAATCACCAGGGGTATCCAGCTTACTCCGTAGCTGAAATGCGCTAAACCGAAAAGGACTCCGCTTAAGATGGCTGGCCACCATGGAGGAGAATATCGGTCAGACGTTGTTGCTGGTATTGCTTCACGATATGCAGGAGATTCACGATATGCAGGAGAACTGTAAGGACTTGGCTTATCGTCTCTACCGCCATCGTAGGTGTGATCTGTTGCTAGCGTTTCCGTGGTAGATGCATTCGGTTGCCATCCGAACAATATTGCATTAGCAGTCCTCCCAAAATGGGCTGACTCGAACCAACCGATCAAAACCCCACGAAACAGAAACTCTTCGGTTATGGGAGCAACAATAACAGCCTGAAACGCTACGACGCCTACCAGCCACGGATAGTTCTTGATCGCATCGATGATAGGGTGGCTGTATTCAATACCGCTTGCTAGGCCAGCGGCAACGTTGATGATCGAAATAGGTGGCAGCATTAGCAAAAGAACCCACACACCAACGCCAATGTCGCGAAAAATTCCCGCAGAACTTAACCCTAACCCGCACCAGTTCCAGTCGATTCGTCCTGCCACAATAACCATGGTGATCATGGCAGCCATGAGCTGAAACAAAGACAACCAACCCGATCCCAAGACCTCTTCCTTGCTGATTGTGCTTTTCTTACCTTCGTTCGAATCCGATGGATTCTCACGAGAATCGTTGTTTTTCGTATCCGATTCCCCCTCTCTCGTTTCGGATGGTGCCACCTCTGTTGTTTGCTCAGATTGGTTATCCATCTGGGAGGCAGTTGCGACCTCCTCCATTGGGGTGGGTTTGATGAATACCCGCCACGTCGATATCGCCAGTGTGAAGCAAAATGCGACCACTAAAAATCCTATTACGCAGTCAATGAATCCGATCGAGGCGGTTGGTCTAGAGGAAGTCTGAAATCTAAGTCCTTTGCTGATTCGAAAAATGAGAATACCCCAGGAGGCGACTGAAGCAGCCAGAAGTGACAATAGAATCAAACCCAAGGCGACTAGTTGAAGAACCTGCGTGGGGGAGAGGTCTTCTGGTTTCATGGATTCCGACTTCTAAGGACGATCCAGACATACTCAAGCCCAGAAATGACAGTCAGAGCCATGGCAGAGTAGATGGATGCAATAGTGAACCAATAGTAAGGTGAAGAGACGGTTTTCCAGTGTAGCAGCATCATGACCGCAACGACGGCTACACATTGCAGCAGCATCTTCCATTTGCCAAGTTGCTTCGCGGAGAAATCGCCACCCTGCCCCTCGACCATTCCACGTAGGCTAGTAACGAGTAGTTCTCGTCCAACGACCAGCGTTGCCATCCAGGGTCTCAGGGGGCTTTCTGTAAATCCGGCTAGGGCGACCATAGCGCCACATATGATAATCTTGTCAACAAACGGATCGAGAATACGTCCTAGTTTGGTAACTTGGTTGTAACGTCGTGCCCACCAACCATCGATCCAATCGGTGCTAGCCGCCACCACAAAACAGATCGCAGCAATAAAAAAAGCAGAATATTCCACCAAAGCACATACGACTATCGCCAGAACAAACCTAACGGTTGAGAGAACATTCGGGACGTTCCAGTTCGATGGTTTATTCGAAGTGCCGGGAGAATTACTCATCGTGGAGCTCCGGTCGCAACACCTACCAAGTCATAGTCCTTGTAAGTGACAATTTCGCATTCTACCATCGCACCCGCGTGAAGCGGATTACCTGGTTCACCGGTAACAAAGACAGTCGAGTCCACATCGGGTGCATCTGCAAACGTTCGTCCGAGCCAGACATTTCTCGTTTCATCTACGACTTTGTCGATAAGAACTTCTAGTTTTGTACCGACCTGCTCTTCACACCATTCGAACGCGTTACGTTGTTGAACAGCCATCAAACGATTGCGGCGTTCTTTCTTAACACGTTCTGGTAGATGATCCGATAACCTAGCTGCGGGAGTATCGTTTTCGATAGAATACGAGAATACCCCCAACCTTTCGAATCGGATTTCAGCGACGAATTCCTCTAGTTCGTCGAATTGTTCATCGGTTTCACCCGGAAAGCCAGCGATCATTGTAGTTCGCATAACTAGGTTCGGAATTCGGCTCCTCAGTTTCGTAACATACTCATAGGTTTGCTCGCGAGTAACCCGGCGCGACATTCGTTTTAGAACTTGATTGTTGATATGCTGGAGAGGCATATCAATATATGGAACTATTCGCTGCGCCGAAGCAATAGTATCGATCAATCTATCATCAATATACATTGGATAAAAGTACATCAATCGAATCCAATCCACGTCAATCTTATCCAACTCCGTTAACAACTCGGACAAACGTGGTTCGCCGAACATATCGATTCCGTAGTAGGTTGTGTCTTGAGCAACAACCACGATTTCGCGAACGCCGTTATCAGCCAAACGTTTTGCTTCTTCGAGGATTTTATCCATCGGTTTGCTAGCATGTTTTCCTCGCATTTTTGGGATGGCACAGAACGTACAAAGTCGATCGCAACCTTCGGAGATTTTGAGGTAGGCAAAGTGTTTTGGAGTGACCTGCAATCGGCAATCGTCGGAAAGCGCTCGTATTGGTGCTGGTTTAAAGATTGTTCGTTGCTCGTCGAGGCCGTCCATGAAACGGTCCACGATGGTTGTGATGTCATCACGACCGAAAACGCCAACCATGCCGTCGATTTCCGGGCGAGCTTCGAGGAGTTTTTCTTGCTGACGTTCGGCGAGGCAGCCGGTAACGATCACCCCTTTGATCTTGCCCTTGCGTTTAAGTTCGAGCATTTGGTCGATCGCATCAAATGACTCTTTTCGTGCGTTATCGATGAATCCACATGTGTTGATGACGACAAAGTCCGACTTCTCTGGATCTTGAACTAATCGGTAACCGTCTCTCTGCAAAAGACCTAGCATTTGTTCGCTATCGACTAGGTTTTTTGGACAACCCAAGCTGATGAACGCGTAGTCTCCTCGGCTCCCCCTGGCTGTTTCTAAGTCGGAAAGAGAAGCCGTCGTTTCTTCAGGGTTAATTATCGGTAATAGAGTCATTAAAGTGAAAATTCGATTGGTTGAACTGGCTTGCAGGCAGGGTAGCCCGCGATATCCGGATTCGGGATTTAATTGCTATGGCAAATGGTGTCAGGTTGCGTGATTTGACGACTCAACGCACTAACCCCGAGTCCGGCAGGGAGCGATCAATCGTTAGCAACCCTGGGCGTCCCCCCCGGAATCGATAAAAATAGGACCACAAGCGGTAAGTCGATGATACCAGCAGACGAGGATGAGGCTAGGCCTTAGATTGTACGATTCGTTGAAATTACCAGACGTATGACACATTCCGCTCGGGTAGCGAGTCGGCCGGTATGGCGAACCGGCGTGGCGGGTAGATCCCCCTCAGGATCGATCGACTTTGCGGATTGGAGTGCTTGGGCGGATTCTGTCGGTTTTGCTGCGTAATGACCGACTCAGAGGTGGCTTTAATCGATGTCGCCAGGACTAGATATTCCGGTTATGCGCGGGGAGGCGAGATTTTTCTATCAGGTAAAGCCTCCAAATCTGTTTGACGCGCACCTAGGACGCCGATCTTTTCGCTGAAGCGACAAGTGCGAGCTTAAGGAATAGGCCGCACCGTAGCACGAGAGGGGCCTCCCAATCGTTCGACAGGATAAAAACGCCACGTCTATGGATGGACGACTTAAGCAAGGAGCTGTGTGGTGAAGAGGAAATGGTTTAGCGGCTTAGCAATCTCTATGGGATTTGCTGCATTCCCGGGGCTTTCAGAGGCTCAATATGCTGGCAACGGAAGTGGCTTAGGAGCTAGTTCATTCCAGCTTCCTCCACTTCCTGCGGAGCGATCCGCTGTCAGGCCGACGGCGTACCGTCAGGGGGCACCGGCGACAATTGGCAGTGGTGTACCGAATCAAGTACCGGCGGAACACCAGGATCCGTACACGCTCGGCCAGCTTCGGGAATATGAGGCGGTGCCAGCTTCGCCTCCAATACAATCGCGGATGGCACCTCCTCCGCCACCTCCGGTCGCTGCGATTCAACCTATTCAGGGGCAGCCTTATCCGCAGCCCCATGCTCAACAGCATATTGGGCCACACGAGCACGTCGGTCCAACTCATCAAGCAGGTCCATCTCACGCACCATGTCCCGCGTGTGCGGCCGGTTCGTGCGCCGCTCATGGAGTCGGTCCCTACCACGCCGATCAATCCCATGGGGCTGTGCCGGTGTCTGGAGTTGATTCTTGTGCAAGCGACTATCAGGATTGCGGGCCGGCTGTAACTGGGCTTACGACCGCGGTTTCCCCTTCGCCTTGGATATTCGGTGCCAGCGGATTGCTCTTTAACCGAATTGACGACTATGACCGCAGGTTAGCTTCGAGTGGCCCAACCGACTGGTTAAGTACCGGGGACGCGGCGATGAGGGCGTCAGGAGGCTTTCAAGGGTCTGTCGGTCGATACTTTGACTGCGGCAGATACGCTTTAGTTGGAACCTACTGGGGTATTTTCAGCGAAGAGCAGATGGCCTCGATCACGCCAGGCGGTGGCACGAATATCAGAACCGACTTGCCATTCACACCGATTGCACCAGGCGTTGCTCCTGTTCCACCGTGGCATGGAGCCTACATGCCTCTCACCAATCGTCCTGTTTACGATTGGTATGACAGCGGAAGCACTCAGGGATCGAACAATCCTGCAGCCCATTCTCAGCGCATAGTCCGAGATAACGAATTCCACAACGTGGAAATCAACCTTTTCACGTTTGCTCTCGGCGGAGGTGCTCGCCAGGGCTACCCATGTTCATCCCCGTGCGGACGCTTGGGCTTTGGCTTAGGCCACAGACACGGTGGCCATGGTGGATACACCGATGAAGGTCAATGCAGCGATGACTGTGGTGACAGTTCTTGCGGATCTGTCGCAGGCTGTGCAACAGGTCTGACCGGGCCGTGTGCTCCTTGGTACGGTGCCCAATGCAGCAAGCTGCGTTTAAACACATTTGGTGGGGTACGTTGGTTCCGGTTTGGTGATGAGTTGGAGTACGCGTCTAGTCAAACGGACAATATGTATGGCACCACCGACGATGATTTTTACTATAACAGCGATGTCACCAATGACCTGGTGGGCGTTCAATTAGGAACCTTGGCGACGTGGTGCACCGGTCGGCGATTTAATTTCTTTGGCGGCACATCGTTCGGCATCTACAACAACCATATTCGTACCTATACACGAGCTGGCACCACGATGACAGATGCAATGATCCGACCTTTAGGATCACCAGCGACTGCCGACGTACCATTCAACTTTAGCAACTCGTTGAACGATGTTGCGTTTATCGGCGAAGGAACGTTGGGAACGGGCATTTGCATCAAGCCAGGTTGGACGCTTAACCTCGGTTACCGCGTACTCGGAGTGGCTGGCGTTGCAACGTCGGTTGGGCAGATTCCGACAGAGTTTACACACGTCAACTCGATTCAAGGAATCCACAACGACAGAAGCCTAATCCTGCACGGAGCTGTGTTTGGAATGGACTACAACTTCTAGGTCATACAGGATTTATCGGGGGAGTCTGTTTGGGTAAGATTCCAATTGAAATCAAGAAATGAACCGAGGAATCTCAAAATCGAGGTTCCTCGGTTCGTTTTGTTAGCAAAATCAATCGATCAGCGGTCGGGAAAATGGAGAATTTCGCTTTTCGGACTTTCTGAACTCCGTTAAGTTGACATGTAATAAACGTGGGATTTTCCCACAAACTGTCACCGGAATGATTAGGGTCCCCATGAAGTTCAAATTCCCCATCGTTGTCATTGATGAAGACTTTCGTTCCGGAAATGCATCTGGGCTCGGGATTCGCGCTCTTGCGGACGCGATTGAACAAGAAGGCATCGAGGTCGCGGGCGTTACCAATTATGGTGATCTATCGCAATTTGCTCAGCAGCAGAGCCGTGCATCAGCATTCATTCTCTCCATCGACGACGATGAGTTTTCCAATGAATCGTCGATGGCCCATGCGTTGGCCAACATTCGTAACTTCATCAACGAGATTCGCAACAAAAATCCAGACATTCCAATCTTCTTGTATGGGGAAACCAGAACCTCACGGCACATACCGAACGACATTCTGCGTGAATTGCACGGCTTTATCCATATGTTCGAAGATACGCCGGAATTTGTTGCGCGTCACATTTTGCGTGAGGCCAAAGCATATCTTGACGGCCTGGCACCTCCGTTTTTCCGAGCAATGGTCCACTACGCAAAAGACGGGTCTTACTCGTGGCACTGCCCCGGGCACTCCGGCGGGGTTGCTTTTCTGAAGAGTCCCGTTGGGCAAATGTTTCACCAGTTCTTCGGCGAGAACATGCTGAGGGCCGACGTTTGCAACGCGGTCGAGGAACTTGGGCAACTGTTGGATCATACCGGTCCAGTGGCGGCATCGGAGCGAAACGCAGCTCGAATATTTGGCGCTGATCACTGCTTTTTTGTCACCAATGGTACGTCTACTTCCAACAAGATTGTTTGGCACTCGACCGTTGCGAACGATGATATCGTCGTCGTTGACCGAAACTGTCACAAGTCGGTTTTGCATGCCATCATTATGACCGGTGCCGTTCCGGTCTTTTTGACGCCGACACGAAACAATCTCGGCATTATTGGTCCGATTCCGATTGAGGAGTTCAGCCCCGAAGCCATTCAACGCAAGATCGATGCTAACCCGTTCGCGAAAGCCGCTCAAGCACGACATCCAGAACGCAAACCTAGAATATTGACCATCACTCAAAGCACCTACGACGGAATCATTTATAACGTCGAAGAGCTAAGACGCATGCTCGATGGTCAGATTGGCACGTTGCATTTTGACGAGGCTTGGTTACCCCATGCGGCGTTCCATGGTTTCTACAAAGATATGCATGCCATTGGACCGAACCGGCCGGCGCCTAAAGAGTCGATGATCTTCGCGACACACTCCACGCACAAACTTCTGGCTGGGATCTCCCAGGCCTCTCAAATTTTGGTTCGCGAGCCCGAGAACAAAAAGCTCGACAAACATACGTTTAACGAAGCCTATTTGATGCATTCTTCAACTTCGCCACAGTACGCAATTATCGCGTCTTGTGACGTGGCCGCTGCCATGATGGAGCCACCTGGGGGAACAGCGCTCGTTGAGGAGTCGATCATGGAAGCGATCGAATTCCGCCGCGCCATGCGCAAAGTGGATGAAGAATGGGGGGCAGATTGGTGGTTCAAGGTTTGGGGGCCAGAGCAATTGGCCGAGGATGGCATCGGGGAACGAGAAGATTGGGTTCTCAAAACCGGTGATGATTGGCACGGCTTTGGAAATATCGCCCTCGGCTTTAATATGCTGGACCCGATCAAGGCGACCGTTATTACCCCGGGCTTGGACGTAACAGGACACTTTGCTGAAACAGGAATCCCAGCATCGATTGTCACTCGTTATTTGGTGGAACACGGTGTTATCGTGGAGAAGACCGGATTGTATTCGTTCTTTATCATGTTCACGATCGGGATCACCAAAGGTCGATGGAACACGCTGCTTAGCGCGTTGCAACAATTCAAAGATGACTACGACAAGAATCAACCCATGTGGAAAATCTTGCCTGAATTCTGTCAGCAATTCCCGCAATATGAACGAGTCGGATTGCGTGATTTGTGTCAACGCATCCACAACATGTATAAGCAAAACGACGTCGCTCGTGTCACAACGGAAATGTACTTGTCGCCGATGCAACCTGCAATGAAACCGTCGGAAGCCTTCTCAATGATGGCGCACGGCGAGATCGATCGTGTTGAAATCGATGAACTCGAGGGACGGGCTACCGCGGTATTGTTGACTCCGTATCCACCAGGAATTCCTCTACTGATTCCCGGCGAGTGTTTCAACAAGACCATCGTGAAGTATCTGAAGTTTGCCAGAGACTTTAATGCAATGTTCCCCGGTTTTGATACCGATATTCACGGGCTCGTCGAAGAGGAACGAGCGGGTAAAATGCGGTACTATGTCGATTGTGTTCGCGCTAAGAAGTCATCTAAAGACGATTCCAATTCAGCGAACAACCGACTTTCTGATTCAGAGCAAAATACTGATGTTCTCGAAGTAGAAACGATCGGCCGATGATTTCGCTGACTATCGCCCGTCAGGTCGTCTGACAACTCACGAAGCCGCTTTTATTGTAAAGCGGCCATCTTACTATTAGCGTTTGATCCGAAGCTCTGGTCTCACGCTTTGCAATTCCGCCAATGCCGCGTCGCTAACTGCGGTGTTGTTGATAATCAGATCTTTAAGGGACTTGAGATCTTTCAGTTGAGATAGCCCGTTATCAGTTACCTTTGTCTTACCTAAGTGGAGAAACTCTAGACGCCCCATTTTTAGAACATGGGGTATCACCGAATCATCAATCCCAATTATGTCGTCCAAATTCAATCGAATCAGGGGTAGATCACTTAGGAGCGACACGCCAGCGGAGGTTACATGTGTCCGGAGTAGATTTAAATCTTCAATCTTTGTTGCGGCCAGCAATGGCATTACGGAATCGTCAATGTTGTTTTCTCCTAAGTCTAACGACTTGAGCTTGGCGAATCGCGGGAGGTTTGCTTTCAAGCCAGATTGTGTTATCCCCGAGGCTCGCATTTTTAGTTTCACGATTTCTCCAGGGGACAAAGAATTCAATGCCGTGTCTCCAGCCATGGAATTTATGAGTCCGAATTCCTTTAGTCGAGTTAACTTGCCCAAGTGAAGCAGGCCTGGCCCTTCTATCGTGCAGCCTTGGAGGGTCAACGCAGCCAATACGGGTAGCTGGCAAATGGTTTCCAGCGACGTATCGGTAATGGATGGATTACCCAGGCTGAGGTTTTTAAGCTTGATGAGTTTCACGAGATGCGAAACCCCCGAGTCCGTAACTTGATTGCATCCCGATAAATCGAGCAGTTCTAATTGAGCGATCTTGCTAATGAATGAAAGCTCTTCGTCGGAAATATTTGCGTTGACAATGCGTAGCCTTTTGAGTTTGGTAGAATTAGAGAGTTGCCGCATTTTCTCAGGATGATATCCCTCTTTTTCCATCCGAACTTCCTCTTGCTCGTCTAGTTGCTGGGCATTAACGCTGGGAGCTTGGCCGTGAGCAAATTGAGCACCAAACTCAAAGTTACTGCTAACAACGGAGAGTGAACATAGCAAGGAAAGCAATTTCCATTTTCGAGAAAGTGTTACTTTAAGGGTCATGTTTTTAAAGCCGAATCTTAGAGTGAGGAGGGTAGATTCCTAGTTTACAGCGCGCCGTCACAGGCCGCTTCTTTCTTTACTGGGAACCTTTTTACTTCATGGTATCATGTGACAGCAGTTCAGTTCCATTGTACTAAAAATCATTTCCGGTCTGTTCTATGATAGCTCATCGTTTGATGATCAGTGAACGTTGGTTGGTGTTCGCTGGGTTTTCAATTTTTTTGGCCTTAGCAATGTTGGGGGCGAATTCCCGGACCTCTTTCGGACGAGGCGATACAGCGTCCGCGATTGGTCCTGGCTGGAGCCAAAATACGGTTGGCGGTGAACGGTGCTCCTGGGATAGTTCAGCCAAAGCGCATGTCATCTGCGTGTTAGGATGCGAATGTCCCGTGGCCCGATTTTATGCCGGCAGACTCCAAAAACTAGCGGAGCAATACGATGCCAAAGGAGTACGATTCGTTGCAGTGATGGGGTTAATCCAAGACGACATCGCAAAGATCCGAGAATTCACTAAAGACACAGAGATTGCATTCCCGGTCATTCGCGACGAAAAACAGATGCACCTCGCGCATTTAGGAGCCACTAGAACGCCAGAAGTATTCGTTTTGGATCCAGAGGGCAAGGTCGTTTATCGTGGTCGAGTGGATGACCAAATGGCTCCGGGAGTGAAGCGAAATCAAGCATCTACAACGGAACTAACCGATGCCTTGGAGGCTGTACTGAAAAATCGCCCCGTGACTACGCCTATCACAGATGCCGCAGGTTGCTTGATATCGTTTCACAACAAAAGTCCCAGGAGTATTCCTGGCACGCAAACTGTGGTTAAGGATTCGTCTGGGACATCTGATTCGTCGCCGACTGATAAAGCAACTTCTACCTTAGCAGTCCCGACCTATGCAACTGATATTGCCCCAATCTTTAACAAACATTGCTACGATTGCCATAGACCTGGAGACATCGGGCCTTTTGATATCTCTCAGGTTGATGAGATCCAGGGTTGGGGGGAGATGATTGTTGAGGTGATCGACAATGGCCGTATGCCGCCGTGGCACGCTAGTCCTGAACACGGGGAGTTTCGCAATGCACGCACGATGTCGAGCGAGGAGAAGGAGCTGGTTCGAGGCTGGGTGGCAGCAGGCTCACCACTAGGAGACTTGAGCCAAGTACCTGAGCTACCTGTAGTAAAAACGGGCTGGCAATTACCCAAGGAACCGGATCTTGTAGTGCCCATGCGTGAATCTTCTTACACGGTTCCACCACTGGGAACCGTCGAGTATCAATACTTTGTCGTAGATCCAAAATTAAAAGAAGATCGATGGGTGACCTCGGCACAAGTGATTCCAGGTAACGCAGCTATCGTTCACCACGCTATTGTATTTATCCGCCCTCCCGATAGAGAGCCAATCAAAGGTGTAAGTTGGCTAACCTCTTTCGTGCCAGGCCAACGCGCTGTTGAATATCCAGAAGGATATGCGAGACGAGTTCCCGCAGGATCCAAGTTCGTGTTTCAAATGCATTACACGCCCATTGGCAAGACACAAGAAGACTTAACCAAGGTGGGACTCGTCTTCGCGGATGAAGAGACCGTAACCCATGAAGTCTCCACAATTGCCGGGATCGACCAATCATTCGAGATTCCACCATTTGCCGATTCCCACATGGTCCGCTCTACGATTCGACTTCCCAGAGGTAACGCAAAAGTACTCGTTGCCGCTCCGCACATGCACCTGCGAGGTAAGTCGTTTCGCTTGATATCGCAGACGAAAAGTGGTTCAGAGGAGACTCTACTAGAGGTTCCTCGCTACGATTTTAATTGGCAACACGCTTACGAATTTTCCAAACCACTCGATGTAAATGAGATCGAATCTCTAACCTTTGAAACCGCATTCGATAACTCAGACAAAAATCCATTTAATCCGAACCCCGCAGAATTCGTTATGTGGGGAGATCAAACGTGGGAGGAAATGGCGGTAGTTTTCCTGGATGTTGCAACGGAGATCAAATCTAAAACCGACAATTCCGAGAACACAGCCCAATCGATTCCGGCCGCAATTCTCGGAGGAGGGCTCTCCAGTGATAACAGTAAATCGAGTGAACCATCCGCAAAGGCCATTCGATTCGCTGAAGATTTCATGAAGCGTTTTGATCTCAATGCGGACGGGTTCGTCACGCGGTCCGAAGTAAGTGATATCGTTCGCCGCTATTCTTTCGGTCAAATTGATAAAGATGGCGATCAACAGCTAACGCGACAAGAATTGATCGAGGCTGCCGAGGGACGACGTGCACGATAGCAACTTTGGCGTCTCGGCTCGAATCTTCCGCAGGTTCATTGACTTCCCTAGACTCGGCTTACTGATCATTGTCGTCATGTCCGCATTGTCTATGGGAGGATACTTTTATCCACAATGGCCCGGCGACATCAAGCGTTGGATCATGCAGGAGAAAGCGGAATCGGTTCAAGATGAGGGCTGGCGCAACACTCAACAATCGAGGCGATCTTCCAGAACCAGAAATATCGCTCGCGAATCGTTCGGCAACTCCCATGCCGTCGTGGTCATCAAGACCAATGATCTCTTTACCATGCAGGGAGCCGCTGCCTATCGAAGAATTGTCGAGAAGCTCAATGAACTGGATGTCGTTTCTTTCGCACGGTCGATAGATGAATCACCACCGTTGAACATTTTCGGTTTAACGGAACCGGTTTTGCCAGTCGGGCAAGCGTCGGAGCAGCGATTTGCAGCGGCAAAAGCAAAGGCACTTCGGAACCCGCTTATCGTTGGATTCACTCTTTCGCCTGACGCTAAGACGGTACTTATCGAAGTCGTCTATAACTTTATCTTTGTTCAGGAGAGCGAAGATCTGACTAAACAGTTAATCGAAACGGCGAAATCGGCAGCAGCGGAATACCCAGATGTTCAGATGGATATCTCCGTAACAGGAGCTGTACCGTTTTATGACTTGGTTCAGCGAAACAATCGAAGCAACGAACGTCTTTATCAATTGATCGGCTATTCGATGATTTTGACGATGGCGTTCATTCTATTTAGAGGGATTGTGGTTGTAATCGTCGTATCCCTTGCCCCTATTGCTGGAGTGATGTGGACTCTGGGGACGTTGAGATACTTTGGGCTTGAGGATAATCCATTTAGCTTTGTCATTCTACCTGTGCTATTGAGTCTGGTGGGGTTCACCGATGGTGTTCACATGATGGTTCATATTCGAGCCAAATTGCAACAGGGATTTACGCCCCGGCAAGCATGTAAGCAAACGCTTGAACAAGTTGGATTGGCTTGCTTCTTAACGTCACTTACGACCGCTGTTGGTATGGGCTCTTTACTATTTGCACATCACGAGGTCGTTAGAGAATTCGGATTATCCTGCGTCATTGGCGTCGTCTGCACATGGGTGTCCGTAATGCTAATCATTCCACTAGCTTGCCAAACCAGATTCGGATATCGGTTGGCGAAGTCAACACATCGTGACGTCATGGATCGGTCCTTGGATCGATTAGGCCCAATGGTGCGTTTCTGTTTGCATCACAATCGGGTTCTTACTCTAGGAGCCATTGTTGTAATGATGGTGTTCGGAGGTGCGGCATCGACCCTAAAGCCAGATGATCGAAAATCCAGTGCATTACCTGAAGGAAACGAGATTCGGACCGCATTAGACCACCTCGATAAGTCGATGGGTGGGCTGGACGTATGCCGTGTTAATGTTTCCTGGCGTGAAGCTAACCGCTCGGAATCCGATGTTGTTAATCTGTTAACAAAGATTGATGATTTGCTCAATCAAGAGCAGCTCATTGGACACCCTCTGAGCTTGCCTCGATTGTTGGAAGCGTTACCGGGTGAAGGCTCCGCGATCGACAAAGTGTCCATGATCGATTTGTTACCTCCCCCGTTAAAGCTGACTTTGTACGATCCGGAAAATCGCTCTGCTGCGGTCCTATTTCGTGTCCAGGATCTTGGATCGGCCACCTATGCGCCTACGTTTGAGCGATTAGAAAAGTGCTTTGCGGCATTAACCGATGAACAAACAACAATTCGGATGGAGGGAGATCCCATTTGGCGGTGGCGAGATCTTTTCCGTATCGTAACCGATCTTGTTGTGAGCTTGGGAAGTGCCTCGCTGGTTATCTTCGTTATCCTTGGAATAGCCTTTCGTTCGATACGACTAGGGTTGATTTCCGTAATACCTAATATAATGCCATTGCTGGCTGCAGCTGCGTGGATGGCAATCAATCAGCAACCGCTAGAAATCGTAAGCGTATGCTGCTTTACAATATGCCTAGGAATCGCCGTGGACGATACCATCCATTTCCTGTCTCGCTATAAGCTCGAGCTCAATCTCACTACAGATATTGGGGAGGCTATCGAAAAAGCCTTTAAAGAGGTTGGCTCCGGGCTGATCATGACCACCATTGTGCTCGTCGCCGGGTTTGGCTCTGTGATTTTCAGCGACACGAAAGATTACCGAGTCTTCGGAAGTCTCGGTATGATTACGTTACTGACTGCGTTGTTGTGCGATCTTTTTCTATTGCCACCACTATTAAAATCCTTTGACAGACCCTCGACGAAGAAAGAGTAAGTAAAGGGTTCTCGAGACGCAATGCCGTGACGACGCGAGTAATCTCGATGGAACGTGCCGAGAAGCGCGTGAATAGACTCGCAGAGGCTCAACACTGCCCCTCAAGTGCCACAAGACTATGGCACAACACAATGGTCTCCGGCATTAACACGCCGAACGCGACGTCTACGGTTCTCCTACGCTTACTTCGCGATAGGAATTAGATCACTCCACCGTGAACTCGGTACGGTGTCGCATGGGATGGCATGTCCAAGAACCAGAAGCGTTCCCACTCCTGGACGATGGATCGCATGTTTTCCGAAGTATAGATCAACTGCTCAGCGCGCTTTGGGGCTCTAGCAGAGTAGATTGGCAATGCGCAACCAACCGACGGCATTGTGCAAGCCAACAAAAGCAACCATCCTAATCGTCGTCGCATTTCCCTATCTCCGTAAAGTCTCGATTCCTGTCGTACCGTTTTCCGCTAGTCTTCGGCGGTACTGTCGTTGCTGTCAAAGTCATCATCGCCTGCAGCAAGCTTTCCAGACGCGATGTCGTCTCGAATCTTATCTGCGAGTGACGTCCCTTCGATGGCTATGACCCTTTGTTCCATGATCTTGCCTGGCTTAAAGGTCACCACAAACTTCTCCGGAACCTCAACCTGACGGCCGGTTCGCGGGTTTCGTGCTTTCCTCGCAGCCCGTGTTCTAACTTGGAACACACCGAAGTTCCGGAGCTCGATTCGTCCTTCCTCTTCCAACGTCTTAATAATCGCGTCAAACGTCTTTTGGACGATGTACTTGATCTGCTGTTGGTTGAGGCCTGTCTCATCGGAAATCGTTTTCACGATCTCTTTCTTCGTCACGGCAACACTCCTGATGGTCTGATTGAAACCTAAGTCCTTATCGGGACACGATTTAAAACCAGAGTCTAGGATTGCACAGAAGCTTCGTCAAGACAATTGACACCACTCCCGACCGCAACGTCCGAACATTCCGTACAAAGGTTTTCGGCATTACGACCCGCAAAGTTAACCAAAATTGCAAAACCCGCAGAAAAGTCCTGGTCTTGTTCAATGGACTCCAACCCAGCCATACTCTCTAAGTCTGCCATCTCATACTGCCCGCAAAATAAGCCGCCTTAATGCCAATACCATATCCGTCAGTCGCTCCCAATTGATACAACCGGATTAATCGTTAAGACATCTCATTCATATTGCCCCGATAGCCCAGTTTCTCGTATACCTTAAATTTGTATGAATCCCACAGACCAGGGCTATCCGATGAATCAAATCGAGCACATCAACTGCACTCAAAGCGTTGATTGTCATCAATTCGATACAAGCCAGCTCATCCCAGCGGTGAGCGTTGAAGAGCAGTTCATGGGACAACGATTTTTTTTCTCAGTCGGGGAACCGAGTGGAGATTTGCATGCGGCGAATCTTATTCGTTGCATGCGAAGCATGTCTCCAAGTTCGACCTTTCGCGGTTTCGGCGGTCCGAAAATGATTCAGTCGGGACTGGATCTGGATTTCGACCTCACCAGCATGGCCGTTATGGGCTTTGCAGAAGTGCTACCAAAACTCCGGGAGTTTTTTCGCCTAGCAGCACGAGCCGAGCAATGCTTCGCCAACAAAGAAGTCGATGGAGTCATTTTGGTCGACTTTCCAGGCTTCAATTGGCACATCGCTAAACGAGCCAAAAAATACGGGATACCCGTGTTCTATTATCTACCGCCGCAACTGTGGGCTTGGGGAGGTTGGCGAGTTCGCAAGATGCGTAAATACGTTGACCACGTTTTTTGCAATCTTCCTTTCGAGACCCCTTGGTTCGAAAAGCATGGCGTGCCAGCAACCTTTGTAGGGCATCCCTTCTTTGACAGTATCGCACAACAGCGACTCGATTCACGATTCGTCGAGCGACATCGCAGAAACGACAGGATTCAGATTTCCGTTTTGCCCGGCTCTCGAGATCACGAGGTAAAACACATTTGGCCATTACAATTGCAGGTAATCCGACAACTCGCGCGACGATTCCCAGAGATTGAGTTCATGGTAGCTGCTCTGAAAGACTCTCACGCTCTGTGGTGCAAGAGTCACTTAACGGATCAAGACTCACGACTGCCAATCTCGATATTCGCTGGCAAAACAAGTGAGATTATTGAAACCTGCGATTGCTCCTTGATGAAAAGCGGATCAGTCTCCCTCGAGGTCATGGCGCGAGGAAAGCCCGCCGTCGTTATGTATCATGTGAGCAGATCCACCTATTGGCTCGGAAAAGCCTTGGTGAAAATTGATAGCATGTCGCTACCCAATTTGATCGCTTCAGAAAAAATACTGCCGGAGTCGTTGTCCTACGGTGCACTCGACTCGGCGTCTTCAAAGCGATCTGTAACCCATGTTGTCGCAGAGATGGAGTCGCTGATTGGAGATGCTAGTTTGAGACTGGCACGGCGAAAGAAATTGCTGTCCTTGGCTGCCGAATTTGCTCAACCAGGAGCGAGCTACAATACTAGCAAACTGCTGTTGCAGCGCATGTCAGGTTCGTCGGACGGAACTTTGCCGATCGATGAATCACAATTAGCTCCGCTCCCTAGCTTGAAAATCGCCGCTTAATACTTTGAGCTCTTTATATATGTCCGATTGGCAACTGATCTTGATTCGACATGCTCAGTCGGAAAACAACGCAAAAGACGAGGCAGAACGAGTTCCCGATCCAGGAATCACGGAGCTCGGACATGAACAAGCTAAGCATTTGATTCCATGCTTTCATCGATTGGCACCAGAGCTAGTTTATTGCAGCCCTTTTCTTAGAACCATCCAAACATTAAGGCCAGCCATAGACTCGTTAGGTATGGCACCGGTCATCCACCCCGAGATTTATGAGCAAGGTGGTTGTTATGCCGGACATCTCGTCGGCCAGCGCGAACCGCGGCCTGGCATGTCGAGAAAAGAAATAGCTGATCTGTGTCCGGGATGGATCATTCATCCTGACATATCCGATGTTGGCTGGAATCGATTGAAGCAATACGAGACCATAATAGAAGCTCGAGAGCGTGCCCGCCAAGTACACGAGTGGTATGAACTAGAAAGCGAAATTCATTCGCATCGCAAAGTGGTAATGATGATCCATGCTGACTTCAAGTTGCGATTGCTCGAAGCCTTTTTGGGAATTGCGGATCTCGATCCTCATTTAGCCGACCCATACAATACATCCATTACCTGGCTGACCCGAAACAATGGAAAGTGGCGATTACGTCTATGGAACGATCACAGCCACTTGCCCGAATCTCATTTAACAACCTGAGCAACCCGTACGCGTCAGCAACGGACGGGTTCCGCGTCTCTACGCCAAAATTTCGCGTACCACATTCCCATGTACGTCAGTTAATCGGAAATCTCGTCCCGCATACCGATACGTTAGCTTGGTATGATCGAAACCTAACAAATGCATCATCGTGGCATGCAGATCATGCACATGCACTTTGTTTTCGGCTGCATAAAATCCAAACTCGTCCGACGCACCATAGCGAAAGCCCGCTTTGACCCCGCCCCCGGCCATCCACCACGTAAATGCATGCGGATTGTGGTCTCGACCGTCTTTGCCCTGAGCTGTCGGAGTCCGACCGAATTCCGCTCCCCAGATGACAAGCGTCTCTTCCAGCAGTCCCCGCTGCCGCAGGTCCCGCAAC
>JBKCTT010000094.1:0-7288 GCA_046318795.1 Pirellula sp.
CCGGATACGTCAATCTATGGACTCGCGGAATTTCACCGCACATCGGAAATTGCAAATGCGGGCAAGATAGCCGCAGAGCATTGCTTCACGGAACTTAAACAACGATTAGTCGATCTCGAAAAGCGGCTCGTCTCTCAGGCCAACTCTAATACGTTGGCGTAGGTCCGGTTTCCGGTTGCATTGTAGTAAAATTTCATCCAACTGATCATTCGACAAATCGACTCTCTGTCAGCAGGTGGCTTTTATGGAGTCCCTGCACCCGCAATCTCGACTTCGACCAATTGGAAACTCGCGGTCGGATTGTGATGAATCTCCGCTGGATCGTGAGAAGCGGATGTGCAGATGAATAAATGCTTGCGCTCAGGGCCTCCCAGCATGACCGCGTAAGCATGCGTGTCGACTCTGATTCGATCCGTAATAGTTCCGCCCTCTGTTACGCGAACCACGCTGTCAACGCCTTCGGGGTTTGCGCACCACACGCCACCTTCTGCATCCAAACAGATTCCATCGGGGCCTACAGATTCAGGCAACTGAGCCCAAACGCGTCGATTGCTTAATGATCCATCTGCCGCAATATCAAAGGCGGTAAGTCGATGACCGATCGTTTCGCCAACAATTAGCGTTCGTCCATCGGGAGTAATCACTATTCCATTAGGAAAGCAAAGATCCTTAGCGACAACGGATGATTTGCCGTCTGTCCCAACCAGTATTAGAACACACGTTTCCACTGGCTTGGCCACTGGGTCTACAAAGTTGTAACCGATGTCCCCAACGTACAAACGACCGTGAGAGTCTACAATACCATCGCTTAGACAAAACACCGTCATGTCGCTGATGTCAGCTAGCAGTTCGAGCGATCCATCTTGGACACGATAGATTTTTCGTTCGAATGCGTCGCCGACCACGATAACGCCTTCGGGAGTCAGCCCGAAGCTGTTAGGAATAAAAGGTAAATCGAAAGATGTTTCAACCGTACCAGACAGGTCAACCGTCTTGATACTCTTGTCATGAATATCGATAAACCACATTTTGTTGTTGTACCACCGTGGACTTTCGGTGAACTTAAGTCCTGCGTTTGGATTGGTAAGTTTTTTAATGTTGTTTGTCACTTGAGATTTTATTCTTTCAGGATTTAACGCGATTCACGAAAGCGACCATCAAATCTGTGATGGCGCGGGTCACATGCCCTTTTCCAGTCAAATCATTGCAAAAGAGTATTTCACCAGGATGGAACCTTCGCGATTCGCCATCACTAGTCGCTACCTCACCCTCTCCTGATAAAATGATCGCAATATAAGGTTGAGGTGCGTTATGGGCAGGCACGTCGGTTCCTGCAGGAACTGAAAAGACGAACATCGTTTCAACAGTTCCAAAATCGCATATTTGCCCCGTCGGATTTGGGGGTGGCCCAAAGGGCACTTCACGTTCGGCTACATTCTCAACGCCAAAATGCGTCTCACCATTATCATCGGCGTGGATCATCTGGAATTTCATGGAATGCTCTCTTTCTTTAGGTCATTGGAGGAATCTGAAAATCTATCGGGACGCGATACGTGATAGCCTCATGGAAGAACAAACGATTTTCGTCAGCTAGTACCCACCGAATTTTGCTCCGCACTCAAAACTCCGCCTCGATCCCTTTGGCTTTTGCGACTTGATAAATGGCGTCGAATGTGGCTGTCGAGTCCCAAGGTTCATCGGGGGGTTCGTTTCTGAATTCGCGATACGCACGTTCGACATTCATGTAGAGCCTTGCAGGCGCACGCCACTCACCGTACGGACCAAATTCGATCTTTTTCGCTGCATCTAGAGATGTTAAGCCAGAATCAAAGCAATTTTTCGCTTCGTCTCGCACGTACTCTAGATAGGCTTTCATTTCCATCGCCCCCTCGATACCACACAGAGGTCCGTGCCCAGGAACGATGACCTCTGGATTGAGCTCAATTAGTAAATCGAGGCATTGGAACCATTTTTCGTAAGATCCGGTCCAGCCCATGGGGGTGCAATTGCGGAAAAGGACATCACCCGCAAACACCACTTTTTCGTCGGGCATATGAATGATCGTATCCCCGACTTGATGGCAAGGCCCAACATAAATCAAGTGGACCTCTTTTCCATCGAGATTTAGCTCGTATCGTGCGTCAAACAAAGTTGTTGGTAGAACCAGTTTGATGCCATCGAAATTGTAATCTTCCAAAAGTTGCTGTCCGGCAGCTGCGAGCCCTGGATGAATCGCTTTGAGTGCTAGCCGTGTGAGAAATCTTCCAACACCATGCAATAGCTTTTGACTCTCTTCCGGCTCTGCAACTTGCTTCATGCGTTCAGGCACGGAGCGGTGTGCGATGATCTCGGCCTCGTCGAACAACTGGTTGCCCCAAACGTGATCTGCATCTTCGTGCGTATTGATCACACGTTTAGGCATAGCTGGCCAAACCTTGCTAAAAAGTTCGATCATTTTATTCGCATGCGTTAAATCGGATTGAGTGTCGATTACCACTCCACCACCGCAATTGATAAGGCCTGAATTGGCATCGCATACCCGGTTCTTTTCGTTGATCACTGCATAGCAATGATTGCTGACCTGCTGCATTTTCATAAAATCTATCTCTGCATGTGAGTTAATTAGGGAGCACGTCGCGCGAAAGGACCAGCATCCGAAACTACGACGTTGTTCCTCTTGATGTACTCGTCCCAAAGCTTGAGAAGAGAGATCCGTTTCTCTGGATAAGCAGATGAGAGATCCTTCATTTCTGCTGGATCAGTACGAAGATTGAAGAGCTGCCATTCGCCAGTTCCACCTGCAGCAGGCAGTAAATACAAGAGCTTCCAATCACCCTGTCGTATCGCACGATTGCCAAAGAGCTCCCAACCGAGCCAATCATCCTCGGTGCGAGTCTCCTTTTCAGATGCGGATAGCACAGGCCACATCGATTTTCCTTGTATCAATGAACCGCCGCCCGCGCTGGATGCAGAGTCGTTTAGCCCTCCCGCCAACTCTAAGAATGTTGGCATGATATCCATCACATGTAACAATGAATGGTTTACAGTTCCCGTATGCTGAACTCCTGGTCCTGAAACGATAAGCGGTGCACGTATTCCGCCCTCTGCAACCACGCCTTTGAATAAACGAAACGGTACACTACTTACTTGAGCCCAGGACGGACCATACTCGATGGCAGACTTTGGGTTGCCCCAATTCTCTTGTCGATTATCGAAGGTGTTGTCGAACCACTCCTTGGCGGCAGGAGCTAGTTTCGATACCAGTTCCGCCATGTCCTCGCCCGCCGCACCATTGTCGGATATGAAAACAATGAGAGTGTTGTCATACTGGTCTACCATCTTCAAGTGATCGATCAGTCGGCCCACTTGATTGTCCATATACTCCACCATGGCGGCATAAATTTCCATCTTGCGACTCCCCTGTTTTCGTTGCTCGATGGTTAACGATTCCCAAGCCGGAATATTTGGCAATCTCGGGAACGAAGTGACGCTAGGGTTCATGATCCCGAGTGACTTTTGCCTTGCCAGCCTCTCGTCACGAACCACGTCGTACCCACGATCATATTTGCCTTGATAGCGGTCACTCCAGTCCTCGGGAATGGCGAATGGACCATGCGGAGCTTGATAAGCGAGATAAGCGAAAAAGGGCTTTTGATCCTGAGAATTCGAATCAACGCTTTCGATGATAAAATCGGTAAGATTTTTCGATGAATAGTAATCGGGAGGTAGCTGCTCCACGAGCGAGCCGTTACGCGTGTATTTCACTTTCGGTTCTGATGGCAGCAATCCGAGCATATCAGACCAGTGACTTCCGGCACCTTGCAATAGTGCGAAATCCCGTTCGAATCCTCTAGCTGATGGCCATTGACCCGGCTCTTCGCCCAAATGCCACTTGCCAGCCATGTAAGTGTGGTAACCCACATCTTTTAATCTTGATGCCAACGAAGTGACACGGGAATTGAGGTGTCCCTCATAGCCAAGCTTGCCGCGCTGCGTGGGACCGGTCCATTCCGCCATATTACCGATCCCAGCAATGTGACTATCGGTTCCACTCAATAACATCGAACGCGTCGGTGAACAGCTCGGCGCAACATAAAAGTTTGTTGCTCGTACACCACGTGCAGCAATCGAGTCTATACTTGGAGTGTGAATTTCCCCACCAAAGCATCCAAGATCTGAGTAGCCCATGTCGTCGGCTACGATAAGCAAGATATTCGGCTTACCTTTTAAATGTTCCATTTCCTCGGATCGAGCGACATGGAACAAAGGCAAGGTCGCGATGAATAAACAACAAGCGATTGATCGATAGTTCAACACGTCTGCTTACCGAGTTTGAGTCGTTGTGCCTTTATCGGAATAACTTAGATCATCGTTCACTCCACACCTATCGACTATCGGATTTCCGCAAACCGTGAAAATCGTCGTTATCCTCCCCAAATCCCTCTTCAATGAAAATCCATCGTGCAAGAATCTTCTCCAGCAGTCATTGTCACGGAACTCAACGATCCCACGTTAGTTGGCAAGTCGATTGAGGTGCTCAAGCAAGATGTATTGAAGTTAAGTCCTGAGACGTTCCTAGCACAACGTATTTCCATTCGTTTAGACCAATGCCAATTTGTGTACCACTCTACCAATCTTGCTGTGCGCGCTCGTACCAGCTTAAAGGAGGGGTTGATCGGTTATACCGTGTTTTGTTCGGGGTCCACGGGCACGGTTAACGGCCTGCCAATTCGTTCGGAACAGATTTTGACGAGCGTACCTGGCATCGAAGTCGAATTGGTTGTAGCAGCAGGCTACGAAAGCATTGCTCTGCTAATTCCCCCCGAGTTGCTTTTCGATCACGCGATACGCTGGCATTACGAAGAGACTTTTCGACTGCCACAAAAAATTGAACTGTTAACGTCTGCTGAATTAGGCCATCGTGATCTACTAACGTGGGGGCGAAGACTTGTCGAAATCGCCTACCAACAGCCCGATGTATTCGATATTCCACAGGTGCAATTCGCGGCGCAAACGGAGTTGATTGAGAAGCTTCTTAGTGCATTGAAGGATTCGAGGCATGCTGAACCAACCCCGCGCGACTTGACACATCAAACACACGGAAAGATAGTTGCTGATGCTCAGGAATACGCGAATAAGCACATCGGGGAGCGAATCCATGTAGCCGACATTTGCGAAGCGGTTGGAGTGAGCGAACGCACTTTGCAATATGCCTTTAAGGGGCTGTTAGGTATGTCACCTATGGCCTATTTGCATCTACTAAGACTGCATCGCGTACGACAGGCCCTTCAGACGGAAACGCAAGGAACAACGACCGTTACCAAAGAAGCTCTTCGATGGGGTTTCTGGCATTTCGGTGACTTTTCAAAAGCTTATAAAGAGTGCTTTGGCGAGCTTCCATCTGACACGCTACGCAGCCAACTGAATGTAAACTGACTAGTAATGTTCTAATTGCGTTGACGTAACTGTGTTACGTTAGCCCGTGGCGTTCCGATTGAAGTTGTGTTATTAATCATTAGCGTTCTACTGTAACTTAACCAGTAAGGATAATGGGAATGCACGTAATGAGGACGGAAATGATTTGCGTTAGAGGTCTTCTCGTCGTAATGCTTCTTCTCGGAAGCAGTACGACACTCTTAGCCGGATTTGAATCCGCGCGTGTGTTCCCTGCCTCGACGACTCTCTGGTTCCATCTGTCCGACACGAGCGAAGTCGCTTCAAGAATGGCAAGCGGTACGCTAGGGCAATCCTGGAAAAAAGTCTCCGAATCGCCCAAGGCTTATCAAGCCCTTCGAAAACTCGGTCTAGATGGCTTTACCATCTTGCCTTGGTCAGATTTGTCGGTGCTGGAGTTAATGACGTTGCCGAAAAAGGAATTCGCGTTCGGCCACTTCTTTGAAAAGGACTTGAGGAAGTGGTGCATGTTCATTGATGCCGACGAAGATGTCCTAGGGGTTCAGATCTTTTGCCTTAACCTTGAAAAGAAGTTACTGGCTGAGGGCTGCGAAAAGAAAGAGTGGAAGATCGGAGAGACGACTGTAATCGCGTTGATCGCCAATGGAGAATGCAGATCCGCGTTTGCCGAGCGTGGTTCGCAGTATCTGTTTTGTAATTCAGTGGACATGATAGCCGAAATGACCATCCGCTGGATTAACGTAACGAACGATGGCTTGATGAATGATCCAGATTTTGTGTCCTCCGTAAAAAGTACCGACATTGAGAGAAAGGTTGGTGTGAATTTTTTCCTACGGGGCGAATATTACTACCCAAAAGACATGATGACGAAGTCCTGGCTATTCTTAAATATCCCTTACAGGCTCTATCCGATAATCGAAGCACACTGCAAGTCGATGTTGGTTGCGATTTCATTCCCACCTAAGCAAAGCGAAATCGAAGCAGAGTTTCAGGTTGACTTCAGGCTGGACGAAGGCGTGGAGATTTTAAAACAGGCTGGACACGCAAGCTTTTCTAAAACAGACCCCTTTGTCCCTTTCGACGCTATCAGCTTTGCGGTGGTGTCCGCTGATTTCTGGAGGATTCAAGGAGAGTCTTTAAAAGAAGATTTAAAGACGAGCACATCTGCTATGCGGAGAATGGAGGAGTTAGCCAACGCTAAGGGCATATCCGTCGATGACTTCTTTGCAAGCAGTGAGAACGTAATGGAATTGCTTCCGCAAGCTTACATGTGCACGACCGAAGGTAGCGCAGAGGCATTTGTATACAAACCTCGCAAAGACAACACAACCTTTATAGATCTTTTATCGTCGCGCATTACGAGCGATGCTGTTAAAGGTGAGGGACTCGACGGTAGCTATTGGAAGGTTGATGAATACAATCGCTTTGCGTTACCACCCTCACTCTCTGGGCTCTATCAGCCTCCACCAAAATTCAAAGGCGTGAGACAGGGCTACTATATCGAATCGAACTCCGATCGGTTTTTCACAGAGTTGGAATTGCAGCCAGAGGACACTCTTCATGATTCCATCCCGTTCAAGATGGTAAACAAGCATCTGATGGCGAGAAGTACGGGAAACTGTTTTGCGGTTCATTACGTAGATATCGGGCGATTCATCGAGTCGCAAATCCCGAAATTCAAGAAGACCAGTATCGGGGTATGGATAAAGCTGAACGGGGGTGAATTGCTTGACGAACTACTTCCGCAGATCATTGAACGTATCGGACCTATTGGCGGTCTCGTGAAGAAGAGCACAAGAGGTTTTCGATTTGAGTACTTTTTGCTCCGCAAGTGACAACGCTACAAAGCCCATAAGCTGAGATTGGTCGTTAT
>JBKCTT010000095.1:0-17294 GCA_046318795.1 Pirellula sp.
TCTGACTTGCCGATCATCAACGATGAGCCGTTGCCTACTTACTTGAACATCATAACTTTTCAACTCAGAATCGAAAATTTGGGAACACTAATTACCACTAATCAAACACTAATCTTAAGAAGCAGAATCAAAACGTAAAAGCACCTGCGGAATCAGGTTCCACGCGGACGAATTTGCCAATTACCCTTTCGTCGTTGCCAGTCCGGGCGGAAGAACACCTTTCTTCATTAGTGTTCGATTAGAGAAGATTAGTGTTCCCAATTGCTTCCCTTCGTTCTGACATGCTGATCATCAACACTTGAACCGTTGCCTTGTTACTGGAACATCATGGCCTTTCAACTCAGAAACGAAAATTTGGGAACACTCATTACCACTAAGCAAACACTAATCTTAAGAAGCAGAATCACAACGTAAAAGCACCTGCGGAATCAGGTTCCAGGCGGACGAATTTGCCAATTACCCTTTCGTCGTTGCCAGTCCGGGCGGAAGAACACCTTTCTTCATTAGTGTTCGATTAGAGAAGATTAGTGTTCCCAATTGCTTCCCTTCGTTCTGACTTGCCGATCATCAACGATGAGCCGTTGCCTACTTACTTGAACATCATAACTTTTCAACTCAGAATCGAAAATTTGGGAACACTAATTACCACTAATCAAACACTAATCTTAAAAGGCAGTATCGAATTATGTGTGCACCTTCGGAATCAGTTTCCACGCGTCGGAATTGGCTATCGAGGTTGCCTCATGAGTTTTAAGTGCGCTTCGGCAAAAGCTTTGCCGATTTGGGCAAAGATCTTGGCACTGCCAAAGTAATGGTAGCCACCGTTGGATGCGCCCTTGAGTGCTTCTCGGTCCTTTGGTGAAAGAACTTCTTCCAACGCTAAGTCGAACGTTTCTTGATCCGCTTTGGTGATCCCCTCAATCCATGCATCAATCGCGGCATAATGTTCGGGGGCATTTGGCGAGTATTGGTCATTGGCATAGACCGCCAAGACGTTCTTACCTTTCTTAAGATATTGAGTCTGCTCTTTATCGAGAACGATAGATCGGTATTGAGGCTCATCCTTCCACCAGATGTAGGTATGAATCTTGTGGCCGTTCAGATAAACATGAAAGCCTTGTCTTGCCAAAATCGCGATGCGATAGGAATCGTAGTCGAGGCTATCTACTTCGAAAGTGGACCGCATGAGTACGAACTCTTCTTTGCCCCACGTTGACGGGGTTTTGTTCAACGTGATTCCGCTGTGCTTCCATACCCCCTTGCCGATGGGAGCTTTGCCTGCGGTCCACTGACTATCGTCGAAGTCAGGTATATACCATTTCTCCATGCCAGTTGGCAATTTGATATCGCGGAAACGTCTATCTGTGAACTCTTCCAATTTATCCTTCGCGTCCATTGCATCGACAGTGACGAAACGCCAGTCGCGATCCTGCGGTAGAGGCGTGCCAATCGGTTTCCAGTACTTGTCCCATTTTCGCTCCGTATCGAGCGTGCCATCTGCTTTTAACGTGTGAGCCGTGCCGACGATTTCGTTATACTCTCGCTGTTTTGGTTCGGCTGCTTCGATGTCGCGATCCCAAAACGGAGCGGTATCGACTGCTACCACATTGCCTTGGAATTCTGGCATAGCAGCCGGAGCAGCCATGGCTTTGCGGAAGTTGACATTCTTCTCCCCTTCGACACCGAGCACGCCGATCACGAATGGCATCTTCGGTGCATTAAGATCTTGTCGCACGTCACGAATAAAGTGTGCCAAGAGACGCGAGTACTCATCATAGTTACCGTTCGGATAAGTCTGGCCATCGACGAGATCATTGAATCCTTGAAACCAAACGAAGCCCGCTAGCTCATAGCCCTGCTTAGGGTCATAAGCGGGGCAGACCCGAGCAGGATCTGCGAGCACCTTTTTCACATGCTCAACCATCATGTGATAAAACACACCCGAGGCAGCATCTTTGTCTTCTTGCCATTTCTTTCGATCTTCAAGTTTCGGAATACCATGCGCACCCTGCGGATGTTTGTCCCACTCCGCTTGAATTTGTTTTGGCAGTTTGTACGGCCCAGCACTTGGAGGACGAAATTCGGTGTTGAGCGAACGGCCTCCCCAGGCGGTCTTGATGATCAAGATGGGTTCTTTGAGTTCTTTCTCCATCGTGATACCAAAGGTGAACTCAGGGCCGATCTTGTTACTTAATCGGGTCGGGTTGCCACCCCGTTCGCCAAAGCCAGCGGTCAACTTCCCTAATCCTTCGCCATTCGCGCTGCCATCATAAGGCCCGGTCAAATAAGACATCCAGACTTGATCACATACGCGTGGTGTTCCATCAGGATTAAGCATCTCCTGGAGCAAGGGTGCCGTGGCCGGATCTTTGCCGATGTAATCAAAGGTGCGGATTTCAGCATGTCCCTCCATATTCGATTGGCCCGCGAGGATGAACACCTTCAAAGGTTGGGCGAAACCGTTCGGAGAAAAGGTACAAAGTATCAAACCTGCCCAAAGAAGCGGTAATACAGCAACACGTAGTTTCATCATAAAAAACTTAGCTCTCCAAACGAAGCGGAACCACAATGAATTGACGACTAATCACCAGCCCATTGTAAGTTAGAAAACTAGCCGCAACTTGCACTGAGGATGCCACTTCTCATGAATTCGCGCACAAAAGATGCTAACCGTCAGAGTCGCGGCCTCTTTTACACCCAGTTTCCTTCCCTTCCCCTTCAGCACCGAGTTGATCGTATTGTCGAAAACTCATGCATCGAACGAGCGTCTTCAACAGCCATGCCACTCCCATTACTGTCCATCGAAAAGCCCTCAGTTGCTTCCTTGGAGAGGTGGGGGATGAACAGGAGTAAACGTCGATCCAATGGAAGAACTTGCTCCTTGGATCTGCATGACCCGTGAGCGATGTCGCGAAGCTTGGTAGATTCATCGCATGGTCACGACGATGGTCGATCAAATCATCAGCAAGCTGGCAGAGCATTGCAATTCTAAAGAGGGAATCAAAATAAAGTTTAGAAGAAGCCGAACTTTGTATCGACCAGTCGCGATCACCAAACGTGATGGCGAAAGAATGTTTCAAAGCCAGCGCAACAACTTGTTCACGATAATCTTGAATACAACGTGGATTGAAACGATCGCTTCCTATTTCGGGGCGATTCGTTTCGATCTCGATCAGTTCGTTGGCATAAGATGTAGAATACGCTTTCGTTTCGAATGGAATCTGCTCATTCGATTTGTTATCGAGTATTCTGTTTTGCTGTGCTGCAAACGAAAGGAATTCGGCGAGTTGCTGATAAGAAACCTTAGGTAATGGCCTACCTGATTCCATTCGATACACAAAATCAAATGCCGCTAAACATAGACAACGCAGCGGTGTTCCCGGTGTCGATCGAAACCACCATGGTAGACATCGAATTCCGCTTGAAAGACACGATTGAGTTGTGAGAAAACGTCCTGGTAAGTGCAGATCTCGACGATACAGACAGCTGGTTCTCAATAAAGCTTTCATGTTTTGCCTGCCATGATGTTCCTGCCACTTAAACCGAACATAATACGATCTCGCGAGGACAATTCCAACGGATCGGAATTAGATCAGAAACGCCACGACTTACGATCAAACGCGATGAAGCCACTCGATGACTCAAGTAGCAAAAAGGATAGAACCAGGCGCCCGGATAAAGCCGATCCCGGTAAGAAAAACTTACCCATTGACAGCCATGCAAATGCCCAGCGAGAACCAAATCGTAGCCCCGTTGTTTTGCCTTCTTCCAAAGGCGTGGGTTGTGTCCGCAGAGTATTCGTACGTCCGCGTTTATATTGTTTGGATGCTTTGATCCCGCCAACGCAATAACACGCCCGTCGTGCTCGATGGAATGCACTCCCTCTTCAATCCAGACTCCGTTCCCTGACTCGATAGTCTTACGTATTCGGTCTAGTCCGATCGAAACATCGTGATTACCCGCGATTGCCATGACTGGTGCAATGCTATTTAGCTGCTTGCACAAGTCACCGAAGATTGCTAGTTCAGAACGATGGTCCACATAGTCGCCACCAAGCACGATCACGTCCGGCTGCGCTGTTTGGCAAGCATCGAGAATCTGTTGACATAAATGCATCGACCTCTTGCGACGAAGATGCAAATCGCTGACGTAGGCTAATCGCAATGCATTCGTACGACTGGTAATAGATTCTCTTCGAACGAGAAGCGGTCGCTTCAAACCAACTTCGAGTCGCCCAAAACTCCCATGATCTTTGCCAGAAATCTCTCGGATCACAATCGTAAGCTTGACTCCTTAACTGGTCGCAAAAATCTGAAGCTCACAATGAGAATCAGCGAAAAGAATAGCTTTCATTGAATCAAATACCAACAAGCTTTGCAATGCAAAGTAAAATATTTCGTCGCGAATGTTGGCGTGAATTCCTTTCTGCAATTGAGATATGCCATGCAAATTACCTTCTAAAAGAAGCTCGTCCGACGGATCTGTATGGGATGTAGTCCACTCGGACTATGCTATATTTTTTCGTTTAATTGTCACCTCAGGAGAATTGGCTGCAACATGTGGGGACGAAACAAGCCCCTATTCAAAACGGTGCAATACCATGGATCGACCTGAAACTTCAATCACTGACCGCTGGCGGAAAATTCTTTCCGGTGATACGCACGAGTATGCAGCCTTTGTTGATCAGTACAAAAACTTAGTCACCAGCATCGCGTACTCCTGCACAGGTGACTTAACGGGTAGCGAAGACATTGCACAAGAGACATTTTTGGTCGCTTGGCAATCCCGCCACGAGGTGCGCGAGCCCGAGAAGCTTGTTAGTTGGTTAAGTTCCATTGCAAGAAACCTCGCCCGTCAATGGGTTCGCAAACGATCCGCGCGCTCGTGGCCTTCGACGCAAGATGGTATGGGTGATGTGATGCAGTTCGAGCCCCATCCGTCGGAGAAGCTTGTTTCAGAAGAAGAACAAGAGCTGGTTTGGCGATCGCTTGAGGCAATTCCAGAGAGCTATCGCGAAGTGATGGTCCTCTACTATCGTGAATCGCATTCGATCGCCGAGGTGGCCTCAGTTCTGGAGATCACGGAAGATACCGCCAGACAACGGCTAAGTCGAGGACGTGGGCTGCTGCGAGCCGAAGTGGAACGAACGATTGAACATACGCTTACTAACTCGCGGCCGACCGCACGCTTTACATCTGGTGTCATTGCATTGATCACGATGGGAGTTGGATCGTCGGTTGCCAATGCCACTAGCACCGCTGCGGTTAGCGCAGCCGGCACGGCTGCAACCAGTGTGCTCAGCAAGAGTCTTATACAAGGTGCGGCGGTCACGACCTCGGCAACGGTGACAACCGGTGCTATGATTGGAGCCGCAGGTGCCGTGACGGGCATCCTGGGTGGATTAGGTGGCACTTGGCTCGGTACACGCGTGCCGCAACTGTTGGCTCCCACGATGACCGAACGACGACTGCTAGAACGCGAAGGGCGTTTTGTTTGGCGTTTAACGTGCATCTACATGTCAGTTCTATTGTTTACTGTCGTTCTTGGTTTGATGTTTGGTCAACATGCTGTAGCGAGAACGATTAGTTTTGTCGGGTACGCTGTTGCAACGTTAAGCTTCGTTTCGTTTGGAATCGTGCGAGGCATTCGCGTGAACCTGCAAATCAAGGAGATCCGAAAAACGATACGTCCCGAGGATGACCCGAATCCGAGCTGGCTGAAAGATAAGCTCGGCACATCGGGCAAAGCGAACAAGCCGAAAATTGAGGGGAGGCGATTTACTTCGCGACTCCGATTGTTGGGCTGGCCGCTCTATGACTTTCAAGTCTCCGATCCGGTGTTCGGTCAAGTGAAAACTGGTCCGGCTCTGCATGCAAAGGGTTGGATTGCAGTCGGCGACAAAGCAACGGGATTGCTGGCAGTCGGGAACTTCGCGAGAGGAATCGTTGCGATAGGTGGTGTCTGCTTTGGGTTGGTATCGTTCGGCGCACTTTCGATCGGTTTGCTGACCTTTGGTGGTTTTTCTATGGGGCTGCTCGCGATCGGCGGGCTCGCTATTGGTCATTCATCAGTTGGTGGCGCGGCATTGGGATGGCAATCGATGGGAGGTGTCGCTGTAGGGATGTACTCAGCGAATGGTGGGTTGGCCATTGGCGGTACGTTGGCTGAAGGTGGAAAAGCGATCTCACGGAAGTATGCCGTTGGCGGAAGCGCTAAGGCACCAGAGGCGAACACCGAGGCAGCTCGCAT
This sequence comes from Pirellula sp., assembly GCA_046318795.1. Lineage (GTDB taxonomy): Bacteria > Planctomycetota > Planctomycetia > Pirellulales > Pirellulaceae > JBKCUI01. The sequence goes on from JBKCTT010000095.1 coordinate 6,250, forward strand.
GGCGTGTCGCGAATCGTGGGTGGCGCCGTATGTTGGGATGGAACTTCTCCTCAAAGATCGGAAGAGGTTCGTCATAAACCAATTGGTTTACAGCTTGGCGATGCCCGCTTTTGCATCGTTGGTGGCGGGCGGTTTTTGGCTGTCGATGTATCGACGCGTCATAGCGGTTGAGTAGTTATTAATCCCATCCCGACCGCGTAAGCGAGGGATGGTTTTCAATACAAGACCGAAAGCGCAAGATGAGGGATTGTCCTGTTCTAACTCAGGCCTAAAGTGCGCGAACCGATGATTCGAACCTTCGCATGCGATTGGGAGCTAGGGGGATTGGCGTTCGGGTTGCTAATGCTTCGGGGGCGATACCTGGCCATCGACCCCTCTGCTCGCGGGTTTGTTGCTTTAACGGCGTTTTGAAAAACAAGCATTAGCCGCAGGGCGCTAGCCCACGGTTAATGGCCTATAACCGGACACTAGCGCGATCCCGGCTAATTAAAGCAACAAGCCCTCGCGCAACGGGCTGGTATTGCGAACCAACGGTCGAATCTTCGCATGCGTTTGGTACTTAGGTACCTAGGCCAGAGCTGTGCAATTTTTCCAGATAGAACACTCTACCTTGGCGAATACGCAGTCGTTGACGGTTTGGGATTAATGATCGCATCTGCTTCCGGGAGTTCAGTCGCTCGGCAATTCTCTGCGTCCCATAGAATTGGCTTCTGCAGACGCAACGAGAGAACTCCCAACATTCCGATCTCCGTGATTCTCGCACCGATCTCAAAAGGTGAATAAGTCTTCGCATCGCCCGCACAGGCAAGCACCCATTCAAACATATGTGAGTTATTGACTTTGCTCCACCGTGGTCGACTACCTTTGGCAGCCTTTGCAGGATCCCATTTTAGAGCTTCTGCATCGATGCGAGGTTGAGTCTTAGGGATCTTTGCGACTTCCGGTTGATCGGCACCGCGAAACTCATTCGAGCCTTTTAGTCGAACATCGCATCCAGTGTTCCAAAGTCCTGCCGACAACGTTCCTTCGCTGCCTACGATAAGACATCCGGTTGTGTCGACAGATCCTTGAGTCACTTCTCTGGGCGGAAGATTATTCTCCCCGGAGTAGAAAATGAGCTTCACCGGCCCCCGATTCCCTCTTGCAGCGAAATCAAAGTTAACGGTGCAGCGTGTTGCAAATGATTCATGACCCAAGCCCTCCCCGATTGCTTCGATACGCGTTGGAGCATCCAGTTCGAGAGCACGATACGCAAGCTGAAAACCGTGACAGCAAAAATCAGCCAGCGAGCCGCCACCGAAATCGTACCACCCTCGCCATTTGCCAGGATGGTAAATGTCATTGTTGTAATGTCTCGCAGGTGCCGTACCGAGCCAAAATTTCCAGTCGAGTCCCTCTGGAATCGGATCGCTCATGGACGGCCGATTAACCCCATTCGGCCAACTATGAGCCGGATGCCAAACGTGTACTTCCGTGATGTTCCCGAGCAGTCCCGATTGAATGACTTCGAAGCTGCGGCGAAATCCCTCTGTCGAACAACCCTGATTGCCCGTTTGAGTCGCCAGCTTCGGATAACTCAATGCGAGCTTCTCCAATGCACGACATTCTGCTACGGAATGAGCCAACGGCTTTTCGCAATAGACATGTTTGCCAGCCTTCAGTGCCGCTTCGCAGATGGGCACATGCCAGTGATCTGGCGTCGCGATGATCACGGCATCGACTCCCGATTCTTTGTCAAGCAAATCACGATAGTCGTGATAGGCCCGAGCCTCTTTCAACTCGTTGAGCTGCAAAGCACTGTCGAGCTGACGCTTATCAACGTCGCAAATGGCTACAATCTTTTGATCCAGCTTGTTAAGTTCTGGAATCAGATAGCCTCGCATCTGACCTCCCATTCCAATACAGGCGAACGAGAGTTTTTCGTTGGGAGGCTGTCCTGCCAGAAGTTCTGAAGGCAGAATCATCGGTAACCCAACAGTTGCCGCTGTGGTTTGAACAAATTTTCGACGAGAGACTTTTTGGAACATGACTAATTAGCTCATTTGATCGAGTGGATGGGAAAGGGTTGACGACATTTTACTCGCCAGTGAGCCTTCTGATGGCGGACTTGTCATCTTGAGGCAACGCTGCCGGAGCGCGAGTTTTGTAGCTGCGGTCTTTTGGATTTAGGGGCAACGCCCAGTTCGTTTGTCTACGCAAACGTAAGGCCTTTAGCCCGAAAAATCAGTTGCTACGCAACTTCAAAAAGCGCGAACTGGCTTTCGGATCGAACGATTGTAACTACTTGGCAATCCACAAAGGATCTTGTTTGCCCGGTAATACGCGTGTTAGCAGTATTTCGGCAGCACCACGGTTAAACTATAAGCTCCTCAAGCGGCCCTGCATGGGAACAACCATTTTGTTTAAGCACAAGGTCTTCGTTGCCATAATATTTTATGGGGTTGCCATAAGCATTGAGTAGAGTCGTCCACCAATCCCCAATGGTACGGCAGCCCTTCTCACCATATTTCGGGTAACGTAGATAACGACCAGGCAGCTTAAGCCTGCCTCCGCCTCCGCCAATAATTAGATAAGGCCATTCCATTCCGGTTCCGTGGTGATTATCGCTCGAATCCGACAGGAAAATGATCATGGTGTTGTCCAGCATGTTGCCATCCCCCTCTGGGACAGCTCTCAATTTCTTGGCCATCGTGGCTAGAAGCTCGGAATGGTGTTGACAAATAATGTTGCGGTACTCTTCCTGACTTCTTGTACCCTCGTTATGGCCAATTCCATGGTTATCTTCGTCGATACCTAGTCGTTTGTAGGTCATGTCCACATTGTCCAATCGAATGGTAACCACGTTGGTGAGGCCTGCAATCAATGAAGCTGTGGCTAAATCAAACTGTGCTTCTTGACGAACCTCCTCAACCAAAGAAGTGAATTTGTCAGAGTACCCCGGGGCGTTTGCCTCAATCTGTTTTTTCATACTCGACAATTTGCTATGGCGTACTTGCAGTTCCTCAAACGCATTAAGGTAAGCATCCATCTTGGCATGTTCCGATGCAGGAATCGCGTTCGTAACCTTCTTGATATCATCTACCATAAAATCAAGGAGATTCCTTTGCAGTTTGAAGCTCTTTTCCGCTTGGCTATTGGACGAAACAGCAGAGCCAAACAGTTGTTCGTAGGCGATGTCAGGTGACCCCTGGAAGGGTAGTTCTTGCCCAGGCCCGACAGCGGAGATTCCGGGATACATGGTCCCTCCATAGTCGCCGCTTAACGCCTTGCCTCTAATCGCTAAGCCTAGATGATTGAAGGGGGCTGGATTGAGTTTTGCCAGTTCGGCGTCGGCAGTAGCTCTGATCACCGCACCTGCATCAAATTCACCTCCCGTCATGTAGACACCCAACATGCCAAACCAACTGGAGTGACCTCCACGGCACATTTTCCCGGACAGCCCCTGCACAATCGAGAGTTGGTCTTTAAAGGGCTCCAAGGCTCGCATTGGTGCAGGCAAAGCAACTTTCGTTAGGTCTTGATTGAATAAGCCACTGCTGGAGTCTTTGCCTTTGAACGCTTCTGGCGTTATTCCATTGGGAATGATACCGCTCGATTTAACCACAAACACAAATCGATTGGGAATCGCGATCGAGTTACCTGCAGCCTGGATCTCTACCTGACGCAAAAAAGGCGTTAGCAAAAATGCCCCTGCCCCTAGAGAAAGATTTTTAAGCGTGTCGCGTCGTGTAATATTCATGGTGCGTACCTCGTAGTCTGTTCAATTGTTTTGCGGTAAAGAAACGAGTCAGACGACAGAATGGAAATCAAAAGAGCATTAAAACTGCCGCCACTTTCCAGATAGGCACGCTCGGCAGAAATGAGCGTTTTCGAATCGCTGAGCATTTCGTTTCTGCCCATGAAATAGCGAAACACATGCCGGATCATGCATTGACGGACTTTATCGGATTCGGCCAGTCGATTTATTAGTTCCAAAGCATCATTGAAATCGCCATCCAATTCCTTCTCACCTGTGCCTACCAATTCACTTTTGGAATTCACCGGCTTGGTATTCTTGTTACCCAGGCTTTCCTCCGTTCGATACCGTCCGAAGTCATCATAAATTTCGAAGGCATATCCGAGGGGATTCATCTTTTTATGACAACGCCAGCATTCACTTCTCTCCGTGTTGTTCAGCCTTTCTCTCAACGTTTTGGAATCGTCTTCCGGGATAGAAGCATCCACCGTGATGGGAATATCTGGAATCACCCCTCCCAGCAATCGCTCCCTCACCCATTTGCCTCGCCGAATGGGATCCGTGCTGTCATTCAAGGAATGTGCGATCAACCAGGCAGGATGAGTCAACATCCCAGCACGGTTCGGTCGCTTGTAAGGTTGCGGCAACAGAAAATCTTGCTCATCATCTCTAAGGTCGTAAACCATCGGGTATTTCGAATATAGAGCCTGCATGCGATGCAAAAGTACATTTTCGTCTTTAGTATCCATCCAACTATATTGCTCTTCTACGATCTGCTTTATCGCTGCGACACTACCATTGAATCCTTTATTGAAGTTGTGCAAATTGTACTTTACGTTCAGTTCATGCCAGCCCTTGAGATCTAGTCTCTGCAGCAACTCTTTTTGCTTGGCTTCCGGAAATTCCCCTGCATCGAGTTGCTGTTGGTTCTTCTTGTAAAAGTCATAGACCGTATTTCGAAACGTGGCTCTGTTGATGATATAGTATTCGTTTGACGTAAGCAGTTGCCTGAATACGTCCTGATCTTTCTCCAGGATGTTCATGACGAAAAAATCAGCATCTTTTTCGTACATGGCGGGATAGTTCTCGCCGTAGTAAGCAAATCCACCGGAGCGATCTTCGTCCTTGAAGACTTTATGGGCTTGGGTGTAGCCAAAAAACTCTTGAAAAAAGCGCAGGATCCTCGGTTTGTCGATCGCGTCATCCTGAAGAATGCGTGCAACTTGTAACTTGACGTCGTCGCTGCAATTAAGTCTCCCGTCTTTCGCGGCCTGCAGAAGTATCGCATCCGGGGGGCGATCCGTAAGAGCGTAAGAAATGGCAAACGCTATTTCCGTACCAGATAACATCCGACGCCCGTGAGAGTCTTCTTGGCCAAGACCAATCTCAACTCGGTAGACAGATTCGTGGTGTAACATCACTGCCATCAAAACCAATCGCATGGCCTCGGCATTACCACCCTCTTTGGCAGTTTTTCTGAATAGCGCCGAGTAATTGCGAATCTCTTCCTCTAAAGGCTCACGATAGACGACCTTTTTGAAATGTTCGCTGATGGCCGAAGCAAGAACATCATCACTAGGAGTTGTGTCAGAAGAAGCGATGGAGGAATGTTTAATGAGTTCATCCGCAGCACTGGCCGCATTGCTCATCAAAACACTGACTACCGCCGAATCCGCAAATAGGAGGTTGGCATAGTCTTTGATACCAACTTTATCTTCTAAAGGAAAAGGTTGTCTGAATTCCTGCGCCGCCTTCCCATAGTTGGATTTCACATTTTCGAAAACTTCAGGGCTTGTTCTCCACAGACGTGCTGGTGAAAAAGGCTCAGCAGTAATTTCTCCACTGAAAAGCTTTTCATGGTTCACATAATTGCCGAAGCTCGGACTCTCTAGCTTCGCATAGAGATCAGACACGTTCCCAGACTTTTTTAGCTCTGTATTAATCCAAAGCATCACGGCGTCTCGTTCGTGTTGCTCGGGTTGTTCACTCTCGATCGGTGGCATTTCTTCCAAGTGCAGTTGCCTGAGGACCGTATTCCATAGCTCCAGGTCATGACCAGATGCCAGATCAAAACTGATGTTCGACAAGTCGACATCTGCCTCATTGCTGTTCTTTCCGTGACAGTCAGCACAGTACTTACTCAAGAACGGAGAGACCGTTTCTTCAAAGGCCTCTTTGTCCGCTAAATCGGGTTTGGAATTCTTGTCTGCCTGAGCAAAGAGTAAGTTCGAAGATAAGAGCAAAACGGCAGTCAAGGCAATTGATGACGCGAGAACAGACTTATTCGATTTCTTGGTCAACATAGCAATTTGCGATTGAAAAACAGCATCCTTTTGACAACCTTTTGGGTCTGCGTTAATTCTGCGACGAAAAATCATCGCTCCCGCTTTTTCATAGTAGAGTGGACTCTACATGTCACAAAACTACGACACACTCGCCTTGCTCATTGTAAGTCGAGTAATATACGATAGCTTGCACGAGAGATGCTGCTTTGTATTGATTCGCGCACAATAGACGGCCTTTCGAGTTGCAACTATCTTAGCACATAATTGCTTAGTTGTCGTATCGCTTGATTGGTGAGCAGAATCATTCCTATCCCCTACGATCTGGATTCTACCCGATGAATATCTTGTTAGTTCGATCCGTTGCCTTATTCGGTTTCATGACCATCCTGCCTATGGTGCAATCCGCGAATGTGACTCACGGCCAAGAAAGCTCTCAGCGTCGGACCGACGAACTGTCAATCGATTCCATCTTCCACAGCAAAGACTTTCTCGGCGAAACCTTTGTAGGGCAATGGGAGAGTGATAGCCACGGGTTCGAGCGAATCAAGCGAGATATACATACTGGCAATGCCTCGATCGTTCGAATTGATCTTTCCAACCCGACAGTGGAACATGTTTTGATATCGAGCGAGATGCTAACACCAGTTGGTGCTGAAAAACCACTTAGCATGGACTCCTACCAATGGTCGCATGACAAAACCAAACTGCTGATCTTTGCTAACACCGAGCGGGTCTGGCGATTCAACACTCGCGGTGACTATTGGGTTCTCGATAGAGAGTCCAAATCCCTAACGCAAATTGGTGGTGATGCCGATGCATCGTCCCTCATGTTCGCTAAGTTCTCCCCCGATGCTAAGCAAGTAGCCTATGTTTACAAGAACGATCTCTACTTACAAACCTTGTCTGATGGTGCCATCGCTCGACTGACTCAAACAGGAACTCCGACCATGATCAACGGTACCTTTGACTGGGCCTATGAAGAGGAGTTCTCGATCCGAGATGGTTTTCGTTTCAGCCCCGATGGCAAACACATTGCCTTTTGGGAAATCGACTCCTCGGGGATTCAGTCTTTCCCACTTGTCGACAACACATCAACTCTCTACCCCGAGATCCAGTACATTCCTTATCCTAAAGTCGGAACGATCAACCCAGCGGCGAGAATCGGGGTGATAGATCTAGCCAGTCGCGACATTTCTTGGATGCCGATTCCAGGTGACGAACGAGATAACTATTTGCCTCGCATGGAATGGGTCGACGAAAATCGATTGGTTATCCAACAGTTGAATCGACTACAAAACCATCTCGTTGTCTATGTTGCTGATGTTACCGATTCGCGAATTGAAGTAATGGCGACTGAAAAAGATGATGCATGGATCGATGTTCAAGATACTCTTTTTTGGCAATCCGATCGTTCGCAGTTCTTCTGGTTGAGCGAACGAGATGGTTGGCGACATATCTATCTCGCGTCCGTCAAAGACAAATCGATCAAACCGATAACGTCTGGTGATTTTGATGTGATGGAAATTCTTGGCATGGATGACGAAGCTAAATGGATCTATTTCTACGCATCACCCTCTAACGCCACCCAGATGTATCTCTATCGCGTGCATTTCGACGGCCGTAAACTGCAACGCGTAACCCCTGAGATCAAACCAGGAACGCATCGTTATATCCTTTCGCCCGATTGCAAACGAGCACTTGTGACATCCTCTCAATTCACATCGCCCCCCACGACCGAAGTCGTTCGCCTCAATGATCACGCAACCCTATTCGCTGCCGAACCTAACGCGAAGCTCCACGCACGGGTTAGTGAGGCACAGTTGCCCAAGAGCGAATTCTTTCGCGTTGACATCGGCGATGGTGTGGAGCTTGACGCTTGGTGTATTCTCCCGCCGGATCTAGATGTATCGAAAAAGTATCCACTGCTCATTTATGTCTACGGCGAACCTGCGGGACAAACCGTGGTAGACAAGTGGGGTGGAGATCAGATGTTATGGCATAGTATGCTTGCTCAACAAGGGTATGTTGTGATGAGTTTTGATAACCGAGGTACACCTGCACCGCGAGGACGCGAGTGGCGAAAGAGTATTTATCGCCAGATTGGCATTCTCGCATCGGCCGATCAAGCGGCAGCGGTGAAATCGGTCCTTAAGGATCGCCCTTATCTGGATCCAGAACGGGTCGGCGTTTGGGGTTGGAGCGGTGGCGGATCGATGACGCTCAATGCGCTGTTTCGTTATCCTGAAATCTATGTTGCCGGAGTTTCGGTTGCTCCCGTTCCCAACCAACTCTATTACGACACCATCTATCAAGAGCGATACATGGGTTTGCCAAGCGACAATTCCGAGGGGTACCGATTGGGCTCGCCGATCAGCTTTGCAGAAAAACTCGAGGGAGAGCTTCTATTGATCCATGGTACCGGCGATGACAATTGCCATTACCAGACGACGGAATTGTTAATCAACGAGTTGATCAAGCACAACAAACCGTTCTCCATGTTTGCTTACCCGAATCGTACTCACGCGATCCGCGAAGGGGAAAATACAACACGGCATCTCTATCAGATGATCACCAACCACTTTCTCCGTACCCTGCCACCCGGGCCAAAACCTTGATGGGGTTATTAGGAACCTCTATGATTTCACGCACAACTCAACTGGCACACTTGGTTGCGACTATCATTCCGATATGTTGTTTGCTTATCTTTAACGCAAACCTCGTTGAGGCCTCAAATGATACCGAAGACAATGTTCGCGTTCGTATTGAAGTCAAGACTACCGATCCGGACAGCGTAACAGAACCGGCAGGAGACGTATTTCTTTCGGGCAACATCAAGCAACTTGGAGAATGGCGACCTAATGGTCTCAAACTAAATCGAACCGATAAGAATGTTTACTTTGCAGAGCTCTCGATACCTGTGGGCAGTCGAGTGCAGTACAAAGTCACCCGCGGTACGTGGACAACCGTGGAAAAGGATGCCGCTGGCAAGGACATCGCCAATCGAGAATTCGTGGCAGCAGCAACAGAAGACGAAGGTCCGCAGAAGATATCGATCGTCGTTCAGCGATGGGGAACTCCCACTTCCGCAAAGTCGACGATAACCGGGACGCTGAAACGGCACGAACAGATTTCTTCGCAATTTCTTACTCGATCCCGCAACATAAACGTTTGGCTTCCGCCTGGCTATGAGGAATCCGACAAGCGGTATCCAGTGTTTTATCTTCAAGACGGGCAGAACTTGTTCGATGAGTCGACTGCCGCATTTGGCGTCGAGTGGCGTGCGGATGAGTCAGCGATGGAGTTGATAGCGAAGCAAGAGATCTCCGCACTTATCATTGTGGGCATCTGGAACACGGCGGATCGCATGGACGAGTACACGCTGACGAAAGACGAACAGCTAGGTCGAGGGGGAAGAGGATTGGATTACATTCGATTTATCGTCGAAGAACTGAAGCCGTTGATCGATCGTACTTATAGAACTCGAACAGATCGCGAATCAACTAGCATAGGCGGCTCCTCTCTCGGAGGGCTCATCGCGATGTACGCATGCCTTGAGAATCCCGACGCTTTCGGCCATTGCTTGGCTTTTTCACCAAGTCTTGGTTGGGATCAAGAAAGACTACTCCAGTCGCTCCAAAATGGAACGCAATGGCCAGCGAACGTGCGACTGTGGTTCTCGATGGGGACTCGCGAAGGTCGTAATTCCGAATCGCAGAAACAAAACGTCACTCGTGCAAAGCGGCTTCACCAATTGCTCAGCCCAGACGCAACGACTATAAAGGCCCCGGTTCAATTCCATGAGTTTACGGACGCATCTCATGACGAGAAGTCTTGGTCCGTCCAACTTCCCATTGCACTCAAGTTCACGACACACCCCTTAGATGACCCGGAGAAGTAAAGTGAATCCGTTCTTTCGCAGCTTAATCATCGCATTGCTAATCGCATTTGCGATCGCCCAGGACTTGCCTTCTGCCGAAATTTGTGGCGTTACCATTACGCCTCATGTTGTCGCGGACTCTATGATGTACCGTCGGCCCCGCGATCCCGATCTCGCGGCTAAGGTGCAACTGTTTGTCAAAGGTTCTTCCATTCCCAAAAGCTTTAATGGCAAAACGCCTAGCGAATTGCTCGCATCAGGAGAATGGGCCTGGCATGACTTGGGAACAGCGATTCAAGGCCCCGAAGAATCGCTCAACGTTTGGACATGGAATGGGAAATCATCTCGCTGGGGCGTTGGCAACAGCTGCGATGTCGAAGGCGAAGGCCTGACAAAAACGACCGTCTCGATCACTTCGCCGGAGCGTTGGATTTCTGCGATTACCTTTTTATCAACCGATGGAGAATGGCAACCGAGACGAATGATCGCTCACGTCGTGAACAACTCAGCCAAGCCTTTGAAGATATCTTCGGTGCGATTTTGGTTACCACGCAGCGGTTCCACTTGGCAGACCCTCTTTGCAAGTGAACCATTTTCTGTAGATGTGCAGATACCTGCCGGTGATCGAGGCATTGTCAATGTATCAACGGAGCAGCCGTGGCCACTTACTTATGCTGCCATCGAGCTCATTACTGAAACAGGTTCATTATGGGAGCATCTTCGAATCAAATCAGAGCACTTTGACATCAGTGGCGGCTGGACAGGAGATCATCTCAAGGAAGAGACTTATTTGAAATTGCTTACGCGACTGCACGTCAACACGGGGCAAATTCAGGAGGTCGGTGGTTACACGGATAACGCAGAGCTGTATGCTCGTTATCCAATGAAGCTCTTTAATCGTCTATGGCCGTTAGAGAAATGGGACACTGACGAGTGGTTACCCAAGATCCATGCCGTCGAATTCCTTGGAGAGCCACAATACGGTGGAGGCAAGCCGGTGGCACCTCAAGAGGTCTTTGATAAGCTGTTACCGTATCGAACAAGCCGACTACCGACTAGCGTTACGAACTCCGAAGAACGCATCTGGCGATATTATGCGGGCCTATCGGATTACCCTCATTACGACGCCTATCGAGTCGTAGCTCCG
>JBKCTT010000096.1:0-12246 GCA_046318795.1 Pirellula sp.
GGCGTGAAGAGTGCTGGGGGCTAGGAAAAGGTTAGTAACATTTACAAATCCATCTGCCATGCCAATAAGACCAGACTTAGCTCTTGTAGGCAAGGCCTCGGCCGTGCTGTAATTAACATCCTCGGGCTGTGTCCAAATTACCTCATCTTCAAAGGCGATCAAGGCGACTGTGTTGGATGTTCCGTCCGCTATGTCCACGAATCTCGGTGGAGCGACACCCGAATCGAATGCACCTCCTCCGACAAGCATCTTGAAAGGTGTAGTATCTTTCACCCGTGTTTCCGTCGAACGATAGATGGCGGGCATCTTTGCCGCAAGCTTGAGATTCGCATCGCTATCCCAAGGCTGATCAAATTGGTATTCGTTGTAAAGGTCGGCGTATCCCAACAATGGTAGTATCGCAACGCGCCAACTGTGAGGTGGCTCGCTAGCGGTCCGTCGATTCTCACTGCGAGGCAGATGCTTAAAACGAGATTCAAATTGATGAAAGGCTAAAAGAATCTTGATCATCTTGTCTTTATCAGTTTTTTCCGTCATGGCCTCAATGCCACGATTGTCCGCGACGTAGTTCTTCAGCGGATCTTCGTCCGTCAACTCAGTTACTTCCAATCGTTGCACCCGAGTAAATCCAAACGACGCATCGTAGCCAACTAAAGGCAAGCTGCCTTCAGCCCCTGGCATTCCGCCCATGCCACCACCCAATCCATAACCTCCTCCAGCATCCTCGCCGCCGGAACCATAACCTCCAGGGTAGCCACCCGGTCCTGCCATACCACCACCAGCTCCCATGCCACCACCGGGGCCCATACCCATGCCGGGTCCATCATCAGCGCCCATGCCACCGTAACCACCACCGTAACCACCGCCGGGACTGCCTATGCCTGAGCCTGGACCGGCCATACCACCCCTCGCCATACCTCCAGGAACTCCCATCCCGCCGCCGTATCCGCCGCTGTATCCACCGTATCCGTCAATGGAACTACTCGGTACGTTAAAGTCGAGACCGTCGGCTTTGTGCAATATTTGTTTAAGTTGCAATTCGATAATATCCTCTTCGCTGTCGAGTCTTCGTTGCAGCTTACTTTCCATCTCCGTAACGCGAGCCTTCACTTTGTCGAATTCTTTGACACGTTCACCCATGTCCGCTTCAAAGTATTGCTGCAAAGCGGCTCGCAGTTGCTTTTCCGTTTTCTCACGATTGTCAGACGGAGTGTTCAATCGCTGACGTAATCGCTGAATCAACTGACCTAAAAGCTGCTTTTCGCTGGGAGCAGCTCCCATGCCTCCCCCTGGCCCACCGTAGCCTCCACCCATTCCCATCCCTCCCATTCCCGGTCCTCCCTCGCCCCCCATTCCAGAGGACATTCCACCTACCATTCCCTCAGAAGCTCCCTGCGAATCATTCAGCTTTAGCTTACTTCTTATGTCATCCAAGGTACGCTTTCTGTTGGTTTCCTTACCTCTATCAGCGGTCGTACTCAATTTGGATTCATATTCTTTCGGTTCCGAGCCTTGCCCGAAACAGTACTGATTGGTCATCAAACAAACCAAACCAACGCTTGCAATTTGCGTAAAACCCTTGTTCTTAATCTTCATCACTCGAGTTCCTTATAAAAAGTAGTTTTGATTCTTAGCTGGATCGATCTTCTGTAACTCTTGCTCCATGGCCCTGATCTCCGCTTGAAACAGATCAAAGGAATCAGGCTCGACAGTTCTCGATTCGCGATCCAAAGAGTTCATGGTTGCTTGAATCGAGTTCAATTCCGATTGGAATTCGCGTTCCTCCAGCGTCCATTCGAATGGGGTGTTCGGCGCCGTTTCTGGACGACTCACGGACGGAACTGTGTCAGCCGGTCCAAAGAGATCATCTAAGGACTCGGTTTTCGTTGCTTCATCAGGGGGGGCTGAAAGCTGCTCCGACAAACCATTAGGTTCGTTAACTGCTGCGAAGAAGTAATCTTCGAGCACGCTTCCATATCTTGCCTGCAAGTAAAACAACCCTGCACCAAGCAACATCACTACTGCAACAACCCAAGCAACGACTCGATATCTCGTCAGCAAACTGCTAGGACGAGTCACCCAATCAGATCGCCTCATCTGTTTGTTCTTTAAGATCTGAGTCAATGCATTAGCGACTTCGGTCGCGTTCGCAAATCGTTTCGCGGGAGTTTTCTCTAGCAATCGGTCGATAACTCGCGAAAGCTCATCGGGAATCGCATTGTTGATTTGCCATACGGGTCGGTGAGGTTGGTTGCATATGCGGTGCAACACCCCCATAGCGCGTTCCGCTCGAAAAGGAGGATGCCCCGTCGCAACAAAATACAACACCGAACCAAGACTAAAGAGATCGGTTCGCGAATCGACCGCGTCCCCGTTCGCCTGCTCGGGAGACATATAATTCGGGGTGCCCGCCACGACACCCGTATGCGTTAAACTGGCGTCATCAACGGTCCTGGCTAATCCGAAATCGGTGATTAGAAGCCTATCAACACCATCCTCTAGAAGAATGTTGGCTGGCTTGATATCGCGATGCACGATGCCCTGTTCATGTGCAGCCGCGAGACCCAATGCAGCTTGGATGCCGATTCGAAGAATGCGGTCGATATCGAGCGGCCCTTCGCGGTTAATGCGAGCCTGTAACGATTCCCCAGAAACATACTGCATGACCAAATACGGGAGCTTGGCACTGGAGTCAACGTTGTGAATGGCGACGACATGCTCATGAACCACTGCTGCCGCCGCGCGAGACTCGCGACTAAAGCGTTGCCGGGCCGCACCATTTCTGGCCAAATGGGGCATTAGCACTTTCACAGCCACGGGGCGATTTAAATCGGTATCAATGGCTTTAAAGACCACACCCATTCCGCCGGATCCGATTCTTCGTTCGATTTCGTATCGACCGATCCGACCGAGCATCTCAGGGTGAGAGGGTGGCTCCAGCATCTCGCGGTCAATGCTCGCATCGCACTCGATTCCACTAGAATTTTGATGTACATCGCGCGATGAGGAGTTAGGTGCTGACGTGTATCCCGTCAAAAGATTGGACGTTTCGAGTTCGTGAGTAGGCATTTTCGCCAACTCCGTTAATCGCATCAGACAGTCTTCGCAGGTCTCTACGTGCATGGCGATTTGAGTCGACTCCAATGAGTCTTCATGATCGAACAACAGCACTCGCAATTGGTTCTCGGTAATGTGATTGCATTCTCGTTTCATGTTTTCTTACAAGCCTCCTCGTTTCGGTTCGCCGTGGAGTTGTTCTTCGAGTTTTGACACCTCGACCCTTAAGCGTGCGATAACTCTACATTTGGCTACCAGGACGCTTCCTTCGTTCATACCCAATTGTTTCGATGTTTTGGCAACAGATTGATTGTCGATTGCCGTTAGTCGAAAGGCCTCCCAAGTGTTTGGTTTAACTTGCTCGCGAACAATATCTGCTGCTATCCAAAACAACTGTCGTCGATACTCGAGGTCGAATTCTTGCGTGGCGTCAGCATCCAGATGTAAGGGTTCGGTGTTCACATCAAAAAAATCGGACCAGCTCTCGATCGTCGGCAATGCTTGGTGTTTTCGACGAGTCAAGAAGTTGATCATGAGGTTCCTCGCGATTCGGAAGATCCAATCGCGAAATCTGCCTTTGGAGGGATGGGGATCCCAACGATGGATGGCTTTTGCGACGGCGATTAATACTTCTTGGACAATGTCCCGAGCGTCACTTTCTTGAAACCCTTTCGAACGTGCCAATCGGAACACGAGCGGCTCGTAGATCGCAACGAATTGATCCCATGCCGCGATATCGCGCTGGTCATGCAACCGCAGCAATAAACTGTTTCGGGTATCGCTTAGTGTGGGATTCAAGATTGGATTTGGTTTACGTTAGACGATGACAATTCACAACCCGACGCGTAAGGGCTTGTTGCTTTAATGAGTTGCGAACGCGCTAGCGTCCGGTTAGAGGCCGTTAACCGTGGGCTAGCGCCCTGCGGCTAATGCTGACCTTTCAAAAAGCCATTAAAGCAACACGCCCGTAATCGAGGGACAATAGTCGACAGGCTCAGTTAGACCGTCATCACTGGTTCACGCTTTGGGTTGGGATTACTAGGAGATGAGGGTAAGTATTTTAGCTATTCTGATAAAAACGGTCGAAACACCAAGGTTCCAGAAGAGAACACCCAAGAAATGGTAAAGCATTACACGGGAAGGACCGAATTTTCTAAAATTTTGTCCATTTCAAACCGCGCGAGTCAGCAAGCCCAATCTTCGCCCTATTATTCGATCGTCGTTACATACAAAAGTAACGATTTTGGATCACAGAACCCCGTGGGCCCAAACGAGGAACATAGCGATCGTACCCACGACCGCAACCAGTAGGTAGCCCAGGGGAACGACGCTTCGTGAGATACAGTAACAATCCGAAGCCCAGTGGTCGGGATCTACGCACTGTCTTTTTTAAATTGCTAATTTATTTCCATTTTTCTCGGCTGTGGTACTAGTTCACGTGGCCTGACGCGGAGGGCGGAAAAAAGTTGCTGTTAGCTAGTGCGCCTCATTGGTGTAAGGCTTACCATCGAGTTTGCACACCTCTTCAACACGGGTTCCGAACATGATACCGTTGAGTCTGTCTTTGACTTGTTTTGTTGGTAAAGAAGACCTTTCCTTCGCCATCGGTTTTCACACTTCCCTCCTGATATCCCTCAGAGCACTTAAGTTTGACTTCGACATCTTGGAGATGCTTGCCATCCCAAGTTGCGAAGACTTCGATTCCGGAATTGTTCGCCACTTCGCGTTTCTCACCTTTGGCATCGGTAGCGAACAGTCTCGCTGAGGCGATGGAATCAGGAATTTTGTACGTCTTGTCAGCGAGATTCTCGCCGAAGTAAAGTACTGCTTTACCCACTTTCTCCTTGATCAAATAAGGAAAACGCGCTTGGCTCACCGAGGTCATTAACAAAAATCGCCGGAATGATCATCCAATAGAAAATTCGCAACGTATTGCAGAGTCCTATCAATTTCGAAACGTAAACTTAAAAATGGGGCAGGGAACCGATCGCTGCCCCGCATGGTCAACCCAACAGCTCTGATCAGCTATGCTTAGCGATCCCAATTAAAAAGAGTCATCTTTTTTTGCTAGACAGCTCTATAACTAAAGGGTCCCCCGAAGCACCCACCGTCACGTGTAGATCAGATCTGGATCGATAATGGTCCGGAATAAACCTCTTGTTTAGTGCGTTTTTAGGGTTGGCTTTTTTGCGTTCTTCGTACTCTTCCAAGTCGGGTTGGTCTTCTTGTAAGAGCACGAAATAGTCACCTGGAATGGGACCTGTTTCGTGCGTCATCGAAAAGATTCCGTCTTGAACGATTGCGGTGGCCCCTGAGCCGAACTCGCTCGAGTCAGATTGCAATACGAGAACGCAATTCGATACAGGTTTACCATCGAGATTGACCGTTCCTGAAATCGCCACTCGCTTGGGCTCCGAGGAGCATCCTAAAGCGAGGGCACATAGCAATGTGATCAACCCCATCGTGGTTATTTTAGTTGCCAACATCGCTTACAACCTCACCTCGATTACGAGTCGATATGGATGTTAACACTTCGAACTGAGTGTTGTTGGATAGGAAGCGAACGCTACCATCGACAAAGGAAAAATTGATACCGCCGGTGTGTTGACTCGTGTATCCACCAGTAATCGAAACACGAGGTGCATTGAGTGGAAAGCGAGTCGTCCCAAGAGCAACTCGCGGATAACCAACAATCCATCGAGCTCCACCCCATCGGACCGTTCCACCAAAAGGAGGTTGCACCGAGGTCGCCCAGCGATATTGTGGGAAATCATAAGTTGTTTCGCCGACTGCGATCGTGTTCGATGTGCCGTCGATTACATCTCGGATGGCGAGAAAATTCGATGGGTATACAGTCGCCCCCATCGTGCCCCATAGCATGGGGAACATGCCGTCGCTCGTGGCGGCCGTCATAAAACTGGTGGTTCCTTCGTTTAGCAAGTAGGTGGCTGGTCCACCAACTTCTGCTCTTTGACCTGATGCAGTCAATGCCGGTGAGGGAACCTGTCTAGGGATTACGGTCGAAGGGCAAAGAAAAGTCGGTATCTGCAAAGCAGAGACCTCTGCAGCCGCAGGCACGGTGTAGTACAGACTAAAGTTGTATCGGTCGTAAATGTTCCCTTGCTCTAGGTGAGGAAGAATTCCAGCAAAGCCACTTACAAAGTTGCTCAAAATCGATCCGGGTGGGAATCTTCTGTACGCGGATTCGTAGTTGAGCATGCCCAATCCAATCTGCTTCAGATTGTTGGAACATTGCATTCGACGAGCCGCTTCGCGAGCCGATTGGACCGCAGGAAGAAGCAAGCCAACTAAAATCCCAATGATCGCAATCACGACCAAAAGTTCTACCAAGGTAAAGGCACGACGGTGCCCAATCGATGAACGACGCATCCTAAATCTCCAGCGAAAGAAAGTTGCAAAACGTTTGAAACTGTTGGCTGGCTGGCGTGCTGGCTTTCCGAGCAGATTCGGATGGCTGGCTAGCTTGCTGGCTTGAGAAACTCGACTCGATTAAGGCCCCGTACAAATTATTTTGCACGACTCTTATTGAGACCGAGTGTCAATATGATAGCGAGATGCGGCTCTCTGGCAATTACGTTTACGGTGAATTTGCGAGGAAAAGGCTTGGTTTTCCGTCTGTTGTCGAAATCAAACACGCAGGAGATTGTTTCGCGTTATGGAATCTTAGTGAGTCGAAATCCGGTGCGTCGCAGGGGAATCAGAACCAAACTCATTCCTCCAAAGATCCCGATTACGACAGAATAGACGAGGGCAAGACTCTCGAACGTAAATTCAACCAGCGTTCTCTGGGCTTGGCTCAATATGATGCTCGCCACCCAATGGAACAGCAACGGGCCGAAAATCATCAGTAGTAATAACATGATCCTTGCCCGTCCTGGTTTTGGATGCAACAGGGAAAAAACGGTTAGCAGTAAAACCACGCTGATTGAGCAGAATAGCCAGAGCAACCATAGACAGATGCTAGGAAGGTCTACAGATAAGTCTTGCCCAGTCTTCTCGGGCAAAACCATCTTTAGCATTGCAATGAAAAACCACACTCCCACCATCAAATACAAAAGAAACCTTATGTTGAACTGCTGGCTTTGCTTTTCTGGTGTTGTCGAAAGAGACGCGTGCTGAATCGTCCAACCCGCTCGTTTCAGAATGGTCGCAAGAGCACCAATTAACGCGACCCCTCCCCAACTGCCAACAGTCAGAATCATGGCAGCAAGGAATGGAAACTCCCACGCTTGAAGCCCGATCATAAATACGATGAGGAATAATGTGGTTAGTCCAAACACAAACGCAGCCCGCTGAAGTCTCGGCATTGGAAAGTAAGCCAGGGCAAAACCTAGTAGCGAATACTCACTAAACTTGAGGCCGAAGAAGAACGCCCCGAGACAATCGTAAATTAGTCTTGGGACCGTGGAGCTTTGTCGCGGGATCATAGTTTTCAAAAGTTCGAAAACATAGGGCGTAATCAGATTCGAAACGAGAGCAACAACGATTAGTAGCACAAGTAGGACGCGAATTTGCATGGTGATAAAACTCAGCCCTCGTTAGGTTCGAAGAACGAAAAACATACTCAAGCTCAACAAGCTCGCTACAATAACACTTAGAAGCAAAACTACTGCACCGATCTTTCGTGTGGCTTTAATCTGCCACCACATGGCAAGCCCGCTAATCCCCCAGAAACATAGAGTCAGAGCCATGGCATCCACTCCCAATGCCCAAAACCACTTGGTATTAAACTCGTTCGGGTACTTGTGACCCAAGTGCAGCATTAACAAATAGCTGCGCCACGGTAAATCGATTTGCGGCTCCCCTTCAACGCCATTCACTTGTTTCGTAAGCAGGTTGTACGAGGCCGTCCATTTCTTGTCCTGATCTGTTACTGTGAACTTCAAGTCTGGAACACTGTTGACAAGAGCTGTTCCACTCGGCAGTCCTTTGCGTTCCATGATGGTCGGCGCAGCGGTCTGAATGCAATCCACGATCGATTTCAATTGCTTGAGGCCATCTAGCGTTTGAGGCCTATTCGACTGGCTTGATAGGTTTTGCGGATCGGATTTAATCAACTCCGATGTGGCGAACGGGGCAATGGATGGCTTAGGACGTTTAGTCGTGTTTTCGCGAATCAGCCCTGTTTGCATGTTGGTATCGAGAACGAAGAAGAATGAGCGCGAGCCTGATTGAACATTAGCGACAAACGAATCCCGAGTTGTTAATCGTGCCGTACCATCTACTGCCGCCCATTTCGAGTCTTTCGTATTATGTTCGTTCAAAACAGCGACGATCGATTTTGAGAAAGCGTTAAGCTCAGGTGGCTTTTCTAAATCGGTTCCAACAAGGTCTCGACTGTCAAAATAGATGACTGGTGAATCTGAAAACCAAGTTGGATGATTGAAGAGAAAGCCTGTCACACCGTATAAAAATGCCCACGGGAGCAAAAATAATCCTAGGTACAAATGGCCGCGTCTGAGATTTTGCAGTATCGAACGCGAGATAGAACCATTCTTCGGACGATTGCTTTGAGTTTTCCATTCCGGCTCATACTGGCTTGGCAATTTACTATCTGCATTTGAGATTTGGTTCATACTCGCTCGGTTTGTTGCAATCGATGTTCGGTTGCTTTAGACTGACGCTTCTAACACATTTCAAGTCGATTGATGTTATATGAATCTGACCCGAAATGGAAATGAATCTCATGAGCGAATGCTGTAGCAGGATTCGACAATGGACAGCCTGCTAATCCATGATGCCATGTAGGAACCAGACTCGGTCCTTTAGGTCTTGAAAGACCCATAGCCAGACTCCGTTCTCTAAGATCAGTCGATAGTAATCACGCCTCTGCGAACCGCCACTCCACCAACCACTCTCAACACGCTCCGGCCCTGCGATATCCATTACCCTGACATTCGATCGTGGATAACATACGATCAATGGTCTCCCGTGGTCTCCTATCTCAGTTACCTTTAGTTTCGTCGGCACTCTAAGAAGCATCGTCGGTCTGCGCCAGACATGGTGCTTCGTCGGACCTGTAACCATATCTCCGGATTGATAGTCTCGTCGCGGTGGACGTCTAAGCTTTCGCTTGATTTCCTGTTTGCCTCCGTCTTTACGCCAACCAGTCATCGGTCGCCAAGAAAACGTCGCCTCCGGTAATGGATTCTGTTTGGTCACAGGTGTCACGACGTTCTCGCGTCCTAATCGTACGCTTACGTTGTCGATGAACTTAGCGATCGTGTCGCGGTGTTTGGTAAACTCCGAATCAAACAAGCTCGCTTGCGACCAGACCATCGGTGCAGATAGGGTGACTTGCGTACGTATCCCCTTGGCCCAATAGCTCCCTCCTAGACGAAAGGCAGGTGAATCAAGCTGTGATTGTAATAACCACATGAGATGTTCGTGGTCATTGGACGGTTGATACAATCCGATTTGAAGCATGCTCGCCAAAGCGGGTTGTCTCGCATTAGTTACTAGATTTGGATCTTTCGGTTGACTCGAATCAATGGGCATGGCTTCATCAACATCGAATGCGTTTTTCTCTAGCGCAACACGACATACCAGTCGTGTTGCTCCATGGCCGATTGTTTCTAGTCTCTTGCACAGCTGGGCTAATTGTTCCGCTATCCGATCTCGAACTGCTTCTTTCTCTGGCAAGGGAAACTCAAACGTCTCATCGATCTCCAGTTCCGGACGCGAATGAAGCGTTTGTATCATTTCGGAATCGATCCCCAGCAACTGATCTATGCGTTTTAGAAGTTGCTCACCAAACCGTGATGGCAAACCACTACGCGGCAATTGCAACAGTTGATCGATGCGCCGTATCCCTAGTCGATGCAGCTTGGAACAAGTGGCCAGATCTAAACGTAGCGATTCAATCGGCAACTTTAACAACTGGGCTTTATCATGCATATCGCTGCCGATTGAATGAATGCAAATCGTCTGATAGGCCATTTGGAGATTTGAGTTCGATTCTTTATCGTTCGATGAGTCTGGCTCAGACTGATCGGCCGTGATAAACAAGCCAGTCTCCATCGCTTGCAACCGCCCAATCATGAAATGGCGATGAACGTAGTTGGCTAATCCCCACGCTTGACCAACTTGATTAGCAATCGAGATAGCCGCTACCAAGCCTCTGGCTACTAGCCACGACTGCACGTTCTGGGCGAACGCGAGTTCTCCACCAAAGAGATTGGGAATTCCGGTCACATCGAGATACAGAGATTGAGGTTCGTGGAGCGATCGACCTGCCCACATATCGGCATCGAGTGTTTCGATACCAACGATGGGGCTAAAGCATTGTGCAGACTCGGCCAATTGGACGAGTGCTTCTAAGTCGGATTGGGGATCGTGTTCGAGCACGAGGGCTTCGGGGCACAAGCTGCCGCACTGGCTAAGAGGCATCTGAGGCAAGACGCCTGCAGCCCGAGCCGTTTGATTGGCAGCTGCCACGATTTGACCTCTACGAGCGTCAGTGCGGTATAGGATTACTGGTCCGATCCCAAACACACACGCAGTAGGTGACTCCTGGGGTGCTTCAGCCTGCTGCTTCGCGACGAATACGCGTTGGCTTGGCCAGTTCGGCAGCCAGATGCACATGATTCGTTTTGGCATTCCCTACCTCGCGTCCATTCGATTCGACCCATTCCCCCTGCGCACCGATCCCAATTCGTACCTTAGCACCGGCCCGTCCACCATGGCAGCGCTTTAAAGTCATCCGAAACCAACGCGTGGGAGATAACATTGTTGGCATGACTGCCGATAAGGTCTGGTCGGTTGAGGTCGTTTGCGTTTTCGATGCTGGTGGTTCGCTGGCAACATACCATTGCACATCGGCCCAGCTACGCTCGCAACGCACATCGATCGCAGGTCGAACCAAGATAGCCAGCCCCCCACCTATTTCTGTTGCCAACTGTAATCTTCGTGCTGCTCGATCATCCAATCGATCGATATGCGCTATCACGCAACCAACAGCCGGACATCTCAAGGCTTGATCCATGCTCCAGAGTAGGTCAGCTAAGTTGGATGGCCGTAGGCCAATGACTCGTTCTAACGGTAGCCCGAGATGCTCGAGGGCTGGTGGGTAATATGGTGCGGGCGGCTCGATCACAACCACATATTTGCCCGCCATCGGTGTTCTTTGGTTGGTAGTGCCGTCACCCGACTCCTGCTCTGGTTCCACGGCATGTTTCGCAATATTGAGAGCAATGCTAGTCGCTCCGACAGGCAATCCATGTGGCGTAGTCAGCTCAAGAATCGTTCCGCCCAAAAATCCTCCGTGCGGCATACATCGATCGAGAGCAACAGAGCCGGACGAGATAACTGGCCCGGTTCGGCGAATGGACGATTGGATCCCGCGTATTTGGTCCCCCAAACGAGCGACCAAGTGCCGGGCCTCCAGAGCGGCATCACCTCGGGGCGGATGCGACTGCGAGTCAGGACTGGGCGCGTTGTGACCTAGCGCCGAGAGAGCTTGGTCTGGCGCGAATAGAGATGGTGAGCTGGACATAAAATGCCTTTCAATCGGTTAACCCCAGGAAGAACCTGAGGGGAACATCGATTTATGCTAGCATTCCGATCCCTCTAGGTCCAAAGGAATCCGATTAGAAGGACTGAGTTGACTCGTCTGGTCATCGCGTGGTCAGTTCGCCAGAACGACCAATTTTTGGGGGGAAGCGATTGGAATGAAAAAGTCTCTCCCACAAGCTGGCTTTTCGGAGGCGACGGTCGTTGATCGGGAGAGTATGTAGTTTGCCGGTGCGAGTTTCCAGGACAAGCTCTTTTTCCCGCACTTCACGGACCACCCAGTACTTGTCCACCTCGTAAGAATAGAGTTCTCCACGAGGGGCAGGGTTAATGTTTTTGGCGCGCGGACCTGGTGAACGGCTATACTTTTCTCTCGTGTAAACGACCCAATCATTGGGATGGAACGAATTGCTCACCGACTTTGCCCTTTCCGACGGTCTCTGCCAACGACAACCTTTGGTTTATCGACACTACTATTCTTTATCTCAAGTCCTCGATGATCCAGGTCAGGTCCTCAATATTCACGTAAATCTAACAGACAATGACGAAATTTCTTGATAATTCTGAAAAGCTAGCACACTCAATCTTCAAGGTGCAGTTCGTGTGTCTTGGGAACATTTGTCGATCACCGGCTGCCCAAGGGATCATGGCTAGGGT
>JBKCTT010000097.1:0-92022 GCA_046318795.1 Pirellula sp.
CTAGCGAGATGATGGATGAGCTTTATCGTAATTTGAGAAGCGAGATTGCTTTTAAGGACGATTCTATTTGTATCGCTCTATTAGAAAAAAAGGTGTTTCCCGAGGAGTGGAACGCCTCTCTTTTTTTAGAAGCTTGCCGAAAAGGGAAGGTGAAAACGGCGGATTTTTTCCTGAGAAGCGGTGTAGATATTGATTCCGTAGAAGGAAAATTAACAGTCTTAAACCGCGCTGTTGGAAATGGAAACATAGAAATGGTTAAGTTTCTTTTGGAGCGAGGTGCAAATCCTACTTTGGGACGAAACTTGATAACGGCGGCCTCAGGAAGTGGTGTAGGGCAAGAGCGTGAGGCAATCTTAAAATTACTCTTAGAGTATGGCGGTAATCCAAATGTCGTTTACTCGATGTTTGGTGACAAGTCAAATGCGCGAACGGTTCTCGACTTTGCTTCGAGCGATTCCCCCGTGCGAAAAATTTTGCTAGAGCACGGTGCTAAGACGGCAAAGGAAATCCTCAAAGAAAACCCCAATGTGGAGATCGTTGATTGAGTTCTGTAGAGGTACCAACGGAAATCAATGCCGTGACCAAGATGACTCGTCAATTTTCACCGAGCGTGGTTCATGATCGTTTCGTGTTCAAAATGGTCATTGTCGACCCTCTCGAATTTGCACGACGCAAGATCGAGTCGGGGCAAAGGTTGTGATTGTTGCAGTAATTTTGTTTTGGTTTACGAACCTGGGATTCAAGATAATCCAATTGCCACTGTTTTCGCATAACGTTAGGAGTCACCGTATGATAGACGAAGTTGAAGATGAAGAACCAATGCCTCCGCACATACTCGAAGGACTTTACAAAGAGTTCTATCGCGCTGTCAATCATTCAGAAGATTCGAAATGCATTGAAATACTAGAGAAGGGACCACTTTTTCTCGATGTCCCTGAATCCAGAACTAGGTTTCTTATTGATGCATGTAGGAAGGGTAAAATTGGTACTGCTGGATTTCTTCTTAAGAAAGGAGCCGATGCGAACGCGAACGACGGGCAAGATGTATTGACGTGGGCAGTAGCTGCCGGTCAGATCGACGCAGTCCGGCTTCTTTTGGAACACGGCGCTGATCCCAATCGTACTCGGTGTTTAATCACAACGATAAATGGTAGCAGTGTCGGAGAACATCGCGAAGCGATTTTGAAGTTGCTCCTGGAAAAGGGGACGAACCCGAACATTGTCTTTGCCATGTTTGGTGACAAGTCGAATGCACGAACGGTTCTCGACTTTGCTTCGAGCGATTCCCCCGTGAGAAAAATTTTGCTAGAGCACGGTGCTAAGACGGCAAAGGAAATCCTCAAAGAAAACCCCAACGTGGAGATCGTTGATTGATCCCTACAGACGTACCAACAGAAATCAAAGACATTGAGTCCTATTTCGCTGATCGGTTTGGACCTATTTCGTCGAACGCTTATTGTGAACTGGTCCCAACGACACCATTGATCACGGTGCGTCGAACAGAACCTTCACCGAAACAGCCGAATACGGTTCTGTTTACGTATGGCATGTCGACTAATGCTATGGCTGAAACGGAAATCGCGCCGGGGGCTCCTTACATTTCGTTTGCCGAGCTTTTTCTAGAGTTGCCACCGGCTTGGGATCCTCATGCAGACATTACCAACCCAATGAACGCTTGGCCAATCGTTGTGCTGAGAGAAATTGCTCAATCGCCTCACCTCGAGAATAGAAACATCGGAGGTCCCATTAGCGTTTATTGCTATGATCATCCGATCATTCCGAATACACTCTTCAGCGGTTTCTTGGTGATTCAGGATCATGTGTTGAAGCTACGCAGCAAGGACATTTCCTTGTTGCGGCTGGTTCCTCTCTATCCGGAGGAAATCGATTGGTTTCAAGAAGAGGGGTTCGTACCACTGATGCAGGCCTTTGACCGATCAGCGATTCCGTTTTGTTTCGATCCTGCGAGAATGAATACGGCACAGAGACGTTAGCATAACTCCCGACGGAGCCTATCGTCCCATAGGGTGTGGAAGTTGGAATGAAGATTGTTGCAACGATACTTTCCGGAAATGCTGCGGGCATCATCGGCGATGCAATCAAGAGTGCCATCGAATTTGTTGATCAAGTATTGCTGATCGATACGGGTATTTCGGACGCGACCATCGAGATTGCGAAATCGATCGCCGGTTCAAAGTTTGCAATCGCCAAGTTCCGATGGATCAACGATTTCGCGGCGGCACGAAACTTCGCATTAGTCGAGGCGTCCAAGTTGAGTGCTGACTTTGCAATGACACTTGACACCGACGAGCGTCTGTCGATCTCTTATGCGAATCCAAGAGCCTTTCTGGAATCACAGTTCTTAAATGCACCCACAACTACGGTCTGGATGGTATCGGCTGGCTGTGGCACTTACAAAAAAGAGCGATTCTTTAGGCTTCCCTTGCCTGAACGAATGAAATGGACAGGGCGTACTCATGAGTGTTTTGTCGGTTACTACAAAACTGAGATGGCTCATTTGCAAAACTGTGTTTTCCATGAGCTTCCCAAGTCGCAAGAACTGTCGAAATTCAAGTATGAGAGGGATCTCGACATTCTGCTGGATGTCACGCGCGAAGAGGGGGCTGACGCGCGATGGTGGTATTTTTTGGGGCAAACCTATAAGGGTCTTGGACGATTCGAAGAATCGATTCGCGCGTACGAAAAAGTGATAGAACTCCGACCTAGTCCTCATGAGCAGGCTGCGTGCGCTGCCTACTGTGCAGCATCGATTGCCTACAAACAGAAAGACTATGTTCGTTCACTTGAGCTTTGCTGTAAGGGGTTACAAAAAGATGCCAATTGGCCCGAGTTGTTTTGGTTGGCGGGACTTTGCTGCTACCGGCTTCATCGCGATGAAGAGTCGATCACATGGTCACAGGCGTCCATCTCCATCGGCCACGTGGAGGGATCGAAGCGTGGCACCGATCGCTTTGCATTTCGCTTCTTGCCGGGGTGGTTTGAATCCCCTTTCGAGGTTCTCTATTTTGTACATAAGAGACTTGGAAACACGGAGGCTGCGGGTGAGTATCTTAAGAAGTTTCAACATGCAAAAAGTGTTCGGCTCTCCTTTGAAGCATCCCACGGATTTCAAAAGTCGAGTCCCATATGATTACGTTTTACAGGAGAGTTAGATCTTGAGAGCACTCAAAATCGAACCGCTCGGCTAATCACAGGTGAAGACACATCAAAGACTGGATTCTTTCGTTTAACCGTATTGGGCATCGCCAGGGGCAGGGCGCTAACAAGTCAGCATAACTTACTAACTCGAGCGATCAGCACCCGACACAGAGCGTTAATTTTGAAGTTGCCCAGTAAAAAGTTTTTCGGGCCAAAGGTCCGGCCGTTTCGGATGGCTCGGAAATCAGCAAGGAGCAACCGGTCAGGCCGTTGGCCCTTGAAAAATCTTGGTGGATCGCGGTCCAGGCCCTCCAGGCCTGGCTAGGTAAACGAACTGGGCTTTGCCCCTAAATCCAAAATAGCGCAACTTCAAAAAGCGTGAGCGAGGGGCCGCATTTCTGCATGGCTTGGAAGCCATGTGTCCCTTGCTTACGCTGCGGGTTGGGATTTAGTCGCGAAGATATCGGTACCGCGCTAATACGGCGACGTGATCCGATGGGAGCTGTATCGAATGTTTGTCAATCATCGGCGAATCGGACTGCGCAAAAACGCTAGTCGCAATTAAGAGAAGAACGAAGCAGCTACCGGATACTCGTAATGCGATCTTTAAATCGCATTTCTACTTTGAGAAACAATACAACGCGCTGTCGCTACGAATGAAAATCTCTTTGTCGACAAACGCTGGTGTGGCATCGACACCCTCATCGAGTTGATTCGTTGCGACCACTTCAACGGAATCACCATCCTTGATGACTGTGATCTTGCCTTGCCTATCGGTCAAATAAATAAAACCATTCGCAACGACAGGTGATGCATAGGTGCTATTGATGCCCGGAATCCGAGCCGCTGCGTAGATCTCTTTGCCGGTCGCAATGTTGACACAGGTTAAGAGGCCAGTCTTCTCTTTGTAGTAGTACAATCGATTGCCTGACAAGGCCGGGGATGCAACATCTGGGGTGTTTTTATTGGCGGACCATTTCACGAACTTCGTTCCTTGAAGGTCTCCTTTACCTGCCATATCAAAAGCACCGATAAAGGAACCTCGGAATCCGCTCGTTACATAGGTAATCCCGTCTTTCGAAACTGCCGAAGCACACGGACGCTGCGTTTGTCCACCACATTTCCAAAGCTCTTCGCCTGTCTTTAAGTCGTAACCTCGCGCTGCTGTTTGGCCGTTCATGACAATTTGCTTGCGACCAGTGGAGTCGGTTGCGATATGAGGAGTTGCCCAGCAAGTTGGTTCATCGCGCGAGATCTCCCAAACGGTTTCTCCTGTTAGCTTGTTTAGTGCGAACAGCTTCGAGCCCGATTCGTGATCCCACGGGACAATGATCATGTCATCAACCACCGTTGGCGAGCTGCCTTCACCGAAGTTGTTTCGAATTCGCATCTTGCCAAATTGCTTCGACCATACCAACTCACCTTTCATGGTGTAGCAGAATAGCCCTTGCGATCCAAAGTGTGCGTAAACATGTTTGCCATCGGTACATGGTGACGCGGAAGCGAAAGTATTGGTCGAGTGAGTTGGATCGTGAGGAATAGCTTCAATTGCGGTCTTTTCCCAAAGGGCTTTGCCTGTTTGGCGATCGATGCAATAAACGCGGAAGCTGAGCTTGTCTCTTTGTCCAGCAATCGGAGCCGCCGTGACTGCGAAGACTTGATTGTCCCAGACAACGGGGGATCCCGATCCGCGACCGGGGATAGGCAATCGCCATTTGAGATTCTTGGATGGTCCAAACTCGGTTGGCGGATCAACGTTCAATGCAATTCCGTTGCCATCGACGCCTCGCCAATGTCCCCAATTGTCCGCATAGGCCGACATACCGGGAATCGAGGTTGCCAACAGGGATAGTGCGAAACTAATCGTTCGTGCTCTCATCGTATTCCTTAAGATTCGTAAATTCGCCGGGGAGAAGTTGCTCGGCAGGTTATGCATTTCCAAAATCGACCTCTTCAGTATACAGGACTCCATCGCGGCCGAAAAAGAATGTTGAAATGCTAAACCAAGAACAGAATGGTATGTCGCAACTAAACCTACTTCTTCTCGGCTGTAGAAACGAATCGTGCGAGAACTAGGCCAAGCACGATTCCTGAAATCACGAAGCATGCGAAACCGAGCGGCGTTTTCGACCAGCTCCAGTTATCTGTTAGAGTGGTCCCGAAGATAGAGCCCAGGGTTGCTAAAGGTAGGAACACCGCAGCCAGCAAATTCAATCGATGCGCTGCAACTGCCATCCGATGCGTGACTGCAGTTTGCTCATCCGCTCTTCTAATGAGTGTGACCTCCATCGCATTCTTAGAGTCCTCGTAAAGCAACTCGACTTGACGAGAGATATCGTAAGCTCGGTCGCGGTGGTCGATGAGTGACCTTTCTTTAGGGAACTCTTTTCGGGCTTCCTCAAGAGTTGCGAGGAAATTTTTTGCTGAGCGAACGATCGGAACCAGTCCGTCAAGCAGGCGTAGATACTCATCGGCAGTTTGAGCACGCGTCTCTTCCGCTTCATAGGCATCAACACGCTTTGCATAACGATCGAGGTGCATTTGCAAGGCGGCTTTACCGGGATCGCCGTTGCTGGCCCGCCATTCCCCTTGAGCATTCATCCAGAACAAAAGACCCCGTCGTGCGTGCTCATCATGTTCTGGTACATGATGAGCTACGATAAGAAGTTGGTTGGCCGCGACCATGCATCGCTGTCGCCCAACCGATGTGCCCAGCCTATTTCGAAATTCGTCTGGAAAATCGCTCCAGTTGGCTGGGATCAATGGTGAATTCGGCATACTCGTCTCTTTCGTTAGAGATCCTGTTTCAACTTTTTTTGATCACCACAATCAACGGCCACAATCAGTCCGCTTTGAGGCGCCTATGGGATGATGCAAATGTGTGAAGATTATATTAACCTCAGCTCACTAAACTACGTAAGTGACGGAGATTAACAGCGTCCCAATCTTCGCCTGCTTCGGTTTGCCCTTTGTCTGTCTCAAGGTACATCGGATGCTTTTTTAGAACCTTGTGATTGAGGACTCGGACGAATCCTTCATCACCTATTGAGCCCTGTCCGATGTGCTCATGGCGATCGACTCGGCTACCACAACCTTTTTTGCTGTCGTTGAGATGCAAGGCTCTGATCGCATCGAGCACACCATGTTTCTTGGCTTCTTTCTCCCAAGCTTTAAACCCTTCTTCGGTCGACATGTCGTAACCAGCCGCGTGAGCGTGGCACGTGTCGAAGCAAACACCTACTTGCATCGATTCGCCTGTTCTCTCCAGCAGCCAACCAAGATGCTCCATCTTCCAACCTAGATTGGAACCTTGACCCGCCGTGTTTTCCAAAAGTAACCAAGATCGTTTCGGTGAGACTCGTTCGTATATCTCAGCGATGGCGGTTGCGATCCGCTGGAGTCCGAGTTCTTCGCTCGAATCCACAAACGCACCTGGGTGCATGACGACGCCGTCTAGATGCAACTGTTCGGCACGTTGCCATTCGATCACCATGCCATCGATCGATTTCCGATACAGGTCATCTTTGGGAGATGCTAGATTGATCAAATACGAAGCGTGCGACAGAGGACGAGTGACGCCCGTCTTCTTCAGCGAATCGTCGAATAACTTTACGTCTTGGTCTGTTAGAGGCTTAGCGGCCCATTGATTGTTATTCTTTGTGAAGAGTTGAACCACATCCATGCCGTACTCGCACGCCGACTCAACCGCTTTGAAGTATCCGCCTGCGATGCTCATGTGAGCGCCGATTTTTACCATGTGTTGTGCCGAATCTGACTTACGAGTCAATTGATGAGGTTTGGGTAGATACGAAGGTAGCTAATTTTTTACGATCAACCACATAACTGGGCTCTTGGGGTTTTGTTCGTCGGTGAATCGATTTATTCTCGATTCTCGAGAAATGGTTTCTACCCATTGGCATACCGCTTGGTGCTCTTCGGAGCCACCTGCATGACCTGGATAAGACAGCAGGCTTAGTAGGCCATGCGGAACTAGATGTCCCCATGTCTGGTCTAGCGCCCTGAGGGTGGTTTCTTTCGTAGTGATGATCGATTTGTCCCCAAGGGGTAGATACCCTAGATTGAACATCGCTACATTCAAGATAGGTGCATCGGTCTGTTCAAGAATGGAACCGATTTCCGAGTGACATCGGCAGTGCCAGCGAACTCGTGTCTCGAAACCGTGTTGGGTAAGTTTTTGCTGCGCACAAGCGATGGCGTTTGGCTGGAGATCGATTGCAATCACCGTGCCGTCTGGGCCGACTAGTTCCGCAAGAAACAGAGTATCAAAACCATTGCCAGCGGTCGCATCGAGAGCCAATCGAACGGGCATTTGCAAATTCCGAAAATGAGCGCGGATAAGTTCCTGTCCTTCCAAAGTAAAATGCATCGTCGGCTGTGTTCAATTGGGTTGGCGAGAGAGCAAAAGTAAAGTGCTTCACTGAACTGGGGGAACGGCTGCATCGATGCCACCGTATTTGGGCACCGAGGGTTCTTTGATTTCTTTGAGCAAACGTTGAATGACTTTGTCCGTGGTCATGCCTTCCGCTTGCGCTTGGAAATTGGTACTCAATCGATGTCGCAGGACCGGGATGGCGATCTTCTTTACATCCTCGATTCCAACGCTAAATCGACCATCCATCGCGGCGATGGCTTTACCGGCTTGGATAAGAAATTGCCCTGCGCGAGGACCAGCGCCGAAGTCGAGTAGTTCTTTGACCACTTCTGGTGAGTCTGGTTCTGATGGTCTAGTGGCGCGAACCAACGCAACGACATATTTCACCACAAATGGGCTGACTGCAACGCTACCCACGAGCTTTTGGATATTCATGATAGCGCGGGCGGAGAGAACTTTGTTAATCTCAGGTTTCTCGCTGCGAGTCGTGGACAACAAGATCTTCTCTTCTTCGTCAGCTGTAGGGTATCCAACCTTAATGTTGAACATAAACCGGTCCAATTGCGCTTCGGGAAGCGGATAGGTTCCTTCTTGTTCAATCGGGTTTTGCGTTGCGATCGTGAAGAATGGCTCGGGCAACTGATAGGTTTGGCGGCCGACTGTTACGTCTCGTTCCTGCATCGCTTGGAGCAATGCGGCTTGGGTTTTTGGTGGGGTACGGTTGATTTCGTCCGCCAAAAGGATGTTGGTAAAGATGGGGCCTTCGACGAAGCGAAATTCGCGTCGTCCCTCAGAATCCTCTTCAAGCACGTTGGTGCCGGTGATGTCGGAAGGCATCAAGTCGGGAGTGAATTGGATTCGTTTAAAGTTAACGTCGAGGATCTTGGCAAGCGAAGAAACCATAAGCGTCTTGGCCAGTCCAGGAACTCCTTCGAGCAAGCAATGGCCGCGGGTAAAGATCGCGGCAAAAAGTTGTTCAACCACTTCATCTTGGCCCACGATGGCTTTCGATAGCTCCATCCTCATTTGGTCCCGATGTTCGCGGAACTCGCGCAATAAATCGCCGATACTTTTAGCAGGTTTGCCAGAGGGTGCGTTGGACACGAATCATTCCATGATGGTTGGAGAATCTGGATCGTAGGGCTGGATGGTTGGATCATCGGGCGTATTTTCCCAACGAATCGACATCCCTACAAGGTGACGGTTGACCGTTTCTTGCGATTCCGGTCTATTCATTTCATCGATTTCGTGTTCCCCCCTCCCTTCCATTTCCCCTAAAGAATCGAAGAATGTCTGAAATTAAGATCCCCAGCGACGCGGAAATCCTGGCCATGCGAGACGCTGTCGCTGGACAAATGGAGTTTGCTCGAAATTACACGCACAATCTTCTGGAAGCCATTCCCGATGAATTGTGGAATGTCATTCCTCAGGGGGCGACCAGCCATGTGGCTTGGCAAGTTGGACATTTGGCTGTTTCCGAATATGGTCTGATGCTCTTTCGGCAACGGGGGCGAGCTGAGGGGGATTTAGAGTTGATGCCAGGCTGGTTGAGAAAAAAGTTCGGCCGTGGCACGACTCCAGCCTCTGATCCAGCAGAAAATCCTAGCAAACCAGAACTCCTCGCGACCTTAAACGCAATTCATGAGGCAAGCATGGCGGCCATCAAGACGTTCCCGGCCCAGCAACTGGCCGAACCGACCGAGATGCCGTTTGCAGTGTATCCGATCAAACTCGGGGCACTCCTGTTTTGTCCGTTGCATGAGTCGATTCATTCCGGACAGATTGGGATGCTGCGGCGGCTGCATGGTTTAGCACCGGTACGGTAAGTTAGCTCCGTTGTGGTAAGCGACATTCAAAGATGCGGATTTCTTTCTCACCATCCTGCAGATCGATGAAGTGTTCGTTTAGTAGCCAGCCTGCAGACTGAATCCATTTTTTGAAGCGGTCGCCCGTGTGTCGTTGCGGTTCGCTGAAATAGGCAACGCCACCTTCTTCCAGATGGCGTCTGACGCATGGTTCAAGAATCGGAAAGAGCTTGGGATCGTACACGATGTCTGAGCCCACGATGATAGGAAACCGACCTAGGCCAGATTCTCGATCCCGCCAATCCAAGCATCGAATGGTTACGTGTTGCTGAACATGGTGTGCATTGTAACGGCAGACCAGCATGGCTACCGTTGCTGCATCGGTGATCCACACGTTGGCACCACGCATGGCTGCCGAGATTCCGGCTCGCCCGCTGCCGCCACCTAATTCTAGGACTCTCGTTCCCTCAAGACGTTGCGAGATCGATCCGAGAAAATGATCCATGCCGATTGCGGCTCGCCATGCCGCAGCCCAAAACGGATCTTGTTCGAATGATCCATCTTCTCCTTTTGCGAGCGCTTGGAGGAGCAACTGATCCGGATCTGTGACCTTGATCCATGCTACCGATTGGCCAGCAATAGTCGTTTCCGTTTCAACGATCGGGACATGGCGTTGGATACGAGCCAGTAGCGCTCGCTGTTGGCGTTCCATGAACCTTAATCGTCCGCCATTTCTTTCGCATGATAGGAGCTTCGAACAAACGGTCCTGAAGCAACCTTTTTAAATCCCATGCTCAGCGCGACTTGTCGTAGTTCCGCGAACTCATCCGGATGAACATAACGTTGCACCGGTAGATACTTGGGACCAGGCTGCAGGTATTGTCCTAGGGTCAAAAAGTCACAATCAAATCGACGGAGGTCTGCTAAGCAATCCATTAACTCTTCGCGAGTCTCTCCCAATCCGAGCATAAGACCGCTTTTGGTCTTGATGGCTGGGTTCTTAGCCTTGATGTAGGTCATCATTTCCAACGTCCAGTTGTATTCACTCTTCGGACCGCGGACTCGGCGATAAAGTCGAGGGACCGTTTCCATGTTATGGTTGAATACTTCCGGGGCTGATTCAATGACGCGATCCAAGCCGTGTTTGTGATTGATAAAGTCAGGGGTAAGGACCTCAACGGTTGCGCCAGTCTTTTCACGCACAGCTATTACGCACTGATAAAAATGTTCGCCGCCACCATCGGGAAGATCATCTCGCGTGACCGAGGTAATCACGACGTGTCGGAGCCCTAATCTCAAAGCTGCCTCGGCGACCCGACCTGGCTCATCCAATTCGAGAGCATCGGGTCGTCCTCGTTTCACGGCGCAGAACCCGCATGGGCGAGTGCACACATTTCCGAGAATCATAAAGGTCGCGGTTTTTTGCGAATAGCACTCCATGCGATTGGGGCATTTCGCATTTTCGCAAACCGTTTCCAACCGCAACTCGTCCAGCAATCCGGAGGTAAATCGATTTTCGTTTCCTTTGGGGACTTCTCGTTTGAGCCACGACGGTAGTCTCCGACTGGGCTCGAAAAGAGGGGTGGTGCCGCATCCAAGCGTCTCTGCAGCCTCATCCGCCGGCGCTGGCTGGCCCAAACTTATGACGGGAAGTTCCATGAATGGTTAGTCTGTAAAGGATCGGAACGAATAAACAAGGCAAAATGCGGGGACTGGGGGGCGAGGTCTGTTTTTGTCCACCGTCGATTCAACGAACTGAATACCACCAATAGTTTTAACAGCCATTCCTCATTTTTCTAGTTCTGAATTTGGCGCCATGATTGCAAATCGCCGTATTTCCAGGTTGTGGACAATCGAGTTGGTCTAGCGGCATTCCAATTTCTTTGGATATAAGCCACGGGCAGGGGAGTTGTGGGTCGGAGTTTACAGAGACAGGAAGTCTAGATGAACCGAAATCCGAAGTCGGACCGAGCAAGTCGGAAACAGTACATCGTGGGGCCGGGGCTTGCCTCGGTTTTGTTGATTTTTCTAATAGCCAGTACGGGATGTGTGAGCCTCCTCTCCAACGTCCTGTACGTCATCAAGGGCAAGGATACGCCAGCCGAATTCGATGATCTCAAAGGCAAGAAGGTCGCGGTTTTAGTCAGCAACAACGGGGTTCATACCTGGGACGCCGTAAGTGTTGTTCTCGCCAAGCATATCAATTTACACTTGGGAGCTAAGGTAAAAAAAATCCAACTGATAAGCCAGGATATGGTCGAGGGCGTTTGCCAGGATCAACCGCTCGGTCAAATGGATCTCGAGCAAGTTGCTTCGCGATTGGGGGCAGACTATGTCATCGATGCGAGCATTTCTGATCTTAAGCTACGTGAGGGGCAGACTTTGTTTCGAGGTCGTTGTACCTCAGCCGTCGTTGTTTACAAAAAAGGTGAAACGGCTCCCGTCTTTCGCAAATCATTTCCAGAGTATATCTACCCATCCACTGGTGCACCGGTTACCGAGATGGACGAGTCTACCTTTCAACGGGCTTACTTGACACTCGTTGCTGGTCGGATTGCGAGGGTATTCTATCCCTATGATCCTACCGAAGATGTTGCCATGGACGCAGCCATCACATCCGCCTTCAATTTCTAAAGTGAGGGATCTCGTAATGCCTTTCCGATTGCTTCCAGGGTTGGTCACTATGATGATGGTTTTATGCGGCATCTCCAAGTTGTCTACGGCTCAATCGATCAACGAAGCTGCCTTCAAAAATAAGGATCGGCAAAGCTGCATGCGGATCGACGTTGATATCTACGCTAAAGAGACCGCTCCGCCCCTTGAACAATACAAGACATACTTTACCGAAACGCTTACGATCGAAACGGATCACTCGAATTCGTTAGTAAAGGTTTTGGATCGTACCAACCGAACGCTTACGGTGGCTGACACCAATCGAAGGGTCTGCTTCGTTATTGAACTCGATTCTCTCGACTCCATGCTGGCGGAACTAAATGCCTTGACGCTCAAGAGTTCCAGAAAGCCAGAGTCCAAAGGAGACGTTCAAGTTATAAAGAGTGAAGTGGTGAGAATTGAGAACGAGCAAGTGATCTATGAAGCGAAGCTCGACAAGGGGCCGTTTAACGAATTAACACTTCGCTATCTGGAACATGTCGATTGGTCGACAAAAATCGCCGCGGTCTTTCCACCGAAACGGCCTCCGCAAATTCGTCTAGCTCTCAACGAGTACTTGCTCGAA
Source organism: Pirellula sp. (assembly GCA_046318795.1). GTDB lineage: Bacteria > Planctomycetota > Planctomycetia > Pirellulales > Pirellulaceae > JBKCUI01. The sequence continues at coordinate 12,596 of JBKCTT010000097.1, forward strand.
AAGCAATCTTTGCCGATCGAGCTTCGTCGTCGCACGAAAGCATCGCGGGCTGGGGATGAGATTGTCGCGAAACTCATAATACCTACATCACCTAGTTCGGCTGATGCCGAGTCTGTGGCAAGAATTCTAGCGAACGTTCAGGAGCTTAAAGTTGTTTCTGCTCAGGAATACTTCAAGCAATAACGCATTCCTTTCGGCTTGATACAGAGCGATGCTGATGAATTTTCTTAAGCCCTCTAAGATTCTAGGCAAGCATTTGTCGCGAGGGAATGGTCTCGTTCATCGCCGTACATTTCTTCGAACCGCATCTGTTTCGATCGCCTCGTTAATTGCAGCCCGTAGCGATAGTGCCTCGGCCGGAGATGAATTCGATACTAAGATTGCCCGTGGTGGCTCGGCGGCTAGCAATCTAATCTCGATTCGGACGTATTCTGCATCAGATACGAAGAAGGTCGAGACTCATTCTAGGTGGAACACAACTACGACCTATGCTCCCTTTGTTCTGTATTCCACACTTGATGTGGCCAAAATAGAATCGCTCGCCGACAGACTGGACGGTTACAAAAAAGAGGTAGAAGACGTTTTAGAACTCACTTTCTTAGTCGACGAGATTAAGATCGTTGTACTTCGTGATAGGGTGGAATACGACTCGTATCTTGACGAACACTTTCCTAAGCTTCCGAAGCGTAGAGCTTTATTTGTTCAGCATCGTGGTCCAGGCTTGGTTCTGACCTACATGCATGATGACTGGATCGTTGATGCACGGCATGAATGTGCTCATGCAATGATTCATAGCTGCAGGACTAAGCTTCCGAGTTGGCTGGATGAGGGGCTTGCGGAGTATTTTGAAACATCACTACCCGATCGGTTGTCCCATAGAGAACATGCTCAAGGAGTCTTGGCGCAGATCCGTTATGGTCAAGTTCCCGCAATTGAAGAGCTTGAACAATGGCATGTCGACGGTGCTCTTGAATCGAAGCAGTATCGAGATGCATGGAGTGTGGTCGCTTTTTTACTTCACCATAGCCCTGAAACGCGCGCCACATTTCGGCAGTACTTGCAAGATCTACAGTCGGGCGCTGCCGCAGGTTATCTCGGACGGCGGCTCAGTCGGGAGCTGCGCCAAGACTGGCGCAAAGAGTTTCTTCGATTTTATCAGCGCCGCGGGGTGTGATTCGCCACCATGATCACCAGACACGATGACGAATCAAAACGTTTGGTAGTACTCGGGCAATACTTCGCTTAGTAATACGATTGATGCACCGGTTTGATCACAATTTCCGGGACGTGCACACGAGCTGGGGTGTCGACGAGTGCCACGACAACTTGTGCTATATCCTCCGGTCGCAAAATGCTTTGACGATGAGCTTCCGTGACGGGGACTGGTCTATGATCGAGAATAGGAGTGTCTACTTCTCCAGGATAGACGTTGGTGACTCGAATTCCCTCTCCACCTACCTCGTTGGCTACGCAGGTTCCCAACGCCGTCATCGCGAATTTACTCGCCGCATAAGCAACACCGCCGAGGGCGATGGCTCGTTTGCCTGTGACGCTGGAGATGTTAACAATAAATCCTGACTTGCGATTCTTCATTCCTGGCAGGACGGCGTGAATACAGTTGTAAGCCCCTGTTGCATTGATCTGCATAACCTGGTCCCATTGCTCAGGTTGCATAGATGCCATGGTGCGGTCTTTGATATTGACGCCAGCGGCGTTAACGAGAACGTCCACTGGACCGATTGTCGATTCCACCCAAGTCATAAATTGATTAACGTCGTCGCGATTACCGACGTCGACTGCTTTGCCGTGGAGTTTCCCGCTGGATTTTTGGATCGCCTCATCGATGGCCGATTGTCGGCGTGATCCTATTACAACCAGAGCTCCTTTTTCGGAAAAGGATTGTGCTAGGGCAAACCCGATCCCAGTAGCACCACCCGTGACGACGACAATCTTGTTCTGCAATGACATGTTGAAATCTGAAATCCTAAGAGGTTCACGATGAATAATCGGCCGAAAAGCATATCAGAGATTTACTCGCCGCGGCAGACCAACTCCTGCAATAGCCCCTCAACGCACCCCTAGAGCAGTTCTTTCCGTTGTAAACGGAACAATCGGCCATTGGATTTCATCAAACCGAGAAGGCCGCCGGTAAAGAATTTCTTGTGTCGGTACGAGTAAGCTAGCTTCCAAGTGTCGTTGCCTTTTCTGTTGTCATCGGATCACATCATGTCGCCATCCGTTCCACGTTCATTGCGTTTTTTAAAACCGATCACGAATCGGGTTGGTCGCATTCCCGTGGTCATTTCTCTAGGTGCAACATTTGTAGTTTTCTCGTGGCTTATTTCTGGGCAATTTAAAAGCTACCAATTCGCGATGGACGATGCGAATCTGAGGGTACTTAATGAGTTGGCGGCATGTTACATGGCCAGCGTAGGAAAGCACCCGGATGTGAATTTGATCGATCTGTATAAATCGGGTATGACTGATCGGAGATTACAACCAACGCCACTAGGTGGGTACTATCGGTACGACCAAAGGGCGGGAGTTGTCTACAATCCTCATCGCCAAGAGAGCCGTCCTCAAATTGTTCAGACGGCTAGTGTCGGTATGAAGTAGATTCTTGGTAAAGAAGTCGTCGTCGAGTGGAAAAAATATTGGAGAGTAAGCGTGGAATGAGCTGGTCTATTCGCAGCGGCTAGTAGAGGTCATTGGTATTGGTGTAACCGAATGCATCTAGCCAGTAATAGTCTTTTTGTGCTTGGTCAATTTTATTCAGGGCCTCCAATATGCAGGCTCGATGATAACGAAGCACGGCCGTCGTATGCAGTAGGCTACCTCGATCTCGTCCGATACCCGTTGTTTTCGTAGGCAATTTAGACACATCGCCACTCGTCTTCTCGACACGATCGCTGCTCGGCTCAACAGCGGATTGGACTGGATCGATTTTGTACTTTGACAAAAAAGTATCGAGTGTGACGAATGACTCGTTGTTCTCCGACTGCAAACCTGAGCGAGTGGCGGCTGCTGGTTGCTGTGGTTTCGTTGGAGTAGACTCTGGGTTTTCCTCCAAGAATGGAGAGTCTATAGCGGGCTCATTTTCCTTTTTTGTCAGAGTGAACTTGTCGTCTGGAAGAAGTAATAGGGCGTAGTTCGCGTTAGCCGCTGCAATCTCCGTGTACCACTCTTTGACTGCTGCGTCCGCAAATTTAAGAGCCTTTTCTGATTCTCCTCTTTTATACAAGATCCAAGCTTTGGTATCGAAGAGCTGCGAGAACTGGTTGGTGTTTCTGTCCACCAAAGACCGATTAATCTCCGCTAGAGCTATGTCCAAGTCCTGTCCCGCGATCGAGCGTGTGTAGGCAATTTCGTTGTTTTCTGATGGGGTTCGATCTTCCAGAGGTGGTAACGTTTTCTCTAGAACGAGCAATGCTTGTTTAAAGTAGGTCTCGTTAAAGAGCAGTCTGCTGAGTTTGGATGCTACCGTGGTCTTGTAGATTTGGTAAGCATCTCTGTTAATTGATTCAATCGCTTCGTTGACAAATTGATCCAGTTCATCAGTAGGAAGCGGATTTTTGCCTGTAAGAATTTCGAATCGTAATCGCCAATAATCGCTATCGCTCGCAATGTCCGAAGAAGCACTGTAGGCTTTATCGAGCCAAGAAACGGCTGAGTCGACTCGCTGCGCTGCAAGCTCATTTGCTGCATGAGCGACTAGCCAACGGGCGTGAACAGGTCCGTAAAACAAAGCACGGAATACCCCTCCGACCGCGAACAACGTTGACCCCACGATCAGGACCGTCAGATACCAATTTCTTTTCGGATAAGATGGGGTGGTTAAATTGCTCGAGTAGTCAGACATGTAAAGTTGAATGTGTGGGTTGAATCGGTCGAATGGAAAAGAAACTAGGACTCGCCGCTAGCGAGCCAAAGTTACGAAATACCGCTTGCTGTCTGAATCCAAGTCGATGGTAGCATTATGGAGACGATTGACTAGTTCCCGAGGTACCAAAATCTTTACGCCATTGGTTCGAAATTGGTACTGCCGGTCTGGTTCATAATAGTCGACAAAACTGATGTGTTGCCAATCGTCTTTCGTCGTGGTGACTTTGCCAACAAGTAAGTAAGCATTGCCAGGCTTTTTTGTTTCCTCGAGTAATTGTTCCCTCGCTGATAGAGAAAGGCGGATTACGAAGTCGCTGCGAGAGATTTTAGGTGGATCCAATCTAGTGGAGACGTCACTTAAATCTGTATTGATGCCAGAAGCACCCAGCCCCAGGCCATTTGGATCGCTAGCTCCCGTATTGGATTTAGCGGTTCCTGCATGGGAAGGCGGCGTTGGCGATTGAGGCGGAGAGGAGTTGGGCGATTGGTTACTTCCCACCATTTCTCCGAAGCCTACACCCGCTCCTCCGGTTGCGTTATTGGCTGCCGGACTGTTGGTGTTGCTAGGGCTGTTTATTACCGAATCGATCGTAGAACTGGAATCGCAGCCGGTAGCATTTATCAAAACAAAAAGACAACCGATTGCCGCCAATTGCCAAATGATGTTACGGTCTAGATTTGCTGAGGAACCAGTTTGCGATGCTCGGTGGATTAGTTTTTCGGCCATGCGAATCACTCTTTTAGGTTAGGAAGTCCGTCATCCGGTATTTTAGACGGAGTCTCAACGGTAAAGTCACTTCGCGAGGAAAGTTTTTCCGGCCGTTTGGTTAAGCAGCGAAGTTCGTCAGCATGGTAGTGTTTGTCCAAAGTCATGTCACGCTGTACCAGCGTGTACGCGATCATTCCCGTGCTGGGGTCAAAACGTGCTTCGGTTATAACAGCTATAGACGGTTCGTTGGTCAAAAAGTCCCCTTTTATTTCGACTTGGTCTCCGATCCAAAGTCCGTCATCGTGGACCTTAGACCACATGGACGGTTTGACACGCAATACGTGATGACCGTATTCGAGTCGGTAATAGGTGCCGTCGAAAGCGACCCTTCGAAATACTCGCCCGCTTGGGATGAGCTCTTCGGCGAGCGAGACATCGTCAGGGTGAATCCACTCCACACCCGCTTGGGGCCATGTTAGGTAGACGCCGCAGTCAGGTAGTTCGGGCCAAACAATACTTGGCAAAGTGTTCATAGCATCAACTCTCGAATAAGTGGAATCTAGTAATGATTCTCTCCGTTGGAGATGCTTGAGGCAAGCGGCCTCTTTAAAGGAGACATTTTCGGGCGGTGCATGGAACCATGACTGGTGTCCGAATTTAGCAAATCTTGATCGCTGCACAGGAGAGAGCGACCGCGTACGGACATTTTTATAGCTATTCCATGAAAAAACCTTGGTAGGACTTACCAAGGTTACTAATCAATCGTTTCGCGATCTTCTTCGAGAAACTGATCTCGAAGGTGTTTTGTAATGCCTTCCGTGCGGTCGCTTAGAAATACATGCCATTAAAAGCGAAGTATCCAAGAGCGGCGACAGTCATCGGAATTCCGTAGGGGAGCAAAAACATTCTTGGCTTGCGTTCAGCTGCTCGCTGGAAGAGAGCCTCTGGATCTCGGACTTCGACAAATTCGCCGATTAGCATTCTGAACTGAGCGTAGTGTTTTCGCCATGCACCAGTGTAAGCCACCATGCAAAGTGCCATGATGCCACCGACGATAGCGGTCGCTGCGAATATATTCCAAGTATGTTCCGCATGGACCCATGCACCGATGCCCGCTAATAGTTTCACGTCGCCGGCACCCATGCCGCCTACCATGTAAATGCCGTATAGGAGAGCGAGGCCAAAGAATGTGGCCAACAAGCTCCATCCTAGCCCGGGCCAGCCGCCCGAAGCGAAGCTGTATACCCAGCCAGTGAGAATCATAGGGAATGTGATCCAGTTTGGAACCTTGAGCTTCCAACCATCGATCACTGCTGCGACGACCAGCACAATCGAGACCGTCCAAATATGCCAGTTCGCAATTAGTCCGTTAATTATTGTATTCATTTTACCAACTCAAAACTTAAGGCCACACCACAACCGGATCAAAAACAACGCCTACCGTGGCGACAAAAGCCAAACGGTGAAAACGGTAAACAGGGTCCCCGCGCAGCAAATAAGCATCCAAAGGGATGAAATGGCCTCTACCGGAAAAAGTGCGTGATGCATGATTCACTCCTGTCTAACATCTAATGCACCAAGCCGGTGAGTTGCATGGGCAGAACCCAATGCAACTCCCGGAGTTGGTGTGCAATTTTTTAACCGAGCGCACGCTCGGTTCGGTTTGCGATGAGAAACGCAAACCGGCTACGCATGACTAGGTGCCTGCGCCGGCGCCGAGTTGGTTAGCAACGTTTGTGAACGTTGTGCTTGCTCGCTTACCGATGTTGGTAACTGCAGTCAAGCAAACAACGATAATGAGCGACAACATAACAGCGTATTCAACTGCTGTTGGTCCGTCTTCGCTCTTCAAGAAACGCTTCAACTTCATGGCGAAATTCTTCATCTTTATACCCTCCGACAGGTAGTCTCGGCTAAACCGAGTTAATAAAAACATTATGACCCTCAATACTCAACCAACTTCTACGCCAAGAAGCCAGCCGTTTTGGGGCGAGTCGACCACAACTTAGTGGCCAGCGTTTCAACTCGAAAACGCCACACGAAACTTAAGACACAAACTGCGATAGTCAAATTTTGCCTGTTGAGGAGAATGAGGAATCTTCACCAATTTTCCGGTTTGCGAAAAAGATACAACCTCTAGAATGACGTTTATAACGATTGGGTAAAGGAATCGAGCTCTCTGGAGCCCCTCTTTTCCATCCAATCGCTGCAACCCGTTTCTGCTAACTCACGAAAATTTTCTAAAGAAAAATGCAAACAGTCAAAGAGCGATACAAGGAAGCTGAACAACTTAAGAACAAAGGTGATCTCGACGGTGCCAAAGCGGTTCTAGAAGCGATCATACAGGACTCACCTGAGCACGCTTTGTCGCACCTCACGCTCGCGAGAATCCATACAGCCCAAGGAACCCACGAAAAGGCTTGTGAACATGCCGCCAAAGCATGTGAGCTAGAACCAAACGAAGGGTTCAACTACACCGTGCTAAGCGTTACCTATCAGAAAGCATGGGCGGGCACCCAAGATCAACGCTACATACAGCTGGCAGAAGAAGCACTCGCACGAGCACGAATGCTGGAGTAGTCGGAACCTCATCGAATTGTTGGGGTAGTCGATTATGTACGGGGCTTCGACTTGAGTACTTGGTCATGGATCCATTCCATCAATCGCTCCGGCCAAGTCGACACGGGGCCCTTCATGTTGGTTCGGTATCCAAATCCATGGCCTGCACCCGAGTAGATATGAAGTTCTGCCGGCACACCTGCCTGTTTGTACCGAAGATAAGCTTCCGCCATACCCTCGGAAATGTCCTTACGGTCATGCATGCCACATGCGATGAATACCGGCGGTGTTGTTGGGGACGGGGAGATCAAATGAGATTTGCCTGGATAGATCAAACATTGAAAATCGGGTCGGCCGCTTTCCTTTTCTATTGCGTCGTAGGTAGTGTTCGTGGATTTGCCGTCGCGTTGGGCAGCCAGAAACACTAATTCGCCACCGGCTGAAAACCCCATGGCTCCGACTTGGATCGGAGCGTCTTGTTTGCCTTTGCTATTGGTTCTTACCCATCGTATGGCCCTCTCCAGGTCAGCGACGGCATGCTCTTCCAGCGTGTAGGAGGAGTCTTTTTCTCGGCATAACCGGTACTTGAGCATGTAAGCGGACACGCCGTGGCTCGATAACCATTTACAAATATTGTGGCCCTCGTGGTCGATGCAGAGTTTGCTATGGCCTCCACCGGGGGCCACCACGACGGCGACACCGATGAATTTTTCCGGTTCGGGCAAATAGGGCACGAGCGATGGAGCGTGAACGTTCGTGACGTTGCGTTCACCACTCTTGGTGACTTCGATGATTTCTTCTTTCGACGCTAGTGATTCGAATCTAGGCACTCCGGCTTGCCAAATCGGAATCGGATTGGGTTCGGTGACTTGGTCCTGCGAGTTCGCGAGCGATGGGCATCCGACTAGCCAGATCCCGGCTAGCAACGTTAGAAAATGTTGGCTGCATCTGGTGGAAGGAAAAGGCAACATGATAGACCTTTGTGTGGGAGAGTATTCTAACTATTAGAGGGTCTTTGGCTGCTCCATTGTATCAAATGAGGGCAAGATGTTTGACTTAAGAATCCTGTTTCGGGCAATGGTGGTATCCACAGGGACCGGAAAACGTCTAAAATGGCGATGCCGAAGGGACACACGAGGCAAGAGTTTTAGCTTTGCTGAAAAGGGTGTCGCGGCGATTTTTCCTACCCTTTTTTACGCTAAACCTACTGCGAGTTTTCCATGTCGCTGCCTCCTTGGTCCTTGGGTGTATTTACGAGTATTGACGCCGGATTGGGTGTTCGTCTCGAAGTGGCCCGAGAACTGAATGTTCCCTCCATACAGCTGCACACTCCGCACGCGAGCGGCAGAAATCCGCAAGCGGCCGAAAGCTTTAAACAAAAACTGGCTGAGTACGGCATTGAGTTAACGTGTGTCTTCGGTGGCTTTGATGGCGAAAGTTATGCCGATATTCCCACCGTTGAGCGAACTATTGGATTGGTACCCCAGGAAACAAGAGCGACTCGACTGGCAGAAATGCTTGAGATCTCTGACTTTACCAAGCTACTAGGTTGCTCAGTTATTGGATTACACGTTGGTGTTGTGCCACATGATCGAGAATCCAAAGACTACGCTGACGTTCTCGATGTGACACGGCAACTGTGCAACCATGCTGCTCGCAATGGACAAAACGTTCACCTCGAAACAGGGCAGGAAACTGCAGAGGCGCTACTGCACTACATCGAGGATTCAGGGTGCAGCAATTTGTTTATCAACTTTGATCCGGCCAATATGATCCTCTACGGTACAGGGGAGCCAATTCCTGCGTTGAAGCATGTTGGAAAATATGTTCGCAGCGTTCACTGCAAAGATGCGACATGGAGTGATAAACCGGGTGTAACGTGGGGATGCGAAGTGCCGCTTGGAGCAGGACATGTTAATATGGAGTTATATTTGACAACCCTAAAGGAAATCGGATATCGAGGTCCACTCACCATTGAAAGAGAAATCCCACAAGAGCCCGAGCGACAAAAAACGGAGATCCTTCATGCGACCTCGTTGCTAACAAAACTGACCAAAGAGATCCTCAACACCTAACAACTGGTAAGACTCGAATCATGAAAGCCATTTCCTCTCTGGCGATTTTATTTGGGCTTGTTACGTCCATGAACGGTTCCTTATTTGCGCAGCCTAAAAAGGCAAACTACGACGAATCTCAGGTGCAGATGGGGGATTTGCCGCCATTGCTCAAGAAAATAGATGGAAGCATCGTTGCACGAGGTGAATGGAACGAGCACAGGAGCCGTTTAGTTAACACGTTGGCCGAACATCAATTTGGTTTCTTGCCCGACGAGCCCTTTTCTCTGGCTTTTCAAAAGGTCGAATCGGGCCTGATGAACGAGGGGGAAACGCTGCGCGAACAGTATGTCGTAACGTTCAAAACAGAGCATGCGGAACTCGCGATTGATCTCGCGGTCTTTTTGCCCGCCAAAAAATCCAAAGTTGGCGGATTCCTAGGTCTTAACTTCCAAGGCAACCATGCGGTGGATCCGGATCCCGCGTTGCGAATCCCGGTGAGTTGGATGAGGGAGAATGCTAACGCTGGTGTCGTTGATCACAAGGCCACCGACAAAGGTAGAGGAGCGGAGAGGAATCGATGGCCCATTCGCGAAATCAACAAGCAAGGGTTTTTCGTGGCGACAGCGTATTATGGAGATTTGGATCCGGATTTTGATGACAGTTTTCAGAACGGTGTGCATGCACTTTTTCCCGGCCAGCGAAGTGATGAATTACATCCCAATCGATGGGGTTCGATCGGAGGCTGGGCATGGGGATTATCTCGAATCCTAGATGTTCTGAGTCAAAACCCCGCGATTGATTCCTCGCGTGTCGCAGTGGTTGGGCATTCGCGATTAGGTAAAACGGCGTTGTGGGCCGGGGCAACCGATCCACGCTTCTCGATTGTCATCTCGAACAACTCAGGGTGTGGCGGGGCTGCGATCGAGCGTCGAAACTTTGGGGAAACAGTTGCCATTATCAACAAAGCATTCCCGCATTGGTTCTGTCGCAATTTTCGCCAGTATAACGAAAGAGAGTCGGAGCTACCGCATGATGCCCATACGTTAGTTGCTTCGATTGCCCCGCGACCTGTTTACATTGCTAGCGCGACGAAAGATGAATGGGCTGATCCGAAAGGGGAGTATCTAAGCGGTTATTACGCATCAGAGGTTTATCGGCTGCTCGGTTTCCAAGGGTTACAATCAGAGAACAAACCTGATCCAGGACAAAGTGTCGGAGATCGCGTTGGATACCACATTCGAGAGGGTGCGCATGATATCCTTCTCGAAGATTGGTTGCACTTTATGAACTTTGCGAAACGCCACTGGCAATAACGTCTTGTTTGGACTGTTTTCCTTCGTTTAGTTCCTTGCGAACGGCTTTAAGCAAATGATCACAGTAGGCTTGTATGCTGTGATCGGAAAGATGGTCAATTTTGCGATGGAGCAGCCCACGAAGAAATGCTTTCCAGCGATCGCGACGTTTAAGTAGATAGCCATACTGTTTTATTTCACCGTTGCGATTAAAGTAGACCTCTTGACCGCTGTGTTGATAGCCCATCCATGCGGGAGGGATACGAGTGACGATGTCATTATTGTTTACAAAACGGTAGTAATGTAATTCAAACGAGCTTATGTATTTTTTGCAACCAACGCGAGGGCTGCCATAAGTAAAGAGTTCCTTAGGTTGGCAGTGAACCATTGGGCCTCTGGCGCGAGCGGCACAAATGGTCGCCATGGCTCCGCCTAATGAATGCCCACAAAAGTAAAAAGGAAGTTCATGCTGATGCATTTCTTTTTGGCAGAATGGCCAGATGTCATCAACCTCGCGATTGAAACCGCGGTGCACACGCCCCATGGTCTCAATTAAAACCGTTCCCACATTTACGTCAGCTCGGATATCATTCCAATCCGACATTTCTGTGCCACGGCATGCGAGCACACAATCATGATCATTGCGCAAGCAGAACGCTTGTGAGCCATCATTGTTCATGAAGGACACAATGGGAAATCCAATCACTTGTGCCGCTTGAATCACCTCCAACTCGTCGTTGTAGGCGATCATGGCAATCTCAGCAAATAGCAAGCCTCTTTGAAGTAATGTCAAGTGAGAAATCGGCCCATCCAGTCGGCTATAGAGCGAAAGAGGACGCTCACCGCGTTGTTCGATTACAGCAGGTTGTTCGTAGGAATTCACAGCGACATTTGACTAGAGAAATGGAACATACTCTGGGTAGTGTAAGCGATCTCTATCAAAAAATCGAATGTGCGGCTAATTAACTCAGTTGGAATGCCGTTTTAAGCTCATCAATAACCTGTTCGCTCATGGTCGATATCTTCCCTAGGCTTTGCGCATTGATAATCGCTTCAGCGGTTGTTTCGAGGACTTCAAGCCGATCGAACGCATCCAGTATGCTTCTGCCGAGTACGACAACTCCATCGTTGTCGAGTAGAGCGGCCGGCTGATTGATATCTATTTGACTTGCCAGAGAGCTCGCATCGGATGCATATTGGATACCGAATGGGAGCTTTTTGACCTCCCTCAAGAATATATAACTTTCGGGAATGGTGCGAGAATCGAGTTCCATGTCCGTGATGCTAAACGCTGTCGCATTCACAGGGTGAGCGAATACGATCGATTGGACTTCTGGATGCTGTGCGTAAATGGCAGCGTGCAATCGGCAAGCACGACTCGGTGATTTGCCGGTCTCGTGAACTCCGTCTCGAACCCGAACCAAATCGATCGATCGCAACATCTCTCGATCTTTTTGAGAAGGGGTGATTAGAAACTCGTCCGATCCTAACCGAGCCGAAAAACTACCTTCGGTACTAATCAGTAGTCGTTGCTGACATCCCCGTCGAAGGAATTGGATTAGTTGTGCGCGGAGTTCCTTTTCGTTTGTTGTCACCCCCCCAAGATCACCATGATCCGAGACAATTCGTCTTTGATTGGCGAAATTCAATTGCTCGTCGGTGAGATAGCGAATATTGCCGGTACGGCTCGCCTTGAGAATGGTTTTAGCCGTGAACTCAAACGCTTCGAATCTTTGAAAGGCCTGATCGAGAGTGTCCGCGCCGACCACGACGCCGTGGTTTTCAAGAACGACACTATCGCAGTTTTGAGCAAAGGAGGCTGCAATGTTGTCCCCTAGTTGTTGGCTACCGGGCAAAGCGTATGGCGCGAAACCAACTTTCCCCGACATAAAAAACGACTGGTGAAAGATGCGAGTATTGGGGACCTGACCACAAATGCTAAATGCAACTAAGGCGACAGGATGGGCATGGACGATGGCATTTAAGTCCGGTCTCGCTCTGTAAATGGCCTGATGGAAGGGGAATTCAGACGAAGGTTTATGGTTTCCCAGAATTTCTCCACTAGGTTTCACTGCTACGATATCATCACGGCGTAATCCCCCTTTATCGACTCGAGCTGGAGTGATCCAAATAGTACCGTCTGGATCACGGATAGAGAGATTCCCGCCGGATGTCGTTGTCATTCGATAACGATAGATTCGCTCCATCGTTTGGAGGATTTCATCTCGCGGAGGTAATAAGGATGGAGAGTTGGTTGGCAGGTTCAATCGATCACTCGCGGAGGAAAGTAGAGAGGTTGGATCTCAAAGTAGGAACGCCATTTTAATCTTTTCCGCAGTCATATGCACCTGCGTCAACAAAGTAAAATAGTTATCCTCAATGGAGTACTTAGTACGCCGTAATAACTCCATTGTGCATTGCCGGTGTGTCTCCTTGATTATCAGGCCTAAACAACCAAGTTAATTACTCAAGATATGCACTACCGTTCCCGATGCAACGGCGATCATGGCGAACTATTCTTTTAGTTGTCGCATTAGATGGTAGGCTCACATTTGGATGGTTCCTCACTAATTCACAATTTCTTACTCTCGGGCGGATCGAAGATCTACCTTAGCCCGGCAGATAAACACCAAGGGAACGGCTCCTTCGCAGCAAGAACTACTCGATGTTAGTGTTGTCAATTAAAAATGCTTTCACCTCATTCAAGCCAATAGGAGCCCGTATTACTGAGAGAGTCCACCGCGTATAAAGTGAGCGACACCGCGAACGACATGAAAAAAAGCATTCGAAAAGCTGCCATGTTATGGCAAGATCAACCAGACCAATTTAGAGGATTGCTCGATATTCTAGGCTTCCATAGCCATGTAGATTGATTGCATTAATCTCCTGCATTTCGCATGGAGAGTGCAGCAAGCTGCGTTCGCTCTGCTATCCATTGTCCGCGGCAAGAGGATGACCAAAGCCAATCGCTTTCTTGCGCGAATAAACTATCGTTGCTACAAAGGGACAATTAAATGAGATATTTCAAATCGTTGCTTACACTTACCACTTGTATCGGCTTGCTAACTCTTGGAACCGGAACTGCACAAGCTCAATCAAACAAGTCCACACCTGGATCGACCAAAGACGAAAAGAAGGTTGTCGACATCGTCGAGACAGCCATAGAGTCGGGTAAATTCAAAACACTTGTGACTGCGCTCAAGGCGGCTGATCTCGTCAAAACACTTAAGGGCAAAGGCCCCTTCACCGTGTTTGCGCCTAGCGATGAAGCGTTTACCAAACTCCCCGAGGGAGTCCTCGACGAATTGCTAAAGCCAGAAAATCAGAAGAAGCTGGCCGGCATTCTTACCTATCACGTTGTCCCACAATCCCTAATGGCGTCCGACGTCTCAAAACTGAAGAAAATCAAGACAGTCCAGGGAACCGATGTCATGATCGAGGTTAAAGAGGGAAAGGTGATGGTAAACAAATCAACCGTCATCGGAACAGACATCAAATGCACCAACGGCATTATCCATGTCGTGGATGCTGTTTTGATTCCTAAGGAATAATACCTCGCTCCCAAAGCGGCTGTATTGACCGTTGCCATCGGCAAATACGCAAGAAAGCGTCCTGCGACTTCTTAGGTCGCAGGACGCTTTAGTATTCTCAAATGGGTCGCGAGGGTGACCAATTCGATCTAATTCGACGCTTGTGTGTGTGCCTCGACAAACCATAGCAGTTTATCGATACCACGCGATATCTCGGTAAACATGTCCACTGTCACGGCATCCTCTAGGACAGTCGCTTCCACAATCATGTAACGCGTTTCAACACAAAACGAAGAAAGCGCGCGTGCAACGGCTTCGACGTGTTCCAGGCCGTTCGATATTGACGCAGGATAGTCAGCTAACTCGGAACGGTTAGCGCTAGATCGCACCGTTCCTTGGGCGATTCCCCCAAACTGAACAATCCGTTCTGCGATCAGATCGACGTAGCCTTCTACTTCCGCGTAAGCCTTATCGAACAATTCATGTAATGCGATAAAGTTCGGACCTTTGACGTTCCAGTGGGCCTGTTTCATTTGCATTTGTAGATCGACGGCGGTAGCCAATCTTTGGTTCATCAGATTGATAAGGTTTGTTCTGTGGTCGAGCGAGACATCATTTTCCGTGGTGTACAGTTCTGCGGGTTCGTCGACAATTAATTCCGTTTTTCGCATGATTTTTTCCTTAGATAAGAGACTTTTTCGATGTAAGCGTTGGGGTGTGATGAAAACAGTTTCTCGTGGTCGAGCTTCTGTTCCCATAGAGACCGTTCTGTTCTTTGCATGGTGATTTTCACCAGAAAGATAGCACCCGTGGCGGATTGGACTAACACGTTTTGATGCTCTACCTGATTATGCGATTTCCAAGCTGCATCAATAATTCTGAAATGCATAGTTTTATTTTTAACTCAATGTTCTCAATGGACACATAAGAATGGATGCTTCAGCGATGATTGATTACGAATCGGTAAAGACCTGCGAAACTCGCTTCCCAGGATTGCTCATGCATTTGCCTAGCAGTCCCATAGGGTGTGATGACGAAACGGACCTTTGCGATGTTTCAATTACAGACATCGAGCAGAGAACGGCCGAAATTCGGAGTCATTGGTGTCTTCAAGAACGGGAGCATCGCCGGCAGATTGGCCAGCGCGCCGTGGCTCGACTCGCGGAATTGATTATCCGACCAATCCATTCCTAGGCACGCCCCAATCCAATAGGGCTTGTTGCTTTTACTGTTGGTTGGAAAGTTCTTGTCCGACGTAGACGTTATTAAACGGGCAAGAGTGCCTATTTTTCCTTCCCTAATCCTCAAATATCAACTAGAGCAACAAGCCCATTAGTAAAGGGGACGGTCAAGCGGATAAGCTCAGATTCCGTTGTTGAGTCTGCTATGCATCGGCGTTAAATCTGGGGTATTAAGCTCTAGTAAAACTTGAGTTACCGTTAGCACAATTGGTCCAATAAGAACTCCGCTGGGGCCAAAAAAGAGCATGCCACCTACGACCGAAATGAAGACAAGGGCCGTGTGGGTGTGGAGGCGTTTACCAACCAAAGCGGGCCTAAGTAAATTGTCAACGACAACGATAACCAATAACCCGGCAACAACCAACACAATCCCTTTTCCCCAGTCTCCGCCCAATGCTAAGAATATAGCAGCGGGCCCCCACACGATCATGGCTCCGACTAATGGCGCCAGTGCAAGGCAGGCCATGATAACTCCCCAAAGAAATGGCGCTGGGAGATCTAGAAACCAAAACATGAGTCCAAGCAACGTTCCTTGTACGGCTGATACGACAAAGCTGCCATAAACGGTTGCATTGATCGTATCGTTGACTCGCTGATACATGGTCTGCCTCTGCGGGCCCGACAAAGGGAGAAACTTATTCATGGTTTCTAGAACATGGGCTCGGTCGCGAAGCAAGAAAAAGAGAATATAAAAGGTAAGCCCAAAATCGATGAACTGGTACACAGAGTCCCTGATCAGGAGCATAGCCGCACCACTCATTGATGACGCTACCATCTTAGCAATTGCAGGTAAATCCAATACGTTCTCAAGTCGTTGCATGACGTTGGGGAGTTCGCCGTAATGGGAAAAGACCTGCCGCCATTCACCCGATTGAATTTTCTCTTCAATCAGTACAGCACCGCTCGACGCTTGGACTAAAAGCTGCTGGACAGCTAGAGATGAGGGAATCACTACGACAATGGCCAGCAGTGACGTGCACATTAGCGAACATAGTCCAGGATAACCGGTTTTCTTTTCAAGCCATCTTTGACATGGTGTTGCAAGCACTGCTAAACCGATAGCCCATGCCAGTGAGGGGAGGAACGGCAACGCAATTCGGTAACATAAATATGTTCCCAAGAGCGTCGATAGCAGAAAGTATGCGGTGCGAATGTTTTTGGGTGATGCCCAATCTAAATCACCTCTGGCGGATTCGTTATCGCTCGGGTTCATGTCGCGCACGGCCGATCTTTAATGAACGATGAGTGGTCGCTAATCGGCGATATCGTCTGTCTTTTTTGTAAAGCGATCCATGACCAAGGGGATTGCATGCGACAGGACTTCTTCAAATATTCTTACCGTCGCATTGAGCGCCAGCGAACGGGCTTGATTGGCAGTCGATTGCCTGGAACCGAGTTCGTAAGCGGCCGACAAAGCTGAGAGATTAGCCGACGGGTCGCCCAAGTTCTGAGAGTCGTTTTTGGATAAAGAGTCTAAGGATGTCAGGCCGAGTACATCGGAATCTCGGTGCGATGTCTTCTTGGTTCTTGAACGCCTCGTGCTACCCGCAACATAGCCAACAGCTAACGCGCCGGCCAAACACCACCACGGGTGCTGCTTAAAATGATTCTGCAAATTGAATGCGTTTTTGACCGAATGAATGGCACTTTCGACTGCCCCGACGGTCGACTTAACTTTCGTTCCCGTCGACTCGATAGTCTCGGAGATTTGATCCTCCAATAGCTCCAGCTTTTCAAAAAGGTGTGCTTTGGTTGCGTCCAGTTGTCGGCGGAGCTCTTGCTGTTTATCGTCCATTGTCATGAGTCTTTGGAGGGAAGATGTGGAGTTGACAGGGCGCGTTTGCGTAGTCGTCCCAAGCCAACCAGGATCAAAACGAGGCCTACTAGAGCGATGCCTGTTGCTGTGATGGCGAAACATGCCCATAGCGGTATGCGCTCCATTGCAATGGAGGGGGAATTAAACCAATGCAGCAAGTAGACCAAACTCATCGATGCAAGTATCGCGAACAAGCCGAGCAAACATCCGCCGAGTAAAATGAGTGAGATCGCCCAAAGTCGCAGTTTCAGCTCGCTCACTAAAGAGTTTCGAGCGATCTGAAATTGCAAGTTACCGACGATCTGAAGGTCGTTGACGATCTGCCCGACCAGGGAAGCCGGGTGCCCTTCCCGAGATTTGGTAAAGGACTCCATCATTGCGTTTTATCTTCTAAACATTCGTGATACGAACCAGCCTAATCCGATCGAGATCACAATGGTTGGTATGGGGTTTCTTTGAATTACTTTGGTAAGGTCTTTGCCCATGCCACTCAATTTGGAGCACTCCAAGTATTCGCCTCCCTCGGTGATGGTACGGGCAACCGATTGGGAAACGTTTCCAAGCATCCCTGAATGCGGTGCTGCATGGCTTAGTTGTTCTCCGAGACGCTGTACACCTCGGCCGGCGCTAGATGCCAGGTTATCTGCGTCTTCACCTAGATTCTCAGCAACTTGGCCAGCCATATTTCCTACTGCCGCTGCAGCGGACTGAGACATCCGGCTGATCGAACCCGCGGTCTCTTTGACTTTCGCCATCGCCTCATTCGCGTCATGGTCAATTTTATTTAGCAAGTCAGAACTGGTCATAATATCGTTCCATTTGATTCAAGAGTCTATCGATCGTTAGCAAATCGGGTCGAGCTTCGTAACTGGAGCCTTGCCAACGAGCATCGTTGAAAGGAATTATAGGTGTTCGCGGAGACAATTCGATCGAACGGTCCGCCATCTTGCTGTGGCGGATTTCATCATGCCCTTAGTCGATCTGGCCAATAGATCAGAATAATCTAACGTAGCCGATCTCGCCAAGAGATTGGATGCGTTGCTGGCATGCTGTCCAAAGTCTGGCGACTGCGGCTACATGGGGACCTTCAATAATGGTTTATTCCGCCAAAAGTCCCTTATGGCTTTCCTCGATTCCAATGCTTGGTAAATCACGCGATGATTGAAGCGATTGCGTCGTTTCGTCTTTATAAATCAATTCGAAGGTAGGGCTGTCTTATGAGAACCAAAATTCTTCGACGTTGGAAGCTAGGTGAACCTGATTCGCACATGATGATGCGGCATGCAAAAACAATACTACGGATCTTGCTGGCTATCATGGTGCTTTCTACCATATCGTTGCTTATCTTTTATCGCCCAGCAGCGTATCTTGCGGCAGTGCCCGTGCCGATCTTGTTCCTTGGTTATCTATTCGCATGTTATCTAGAGAGGCAATCTCGCGCGATGTTACTACGAGTACCCAATCAGACGCTGATCTCAGCAGATGAAGTCGAGATGAACGCTGAATATGCGGGCATCTATACTGCGATGGGGCTTGTGCTGCTCTTTGCCATTTCCTCATTTATCGTTGTGGCAACGATGGTCGAAGACTGGGGTACAGTTGGTCTATCGGCATCCGTTCTATTTCTATTGGCACTCTTTATCGTGCTACCATACTTGCCCATATTTATTGCTGAGGCCGCACAAGATGAACGGGATAAACTTGAACGGGAAGCTGAGAGCGATAGGGAAGAGGACGCAAAGCTAAACTAATTGCGACGTCCAAAGTCTTGGCGACAACGGCTACGCGGGCTGTAGCCGATCTCGCCAGAGATTGGATGTTTAGCTATTGGCGGCGACGGATGCTTCACGCGATGTAGAGATATCTTCCGCCTTAACTTCCTCGAAGATCTTTTTCGCCTTTTCCGTTTCGATTTCACTTTCGGAGTGAACGGAAACGAGGCAACGGCCCCCCTTCAGTTTACCTTCGAACTTTCTTGCTTCGTATTCGGGAATCCCCATCCCGATAAGAGCTCCCGTAAGGCCTCCGACTAAGCCGACCAGCGCAGAGCCTGCCAGTGCGGCCATGATAGGGCCAGCGGCAATAAACGGACCAACGCCAGGAATCGCGAGGGCTCCTATGCCGAGAAGCCATCCCAGTCCGCCACCCACGACTGCACCCGTCCCGGCACCAATGGTAGCGCCCTCTGGTGATTTCGTTTGGTTATCGATCGCGAAATCTCTTGAGCCCTCGTTATCGGGCAAAAGGACCGAGATATCTTTCGCTCTGAATCCAGCGGATTTAAGGCGCTCAACAACGTTGGTTGCATCGAACGCGGTTTTAACAGTACAAAAAATTGCATGTGCCATGATAGTTACCTTGAATTCCTGTTGGTGTAGTATTACTTGGGTGATGTGATGTCGAGTTTGTTGTCGACGTTCTTTTCGCCTGCGACATTGCGAGCGATTATTTCGATCTGTGTTCGTTCGTCCGCTGACTCGACGGGGCCGCGGAGGGTTACTTTCCCGTTTTGAGTCATAATCTTGACGTTTTGCGCATTGATGGACATTTTGGTATCGACTACCTGTCTTCGAATTTTGGCGGTTGTGTCAACGTCCTTTTGGTTCTCATACTGATCCATTGGCGTTTTAGCTGATTCAGCATTATCGCGTTGGTTAATAGATGAGTTATCTGTGCTCGCCGGCTTATTGGGCGCTGTGTCGCATCCAAAAATCGCAAGGGAGAGCAGGAAGAGAATTGGTAAAAATTTCATGGTAGTTCCATGTTGGAGTTTTGATTGCAAGCGACCTTCCCCCGACGGAAAGCCGGGGAAAGGTTTTCGGAACGCTTGTTGATTGCTTGACGCGAGCTACTTAGATGCTCGGGTCGTTGCAGATGCGTCTTGAGCTGCGAGTTGTTCCATCAATTGCACAGCGCTTTGCATGTGTTGAGTATTCGATTCAAGACCTTCTTTGATGACGCCTTGAACTTTTCCAGTCGTATGCCGTTGCAACACGGTTAGAGTCGATTTCATCCCTGCATGCTTAGCGATTTGGAGCGCTACGAAGCAGCGATCAAAGTCTGTGCCTTTCTTTTGGCCTAAGTACTCTTGAGTGTCCTTCAAGCACTGGGTGGCTATTTCCTGTTGCAATTCCAGAAAGTCTATATTCGTAGCCTTGTTGGCTGATGCGGTGGAAACCGTCCTTACTTTGTTAACGCTGTTGGCGTTGTTAGCGCTGTTGGCGGTACCCGCAGCGGCCGAAAGACCGTTTAGCTTTTCGATGCACGCTTGATGATCCTTCTCAAGCTGGATAGCGAATTGCTTCACTTCTTCATTGGTGAGCTTGTCTTTCACGAAACGAGACAGCAGTACTTGCTCTTGATTTGCGATGATCAAACATTTTGTAAAGGTTTGATTCTTGGTTTGTTCGGAGCCAAGTGACTGCTGGCGATTCGTGGATTCTTCCGTCGGCGGGGTTGATGCAGGCTGAGCCAAAAGGGTGTTAGCGCCCGACAAAACAACAGATAGTGCAATCGCGAATTTGTTCATCTTCATTTTTTTACTTTCAACTGTGTAGTATGCGAATTCAATTTGGGTCTAAGCTCGTAAAGTGCGAGCTCTAAGCTTTCGACATGGCGAGATCAGGAATGTGTTTGCCGCAATCGATCGCGTTCACTTTGTTCTTGTCGTCGTTGCACATGGTCATTCGAATGGTCGATCCCGCCTTGATCTCGGTGGCTTTGCTAGCCTTGCCGTTACAAGTCACCTTGGCATCTTCAGCGAGGGTATAAGTGTTTTCTTCTCCTTCTGCGCTGGTCGACGTTAGTTTGTTGCCTGCGACTTTGACAAGTTTGCTATCGCAGCAATTTCCGCTCGTCTTGTTGGGTGTTTCCGTCTTCATTTCTCGTTCTCCTTCAGAGTTCGGCCCCAAGATCTCTGCACGCTTCCACACTTGAAACGGTGTTGTTAAAAGCGAGCCTCTTGGCCGATGCTTGAAGTGTTGCACTACAAGCCGGTAGCGAATATGGGAGGAATTATGAAATCGCAATAGTGAAATTAACCAAAGAATTGCTGCGTTAAGTCCAGAAGAAATCGAGCGGATCAACGCGGCGGAATCTGCGGTGGTGAGCGCCTATGCCCGAAGAAACCTAGAGATTTCGCACACGAACGGAGACCCAATAACCATGAATTGTTAAAGTTTGAAGAATATCCTGTAAGCGTGCTTGAGACGAATCGCATTGACGGTTGGAATGGGGGCAAAATTCAGATGGTTCCAGAGTGAATCGCTCTGACGCGGCACTAACAGCTCCCTCCCAAGTATTGACTACTAATGAACTTGAATCGCAGCCAATCCATTATTGCCCTCTCGTTCTTGTTCATATTGGGATGTAACAACGACGCTTCCAAACCCGCTAACGATCGCATCAAACTACAGGGTTCGGGGGCCAGCTTTCCTGCTCCTCTCTACATGCGATGGTTTCAGGACTACACAAAAAACACCCCTGGAGTCATAGTCGATTATCAAGCCAAAGGAAGCGGTGCTGGCATTAAGGATTTGATCAACGAAACGGTTGACTTCGCTGCAAGCGATGCCGCGATGACCGAGGAAGAGATTGCCCAAGTCAAACGCGGCGTCATCATGCTTCCAATGACAGCTGGGAAAATCGTTCTTGCGTTCAACCTACCGGATGGTCCTAAAGAATTGAAGCTGTCGCGTGAAGCCTACGCAGGAATCTTCTCCGGCAAAATTACGAAATGGGATGATCCAATCATTGCGAAATGCAACGAGGCAGTAAAGCTCCCGTCGATGGACGTAACCGTAATCGTTCGTTCCGATAGCAGTGGGACGACCTATGTTTTATCTTCCCATTTGAGTGCAATCTCGCCTGATTGGAAATCCAGTTTTGGAATCGAGAAATCGATAAATTGGCCGAGCGATCCACGCTTTGTCAAGGGACCAAAAAATGATGGAGTCACTGCACTTATTAAGCAAACACCGGGCTCCATTGGCTACATTGAATACGGCTTCGCTAAGCAGACAGGTTTGCCCGTAGCGAGCCTAGAGAATCAATCGGGCAAATATGTGATGCCGACAGCGGAAAGTGGGTTGGCTGCTCTCGCGAGTGAGACAAATATGCCTGAGAATATGGTCCTTTGGTTACCCGATCCGCAAGGTGAGGGCTCGTACCCGATTGTTTCCTACACTTGGCTACTTTGCTACAAAGAGTCTGCAGACCCAGCTAAGGCAACTGCGATCAAAGAGTTGGTGCGATACTGTATGGGTGACGGACAAAAAGCTAGCGAGTCCCTTGGATACATCCCGTTGCCTGAGCATGTAAAAGAGCGAGTTCTCCAGAGCTTGGGGGCGGACACAACGGCATCTGCCACCAAGCCGTAATGGTACTGCGCGGATTCCACGCACTGTTAAGCCGTTTAAATTTGAGGTCTCATGAGTCAATTACCAAGTACGCAAGGTGATCTCGAACTTTCGGAATTGGCCATCCCCAATGCGGATCGATTCTGGGACTCTGCGTTTCGCCGAATTTGTTGGTTGGCTGCGGGATCGATGATTGTGCTGATGCTCGTTATGCTCTACGAGATCGCCTACAAAGCGTCGCCAGCGATTCGGGAATATGGTTTCGGGTTCATTACGTCTTCTACATGGGACGCCAGTCGAGAGCAGTACGGGATACTGCCAGAGATTTGGGGAACGATCTACAGTTCGCTCATGGCTCTCGTTTTGGCAGTAATGCTGGGACTGTGTATTGCGATTTGGCTTACGCAGCAGTTGCTTCCTGAGCGGTTGGAATGGGCTCTCAAGACCGTTATCGAATTACTTGCTTCGATACCAAGCGTTGTTTTTGGACTTTGGGGGATCTTTGTAGTGATTCCTATGATCCGTCCCATAGCTGGCTGGCTCAGTGAGAATTTCAGTTGGATTCCATTCTTTCGGTCGCCACTTTCTGGGCCCGGGTTGTTTCCTGCATCGCTTGTGTTGGCGATCATGGTTTTGCCCACGATAACAGCTATCTCGAGAGACGCGATTGCTTCGGTGCCCAATCGGCTCCGAGATGCCGCATTTGGATTAGGAGCAACACGCTGGGAAGTAATCACTAAGGTCGTATTGCCAACTGCTTCACGCGGTATCTGGGGGGCGGTTGTGTTGGGCTTGGGGAGAGCGTTGGGGGAAACCATGGCCTTAGCGATGTTGGTTGGAAACTCCAATCAACTCACCATTGCAATCTTCTCTCCGGCCAACACATTAGCCGCCTTGTTGGCCAATCAATTTCCTGAGGCAAGTGAGCAACAGGGACCTGTGCTACTGTATGTCGCATTGGTGCTCATGATGATAACGCTAGGGGTTAACGTCTTGGGATCGCTAGTTTTGTATGGTTTGCCAACGAAGCGCAAAATGGAGTTGGCAGCATGAAAGGTTCTCATATAAAGTCCGAGCGTAACATAGGAGATGTCTCGATTGAACGGCGATGGAGCAATGGCCGTACGATGAGGAATCTGGGGCTAACTGTTCTAACAGGTGGGATTGCACTGGTGGCCTGTTTACCGCTTGCATCATTGCTCTATATGCTGGTGAAGCGAGGGGCAAATGCCATTTCGCTGAGCAGCTTTACTCAATTGCCACCCGCTCCCATGCAAGAGGGAGGCGGATTCGGCAACGCAATTGTCGGCACTCTTACTATGGTCTGCATTGGCGCGATGTTGAGCATACCTGTTGGAATTCTTTCGGCTATTTATTTGTCAATACTCGGGCCCGATAGCAAAACGGCAACTCTGGTTCGCTTTACTGCCAAGATTCTTTCGGGGCTACCGTCCATTTTGGCAGGAGTGTTTGCTTACACGCTTGTTGTGGTAACGATGAAGACCTACTCCGCTCCTGCAGGAGGTGTCGCACTCGCGGTACTTATGGTGCCAATCGTGATTCTCACTTCCGAGGAGGCCTTTCGGATGGTGCCAAAGAAAATGATCGAGGCTGCGATTGGTATGGGATGCACACCAACGCAAGCGGTGTGGAAAGTGATTTTTCCAACAGCGTTCCCGAGCTTATTGACTGGAGTCATGCTAGCGGTTGCGAGAGCAGCTGGGGAGACGGCACCACTCTTGTTTACTGCTTTATTCAGCAACTATTGGGTTTGGCAAGACTCTCGTTTGTCGTTGATGGAACCAACTGCGTCACTGGCAGTGTTGATTTATAACTTCTCTGGCTCTCCATTTGACAATCAAATCGAAATGGCCTGGGGGGCGGCATTGGTACTGGTAGGGTTAATCTTAGCTCTCAATCTGTTCGCACAGTTTATGTCGAGGAAGCAAATCCGAGGATAGTGGCATTATGATTGCAGAAACAATGCGTTCCGAGCAAATCGAACAACCGGCGACATCTGATGGGTTGTTTCAGTGTGAGATTGATCGTTTGTATTACGGAGACTTTGCGGCCGTTCGAGACACGCGTCTCGCTATTGAAGAGGGTAAGATCACTGCCTTTATTGGGCCGTCAGGTTGTGGAAAGAGTTCTGTCCTGCGGTGTCTCAATCGCATGAATGATCTTACTCGGAGCTTTCGACTGGAGGGGCGGATTCGGTTTGGGAGACGCGATCTTTATTCAAAATCAGTCGACGCTGTTGCAGTTCGCCGTCATATTGGAATGGTTTTTCAGCAACCCAACCCCTTCGCGATGAGCATATTCGATAACGTCGCGTTTGGATTACGAATTAATCGAATCAAAGGAAATCCACAAGAGTTGGTCGAAGAAGCCCTTCGGGGGGCAGCGTTATGGGATGAGGTAAAGGACAAGCTTAAGAAGAGTGGTCTGTCATTGTCCGGTGGTCAACAACAAAGACTCTGTATCGCTCGCGCTATTGTCACAAAGCCCAAAGTATTGTTGATGGATGAACCGTGTTCAGCATTGGACCCGATCGCAACACGCAAGATAGAAGAATTGATGCTAGAGTTACGCAAGCAGTATACGATCGTGATTGTAACTCATAACCTCCAACAGGCTTCTCGAGTCGCGGATGATACTGCATTTATGTACGTCGATCAGCTGACCAGATCGGGCTATCTGGTTGAATTTGGTTCGACAAAACAACTCTTTGAATCACCCAAAGAACTCTACACGCAACAATACTTGAGCGGCGTGTTTAGCTAGAGTTGTTCGAGAACGCGATCGGTGATAGCTGTCGTGCTAAGCGATGGCGTTCCCTTAGCGACCAGATCGGCTGTTCGGTGGCCCGCTGCCAATACTTTTCGTACAGCCTTTTCGATGATCTGGGCTTCGGTCTCGAGATGCAGCGAGTGTCTCAACAGCATAGCCGCAGCCAAAATCGTCGCGAGCGGGTTCGCGATCCCCTTGCCGGCAATGTCAGGAGCGCTGCCATGTATAGGCTCGTACAGTCCCGGTCCGCTGCTCCCTAGAGATGCACTTGGTAACATGCCTAGAGAGCCAGGTAGCATCGAGGCTTCGTCGGTTAGGATATCGCCGAACATGTTACTCGTGACCACCACATCAAACGAGCGTGGGCGACTGAGTAGGTGCATCGCCATGGAGTCGACCAAAACGACCTCATACTCCAAATCCGAAAACTCTTCGGCCATGATCTTTGCCGAAACGCGTCGCCAAAGTCGCGAGGCTTCTAGCACATTGGCTTTGTCTACCATCGTGACTTTTTTGCGACGACCGCGTGCAGCGTGAGCGGCCATTCGCACGATGCGTTCAACCTCGGAGGTTGTGTAGACTGCCGTGCTGTAGGACCTTTGTTGACCATCAGGCAGTGTCTCTGTTCCTGAGGGGCCGAAATAGAGACCTCCGGTGAGTTCTCGAAAGAACAAGATATCCGTTCCGTCGATGATCTCTCGTTTGAGAGGCGATGCATCGAGAAGTTCAGGAAAGGTGATGATGGGACGTAGGTTCGCAAAGAGGCCTAGCTCTTTTCGAATTTTCAACAAACCCGCTTCCGGGCGAGTCTTGGCATTCGGGTCATCCCATTTTGGTCCACCAACTGCTCCCAGCAATATCGCGTCGCACTTGAGGCAAGCGTCGACCGTATCCTGAGGTAGAGGGTCGCCGGTTTCGTCAATTGCGATGCCTCCAATTTTCTTAGTAGAAAACTCAAAGTCATGCGAATGCGATTTAGCGATCGACTCGAGAACTCGAGTCGCTTGGGAAACAACCTCTGGACCGATGCCATCACCGGGAAGCAGAACGATATTGGCTTTCAACGAACTAACCTTTGCGAAACAAAAACGATGGGAGGATAATAAAACTCGAGACTAATCGACTACTTGCGGCAACGCGGGTGGTTCATTGGTAACCAAGCACCATTTTGCGAACTGCTGGCCACGCATTGCTGAATGAAATACATGCCTTCAACACCATCGTGTACGTTCGGGTAGACCGTGTTGACTTTCTCAATCGTATTGCCCGACTCGACTTCGATCATAGCATCAAAGGTGGCGCAGTAGATGTTGGCAAACGCTTCGAAGAACGCCTCTGGGTGGCCGCTAGGAAGACGACATGCCGCTCGACCACTCGCATTCATAAACGGAGCATTGGGGTCGCGAGTGTACAGTTTGTGGGGTTGTCCGTTTTGTCGAACCACCAGTACGTTTGGCTCTTCTTGACGCCATGACAACGCTCCCTTTGTGCCGTCGATTTCGATCGACAAATCGTTTTCGCGACCATGGCTGATCTGGCTTGCAGTCACAGTGCCCAGCCCGCCGTTCTGGTACTTTACGATAGCTGTACCGTAGTCGTCCAATTTGCGGCCTGCCTCAAAAATTTTGAGATGACAGCTGATTTCTGCTGGCAAGAGCCCAGTCATGAAACGGCCTAGATTGTAAGCGTGCGTTGCTATGTCACCAAAGCAACCAGCAGCGCCACTTGTTTTTGGATCGGTTCGCCATGCCGCTTGCTTTTGGTCTGAGGATTCTAGTCGCGTTCTAAGCCAGCCTTGGATGTAGTTCGAGCGAACCGCTTGGATTTCGCCTAATTCCCCACTGAGAATCATCTCGCGAGCTTGTCGCACGAGTGGATATCCGGTGTAGTTGTGGGTCAATGCGAAGACGGCTTTGTTATGATCGACAATATTGGCTAGCTCTTCTGCCTGGGCTAGATCAAACGTCATCGGTTTGTCGCAAACAACGTGAAATCCAGCTAGCAAAGCCGCTTTCGCAACATCAAAGTGCATATGGTTGGGAGTCGTGACCGAAACAAAGTCGATTCGCTCTCCTTTTGGCTTCTTGCTCTCTTCCGTGAGCATCTCTTGAAATGAAGCATACGCTCTGTCGGGGGGGACGTCGTAATCCGGAGCAGATGCTTTGGAACGCTCTGGGTTGCTGCTGAATGCACCGGCAGCGACTGTCGCGCGATTGTCTAAACATGCAGCAATCGAGTGAACTTTACCAATGAACGAGCCTTGTCCTCCGCCGACGAGTCCCATTTTGAATTTGCGGTTGAGAGGTCCGTTAGTCATGTTCTGTGACTCCTAAGTTATTACAGGGTTGGGGAGGATCGCAAAGAAGCGAACAAGTTGTCGCAGCAGTCTACCAATTTTGCCCACGAATTCTAGCTTCGATGTGATTGGGATTTGTGGCTCTTATCGAAAACCGTACATCCCTGATTGACAACACCCCCAAGTTATCGAAGAATGCGTAGATGAGGGACCAGATCGCGCGGCAGGAGGCCGCATTTTAATGCTTTAGGTTTCGCTTCAAGATTTGGTCCCCTAACCACGGCCATATGACGCGAATGGCGGCCAACCACTTGACTTTGTTTGGCATAATAAGTTGCAAATCTCTACGAAATGCACTTCTTAGTATTGCTTCGCTCAACCGCTCTGGATCGAGCATTTTGAGATTCGCTCCTCCACCCGGTGCATTCGCTCCGCTCTGTTCCATTCCTCGAGCATGAACGATTTCGCTGTATCGATTGTGGCTATCGTCTCTACGTATCGGGCCAGGTGATACGAGCAATACGTGTACGTTGGATTCTTGGAGTTCAAGTCTAAGTTGAGCCGAATAAGCGGATAACGCGAATTTGCTGACGCAGTAACCACCCATCTGTGGCGACGCAATAACGCCAGCTAGCGAACCGATGTTCACAATGCAACCACGTGCTTTTTTCAGGCTGGGTAACATGGTTTGTGTCATCGTAGCTGTCGTGAGAACGTTGTCGCGAAACAGCGATTCTAGGTCAGGCGGATTTAGTTGTTCCAATCGCCCTCGATCAGAACGTCCGATCGCATTGATAAGAAGGTCAACGCTATTTGATTCAAGCCACCTTGGGAAGTCGATTGCATCTTCGGGAGCGAGCGCGTCGACCGCAAATGCTTGAGCCTCGTGATTCGCAGACCGTTTGATTTCCTCTTTTGCGACTGCCAGTTTCTCACTTGATCGTCCCAGAATTGTGACCATCGCGCCTTGTTTGGCTGCCGCTTTGGCTAGATGCAGACCGAGCCCGCTGCTGCCGCCACTAACTACAACCGTTTTGTTCGACCAAGAATCGTCTGCCATGTGGTATTCAATCCCGTGTCGACTAGGAGTCGGTGTCACGGATAAGAGAATGCGGACGCACCACGGCCTGATATGCCTCTGGTCTACGGTCTGCCCAGCGATCGATAACATGTTCCCTTGGTACTCGTACCAATCGTTTGTTGCGTGCTTTGGCGTAGTCAATCTCCGCGGTAATGATGCATTCGTTTTCGTGCGGGGCGTCGGCTAATGGGTTGCCGTTTGGATCGCAGATCCTCGATTGGCCAATAAACCTAAAGCCTCGTTCCAGACCAATACGATTAACGCTCATAAAGTAAACGTTATTTTCCAATGCACGCGCGTTCGGTAGGTACTTAGCAAACGTGTCAGCTCCAGGTGGCCAATTCGTGGGAAGAACTAAAAGATCCGCCCCCTCAAGCGCCAGGCAGCGAGAGGATTCAGGGAACGAAGCGTCATAGCAGATATGTACCCCCACCTTCAACCCATCCGCATCAAAGGCTTGATATGGATCTGTACCCGGCGATGTGAACCGATCAATCCCTAGGAACGGTAAGTGGATTTTTCGATAACATCCTACAACGCCCTTAGGGCCAACAAGCGGGCAACTGTTGTAGATGCCACCGTCCGGGGCGCGTTCTAACATTCCAAAGGCCACAAATTTATTATGAGACACACACCAGTTAACAATGCTTTGCACTGAAGATCCGTCTAGATCTTCGGCGATGTCGAGCGCCTCTTCCAAGCTGGCGAAGCAATAGCCTGAAAGCATACATTCTGGGAAGACAATCAAGTGGCTGTCTTTGACATCGTCTTTGGCTAACCAATGAAAAATACGGTCTAGGTTCTCTTTCGGATTGGCGAAGGACAC
Source organism: Pirellula sp. (assembly GCA_046318795.1). Classification (GTDB taxonomy): domain Bacteria; phylum Planctomycetota; class Planctomycetia; order Pirellulales; family Pirellulaceae; genus JBKCUI01. The sequence continues at coordinate 42,032 of JBKCTT010000097.1, forward strand.
ATTGGTTTGGACCCCGCTAACAATTCTGATGCTGTTAATCATTCGTATCTACCGTAACAACCGCTTTCCCTAACCGACTTATTGTACTGCTCTGGGCTTGTCAAAAATCTGTATTCGCCGAAAACATGGACTTGCCGAAAAATTCCGCGATCGACATTGTAGTCAAATTCGCCAATCTTTCATGGTACCCATCTTAGTTCTATCAACAGATTCGCGGCAACAGCGAATGACTTAATTCGTCCAGCGGGATTAACTGCCCCAGCGATCTTTGTACTGCGACAGGGGCGACTTTTCGCGAATGTACCTCGCCAATCAACTGGGCATTACGCGTTATTGGTACTTTTCTAAGGATCTCCAACGCTTTCGCCACGTCTTGCTGGTCGAGACCTATAAGCATGGTCCCTTCGTTCGCGATGAACAAGGGATCTAATCCCAGTAGCTCTGTTAAGCCGCGAGCTTCGGTGGTTAGAGGAACGCTTGATTGATCAATAATCATGGAATGGCCACAATCGCGTGCCCATTCATGCAGCACAGCCGCGACGCCGCCACGAGTCGCATCTCGCATGGTGCGAATGGTGACGCCCCCCTCCAGTAGCGAATTGACAGCAGGCCATAGCAACCCACAATCGCTTACGATTTCTGCTTCGATTCCAAACTCCTCACGAACCGACATAATCGAAAGACCATGCTGACCAATGGGCCCCGTAACCAGTAGATTGTTTCCTGGAACCAGAGCCTCACCTCCGCCCAATCGGGAGCCGCTTATCGAACCAATTCCAGATGTATTGATAAAAAGTCCATCGATACATCCCTTGGGAACAACCTTTGTGTCTCCCGTTGCGATTTGAACTTGTGCTTCATTGGCTGCTATGGCGATGCTTTGCACGATTCGATCCAATACGTTGAGGGAAAAGCCCTCTTCGAGAATTAAAGAAACGCTGAGCCACTTTGGCTTTGCACCCATCATACTAAGGTCATTGCACGTTCCGTATACGGCGAGCTTTCCGATGTCTCCTCCAGGAAAAAACAAAGGAGATACTACATAGGAATCGGTGGAGAACGCTAACTTTTTTGCGTCACAATCCAGATACGCTGCATCGGTCTGGTAGTTCGATGGATTACACTCCGAATGTTGGCTTAAGATTGGCAGAATACGTCTTTGAAGCAGTTCTCGCGAAAGACGACCTCCCTCTCCATGGGCGAGGGTAACAACGGAGGAATTCTCTTTCACGGGCAAGGGACACTCTCCAAGCTGCGAGTATTTCATGATCGGTGATACTCCGTTTCCTGTCGGTATCGGTAATACGCGTTACAGGCCCCTTCGCTTGATACCATCGGTGCACCCATGGGGTTATCAGGAGTACAAGTAACTCCGAAATGTTTACACTCCGGCGGACGGATCTTGCCGATCATGACATCACCACTTTGGCATTCATGGTGATATGACTGGTTTACCACGGGCAAAGAGAATTTCTTTCGCGTGCAAAATCGATCATATTCTTTCTTCAGTGATAAACCGCCACTGGGCATCATCCCCAAGCCACGCCAAGGGCTATCGGCTACCTGATACACCTCTTGGATGCAATCTATCGCCGCTACATTACCCTGGGGGCGAACGCTGCGTTCGTATACGTTCGAGACCTCTGGTTTTTCACTTTCGAGCATTTGCACACATTTTAAAATCCCGCGAAGCAAATCGACGGGTTCGAAGCCGGTTATAGCGACTGGTAGCGAATGTTGAACAACCAATTTCTGATAGTCTTCATAGCCAGTAATCGTACAAACATGCCCAGCACCAAGAAATCCATCAACCTCGGATTCTGGTGAATTAGCAATAAATTCCATTGCCGGCAGCACACGCACATGCGCGGTGAAAATGCTCACGTTTTTGAGAGCCCGGACTGCGGCTTGTTGCAACGTGATGGCTGTCGCTGGTGCCGTTGTCTCAAAACCGACCCCGAAAAAAACGATTTCTCGGTCTGGATGCGATTGTGCTATTTTTAAGATATCGAGCGGAGAATAAACAACTCGAACATCAGCTCCTTTGCGTTTGGCTTGCAGCAAACTCTCCTGCGTACCTGGGACTCGCAACATGTCTCCAAAACTAGTCAAGATGACATCTTTCGATTGCGACAATTCCACCATTTGATCGATTGCGGATTCGGGCGTCACACAGACTGGGCATCCAGGACCATGCAATAGTTGAATATACCCCTCTAGTGCTTTGTCGATCCCATGTCTAAGGATCGCATGCGTCTGGCCACCACAAACCTCCATTAAACGCCAGGGCCTACTAGTCGTCCTTTTTATCGAATCAAGAAGCCGTTGGGATAGCTCGTGACTTCGGTATTCATCAACATGTTTCATGATTCCGTACCCGACCAGTCTTCGGACGCTTCCAATTTCTCGAGTTCATTTAGGATTGCGTTAGCTTGTTCCGCATCGATGATGCTAATCGCCACCCCTGCATGCACTATTACATAATCTCCCTCGATGGCTTCCGGTACAAATGTAAGATTGCAGCGACGTTTTACACCCATAAAAACAACGTCAGCCTCACAAAACGGAGGTTCTTTTTGGATCCATTGAACTACCAACCCCGGTATCGCTAAGCACATAAAGGACCTCGCTGATGTATCAAACCAAGCAGTAATTGACCTGCCGCTAATCCACCATCGTTGACCGGTATCTCGCGAGGCATGGACCATTCCAGGTCATGCATTTGACAATTGCGATGGATGAGCTCTACCAGAACCTTGTTTTGAAACACACCACCTGTTAACAGGATTGGACTGTTTCGATTCCATATACCCAGCGAAGTAATCGTATTCGCCAGGGCACGATGGAACTTTACGGAAATGATCGATGGGGAGACGTTCTCACAAACGTCTTCCACGATACCACGAATGAGGGGACGCCAATCCAGTACAAGTGATGGGAGCGTAGATCGTTCTGATTCTGGAAAAGCCTGTCGCGGTACGATCGGCATGCTGTAATGTCCTGTTGTCTCGTCTTCGAGAATCTTGGGACGGCACATCGATTCCAACAGCATGGCCCAGTGCCCTTCGTATCCGACTTTGTGAGAATTTCGAAAAAGCTCTGAACTAAACACCATAGCAGCGACTCCATCGAATAGTCGGCCGGCACTAGTTGTCGATGGGGCAAATGTTGAACGACGTATCAGGTTTTGTATTTGTGCTCGATTGGGAACGAGTGAATTCATTGGAATGTCTGCCCCATAGGTTTCCCAGAGCAAGGACTCGGCGATTCTCCCCGGTTCGTGAATCGCTAGCTCCCCTCCAGGTAATCGAAAGGGATGTAGGGATGCAATTCTATCCAAATGATCCATCGTTCCGAGAAATACCTCCCCGCCCCAAATCGATCGATCCGCCGCGTATCCAGTCCCATCCCAAGAAAACCCTAAGATCCGTCGGCTTAACCACGTCGTATCCCAGAGTCCGCTTGCCACATGAGCGTGGTGATGTTGCACTCCGAGCGAAGCCACCCCAAGTTCGTTTGCGAACTCCTTTGCCCAACGCGATGTGAAATAGTCCGGATTTAGATCGTGTACAACCAATTTCGGTTCGCATCCATAAAGTTGCAACAAATCCCTAACATGATAAATAAAACGTTCTCTTGACTTTAGGTTGTCCATATCGCCCAGGTGTGGGCCCAAGATCGATTGATAACCATTCGAAAGAGCAATCGCCACCTTTTGATGTCCACCCACAGCGAGTACTGCTGCTCCTGTTACCAATCCTTCCCCAATCCCTTCTTCATGGAGCGAGATCGCAAGGGGGCCTAAGCCTCGACCCACTCTGATGGTTGTGACTCGATCCGCAATGACGCGAACTATACTGTCGTCCGCATGACGAACGATCTCTCTGTCATGTCCCAAGATTCGATCAGATGTTAGCAGCCCACATTCCTCCATTTCTGCATCGGAGGTAATCATGGGGTCACCGTCTCTGTTAGCACTCGTCACAACGAGTGGTCCTAGCTGGCGTAACAGCTGTAAATGTAACGGAGTGGAAGGTAACATCAATCCAATGTTATGCAGTCCTGATGTTAACGAATTCCAGGTTTCGGAAAGGTCGAACATCAGGCGTTTCGTCAACGTCAACTCAGGTTGGTCAAGTTCTACAACCACAATCGGGCCAGCCTCAGAATTCAAAGCCTCCTCTTCTAAGGGAGTCAATCTTCCGATCTTTCTTGCTTCCGTGATATTCGAAACCATAACCACAAAGGGTTTGGTTGGCCGATTTTTTAACAAGCGAAGTTTCTCGATGGGATCTTTGTTCGAGGCAGTGACTAAAAACTGATAACCACCAATTCCTTTTACAGCGACAATTTGGCCGGCTCGTAGTTGCTCTGTTATATGCTCGACGTTTCGGAACTGTGGACCACATTGTGGACAAACAATCCCTTGGGTATGAAACCGACGGTCCGTTACGCTTTCATATTCTCGCAAGCAGCGATCACAAAGCGGAAACGCTTGTAAAGAAGTCTTGGCTCTTTCAAAGGGCATCGACCTGATAAGCGTATACCTTGGCCCACAGTCACTACACGTATTAAGTAAATAGCCGTATCGTTTGTTTTGTTCCTCTAGTACCTCATTAATGCATGTAGAACAGCAATTGCGATCCACCGGAATACAGGTTCTGATTGGCGCAGAGGTCCCGGATGCTTCGAGAATTAATGCCGAGTAATATCTAGGTTCCGATTCACTCTGCGTTATCCGCTGCACAATTCCCGTTTTGGGGCAAGCGGCTATACACTCACGCGAAAACGCATCCAGACTTTCGGAGTCTCCCTCGAGGTGCAGTTCCACCCCATTTGTTGTATTCGAAATCGAACCTTTTAAGTTAAGCGAGGCTGCGAGCCTAGCGAGTGCGGGACGAAAACCGATTCCCTGGACAGAGCCGGTGATAAGTATTTGTCTAGCGTGCGTACAAGATGGCCACTGATCAATGCGAGCCATTTTCAACCAGCGGCTTGAGGAGATTCGTTCGGCATTCTTCGAGAAATTGGCACCAAGTCGCGATGCCATCTCCTGAAGTCGTACTTAAGCTGAGCGACTTTAGATCCGGTTGAATCGCCAAGGCATCCGCAATTGCAGATTCGACGCGAAAGGGTACGTAGGGTAGCAAGTCTATTTTTGATATCACCATAGCCTGCGATGAACGGAACATTTTTGGATATTTACCCGGTTTATCGTCCCCCTCCGTTACACTCAACATAACGACCCGAATGTGTTCCCCTAGATCATGAGAGGCAGGACACACTAGATTCCCCACATTTTCGATAAATAAAAAATCGACTTGGGGATCCCCCAATGCTTCGAGCCCACGACGGACGAGAGAGAGTTGTAAATGGCACGCTCCTCCAGTGGTCAATTGTGCAGCCGGCATCCACGGAGACAGCCTTTCTGCATCACGATCTGTTTCCAAATCGCCGACTAAAACCGCCGATGAGTAACGACCCTTCCAATATTTTGCTGTCTCTACCAAAAGGGATGTTTTGCCTGCACCAGGTGAAGAAACTAAGTTGACAACGAATGTTCCCCGTTTCGTCATTCGCTCTCGTTCATCCATGGCATCTACCTTCGCGTCGAGTTGAACATCTCGTCGGATGGAAACACGTCGGTAAATCGTATTGTTCATGCTATTTGTTTATCTTTTGCTCGATTAACTGTAAATCCAAGTGCATAAGGCGGATCGAATCTCCGTCGATCATGCGCAAATTCTGCTCGCCGCATTGGATACATCGAAACTGGAAGTCTGTGATCATAAAATCTGCCAAACAGTCCTCGCAACGCGCTAGGAGGGGGACCTCATGGAGGACAATATCCACATCGACTCGTTCATGTTGTTTTGCGACCAGAACGAGAGCATCTGCTAACAACACCTGCTCGACGCCCGAGAATGTTCCGACATCGATTTCAACCCGCTTAGCCTCGTAACCAGCGTTGGATTTTTCCACTGCACTTATTTGGTCCCATATAGTAGCAGCAATAGATGTTTCATGCATGGGCGTTGTCCTTTTGTCTAATGACTTGCTGAATCGCTGCCAACACTCTTTCAAAATCACCTTCGGAAAGATTCACTGTGTCGTTTGGACCAAACATTTTGCCAACAATTCCCCATATCGTTACCGTTTTAGGAAGAATGCCCAGGCTGTCGGCCAGTTCGAGTGTCATTTTCAAGGAGAAATCGTGAGAGGTTGTGGCTGAATTGTACTGGAGTTGCTGCTCTGGCCACACGAATCGATGGGTGGTCCCAATTTCTTCCTCTCCCTCGCATGCATCGACGATATGAACCTCGCAAATGTCCTCTAAGTGATTTAGCAAATCCATGGGAACGACGCCTGACTTTGCATGCCAGCCATCGGGAAGACGAGATCGAATTCTCTCTATAACCCTCCAGCCGATCTGGTCGTCACCGTTGGGACTACCGATACCGTAGATCAACTTTTGCTCTGACTTATTCATGGTTCAGTCGTCCTGGGTAGACTCCGATCAATTCGAAGCTTGAGAAAGTGAGTTGAACAACTAATGCAGGGATCGTAACTGCGTATTAATCGCTCGCATTGCAAAGCTATTTCTGTGTCGGATTGATCAACAATGGTAGTCAATAAAGTTCTTAAATCAGCCTCGATCTGACCTTGATTCTGTGATGTAGGCGGGACAATCTTGGCAAAAAGAATCTTACCCGCCTCATCGATATTGTATCGATGATAAATCGTACCTCTGGGGGCTTCCGTGGCTGCACAACCTGAAAGCAAAGACGATTCCTCACGGAGGTCGGTTTGTGCGGATGGACGTCGTGGTTCCGATATGGGACTATATCTTTGTGTGATTTCGAGAGCCTCTTCAAAGGCATGGATGACTTCGATCGATCTGGCAATAATCCCCATGTGAGGATTAAAACACGGATTCGGTAATGCGAGAGACGTCGCGGTCTCGATTGCAAGGGGGGACAATTGATGACGATTGAGGTTGATTCGAGCTAGCGGCCCAACGAAATACGATTCGCGAGATGACAGGCGTTTGGAATGCAAGGCCGTCGAATGCGGAACTTGCTCCTCTACGAATTGATTTTCGTATTCGTTGACAGAACAGCTTAATCCTCGGGATGACATAAGTGTTCCATCGAGAATCGCGTACTCATCCGGTCTCGATAAGGCTACATAATCGTATGGTTGCGTAAAATCTGGGAACGAAAAACTCGCAACCCATTTCGCCGTTTCTACGGCGGCTTGTAAGCCCCATTCCAAGTCCGGTACGAGTTGCTGCAATTCTTCTCTCCTGGGCAATCGATAGAAACCACCAACCGCTAAATTGACCGGGTGAATGGCTCGTCCCCCGAGAATCTCGAGCAATCGGTTACCGATTTTCTTCATCCGTAGAGCACGTTTCACTTCGTCCGGAAATTGTTTCGCTAACTCCAGGCCACTATCGAGCCCATAAAAATCTGGCGCTTGTAACATAGTGACGTGCAGCACATGGCTCTCAATCCACTCGCCGCAATACATGAGTCGACGCAATTCACGAATCTCAGGTCGAATCTCTATGCGAAACCGCTGCTCGAGGGCTTGTACGGCTGTCATTTGATAAGCGATCGGACAGATGCCGCAAATGCGTGCTGTGATATCGGGAGCTTCTTCACACGGTCTACCTCGCAACAAGGCTTCGAACAACCGTGGGGGCTCGAAAATGGCCAGTTGCACCTGTTCAATGTGACGGCCATCTATACTCACGTATAGCGATCCCTCTCCCTCAACTCGGGTCAAGATGGGAACCCGAATGATGCGAGGATTATTGGCAGGCTCGGTCATCAATAGTTTCCTCGAGGTCGTGACGAGTCGGAGTCATTCAGGCGATTCACTTCACTTCGAAACGGTTTCGAGTTGGCATGGAAGCTGTTTAAATACGAGAGGAATTTTTCCCCGCTCTTTTGTTCTTTGGCATGGTTTCCCAGGCTTACAAGATTTAGTTGATCGCTAGGCCCAAAACAGCCGTAGCAACCTCGATCAAACGATGGGCAAATCGCTCCACATCCCGCCTGGGTTACAGGTCCCAGACAGGCGGTGTCGGTAGTGACGACGACGCATACGTTTCCACGTCTCTTGCATGAGGGACAAACACTCTCAGTGGACGTCCGTGGTGTACGTCCCGCGATGAGGGATAGGAGCACCTCAAGCAATTGTTGCTTGTCGATGGGGCATCCTCTCAATTCGAAATCAACTCGAACGTGGTCTGATATGGGAGTGGATGTAGCCAAGGTTTTGATGTAATCAGGCCTCGCATAAACCACTTTCATAAACTCTCCATGGTCAGAAAAATTGCGGAGGGCTTGTATCCCCCCAGAGGTCGCACATGCCCCAATCGTAACCAAGACCCGCGAAACTGCACGCAAGTGTTCAATTCGCTCTCTGTCCTCTGGAGTTGTGATTGATCCCTCGACCAACGTTACATCATAGGGACCTGGCATAAGGCAACTCGACGCCTCTGCAAAGTGCGATATCTGTATTAAATCGCCGATCGCAAGAAGCTCATCCTCCATGTCTAATATGGTTAATTGACAACCATCGCATGACGCAAATTTCATGACGGCGAGGGTCGGTTTTTTCACTTCTCTTTCTTCGATTGCGTTCGTCATCATTACAAGTCCCGAAAACGAAATAGATGGCGAATCGAATCAAATCGAAAAACGGGGCCGTCGCGACACACAAAAGTTTCTCCCCACTGACAATGACCACAAAGTCCGGCTGCGCACTGCATATTCCGCTCCATCGAGAGCCAGATTGACCTATCACTAAATCCTTTTTCCAAGGTGCTCAACGCGCAGAATTGCATCATAATCTCGGGCCCGCAAATCAAAACTTCCGTGTTGTCCGGATCGTTGATTGATAATCTTTCTAACAGAGTTGTTACGAAACCAACGGCTCCCTGCCAGCGATCATCGGGTTGATCGACCGTCAATTGAAGATCAATTCCCTGCCTCTGCCATTCTGCGAATTCCGTTTCAAATAGAATTTGATCTGGTGTTCGGGAACCATGCAAAAGCGTTATCGATTCGTAAGAAGATCGATGGGAAACGAAATCGTAAATCATCGGGCGCAATGGAGCCAGTCCTAACCCCCCTGATATAACGATGATATCACCACCTCGGCAAGCCTCGACAGGCCAACCGACACCAAACGGCCCTCGAACACCAATTGCGTCTCCAACCTTGAGATTGGCAATTGCGTTGGTGACCCGACCTACAAAGCGAATCGTGTGGAGCATGTTGCTGCCATCCGTACCGCCAGATAGGCTTATGGCAGATTCTCCACATCCGGGGACATAAAGCATATTGAATTGTCCCGGCTGAAATCGATACGCTTCCGCGATCGAATCATCTTGAAATCGGATGCGATAAGTAGAAACATCTGCTGACTCGCGATGGACTTCGTCAATAATCGCAACATGAGAACGCCAGAAGTTTTTTTCCAATGTTGGCCTTGGTGTAACGTGACTCACTCGGAGGTCTCCCTACTGATCAACGTGGCTACCTCCGTTGTTAGATCGATACCGACCGGGCACCAAGTGATACATCGTCCGCAACCCACACATCCTGAGCTGCCGAATTGATCGATCCAATACGCGAGCTTGTGTGTCATCCACTGACGATATCGCGATCGGATATCGTTGCGAACCGAACCACCACCGGAATGTGAAAATGCGAGATTGAAACACGAGTCCCATTGCCGCTCCCGCACGATACGATCTTGCGTCAAATCGGTCACTTCTTCGACGGAATGACAAAAACAGGTCGGGCAAACAAGCGTGCAGTTAGTGCATCCTAAACAGCGTGAAGCAATGTCTTCCCAATGTGGATTGTCGAGCTGTTGGAGTAGTTTCTCTTTCAGATCTTTGGTCTCCATTCGACGCGAGATTTTGTGCAACGGGCCTTGAAGTGCCAGTTCTGCTTCATGCATTTGTTCGGCGGATGCGATGCTCCCAGGCAACGACCTTACCATGTTTGCCCCAATCTCCGATTTCGTTTCGACCAAAAATCCATTTTCGATTTCGGTAAGAACTATGTCGTACCCCGTGGTGCACCTAGGTCCTGTGTCCATCGACGTACAAAAGCATGTCGAAGCTGCAGTGGTGCAATTAACGGCCACGATAAGATTGTCTTGTCTACGAGACTGGTAAATGCTATCGGTATAAGATTTCGACAGGAACACATTGTCTTGTATGGCAATAGCCGCTAACTCGCACGCCCTCGCTCCCAGAAACGCAAGCTTGGTCGGCTTTGTTGGTATTTCCTTCATGGTCCAACCATCGACTGTCTTTTTCGTTTCCATCAAAGGAACTCGTGGGGGAAACAAAAACTTCTTCCATGAGTGTGGCCCAACAGCATAGTCAAAGTATCGTTCGCGCGAGGCTTTGTTAAGTCGGTAGCTGCCAGGAGATTGTTCGTCGGTCCAGCCTAGTGGCAAATCACTTAGGTTATCGATCTCTTCGTAAACGATCGCCCCTTGATCAATTCGCGGACCAATCACGGTATATCCATCGCGACGTAAGTCTTCGATTAACAGTCCCAAAACCTGGCGGGACCAGTATGTTGGCGTAGTCTGTGGCTGACCAGGAATCGGATGGACGCTTTCCATATAGTTTAACTCCGATTCGAAGGAACAGCGAATAGATCCAGCAACTGAAGTCGGGTGGCAACCAATCGTTTTGCAAGTACCGCGGAGGTGAGTTTCATAAAGCGATAACCAAAATCCTTGTCGGATTGCATTTGATCATGTATTTCTTGACTATTCCAACGCAACAGCATAGTTGGTTGAAGACACCGAGCCGTGCAAGTCATGATGGCATCGCCGGTAATGGATGACCACGCGACCAGATCGCCGCGACCAAGGCTGAGTATGCGATTTTCTCCACGACCAGGTACCGTCATGAACAATTCCACCTGCCCTTTTACTACGATATAGGTTGATTCATGGCGATCCCCTTCTCGGAAAAGCAATTCATTCGTTTCACAAAACAGAATAGTCCCTCGGGCAACAAATTCCTCGAGATATTTGTCGCCGATATGCGACGCTAGAAGTGTACCGCTAACTTGTTCGATCAAGCCTCGCATTAGCTGGTCCTCTTAATATGTGTGTAAGAGGTTAATGATCGCAAGTAATTCGCTCTGAGGAGATCGTCCGGATTGGAGCAACGATTCCAACTCATACTACCTTGTAATTGATGTACAGAACTGTACTCATTGTTGATCAGCCAATGTTCCATTTTGTCTAATACCTCTCGAATGAGACTGGGTCCTTTTTGCAGTAACGCGGAAGCCATCATCGTGACATCAGCCCCCACCAATAAAGCTTTGATCGTATCATCTGAGGAATGGATTCCACCGGTGGCTGCGATCGAGGCCTCGATTTGATCGCACAAAATGGCGATCCATCGAAGCGTTTGACGTAGCTCGCTCGGTTGGCTGAGTTCGAGAACAGGCTTAAAGGATAATGTTTCGAAGTCGATGTCCGGAGCTAAATAACGATTAAACAGGACCAGCGCATCGGCCCCCGAATCCACCAGCGATTCCACGAAGGATGGAATGGATGTAAAACAAGAACCAATTTTGACTGCTATAGGAATTGAGATTCTTGATCTCAATTCTTCAACTAATTTACAGTATTCCGTCTCGAGATCCACCGCGTTGATTTCTAATTCGCATGGGATGGAGTAAATATTGAGTTCGATCGCGTCTGCACCGGATTGTTCAATACTCTGGGCGTAACGAAGCCACCCTCCGCGAGTGCTGCCGTTCAAGCTTGCGATGACAGGAATCGCTAGAGTACGCTTCGCTTGACGAATTAACTCGAGATATCGTGTCGGTCCAGTGTTATAGGAATCCATCTCGGCGAAGTAACCGGAGCTTTCAGCATGAGAGTTGCTTTGATAGTCGTAAAGATTGGCCAGTTCGATCTCGACATGTTCGACTTGCTCTTCAAAAAGCGATGGGAGTACAACTGCTGCGACTCCTGAATTCTGAAGCTCGAGAAGCGATTCGAGATTACCTGTCAAAGGAGAAGAGGATGCTATGATGGGATTCTTAAGAGATAAACCCATATAGTTTACGGTGAGGTCGGGTTTCATTCGTGCGTGTATTCTCTCTCTAGAGTTGCCATTTGTGAGTACCATCGCCAGGTGTCATCAATGTCTTGCTGAGCAAGTGTCATTAGATGGTTCGATAGATCGGGATTCGATTGCGCTAACATCGCAAATCTTGCTTCTTGCATCGCGACGTCTCGGAATTTCAGACTTGGCTCATGACTGTCGAGTACAAAGGGATGAGACCCTGCATGAGCCAAACGTGGGTCATATCGAAAGAGTGGCCACAAGCCAGACTTAACAACATCCTTTTGGTGCGACATCGATTTGGTCATATCGATACCATGGGCGATACAGGTACTGTAGGCCAAGATCAGGGAAGGACCGTCGAAGGATTCCGCTTCATGAAACGCGCGGACTGCTTGCGCGGGATTCGCTCCGATAGCGATTTGTGCTACGTATACAGTACCATACGATACGGCGATCATGGCGAGGTCTTTCTTGTGAACATTTCGGCCCTGAGCCGCAAACTTGGCCGTCGCCGCTCTGGGCGTCGCTTTCGAAGCCTGGCCACCCGTATTGGAGTAAACGCCTGTATCCAATACCAGCACATTAACATTCGATCCGGAGGCTAAAACGTGATCGAGTCCACCGAATCCGATGTCGTAAGCCCAACCATCCCCCCCAACGATCCACATGCTCTTTTTTACGAGGCAATCTGCTAACTGCAACATTTCCAGAGCCGCCGGCCATGATGCCGATCGTAAAACGGCTTTCAATTGCTCCACTCTTACGCGCTGAAGTGCAATTTCCGTCTCTGATTGCTGGGGCGAAGACAATAGCTCCTCCACTAAATTTGTATCCAGTTGCTCTCGGTACTCTCGCAATAGGTCTTGAATTCGATTTTTATTTGCATCCAAAGCTAGCCGAATTCCCAGTCCGAATTCCGCGTTGTCTTCAAATAGCGAATTCGACCAAGCGGGTCCTCTGCCGTCAGGGTTTTTCGTCCAAGGAGTTGTGGGTAGATTGCCACCAAAGATGGAGGAGCAGCCCGTGGCGTTGGCAATGACAGATCGATCGCCGAATAGTTGGCTCATGAGCTTGAGATACGGTGTTTCACCACAACCCGCGCATGCACCGGAGTACTCGAACAAAGGTAAAAGTTGTTGTGAACCTTTGACCGAGTCTGTTTTAATCCTAAGGCGATCGGCTTCTGGAATTTGTAGAAAGAAATCGAAGTTTTGCTTTTCGGCCGATAAATATCCCCCTTTCGGTTCCATATTAATGGCCTTGCGCTTTGTGATTTGTTTGTTACGAGCGGGACATACATCGACACACACTCCACAACCAGTACAGTCTTCGGGGGCGACTTGAATCGTACAAACCTGATCAGGTTCTGTTGTCGATACGGGGGGCGTTGTTGACTTCCTCTCACGATAGCGAAATGTTAAGGGTGCGGACGCAAGGGATGCCTTGTCATAGACCTTGAAACGAATCGCAGCGTGGGGGCAAACCAAGGAGCAGAGACCGCACTCAGTACAGATATCACTGTCCCAAATCGGAATCTGAGCGGCTATATTTCGCTTTTCCCACTTTGCAGTCCCTGTTGGAAAAGTACCGTCTACGGGCAATGCGCTTACCGGAAGCAGATCGCCATGCCCCTCCATGATTAGTCTTGCGACTCGATGTTCAGCGGACTCTGCGGTAATACGATTGGGAGCCTCTGGAGCTGAAGGATTCGGCTGCCCAGGAATGGTGACCCTAAAAAGAGAGCCGAGCGCGGCATCGATCGCTTCAACATTGCGATCGACGATCGCCTCGCCTCTTTTCCGGTAGGTCTTACGCACCGCCCGTTTGATATGATCGATCGCTTGTTCGCGGGGGAAAATGTTTGAGATTGCAAAGAAGCAGGTCTGCATAATCGAGTTTATACGACCACCCAATCCAGATTCGCTAGCCAATCGATTGGCGTTTATAACATAGAACTGGAGTTCTTTTTCTTGGATTGCCGTTTGAACATGGATTGGCAAATGATCCCAGACGTTTTCTGCGGGATAAGGACTGTTCAGAAGAAAGGTCGCTCCCTTAGCCGCGACATCTATGACTTGCATACGAAAGAGCAAGTCGAATTGATGGCATGCGACGAAATCAGCCTGTCGAATGAGGTAGGTGGACTCGATCGGTTTAGGACTAAAACGCAAGTGAGAAATCGTGGTGGAGCCTGATTTTTTTGAATCGTATACGAAGTAACCTTGAGCATAAAGGTTTGTTTCCTCGCCGATGATCTTCACGGAGTTTTTATTCGCTCCCACTGTTCCGTCGCTACCGAGTCCAAAGAATATCGCACGTTTTACGTGGTCCGCCTCATGATGAGAGGATTCGTCCCACGGCAAACTCAACTCGGTCACGTCATCACGGATACCAATGGTGAAACTCGCTGTAGGCAGGGACTGATCTCCATGTTCGAAGATCGCACGCACCATAGCTGGAGTGAATTCTTTCGATGCCAAACCGTAACGACCACCCACCACAGTCGGAGCCTTTACCATATGGATCGAGATCCAATGCTTGGCGAGCGACGCATAGACGTCGAGAAGCAATGGTTCCCCGACAGAGCCGGGTTCTTTCGTTCGGTCTAGAACGATGAGTTGCTCAACCGAGGAGGGTAACGATCTGATAAAACGTTCGGCATCAAAGGGGCGGTAGAGTCGGACTTTGAGAAGTCCTACTTTATTTCCCGTGGCGTTTAGTTGGTCAATCATTTCTTGAGCAGCCCCACAACCTGATCCCATCATCACAATGACTTGTTTTGCGTCTGATGCGCCGTAGTATTGGAACAGTTGGTATGCTCGGCCTGTTAGGAGGCCTAGTAAGTCCATTCGCGATTGTACGATGGCGGGGACCGCGGCATAGAAGTTGTTTTGAGCTTCACGCGATTGAAAAAATACATCGGGGTTTTGGGCAGAACCACGTAATACCGGTTTATTTGGATCGAGAGCTCGCGTGCGATGCTGCATGATGGCATCACGATCGACCATAGCGAGAATGGTTTCCTCACTTAGAAGCGATACCTTATTTATCTCATGGCTCGTTCGAAATCCATCAAAGAAGTGTAGAAACGGGACACGAGCTTGGAGTGTTGCCGAATGGGCAATACACGCCATATCGTGTGCTTCTTGGACGGATGAGGATGCCAGCATGGCAAAGCCAGTGCTTCGAACAGCCATGACGTCGCTATGGTCGCCAAATATAGAAAGTGCATGAGTTGCAATAGAACGAGCCGCAACATGGATCACAGTGGGGGTTAGTTCCCCTGCGATCTTAAACATATTGGGGATCATCAAGAGCAGCCCCTGGGATGCTGTAAAGGTGGTGCCAAGCGAACCACCTTGGAGTGCACCGTGCAGGGCACCAGCCGCACCACCCTCGCTTTGCATCTCCACGACACGCGGAACATTGCCTAAGCAGTTCTTAACTCCACGCGTCGCCCATTCGTCGGCCCATTCTCCCATTGGTGTAGCTGGGGTAATCGGATAGATGGCAATCACTTCGCTGAGAGCGTACGCAACTAGGGCGACTGCTTCGTTTCCATCGATGGTTGCCATTTTCGCATTCAAAGTGTCGGTCCTTTGCCAATCTAATAGGGCGTGAATTTCTGCACTTCATCGCAGCTATTCGTGGGTAAGGGCAGAGTCGCAACTGCTGTTCCTCATGGGGGAGAAATGAAAAGATTGAGTAAGTCATTTGTATTTGGTTCTAGTTCGTAGGCAAAAAAGAGGGAGGAGCGGTACAAAATGGTCCGTCTCGCAAAGATAGTGTGCGATAATTGTGCGGCCCCCCCTGATTTGGTGTGACAGGCAGCGTCGTTCTACCTTGTTCTATCTGAGCCGATCGGTTTAATGTGAGGTCGCAACGCAAGTGCCGTTTTGGGCGACGTTTTAGTGGATCGGTTGGCCCATCGGTGCAATCACTACTAGAAATTTCGAGGATCCCTCGATATTGGTGACTGATCGAAGGTGCCAAGATACCCAGGTCACAGTGTTTTGAAGTCCGATGGCCTCCCAAAAAGGAATAAAGGGGGCCAAAGAGTTGTGACGGTGCCTGGCTTATTAGGTTTACGTGTTGGAAGCTGTGCCAGGCAAAGAGTATCGCACTTTTCCAGGAATAGGTGTTTCCATGAATTCGAATGATCAATTACGAGCAGATGTTAATGCAGAATTGAAGTGGGATCCAACTGTACATGCTGACAATATTGAAATCACAGTAAAGGACGGAGTGGTTACCATAAGCGGATCCGTTCCCATATATGCCGAAAAGCAGGCTGCGGAAATGGCTGTCCAACGAGTTGAGGGCGTAAAGGCCATAGCGGAGGAACTAGAAGTCAACGTGACGGGGGCCCATAAACGTTCTGATGCGGAAATTGCTCACTCCATTGTTGAATCGCTTAAGTGGCATGTATGGATTCCTGGTTATATTCAAGCCATCGTCGAGAACGGATGGGTGACCTTGAACGGTGAAGTCACTTGGGGCTTCCAGAGACATTCGGCTGAGGAAGTCGTTCGATACCAAGCGGGCGTAAAAGGGGTCTCGAACCACATCACTCTCAAATCGTTGGTTAAGTCTTCGGACGTCAAAGATCTTATTGAAAAGGCTTTAAAACGAAACGCTGTGATCGATGCAGATCAAGTCACAGTTACTACGACTGGTGGCAAGGTCACGCTCGCAGGATCAGTCAGATCATGGGATCAGCGTCGCGAAGCTTACTCTGCAGCATGGAAAGCCCCTGGGGTTACCGGGGTAGAAAACAATCTTGTAGTCTCCTACTAGATGCAAGCGACAGCCCGACCAACGTTTTTATGCGAACTAGGCTTCATCGCAATAGGCAGATGCAAACCAATCTGCCAATCGAAGCCAATCAGTGCAATTTGCGGTCAGTCAGCTAACTTTTGCTGGTCCGCTTGGATTGCCTCGAAGAAAAAGGGACGATCATGTCAAGCAAGTTCACAAAAATTACAAAATTCGCAGTATGCCTAATCACTAGTCTAGGGTTGGCGGCATCTGCCGACGCTCAGTATCGAGGCGTCAGTGTTCGAGTGGGGGGAACTAGTTATGGTAACCAGTATCCATACCGGTACCAAAACGGTAATACCTATCGATTCGGTTATAGAACATTTGGGCAACCCTCCTACTACAATAATCAGTGGTACGGTAATCGATCCTCGATCTACAGTAACTATCCGAATACGAACTACTACTATTCGACGCCCAGTTACTATTCCACCCCACGATATTATTCCAACCCACGATATTATTCCAACCCACGATACTATTCCAACCCACGATACTATGCAACTCCGATGAGGCGGTATGGATCTCGCTACTCGTCGGGATATTTCCGCTAAAACCGTGATGCCATAGTAAAACGGTGGCCATGCATAACATCCTATCGCACCGAAGTAGATTCGGTCGGATAGGATTTCTATCTCATTTTGTGAGGACCTAATCGCCTCCTCTTCTCCCCGACCCCTCCCACTTATAAAGTCAGCCCCACTTTTTCGAAGCGATTCGTCTGGCGGAAATCACCAGAGCAAAACCCCGAATCCCCCGGTCTCATTTATCGAATACTGGCTGTAGAACTATATCACTACAGCGGATTCGGAGTATCACACTTTGCGCCTGGACGGAGAACGCAATATGTCGCAATCGCTAAAAATTGTGATCATTAAGCCAAGCAAATACATGCCTGACGGAACTGTACAGCGTTTTCGTAGGGGTTTTATGCCGAATAGCACCATGCCTCATATTCGAAGTATGATTCCTCGTTCAATCGATAATCACGAGGTATCCGCTACAAGTGTAGACGAATACGTGCATACAGACCTAGAGTATCTAAGTGAATTGAACACCACTAAAACCGAGAAGACATTGGTGCTATTGGTTGGAGTTCAAAGCCATCAATTTCACCGAGCTCTCGACCTTGCGGCATTGGCTAATGCCAACGGGTGCATGGTGGTGATAGGTGGGCCACATGTGATGACTTGTGACACCTCGATGGTGTGGGGCAAGGGAATCAGCTTTGCCCAATGCGAAGCAGAACTTGTGATGGACGAAATTTTAAAAGATGCATTAGAAGGGAAACTTAAGCTCGTCTATGGGATGGGTTTGAGATGGCAAGAGGAGTTGGACTCGCCAGTCCTCACCCCGCCGACTCCGTCCGAGTTGAGCAGATATATCATGCCGATGATGGGAGTATATCCGGCGCGTGGGTGTCCATTTCTCTGCAACTTCTGTTCGGTAACTAAGATCGCTGGAAGACGAATCCGCAGTCAGAGTCTTGCAACAACTATGGAAAGCCTACGAAGAGCAAAAGCTGCAGGAGTAAAAACCATTATGTTTACTTCTGACAATTTCAATAAGTACTCACAGGCAGAAGATCTGCTCGAATCGATGATCGACGAGAAGCTTGGGCTCAAGTTCTTTGTGCAATGCGATACACAAATTTTCCGGCAAGAGAAGTTGGTGGAACTGCTAGGCCGAGCAGGATGTTATCAAATGTTTATTGGAGTCGAGTCGTTCCGTCGAGAGACGCTAATCGCTGCCAACAAGAAGCAAAACCGTCCTGATGCCTACCACAATATTGTCAGGCTATGCCAAGAGCATGGTATAGCCTCTCACTTTTCCAACATTATTGGATTTCCGGACGACACAGAAGAATCGATTCGAGAGCATCTCGAGACGCTGCAGGAGATCGGCCCGAATTGGGCATCGTTTTACATACTCTGTCCCATACCTGGTACAGAGCAATACGATACTTTTTTAAATGCAGAATTGATTACAGAAACCAATTTGGATCGTTTTGACACGACCTGCCTGACCTGGAAACATCCGAATTTATCCAAGCAACGTATGGAAGAGTTGCTGTACGAATGTTATCGAAGGTTTTCAACGATTGGGCACGCCTTTAAAAATGTCTGGAACATTACCAAGCGAAACGGACGCGGCTCTGTAAGGGAAAGACTAGGTAGTTTGGCGATGTCAACCTTTGTGCGATACAGCGCCTGGCGTCAAACCCATCCTATGTCGGGAGGCATTATGAGGGTAAAGCTAGATCGAGCTACTGACTTATCATCCCTCAGGAAAAAGGCATACGGTTTTGAATTAGCGCCTTTACCGAAAATCTTACAGGTGGATCCAATAGAAAGAATTTCTAATGAATTGGCTCCAGCGAACGCCTCTTTGAACATTGCAAACTCACTCACGTCCATTTAACAGGAATTTAGGATTTCTCATGTTACAAACGATTTTAATTGTCATTTTGATTCTCGTCTTATTGGGCGGAATCGGCTCTCTACCTACTTGGTCGCATAGTCGCAATTGGGGGTATGGCCCGACCGGAGGACTTGGCGTTATTGGGATTATATTGCTCGTATTACTTGTTTTGCTACTCACTGGTCGACTTTAAAAGCGTCGAAAAAGGATAAAAACTATGAATCGTAAACTCGCGTTCGTTTGTATCGTAAGCGTCCCTTCGTTAATCGGCTGTTATGAAAAAAGGGAGTCTGTGCCAAGGGGAACACCCGCACCTGCCGTTACGATTGGTGATGTCAAAAGTGATGCAGCCAAGGTAATTAATTCTGCGTCTGAATTCTCGTTGGAGCAAAAACAAAAAATGATCCAACAATGGCAGGACCAGCTTGCGGCAATGGACTCACAAATTGAAGGTCTACGGAAAGGAGGCGAACAATTATCCGTCGACGCAAAGGATAAATGGGAAAAGAAGATGACTGAACTTGAGTCCAAGAGACAGGCGTCGAAGGATAAGCTCACAGAATTGGAAAATTCAACGGTAGAAGCCTGGAACGATATCGAAAAGGGGGCCACTGCGGCCTGGGATGATGTAAAGAGGGCTTTTGAAGATGCATCAAAGGAATTCGAAAGAAAGAACTAGAAGTGTCTGCATCTCCCGTTCAGAATCGCGTAGTTGGAATGGGTGCCATCCCACATGAATCCGGGGTCGCTTTCCGTGTATGGGCTCCCCATGCGAATGCAGTATTCGTTATGGGATCGTTTAATAACTGGTCGATCGATACCCATCCGATGGCCAGCGAGGGAAGCGGTTACTGGTATGCGGATATCTCGCATGCCAAGCTTGGATGCGAGTACCGCTATCGAATTGTCAATGATCAAAAAGTTTTGGTTCGGATCGATCCATACGCTCGCCAAGTAACTAGTTCGGTGGGAAACGCGATCGTTGTAGACCCAGCATTCGATTGGAGTGAAGACAACTTTCATCTTCCACCTGTAAACGAGCTTGTAATCTACGAATTGCATCTAGGGACCTTTTTTGATAAAGCTCAAGGTGATGGGAAGAAATTCTCAGAAGCTGCGACGAAACTAGATTATTTGAAGAAGTTGGGAGTGAATGTGATTGAGATTATGCCACTCTCACAATTCGCAGGATACTCGTCTTGGGGATACAACCCGTCGTGTGTGTTTGCGGTCGAAACCAATTATGGTGGCGCGATTGGGCTCAAACAATTTGTCAAAGCAGCTCATGCTGCTGGCATCGGAGTTGTATTAGATGTTGTCTATAACCATTTTGGCCCAACCGATTTAGATCTTTGGCAGTTTGACGGATGGAGCGAAAATGATAAGGGTGGAATCTATTTTTACAATGATTGGCGAGCTGAGACCCCGTGGGGAGAAACGAGACCCGATTACGGTCGTTCAGAGGTCAGGCAGTTTATTCGTGATAATGCCATAATGTGGCTAGAGGACTATCACGTCGATGGCTTGCGACTCGATATGACTCTTTTCATGCATAGTGTGCATGCGACTGATTCACCGGGTGATTATCTTCCAGATGGTTGGAATCTAATTCGATGGATCAATCGCGAGGTGCGTGCGAATTATCCGGGACGTATCACCATCGCCGAAGATCTCCGAAATGATGATCGAATTACTCGACCAACGGATGAGTTCGGTGCAGGCTTTACAGCACAATGGGACGCCCAGTTCGTGCACCCAATACGACAGGCGGTAATTCAAAGCGATGATCAGTATCGTTTCTTAGATAGTATCAGAATTGCGATAGAGGGAAGACCAAATGGGGAACCGTTTCAGAGAGTCATATACAGCGAGTCACACGATGAAATAGCTAACGGTAAATCTCGCGTTGCATCGGAAATCGATCCGCGGAATCCAGCCAGTTGGTATGCGCAAAAGCGTTCCACGTTGGCTGCTGCTTTGGTGATGACATCCCCGGGCATTCCCATGATTTTTCAGGGCCAAGAGTTCCTGGAGGATGGGTGGTTTCAAGATACTGATCCGCTTGATTGGAGCAAGTCGATCGAGTTTTGCGGATTAGTACAGTTGTATCAGGACCTAATAGCCTTGCGACTCAACAAATCAGGCGTCACAAAGGGATTAACTGGTTCTGGGCTAAATACATTTCATCAAAATCAGGCTGAAAACTTGATTGCGTACCACAGGTGGAATTTGTCAGGTCAGGGAGACGATGTAATCGTGATAGCGAATCTGTCACACCAAGCTAGAGGGGACTATCGTTTAGGCTTTCCAGTATCAGGAATGTGGAACGTGCGATTCAATAGCGACTCGAACAGCTACAGCAAGTCATTTGCGAACACCATATGCAATGCGGTTGTCGCCGAGTCCGTTGGAACAGGGGACGGCAGTGCCGGGTCGAGTTCACGTCGGGATGGATTTCCATTTGAAGCAACGATACAAATCGGTCCGTATAGCGTTCTGATCTTATCTCAGGATGCAGCGTAGGCAAATGCGGCTTTCGATCGAAGAGGGTAATCATGATTAGCGACGCGACGGTACTCACTATTGCGTCGCTAGTTCCAAATCATCGTAGGGCAATCATGAAGCCGGTGGATTGCTCGCTACATTTTTATGTGCCTGTGTCTCTGTTTGTTCGGATCGTTCTTGGGATTTATTGTTTGCCTTGAGTTGTTTTCGGGCCTTGCACGCCAGATACATCGATTTACCACAGCATTGAGGAGGCTCGACCGAATCCTCTTCGTAAGTTACGTGACCGCATACGGTGCAATGAAATACGCATTTTGAACTAGATTTCAGCATTGTGATTACTCCGGAGGATTGTGTTAAGTCTCGTTTAATGTTTCTGATCGCACTTCAAGTTGATTTTCAATTAACAATGACTGCGATATTGGGCGAATGATTTCTTGTGCCAACTGCTTCCAATAGAATGAACTAACCTGTCCATAAATGATCAGGACGCCGCGTTCTACTTTGCAAGAGATTTTTCGAAGCTCGTTATGCGAGCAGTACTTCAGTCGATTGGTCGAGGCAATTGCAACGTGGTTACTCTGATGCAAGGATGGGCTGCGCAAGAGGGGGGCGGTCGCTTGCTTTTTCGGTTCGCGTTTAACTGCTTTCAGATCTAGTTCAATCGTGATTAGCCCCATGATTTTTAGTGCTTCCGATAGATTTGAAAGAACTCGATCTGATTGTTTCCTTCTCTTGAATCGTAATAAGTTTTAGGCTCTTGAGAATGAAAATACCATACAGGATAGGATCGTGTGCCGGGCATAATTCGACTGTCGAGAAAACTCGCGATTCGAAGCATGTCACCAAAGAACAAAGGTCTATTGGACCTGATTCGTGACTTCGATACAGAACGCGTCGGATTATGATCGTTTGGAGTTGTTAGCATAACGGCGGGTATTTCCTGTAAATAGGGATCGTCACGCATCAAAGTCAAAACGCCGTCCGCTCCACCCCAAAGCAGATCTTGCTCTACTACTAGCAAATCAATTACGTGGTTTCTGAGGGTGTACATGCAACCAATCCCATTGTTTACGACTTTTAGATCATGTCCATGTTGCCTAAGGTAGAAATTTAGTGACTGAACAAAGCTTAGGTTCATGCCGGCGAAGAGAACTCGCATTATGTGCTCCCGATCGTTTTGAGTATGTAACATGAGTCAACTAGCATTGTTGCGCGTTGAAAAAGCGTATCCAATCGAACGCTCTGCTATTTAGGTCTTGGCGGTTTTCACTAGATGAATGTTCTACTGTTAGAAAACCCGAGAATTGATGTCCCAAACTAGGTTCGCGACGCGTGTCTTCTGGTAAGATGACGGCATCTATCCTCTTTAAGAAGCACGAGACGACGGGCTCTATGGCGAAACGTCACAGCAAAAAGATCTCTGTTCGACCCAGCGAAAAAGCGAATCAGCCGGAAGACCCGAGTGTCGATAGTAAAATGGTCGAAGATTCTTTACTCGGTAGCAATGCCACCGAGAATGCCACCGAATCTTCGTTTCCCATCGTTGGAATCGTAGCTTCGGCCGGGGGGTTGGATTCCTTTAAGTCGTTCTTTCGGGCGATAAAACAGAATTGCGGGATGGCCTTTGTGCTCGTCCCGCACCTCGATTCAAAGCGCAAGAGCTCCCTCGTGGAGTTGCTTTCTAGAGAATCATGTTTACCCGTCGTTGAAGCGATCGATGGAATGCGGGTCGAAGTAAACTCTGTTTATGTTATTCCTCACAATCATACGCTTACGTTATCACAGGGGGTTATGCGACTGGGATCATTACCTGATCCTATTGGGGCGCAAACTGCGATCGACTCGTTTCTAAGATCATTAGCGGAGGACCAACAAAGCAAGGCAATTGGAATCATCTTTTCTGGTACCGGTAGCCATGGGACCTTGGGAATTAGAGAGATAAAGCGATGTGGTGGTATGGCGATGGTTCAGGCTCCGGAATCAGCCGAATTTGATCAGATGCCTCGAAATGCAATCGAGACAGGACTCATCGATTTTATTTTACCCCCCGCATCGATGCCCGAAGTCTTGCTCAATTATGCGAGACAACCGTATATTCGTAGTATCCATGCGGCACTTCCATTCCAGGAGGAAACCGCCGATGAACTGAAGACGATTCTTGATCTCATTCGATTAAAGACCAAATACGATTTTCGATGTTATCGTCCCAATATGGTTATGCGTCGAATTGAACGGCGCATCGGATTAGTTCAAGCTGACGACCTAAAAAACTACACACAGATTCTTCAAACCAATCATCACGAATTGGAATCTTTGTGTAATGACTTTTTGATTGGCGTCACGTCGTTCTTTCGCGAACCTGAAGCGTTTGAATTTTTGGAAAAGGAATTGATTCCAAAGTTGTTGCTCAGTCATAAAGAAGACTCACCACTTAGAGTCTGGGTTCCGTGTTGTTCTACCGGTGAAGAAGCATATTCGATAGCCATGCTGCTGATCGAAGCATTTCAGGCAGCGGGCAGGGTTCTGAATATCCAGATCTTCGCGAGCGACATTAGCCAACGATCCATAAGCTTTGCTAGAAAAGGCATTTATCCAGTTAGTATCGCGAGTGATATCGATCCTACGCGGATCAAACGATTCTTTACTCCGCATGATGATTCGCACTTTCAAGTCTCTAAGACGCTTAGAGATTCTGTCGTTTTTTCAACGCAGAATGTTGTTAATGATGCGCCGTTCTCCAGACTGGATTTGATCTCATGCCGCAATCTACTGATTTACCTTGAACAAGATCTACAGCAGAAGCTGATGTCCCTCTTTCATTATGCATTAGTGGAGGGAGGCCATATTCTGCTGGGCGCAGCCGAAACGGTCGGACGCGCCGAATCGCTTTTCGAGCCAGTGTCGAAGAAGTGGAGGATTTACCGTCGAATTGGAACGGCCAATCCGGTTTCAATTAGTGTGCCTATGGAAAAGGATACGAAAAAGACGTTGGTGCGATCCCCTCCGTTACATCTTACTCAACAAGGAAAAATGTATAAGGAGCTAACCGACAAAGTGTTGGCTGAATACAATCCTGCGGCCGCGTTGATTAATCGTCACTTCGAGATACTCTATGTATCAGGTTCACTGGTGGACTATCTAGAATTTCCGGCTGGAGAGTTATCTCGTGAACTTCTCGCTATGGCACGGCCTGGATTGCGTAGCCGGCTTCGAGCGATATGTCATAACGCATCGCTACAGCGAGTAGCCATTACGGATTCCGACGCTCGAGTCCAGCGAAATGGCGTCTATGTTGCTTGTTCGATAACGGCTCATCCCATTTTCGATTCTAAAGAAACAGATGATTTGCTCCTGGTTGTATTCCGGGATTTGCCGAGAAAAAAAGATCGCAAGCTGGCTGTATCGGCAGGCAATCGCGGAACTGAGACGAATCAAACCAATAACGATTCGTCTTCAATCGTCCAGCATTTAGAACATGAACTAAAGTCGATCAGAGAAGATCTGCAGAACACGATCGAGGAAATGGAAAGCTCGAACGAAGAGCTTCAGTCATCCAATGAAGAACTCGAATCATCGAAAGAGGAATTGCAATCGCTGAACGAGGAGTTGAGTACCGTCAATTGTCAACTTTTAGAGAAAGTTGCTGAACTCGACAAATCACATGCCGAAATTACGGACTTAATGGCCAGTACAGAGATTGCAACGCTGTATCTGGATAGACAGTTTCGTATCAAGCGTTTTACCAACCCTACGATGCATCTGTTTAACCTCTTGCCCACCGACGAAGGGCGGGATATTCGTGACTTCGCTTCGGTTTTTATAGGCAATGATTTTCTTCAGGAATGCGAACAGGTTCTTAGAGATCAAAAGCCGGTCGATAGTGAAATGAGCACGAAAGATCAACGATGCTTTCTTCGCAGGATACTACCGTTCAAGAGTGCAGATTGTGGGGTTGACGGGCTCGTGGTCACTTATGTCGACATGACGGATCTTAAACAAGCTCAAGCGGAACAACGCGAGCTTGACGCCTGTTTTCGCGAAATATTTGACCATGCTGCGACGGGTATTGTCATGGGGACACTTGATGGTGAATTTGGCAGGTGCAACCCAGCGTACTGTAATCTAGTCGGGTATTCCGAGCAGGAGCTTAGAAACACTCAGTTCTGGTCTCATATGCACCCAGACGACGTCCAAACGAACCGAGACTTGTTTCAACAGTTAAACGATGGGGTCGTTTCCCATTTTGAAATCGAGAATCGTTATATCCATAAGGACGGTTCGGAGATTTGGGTGAAAAAATTATGTTCCATTCTTCCCGACGGATCCGGTAGAGCATCTCGGCTACTCGAATTGGTGACAGATGTGTCGGCTCAGCGAAAGGCTGTTGAAGCCTTGCGTAAAAGCGAAGAACGAATGCGCGCCATTCTCAAAACAGCTTCCGATGCCATCATAACCGTAGACAGTCAAGGTGTAATCGATAGCGTGAATCAAGCAACAGAGAGAATTTTTGGATATTCAAGCGAAGAAGTCATTGGGAAATCTGTGGCAATTTTAATGCCCAATCAATTCGGCGAAAACAACCAAGATCGTGTGGCGATCTTTTTGGAGACAGCAGCGTCCCGTAATCACGGCGAGGGGCGAGAGGTTATGTGCCAGCGTAAAGACGGTGCGAAATTTCCAGCAGACTTAGCGGTGAGTCAAGTTGATCATCTCGGTCTTTTCACTGGCATCTTCAGAGATGTGTCAAAGCGCAAGGAAATGCAGCGACATGTCGTTGAAATTGCTACGAACGAGCAACGTCGTATCGGTCTTGAGTTGCACGATGGTACGCAGCAAGAATTGACAGGATTGTCACTGATTGCGAGCTCTCTGAAGGAAACGCTTGGTAATTCGGTAAAAACTTTCGTAGACAATGGAAATCGTTTTGCATTTAACGAAGTCGATTACGAGCGTCTCGTTTGCGTTTCGGATTTAATCTCTAAGCGACTTGTCGAGACAAATCAACATGTCCGAGATCTTGCTCATGGAATCATGCCAATCCAAGTAGATGCGGAGGGGCTTCGCTCTGCTTTGGCAGACCTAGCCAACTCAATCAATTCTAATGGAAAACTTGTTTGTGATTTTGTATGCAAAGATGATGTCGTCATACCTGACAATACAACAGCAACACATTTGTATCGAATCGCTCAAGAAGCTATCAACAATGCCGTCCGTCATGGACAAGCAGACCGTATTAGAGTTGAGTTAATGAGGACGGATCAAATCATCACTTTAGTCGTATCTGATAATGGAATCGGTTTCCAAAAGCAACTAGATGTACCAGAAGACCTTATCTCCAAAGGTATGGGAATGCGTACTATGGAATATCGAGCGAGTTTAATCGGCGGACACATCTACACATCGCAAAGTCCTGACGGAGGTGTTACCATCCGATGCGAATTGCTAATAAAGGAGCTACGATAATGTCGATGAGTTCATTTAGCCCATCAAGAATCCTGATCGTCGATGATCACGCTATGGTGAGAGAGGGACTTCGATTGCGAATCTCAGCTTTTCCAGACCTCGAGGTTTGTGGTGAAGCATCGTCTGAGGACGAAGCAATGGAACTCATTAAGCAAGAGTGTCCACAACTCGTAATCGTGGATATCTCGTTGAAGCAAGGGCATGGGATTGAGCTACTGAAACGTGTCAAGGCCTGTTGTCCTCACGTAAAGCTTTTAGTGGTCTCCGGATTCCAGGAATCGCTCTATGCAGAAAGAGCATTGCGAGCGGGGGCGCTCGGCTATTTAAATAAACAAGATTCTGGTGAAAAAGTTATCGATGCAATCAGAGTAGTGTTGCGAGGCGAGCGTTATCTAAATTCTGACACAACCCATAGGCTAGTATCACAGGCTTTGGGTGTACGTAGCGAGTCAGCAGATCCAGTGGATCAATTGACTGATCGAGAGCTTGAGATTTTCAGAATGATCGGCCAGGGGCAAACCAGCGGAGCAATCGCAAACTCGCTGCTTTTGAGCAACCACACGATTGACAGTCATCGCGAGAACATTAAACGAAAATTGGGACTCAAAAACGCAGCAGAGCTGAATAGGCAAGCGGTCCAGTTCCTTTTGGAAAATGGCTAGAGCTATCGGAAACGAAATCTTCAAAGTAGGAATTGCTAGCTCCGGGACAATATCTAGCGGAGTTGGCCAAGAATTTGCTACGCTCGATCGAAAACGACTTTGAGTCGCCGAATTGGCAGATGGAAATGAAAACTATGGCAGAGGATTATTACAAAGTATTAGGTGTTGAGCGGAACGCTAGCAGCGATGAAATTACCAAGGCTTATAGGAAGCTGGCTAGAAAACACCATCCTGATTTAAACCAGGAGGATAGCAGCGCGAAAAAGCGGTTTCAGGAGATCCAGTCTGCTTATGATTGTCTGAATGATCCAGAGAAACGCGCAAAGTACGACCAGTTTGGTTCGAATTACGAGCAGTATGCGGGAGCAGCGGGATCTGGTCCGTTTGGTGGAGGTGGCCAGGGGTTTGACTTTGGAGACATTTTTGGTGGCGGGCAGGTGGATCTCGGGAGCATTTTTGGGAACATGGGTGGCGGGGCCCGATCTCGAAGAGCCCCCAGAGGTTCCGACGTTTCGGCTGAGATCTCGGTACCGATCCGGACCATGATTTCGGGGGGGGAAACACAGATTTCTCTCAATTTGAACGGCAGAACGGATTCGATTTCGGTTAAAATTCCGGCCGGGGTAACGCCGGGAAAAAAAATTCGGCTTCGTGGTCGTGGGCAATCGGTCATGGGAGGAAAGCCTGGTGATTTGCTTCTCACGGTACAGCCAGAGCCCAATGCACATTACAAATTATCGGGTTTGAACTTGGAATTAAGACTTCCCATCACCCTCGAAGAGGCGATCAAAGGAGCCAAAGTTGACGTTCAAACTCCGAGTGGAACGATAGCATTAACCGTTCCACCCATGAGCAGCAGTGGGAAGCGGCTTCGACTAAAGGGGCAGGGGTTCAAGACATCGGACGGGGCGGCCGGAGATATGATTGTTGAATTGTTGATCAAACTCCCGGACAATATGAGCCCTGAATCGATCAATTACGTAGCTGAACTATCCGCTTTTTACAAGCGACCAGTTCGGGACGGAATACAACTGTAAGGAAAGTGGTCCTAAGCCTCGAGACTTGTGTGAACTAGTCTAGAGGCTCCCTCATTGGAAAAACCATGTCAGTAGCAAGTCCTCATGACCAAACCTTGGATGCAGATAGTCCGTTAGCTATTCCGCAGAGGCCGGAATTTGCGGGTGCATCTCCTGCGGAAATGGAATTGTTAGAGGGAGACACGAGTTCGAGTCGTCAGGCTAATGATCTATTGCAGACACGACTCCGAACAGCAGCATTTGCATTGGGATTTGGCTTCCTCATATTTTCCATTTGGTCGCTGATCCAGTTGTGGTGGGAGTTTCCATCGAATCCCGGTACTACGACTCTTGGTGTGGAGCTCGTGACGACTGTTATACTCATTGGGGTTGCACTGTGGCTGTCCAGATTGAGTCAAGCATCGGCTAATTGTTTGCGTTGGAGTGAGCTTTTGATCTTCTCCGCACCGGCCGCATCGTTGTTGGTGATGCACTATCGTGACGTTGTTTTTCTGGCCTCCAACTATTCTTTTATACCCCACATATCGATGTCGGGTTGGTTGATTCTGATATTCACTTATAACATCTTTGTGCCCCGAAGTTGGCGAGTGGTCATGACCGTCTGCTTGGTCATGGCAATGGCACCAATCATCGCTACCGCGGTTGCCGCAATTATGCACGAGGATATTCAGCGAAGTCTGATGTTCGATCCGTCCTGCATCATTGAGATGGTGTTGATTTTATTCGCTACCCTGGCGGCCTGTTTGCTCGGGCTAAGGATGATTGCGTATTTGAGAGGCAAAGTGGATGAGGCCAAAGAGCTCGGGCGGTACCATTTGCGAGAGAAGCTCGGTTCCGGAGGAATGGGCGACGTTTACTTGGCGGAACATCGATTGATGAAGAGGCCATGTGCCATCAAGGTCATTCGCCCGGAGAAAGCGGGGGATCCAAAATCTATAGCTAGATTTGAGCGCGAGGTCCGATCGACATCTAGATTAAACCATTGGAACAATGTTTCCATTTTTGATTATGGTAGAACACCAGACGGAAAGTTCTACTATGTCATGGAGTATTTGACAGGATTAAGCTTGCAGCAGATGGTGAAGAAACGTGGCCCTCTTTCCCCTGGACGGGCTGTTTATCTCCTCAATCAAGTTTGCAATGCGCTTCACGAAGCGCATTCCATAGGTTTGTTGCACCGAGACATCAAGCCCGCGAACTTGATGGTCACGGAGCTTGGTGGGTCGTTTGACATGATCAAACTACTCGATTTCGGCTTGGTCAAATCGATTGACCCTTCTATTCAGAACGGAGAGGATACGGATCTGACAATGGCTGGATCGTTAACTGGATCGCCTCTTTACATGTCGCCTGAGCAGGCTATGGGGAATGTTTCTCCTGACCAGAGGTCCGATATATATTCGCTAGGAGGCGTCGCACACTTTATGTTGACGGGAAAGCCTCCGTTTGATGCCGGCCCGACTTTGAAGATATTGCTGGCTCATCTGCACGAACCCCCCAAGGCTCCTTCACTCGAGCGAGATTCTGCGTTGATTCCGCCTTCTTCTGCGTTCGATGAGTTGGTTCTCCGGTGTTTAGATAAGAGCCCTGATAATCGGTTTCAATCGGCAAGAGAACTACAGTCTGCGCTCCAGCAGCTTCCAGAATACCACGATTGGGACGCCCACAAAGCAGAGTGTTGGTGGACCAGCAATTGCAGCCACTACCAGCTTCAGAACGGATAGCAAATTGGATTCGGAACAAATTCGACTAGAAGCCGATTTGCGTGGAATTCTTGACGGTGAGGTGTATTGTAGTCCGTTGTTTACGCAAATGTACGCAACGGATGCGTCCTTGTACGAGATAACTCCTCACGCTGTTGTAAGGCCTCGTAATGAAGAGGATGTTTCCCAATGCATCAAGTATGCAGCCGAGAATTCCATACCGTTGTTTCCAAGGGGCGGGGGTACCGGGCAAGCCGGACAATCGCTTGGTCCCGGCATCGTTCTCGATTTCTCGCGATTTATGCGTCGCGTTATTCATATCGATCGCGAGTCGATGGAGATTCGAGTCCAACCAGGTTTGACGCTAGCCGAACTCAATCGAAGCTTAGCAAAACATCGGCTTGTATTCGGTGCCGATCCTGTTACGAGATCCGTAACAACTATTGGTAGCGTTGTGGCAATCGATTCGATTGGAAGCCATTATTTGACTTATGGTACCGCGTGTGACTCTGTTCTTGAGGCGAATGCGGTTCTATCTAATGGAGACAAGGTGCATTTGAGCAAGCAACGTTGGCGAGCTCCTGACACCGGTAACGCAACGCTCGACAAGATAACAGCGGGGATTGGTGAAGTCTTGGCGGCCCATCGCTCAACGACCAAGGGGCCGCCATGGCGTGGGGTAGCACGAGGGTGTGGGTATCGAATTGAAACCAGCAATGCGGAATATGTTGATTTAGCCAAACTGCAGTCCGGTGCCGAGGGGACCCTCTCCATACTAACCGATCTCAAGCTTAAAGTTCGCCCGATGCCTGAAGCTCGAGGTGTCGTTTTGCTGTTTTTTGAGCGTCTCGAATCAGCGGTCAAAGCGGCCGCCGATGCTCGCCGGGACAAGGTGGCTGCGTGTGACCTCATGGATCGACGTCTTATCGAACTAGCTCGGGATATTGATTCTCGATACGAAGCTCTTTTGCCGCGAGGAGTGGAAGCCTGTCTGCTCATTGAACATCATGGCGATGAGGCTCCCGATGTGCGGAGCCGACTTGCTAGTTTGGTGCAACGAATTGTTCGGCGGTCTCCATCTACAAAGCAATCACGGATCATTCTGGACGATAACGAGCGAGATTTTATTTGGAAGCTTAGTCGTCGTGTGATCCCTCGACTTTACCGCATCAAGGGGAACGCCCGTCCTATTCCTTTTGTCGAAGATATATCGATCCCACCCGACCGCTTGCCTGAGTTTCTTGTCGAGGTCCAAAACACACTCAAGGCCGAACGTGTGACGAGCGCGTTGTTTTCTCATGCTGCTCACGGACATATCCATTTGCGTCCCTTTTTAGATCCGCATTCAGAAGAAGACGTTTTAAAGATGCAGCGGATTGCGGACAAACTCTTCGAAAAGGTCATCGAGTATCGTGGAGTCATTTCGGGTGAACATGCCGTGGGCTTAAGTCGGAGTTCTTATGTTCGACAGCAATTAGGTGATCTTTTTCCCGTATGCCGTTCCATCAAAGAACTGTTCGATCCTCGTGGAATACTCAATCCTGGTAAGTTGATCACAGATTCCCCGCAGAAAATAACCGATAATCTACGCCCCGTTACCTCGATTGAAGTGAAGTCGGAGATCGGCAGTGTATCGCGAACAAGCGTGTCCTTAGAATCGGGAAATAGTGGATCATTCGATTTGTCTGATTCCAGCGTTGACATACCATCGCCGACACCTCGAAAGAATTCGTTTCTGCCTATTTTAACTTGGAATCAGAACGAGAGCGTGGCGGCAGTATCGGATGCCTGCAACGGTTGTGGTCGTTGCCGATCAACGGCTCCCAACGAACGAATGTGTCCCATGTTTCGGGCTGGCCGGAACGAAGAAGCATCGCCTCGCGCCAAGGCGAACTTGATGAGAGGTTTTTTGGACGGTCGAATCCCAGCTGTGTTGCTCGAGAGTGATGAACTCAAGAAGATTTCCGATTCTTGTTTTCACTGTCATCAATGTCGAATCGAATGTCCCGCTTCGGTCGACATCCCCAAGCTAGTCATGGAGTTTAAAGCTCAATACGCTGCTGCCAATGGATTGTCCCTTAGCGATAAACTTCTTAGTCGACTCGATCTTCTAAGTTCTGTCGCTTCTAGGAGTCCGTGGCTTGCCAACTGGGCAATAGAAAATCGATACGCAAGATGGCTGCTAGAAAAGTCAACGGGAATCTATCAAGGGCGACGCTTGCCTCTGATCGCCAAGCAACCGTTCATGAGATGGGCGTCTCGCAATCGGCTAACACGGCCCAATCGTGCAGGTGGCCGAAAGGTTCTATTCCTCGTCGACCATTATGCGAACTGGAATAATCCTCAGCTCGGTATGGCATTTGTTGCCGTTATGCAGAAGCAGAATGTCGATGTTTTTGTCCCTACTTGGCAGTCGGTTACTTGGATGACACGAATCGCCCTGGGGGATGTGGAAAGAGTGCGCAAGGTGATTGCTCCTCAGATTCGGCAATTGGCAGAGGCGGTTAGGCAAGGGTACGAGATCGTTAGTACCGAACCCACGGCCATTCTCTGCTTAAAAAATGAATATGTTCATATCATCGACAACGACGATGCGCGTCTCGTAGCAGATCACGCTTGGGAGGCTGGGCATTATCTATGGAAAATGCATCAGCAGAATGAATTGGAGCTCGACTTAAAGCCTCTCTCATTATCAGTCGTGTATCATACACCGTGTCATCTCAGGGCCATCGACCAGGAGCACACAGGTCTCAATCTCTTGGGCCTGATTCCAGGAGTGACAGTACAAAATGCCGACGCTGGCTGTAGCGGTATGGCAGGCACATTTGGTCTCTTGAAACGTAATTACCGAACCTCGCTCCGAGTTGGCTGGGACCTCGTCAGTACAATGCAGCAAACCAGCGCTCAGATCGGAAGCACCGAATGTTCCGCTTGTAAATTGCAGATGGAACAGGGGACTGATAAGCCCACTATTCATCCGATCGCCCTTCTCGCCTATGCCTACGGTAAGCTTCCCACTGTTGGCGACTGGATTTCGCGAAGAAACGAAGGTCTTTCGGTTCAATAAGCCAGCCACGGAGCCTCTGCTTGCGTTCGACCCTTCCTAGCATTGTTTTTCAAATCAGACATCTTGGTTATACTCTAGGCTGTTGCTAGCAAATAAGAAGATTAGAAAGTTGTAGTCTGGAATGTTAACCCCTCAAATTGTGACCGATCCGTCTGGCAGAGAAACACCTCGCTCCGCTAGTGGTCGAAGCCGCATGGGTAGCTTAGCGGGTATCAAGATTGCCGCGACCGGTTCCTATGTTCCAGAACAAATTGTGACTAATGAAGACTTGGCCGAACTCGGTTGCGATAGCGAGTGGATCGTGGCCAGGACCGGTATTTTGGAACGCCGAAGAGCGACCGATACACAAGCGTCGAGCGATTTGGCGTGGCATGCAGCTACCGATTGTCTGAAAAATGCGAATCTTGATCCCTGTGATGTCGATTTGCTAATTTGCGCAACCATCACGCCAGATTATCTTACTCCGAGCACTGCGTGTTTGTTGCAGAGTCGATTGGGTTGCATTGCCCCGTCATTCGACATCAACGCAGCGTGTGCGGGTTTTATGGTTGGCTTAGTCACGGCCGCTCAGTTCATTGCGGCTGGGACCGCGAGAAATGCGCTTGTGGTCGGTAGTGATCTAATGAGTCGCACCATTGATAAGACCGATGTACGAACTTATCCGCTCTTCGGTGACGGAGCTGGTGCAGCATTATTACAGCCATGTGCACCTGAGCCATTGAATGGTTTAATTCGATTTTGCATAGGATCTGAGGGGACCAGTGAACCGCTATGCATCCCAGGTGGTGGATCACGGGAACCGTTGACTCCAGACTCTATTGCTTCGGGAAAACAGTACCTCAAAATGGATGGGCGAACCGTTTTCAAATGGGCCGTCCGGGTCGTGGAGGATAGTCTTACCGATGTACTAGAATCGGCAGGCGTTTCACCAGATGACATCAGTCTTGTCATTTTACATCAAGCCAATATTCGCATTCTCGATGCCGCCCTCGCCAAACTAAACATTCCTCGAGAACGAATGTTCGTTAACTTGGATCGTTATGGCAACACTTCTGCGGCCAGTGTCCCTTTGGCTTTGGATCAAGCAAACAAGGCAGGGCGATTGCAGCGTGGTGATTTAGTTCTTCTATGTGGATTCGGTGCAGGGCTCTGCTGGGGAACATGCTTGATTCGCTGGTAGAGTCGAAAGAATGATGCCTGTATTGCTAGGGATCGGTCTTAAACAATTTCGTTCGTTACTAATAAGTTAGCAGATGCTCTAATCCCCAGTTTTGCTTTCCACATTGGCAGGCATGTTCTATAATGGAGTCGGTTTGAGGCACTTGTTGCGCACGTCATTTAGGACCGCCCTCGCTGTTATCAATTGATTGGAACTGCCAAAATGTCGACCGCTTTAAAAAGAATTACGATTGCGGAATACCTGCAACATGAACGGAGTGCTGACTTCAAAAGCGAATACTACGACGGAGAGATCTTTGCCATGGCTGGGGGATCACCAAATCACAGCCTGATTGCAGCAAATGTAAGCGGGGAAGCCAGACAGCTACTGAAAGGAGGTACGTGCCAGGTTTTTAATAGTGATCTTAGGATTAAGGTTTGTTCCTCTGATCTGTATACATATCCAGATGCAACAATCGTTTGCGGTGAACTTCAATTTGACGATGAATTGCGGGATACATTGTTAAACCCTACGGTGTTGTTCGAGGTGTTATCGGAATCAACGGAACGGTATGACCGCGGAAGGAAATCTCAACATTACCGACAGATTCCGTCACTCAAAGCACTTGTGCTGGTATCTCAGGAAGAATTCCGAGTCGAGTGGTATACACGTAGGGAAGATAACATTTGGTTGCTTCAAGAGCGAACGTCTTTAGATCAATACCTCAATCTGGAACCACTTGGAATCCAAATACCATTGACCGAGATATATCGGGGCGTGGTCTTGCAACAGAGCTTAATCAAACCTACCACGCCTGAGTAGGATCCCATGGGAACCCTCCAGTCAAAGAGAGCGATCCTGGTTAAAGGCTGGCTGTTTCTTTTGATGGGATTGCTCGCGGTTGGGATCTTGGTTTGGCAGCATCGCGATTTAAGAACTCTTTTACTTATCGCAATTGCTATCTGGTCTTTTTGCCGTTTCTATTACTTTGCATTCTATGTGATTGAGCATTATGTTGACTCCCAATATCGTTTCGCTGGGCTGCTTGATTTCGTTCGTTACTGCTGGACGGGACAATGTGTAGATCGATCTGACAAAGATCGCCTTGAGTAATTATGTGGGAGTCACGCGACAACATGGGAGCTGATTGGAGCGAACCTGTTGGCTATAGACATCAATTCCGAAAGGTGAGCGATACAACCCAAAGTGTGACCGCCAATACAAGACTACTGGTTATTCCCCAGACTGTCGCCGCAGAAAAGAAACGGCCTAGTGGGTCGCGTTTCGAAAAGATCATTACCACTAAGTAGGGAACGCTAAGAGTTGCTTGTATGCACAGAAGAGTACCTGCCGTGTTTGAATTCAATGCTTCTTGAAATCGCAGTCTTGTTGTGAACGCCCAAGCAGTAGTCATACCACAGGACGGACACTTGACGCCGAATAGAGCGTAGGTAGTACACGGAGGTAGACCGATCTGCCTGTGAGTGCCGAACCCGGTTGCCGACGGTTCCAGCCAGCGAGCACATGCCAGCAACAACATGAGTAGAACCGCCACGAGAGACAAACCGAGCCGGGTGGAATTTGAATAGTCGGTTGGCATTAAACGAGCGGGCTCCTGATTCCGTTTCTCGTGGGATAAAGGCGAAAAACGCGATGGAAAGTTAAGGCAAAACGATGGTGTTCAACACCTTTTGCCCGAATTTTTTATTGTAAACGGCCTGGAATCAATGATGTAGGCAGAATAGGCAAAACGGGAAAGAATCGTAGCTAGGCTATGCATCGGAATGGCATTTCCCTGAGGCAATCCAATCGCTAGAGTCTGGGTGTCAGGAGGACATTATGCCATTTGGAATCTATCTATCAGCCGCAGGAGCGCACGTTCAAAATCACCGACTTGAGGTGTTGAGTCACAATATTGCCAACATCAATACTCCTGGGTTCAAACAGTCCTTCGCGGTTCTCCAATCGCGACACAATAAAGCCATCGAGGACGGAACCGCTTACCCTGGCAGCGGAACGCTCGCTGATATCGGTGGGGGAGTTGAGATTCAACCGACCGTGACAAGCTTTGCACATGGTCCGATGGATCGAACAGAAAACAAAACGGATTTCGCAATCAATGACACCGAGAGCTTCTTCGTCGTAAGGCGTGGTGAAGATCAATTGCTGACACGGTCGGGCGGCTTCATGTTCAACAACGCCGGCATCCTAACCAATACTAACGGAGACCAGGTGTTGGGGGCGGATGGAGGTCCGGTTCAAATCGACCCGACAACTCGTTACGAAGTTAGTGACGATGGAGTTATCCAGCAGGCTGGGGCCAATCTATCGCTCATGGTGGTTCGACCAAGCAATGCAGGTGACTTGACTCGTGTGGGTGATAACCTGTTCAAGAGCCTCTCCGAAGTTCAGCCTGTGCCTCCCAATCAAAGAGCGGTTGTAAGCGGCTTTCTAGAAAAATCAGCGGTTAATCCTACATTGGCCATGATGGAGCTAATCGAGGCATCTCGAGCCTATGAATCCAACCTGAGACTTATACAACACCAAGATCAAGCCTACGGAAATCTGATAGGCCGGGTCCTAGGCAACTAATAAACTTTATGTTTCGAATCCATCTGCGAGGTGAATCGTGAGTATTCAAACCCTATATACAGCAGCTTCAGGCATGGATGCCATGCAGACCAAGCTGGATGTTATTGCGAATAATATCGCGAATATGAACACGACGGCGTTCAAGCGCGATAGGGCTAACTTCGAAGATCTACTTTATCGAACGGAAGTCTATCCCGGTGTCTTGGATGCTCAGCAAAACCCTACTCCTGTTGGGGTCGAAATTGGTCTTGGAACTCGCGTTCAAAGCACGCAAAAAGACTTCCGTCAAGGAACGATTGAACAGACCGGTCGTGAATTGGATTTGGCCATTGAGGGGCCTGGGTTCTTCCAGGTGTTCGATCCTGTGTCGCAGTCGGCTCAATTCACCAGATCTGGAAATCTCGATATCAACGCGAACGGGCAGTTGGTTATTGGTTCTGCCCAAACGGGTCGGTTGCTCGATCCACCCATCCAGATACCACAAGGGGCAACAGCCGTTGTTATCAATTCGAACGGACAAGTTTCCGTTCGCATTCCGGGCAACGCTCAATTACAGCCTGTGGGTGAAGTCCAAATGGCGACCTTTATCAATCCTGATGGGTTGCTCAAAGTTGGTGAAAATCTATATCAACTAACAGACGCAAGTGGACCAGCCCAGGAAGGGCAGCCTGGGTTGGACGGCTTCGGTATTTTAAGACAAGGATCCTTAGAAAAATCAAACGTTGAACCAGTACGTGAGCTCATCGATCTAATCACCACGCAACGAGGTTTTGAGTTGAATTCCCAAGCCATTCAAGCTGGTGATCAAATCCTCCAGCAGATTTCTAATCTTCGTCGATAGAGCAGACGCCGACTCATGACAGGTAAACCATCCAATCTTCGCAATTCGATTCGCTGGGCTAACTATTACTTTGCTCTGATCGGGGCTTTACTACTGGTCTGGCAAAACGCTCATGCGCAATTTAGTACTGGTGGTAGTCAATCCGTATCGACTATCGCAACACTTCAACTGGTCAGCAACATCGATACCAATGCTAATCTCTTGAAGCTCGGTGATATCGCTAAGATTAACGCATCGGCAGACTGGCAAGACAAGCTGGCGGAAATCCCGTTGGGGCCGTCTCCGATCGCTGGTAAACCTCAAATACTGAGCCGATCTGATATCGGCGAACTGCTTCTTCGCCGAGGCTACAATCCCGCACAGTTTCGCTGGGAAGGGAGTTCGGATTGCCGAGTAACCAGAGTTCTGAACACCTCTACGGTTCGTTCCAATTCCATTCAACAACCTTCCCTTCAGAACACCCAAGATCCAAACAATGTCAATCGACTGGCGAGCAACCAGCTAACGCAATACTCAAGCCTCGAAGCTTTGGGTAACGGAAAGCCGAGAGGTAGTACAGTACCAGATCGAGACCGTTTTATCCCGACCAATACTAACCCCGTTCTCGTCACTCAAGCGGAAAGAGTTGTTGCTCAAGCTATTGCAAACTATTTGCAGACCAAAGCTGATGCTAACGTGAATTGGCAAGTCGCCCCGATCGTATCGCCGGAACTCGCTCCACATATTATTCAGCGCCGTCAGATATTAGGAGTTTCTGGAGGAGAGGCTCCATGGGATGGGGAGCAGGTCTTTGAACTATTGCTCAAAGGTCCGCAGGGTGAATATACCATTACGGTACCAGCAACAATTCAATTGCCTGAACTGGTGCTCGCTGCTAGTAAACAACTAGCCAAGGGTCATATTCTCAAAGCCGAAGACCTTGTTCACGTTCCGATGCCTCGCAACCTGAAGCTTGAATCGGAAGAGTATTTTACCAAGATTGATGATTTGATCGGTAAAGAGTTAAAGCGATCGATGAGTACCAACCAAGTCATTTGCACCTCTGAAGCAGGGACTCAAACGATAGTTCAAGCCGGGGACGCCATCAAGATTGTTGTACAAACAGCTGGGATCATTGTTGAAACTCACGGTAGAGCGTTGGGTAGCGGAGGACAGGACGAATTGATTCCGGTGGAAGAAGCTGACTTTAAGGGCCGTCTCACAGCCCGAGTTATTGGCCCACGTGAGGTTCAGGTGATTTCGCACGGAACTACGATTCAACGAACCGCAAAAAATAAGAAAACCACCCCTAATCGAATTCAACGTTAATCACTAGGATGCCACGATGAAAAAAATTTCTGCTTGGTTGAGTGTTTTCGGTGCAATGATCTGTTCGACTGGAACAGCTTACTCGCAAAACGGAAGTTTGTTTCATCGCACTTCGCCGTCTAATGCCGTACAAACAGTAAGCTACCGCCCCCAAGAGGCGACGCAAAATCAATCGAGTATTGATCGAAATATCCCTCAGCAGAGTGCCATACAGCAGGCGATGGTACCTCAAAACAATGGGGCGGTATTGCCGATGGATTATGCACCAGATCCCGCCTACGGAATTCAAGCTGGATTGACGTATATCCCGCCCAGTCAAGTGAGAACGATCGGATTGCACGATATCGTTACCGTCCGAGTTGACGAAGCCGGAACAGCGTTAATGCTGGGAAATGCCACGTCTCGAAAGACGACATCTTTAGATGCGGTGCTTTCCAATTGGGTTAAACTCACTGCCATTGATACACTTAAGCCTGCAACGCAAAGCGACGGCGATCCGAGAGTCACTGGTCTGAGCAACGAGGTTTATCGAGGCGATTCCCTGATTCGAACCAATGAGAGCCTTACCTTTAACATCGCAACGCAAGTCGTCGACATAAAACCCAACGGGCTAATCACCCTGCAAGGTACGAAAAAGATAACGTTCAACGATAACATTATGCAGGTATTCTTGATCGGCAGTTGCCGTTCGCAAGATATCGATCCTAGCAATACGCTCTTGAGCCGAAACTTGCTCGACATCGAAATCAAAAGAGCGGACGATGGCCACGTTCGAGATGGTTACTCACGGGGTTGGTTGACCAAGCTCTATGCGAAGTTTAAACCGTTTTAAAGAACTGCTGCTGTAACGTCGCAAAGCATGAGTGAGGGAAATCGTTAATAGTCGGTTGGTCACTCTTGACCGACTTTGACGCCACTAAACGGGCAGGAATGCCTGTTTTAGTTCGTTGAATATCCTGTAACGACGAAAGCAAAATGCTCTCACACGGCGGTTTAGGGACCGTTAAATCTCTGATTCGCGGCAACCGTGGATTTTAGCTCTTACGAGATTTGCGGCGCTGTCGGCCTTTTGCCGATCTTTCGGGTTGTGAATCTTCTTCGATCGGTTGCCCTATGCGTTCGCGCATCCGTAGGATTTTGTCTCGCAGTGCAGCGGCTCGTTCAAACTCGAGCCCTTCTGCTGCAGCTAACATTTCCTCCTCCAATGTCTTGAGATATTCCTCTGTAACGACTTCTGCGTTTGGAGCTCGTTTCACAATATCGCGTGCCCGTTTACGATGCTCCGCTGCTTGATGGATCGAGGCTGTCACGACTTTGCGAATCGTTTCTGGAGTAATTCCGTGTTCGGCATTGTAAGCCTCTTGCTTAGCCCGGCGTCGACGCGTTTCTTCAATCGCGTTTTGCATTGCGACCGTAACGGTATCTGCGTAGAGTATAACTTTGGAATTGGCATTCCGAGCGGCCCGCCCAATGGTTTGGATGAGCGACGTTTCGCTGCGTAGAAAACCCTCCTTGTCGGCATCAAGAATGGCGACCAAGCTAACTTCGGGTAAATCGAGGCCTTCGCGAAGCAAGTTGACCCCAACGAGCACATCACAACGGCCGTCACGGAGATCACGAAGTAAGTCCACGCGTTCAAAAGCATCGAGTTCGCTATGAAGCCAGCGGCATTTGATATCGTTCTCCACAAAAAAGTTCGAAAGGTCCTCCGCCAGACGTTTGGTCAAAGCTGTAACAAGTGTACGATCACCCATTGCGATTCGCTCACGTATCTGTTCGAGCAGATGCATGACTTGGCCGCGAGCCGAGACCACTTCAACTTTGGGATCCAAGAGGCCAGTCGGACGGATCACTTGCTCAACCACTTCGCCCCCGGTCAAATCTAGTTCGTAGTCGGACGGGGTAGCGGAGACAAAGATAACTTGGTTGATCTTGGCTTCCCATTCTTCGAATTTCAAAGGCCGATTATCGAGAGCGCATGGCAAACGGAATCCGTGATCAACGAGCGTGGTTTTTCGGCTTCGGTCTCCTGCATACATCGCGCGAACTTGAGGAACCGTTACGTGCGATTCATCAATAAGAAGCAGATAATCTTTATCAAAGAAATCGTATAGCGTGTCAGGAGTTGCGCCGGGGGGCTTGCCCGACAGAGGGCGTGAGTAGTTTTCGATTCCAGGGCAGTGGCCCACCGCACCAAGCATTTCGATATCGAATCGCGTGCGAGCGTTTAAGCGTTGAGCCTCGAGAATCTTTCCTTCGCTTTGGAACTTGGCGAGTTGTTGTTCCAGTTCGGTCCGTAGCACTTTGATGGCTGATTGAATTCGGTCTTCTGAGGTGACAAAGTGCTTGGCAGGATAGATGTAAACTTCGGATTGCCGCGAGATCACTTCTCCGCTAGTGGGGTTAATGATGGAAATCTGTTCGACCTCATCCCCCCAAAATTCGATTCGATAAGCAAACTCCTCGTAAGAAGGCCATAGTTCCATCGTATCGCCACGGACACGGAACTTGCTTCGTTCAAAAGCGATCTCGTTGCGTTCGTATTGGATATCGATTAGACGCAACAATAGGTTCTCACGGTTGACTTCTTCACCGCATCGAATGGGAACCACCATTCGTCGATAGTCCGCAGGTGAACCCAAACCGTAGATGCAGGATACGCTAGCGATGATAATGCAGTCGCGTCGACTGACGAGGGCGCTCGTTGAGGCCAGACGCAATCGATCGATCTCTTCATTGATCGACGCATCCTTTTCGATATAGATGTCACGCTGTGGTATGTAAGCTTCCGGTTGGTAGTAGTCGTAGTAGCTTACGAAATAGTGAACGGCGTTCCGAGGAAAGAATTCCTTAAACTCGGCATAGAGCTGAGCTGCGAGTGTTTTGTTGTGGCTCAGCACGAGAGTCGGGCGCTGCACCCGTTGAATTACGTTGGCCATGGTAAAGGTTTTACCGGAGCCAGTGACCCCCATGAGGACTTGATGCTTTTTGCCATCCTTAAGGCCACGAACGAGCGTATCAATGGCCTTGGGTTGATCACCAGCTGGTTTGTACTGATGGTCTAATTCAAAAAGGTTCGCATTCGACTCGTTCAGCATACATCTCACTGCGCAGAAACGCCCTAGGGGCCAACGTTAAAGCCCCTAGAGAACCGTTTACGACTACCGAGTAACGCCAGGAGCGAACCCCATAAGGCTATGCGAAGGTAAGGAATGCGGCAAGTCCCAGCTGAAATGCTGAAACGCCAATCCCCACGCCATGCCCGATTCTTCCCCATCGTGACACTAAGAAGGAAATCGATCCAAGAACAATAAGCGTGCCAGTGGATTTCAGCAGGACAAAAGGAAGAACATTTGGTGGCGTAACCGGATAAACCCCTGGAACCTTGAGATTGTCGAGACCCATGATCCAGCGACCAATGGGATTCAGTTCCATTTCATACAGAGTTTTCTGATATTGAAAGGTCAGGTATATGTCGTACGCCGCTACCATCGCGATGATGGAAAGGTACAGGAAAACCAACAAATACTGGGTGGGAAGCTTGCCAAGCTTGGTTTGGCACGCCTGTTCAAGGTGGGATTTTTCAGAACGCGAATTGGAGAGAGATTTAGCGATTTCCCAGTTCAAGTCGAAAGCTGTCATAATTCTCACTTCGAGGTTGGTGAGGCCGAAAGAGCATTCAGCCGGTAGGAAAACAAAACCACCCCTCGTAATTGCGATTGCCGTGCCAAGGTTTCGGCACTTTGGCTCCAAAGTTGCGTGACGCGAGGCTTAGCGTCTGCGATGGCTTTTAATGGCTGTTATTCTCGCTTTGTAAGTTGAAAATATTCTGTTTTTTGCATGGTAAAGGAATAACGGTTTGCCTAAGCGGCATGCAGATTCTACCCCCGAGGATCGATCGAATCCCCAATATAAACTTCGCAAATCATTGTAAGGTGTTTTATTGCTCCCTTCTGTGGGGTCATGGTTGACATACTAGGCAGAGTTTTGGGTAGTTCAAGAACTAGGCACCGCCGCTTAAAAACCACCCAAGATTTAAAGAGATAGGGCACGACAATATCGTGGGAGGCAGTTTCGCTGCTCAGATGACTTCTGAGAGAAGAATCCAATCATGCCAAAGGTTGTCCTATTCATGATATCTAGTCTAGTGCTACAACTCGGCGATAACTTGATTGGAGAATCCTAGAAATCCCGACCCTCAGCGTGAGTGAGGCCTTGTTGATTTTATTAGCCGTAACGCGATAGCGTCCGGTT
Source organism: Pirellula sp. (assembly GCA_046318795.1). Lineage (GTDB taxonomy): Bacteria > Planctomycetota > Planctomycetia > Pirellulales > Pirellulaceae > JBKCUI01. The sequence goes on from JBKCTT010000097.1 coordinate 85,998, forward strand.
ATTGTCCGTTAACCGTGGGCTAGTGCCCTGCGGCTAATGCTCGTTTTCCAAAACGCCATTTAAGCAACAAGCCCGTGAGCAAGGGACAATATCCCGGAGAATTCCCTTGCTTAGTTGTCGGGTTATGATCAGCATCATCACCAAATTTTAGCACTAGCCTCGATGGATATAGATCATCGAATTAAGAAGATCGCTGCCCCTACGGCAGCAGATACGCCAAGAGTTACAGCCAATCCCTTCTTCCAGTAAAAGGTCAATAGGCAAGCCAGAATCGCAATTGCACATGCTGCGATATCTGCAGTAGCGAGTTCGGGGATTTGAAGCCTCAATCCAAAGATGTTTCTCGTTGTTACCTTCTGAAACAGCGTGTGAAGAGAAAACCAAACAGCCAGGTTCAAGACGACGCCAACAACAGCAGCAGTAACTGCTGATAGTGCGGAGTTCAATCGCTTGTTTCCTCTCAGTCGCTCTATGTAAGGCGCACCGAGAAAAACCCAAAAGAAGCAAGGGACAAAAGTGACCCAGGTTGTCAGTATCGAACCAACGATGCCACCAACAAGTGGGCTTAATGGCCCTGGATTTCGATATGCACCTAGGAACCCAACGAACTGCACGACCATGATAAGCGGTCCTGGAGTCGTCTCCGCCATACCAAGCCCGTCAAGCATCTCCCCTGGTCGCAGCCATCCGTACCTTTCGACCGCCTGTTGAGCGATGTAGGCTAGCACAGAGTATGCACCACCAAACGTCACAACCGCTGCTTTGCTAAAGAACACGCCTTCTTGGAAGTAAACAGACGAAACACCGAAAAAAAGCCACACTCCGATCAAGGGGCCGAACCAGAGCGTTAGGCAAATAGCGCTAACGTAAACGCTGCGCATTAGTGCAGGCCGTGAACCATCATTCTCTCCGAAGTGATCGGGCAATACTGATTGCTTGCTGGAATTCGGAATTTTGCTGTGTCCCTTAATGACCTCGAACCGATGTGGAGCAATCTTGCTACCTATTAGTCCGATTAACCCTGCAGAGACGATCAAGAGGGGAAATGGAATGTCAAAGAAGAATATTGCAACAAACGAGGCTATTGCCAACGTGACCATTGTCCTGTTTTTCAACACTCGTTTTCCTATCCGAAGCACGGCCTCCATGACGACTGCCATGACAGCTGGTTTGAGGCCGAAGAACAACGCTTGAACAAAGCTCGAATCTTCATAGCAAGAGTAAATAATGCTCAATGCGAGAATCGAGACGAACCCAGGTAGCACAAACAATACGCCCGCTATTAAACCGCCGAGCGTGCGGTGCATGAGCCATCCGATATAGGTGGCGAGTTGCTGGGCTTCTGGGCCAGGAAGCAACATGCAATAGTTGAGTGCGTGCAAGAATCGCTCCTCGCTTATCCACTTTTTCTGATCCACGATGATGCGGTGCATCACAGCAATTTGTCCCGCGGGGCCGCCGAAGCTCAAAGCAGCAACACGGCACCACGTCCAGAACGATTCACACAGCGGAACTTGTCGGACTGCCTCGATTTCAGCAGGTGACTGGTCATTCATGACTTTGGATTGGCTTGTATGCGGTACAATACGAACAGGAAGTGGTTGGATACCATGCGATCACACTATACCCAAATTTGGTAATGGGCTACATCGATCTAGTTCAAGGGGAATAGGGTGAATTCACTCACGCTTTTATGAGAAACAAAGAACAAAACTAGTGAACCAACCGGATTATCTCATCAAACAACTCCCATATGAACTCGAATTTCCAGACACAGGGAAGCAAAGTACCGTACTACTAGACAATTCCAAAACCAAAGTAATCCTATTTACATTTGCTGCTGGTAGTGGTCTTGCGGAGCATGTAGCGCCTTTTGACGCGACGATTCAGATAATCGCGGGAACGGCAGCACTTACCATTGGCGACGAGTCTACTGACGGAAGGCCTGGAACGTGGATTCATATGGTCGCTAAGACACCACACAGTATCAAGGCAGAGTCGCCCGTGATCATGCTGTTGACTTTGGTGAAGTGAGTAGGACGTTACTGTGAAGACCCGTGAAAGTGGAATGCCCCCTGAAGAGATGTGGAAGAGTTTTTTCGATCCCATAGCGGTCCTAGCGAAGCTCGGATTGGATACAAATTGCGGTAGCGTCTTGGAGTTTGGCTGCGGCTACGGGACTTTCACGATACCAGCGGCTCAATTGATCCGTGGAAAAGTCTATGCGATGGATATAGAACAAGAGATGATTTCCATAATTGAGACAAAGGCGAAAGCAGTCGGAGCAACGAATATTGAGTTGATGAAACGTGATTTTGTTGCGGACGGGAGTGGACTAACTGACTGTTCCATTGATTACGTCATGCTTTTCAATATCCTGCATGCTGAGGAGAGAATAACCCTTTTGCACGAGGCGAAGCGAGTTCTTCGGCCAAACGGAAAACTTGCTATAATTCACTGGAACTTCGATATCTCAACGCCAAGAGGTCCAAGCATGAGTATTCGACCACAACCTGGGCAGTGCCGAACTTGGGCCGAGGAGGTTGGGTTTGTAGCCATCTCACCTGCCGACATTGACCTGCTTCCTTACCATTACGGATTGCTATTGGAGCGAGGACCTTAGGATTGTCGTACTTTGCATTGGCGAAAGTCAAAATCCGCTTATGTTCTGAATGTATCTTGGTAGGCTGCTAACTGCCTAGTTTGTGGACATAACCTCGTCTTGTTTGACGCAAGACTCTGCACCAGATTTATAGTATGATTTATTGATCTGATGGGCAGAGACGAACCCATTCCGCGTTTCACATTTTAGACTTTGTCAGATCATACATAGATCCATTAGGCATCATTGACTGCCATTTTGAGGCTCGTGAGAGATTCAAAATCGCTGCAAGTCCAATGAAAAATTTGATTTGTGACTCGTTGCAAATCAGGTTGAATGGAGGCGGTTTCATGGACTTGCAAGAGTACCATTTGATAACCGGTCTGTCGCATGCTTGAGACTCTTTTGCGGAGCTAAGATTTTTGGCTCGGAAAGAGCCTGTTAACCAGTTAACACAGAAAGCCGAGAGTGAACGCTCTCGGCTTTTTGCATTAAACCCCTGGTTTTCCAAGGGGTTGCGACGATTCGAAGGTCGCGGCGCGAGTTTTAGTTCCGAACCGGTTGCTCTCGATCTTCCGGAAGCAACCATGGAGGTTGGGCTCGCACCCCGGGAGCAACTCTTTCGAACTCTCTGACTCTCTGGTTAACAAGCGTTGTTACTTAACAACCCGGTTGCTCTCGGACCCCGAGAGAGCTGCGGAAACGGGACCGGGGAGTGAACAACATTGGTACAATAAAGACTGTCGGACGACCAGCGACTCTGCAATTTAAATCGCCGCAATGGTCTGTGAAATCTATACTCTGAGGCAATAGCAACCGATTGTTCAGCTAAAGTTAGATTCCATTAACCATGAAACATCCCTTTCAATCACTATGAAACATACCCATTTGGTGTTTTCTAGGTTAGTTATCGGCTTCTGGAGCGGTCGGTCCCTGGTTTCATTTTGGGATCGGAACGGATTGGTATCATGAAAGGTTTATATGGAGCGAGTCCCGATGTCGCTGGATTGGTACTGATCCATATAGCGGGACTGGCGACGGGCGTTGCAGCCATGCTGATGCTGCCTACCGATGAAGAGTTAGGGTTTGCATCACGGGTGATTTTCTTCGCGCTTGCCGTAGATGTGGGCGGTGGTGTCGTGGCCAACGGTACACGTTCGACAAATGACTGGTATGCCACCCAACCTTTGAAGCTGAGTTATCTTTTTTTGGTTGTCCATATTATTCAACCTGTACTTTTGTCGTTAGTAGTTGGGGTATCCTGGAGCACTTCCGCTTTCTTGTATCTGTACCAACTCGTGGCAGGTGGTTTGGTGCTTGGTATCAGGAGACCCGATCTCCAAAAACCAATGGCCGCAGGGTTGCTGACATTGGGAGTGCTGCTCTATTTCGTTTTTTTTCTGCCATCACCGGCTTTGAGCTGGATCGGTGTACTGTATCTCATCAAGCTGGTCATGATGTTTCCAGTGGACCACTATGCAGGGCTTAAAAGTCGGCAGAGATGACCGGTGAATCGCGCCGTTTGGTCCTGCTAAAGTCACATCCCGTAAGGATTGAGGGAGGTGGCTTTGGCGATTCTTCATCTACAAAGCAAGATTTGGTCAATCAATACGAAGATTCCCAGGTCACCATGTCTTCGATTTCTTGCTGGGAAAGAGGTTTTCCCCCTTCATCAGGCTGCATCGCGCTCACACTATCATGACGCCGAATGGCGGCGATCAATAAGCTCTCATCAGGTTTCCCCGGAATGATCACGTGCCCGCTATCGCTCCCCCGCTGCCAGCCTTGGCGGGTGTCCAAGGCCAACCCACCGCTCGTCTTTGCTGAAGCATCAGAATGGCATTCTAAACAGTGAGTTATCAGTGGAGGGCGGATTCGCGTTTCTAAGAAATCCACATCCTCAATGCTCTCGGTCGACAACGTATTTTGACCATGGCATTGCGAGGCCGACATCATGGCTGAGAACAGCAGTATGGCAGCAGCAGCCGTTTTGAAAGGTCGATTCTCAATAGCCATGAAAGTGTACATGCGGTGGGGATCGCGAGGGAAAATAGAATCCGGAGTGTCGCGACGAAATGGCGGCATAATTCAAAAGTGTACACGAGCCGATCAGGATTGCACTAGGCGTTCAACGTTGGAACCATGGTACCCCAAGCTGGAGTGGCGATTCCTCTCTGTCCGACGGGACTCTAGACGCAGAGGCCAACGAAAGGGAAACCAAAGTTGACAAGTTTAGTTCTATTATGCGGGAACCTTTCGCGATGCTCTCTCGCAATCGCCCATTGCATTTTTGTATGCCCTGGAAATCACGAAAGTGTCGCGTTTCGCAGGGGTTCTGAGCACGGGACTCATTTGGGTTGGAGAAGGGGGCGAAGCGACTCCCGATGTTTGGCAGCGAGCGTAGATTGGCGTCTCGCAAAAGCCCCGAATTTACCCTTGGAAACGCCAAGACCCGCTGGGATGAGCCGGCGGTTCTTAAGCGGAATGGTCACGTTGCGGTGGCCAAGTTTATGGAGGCGGCTTATTGGGCTCGCAACGGGGTTCTACCCATCTGACGGTTCCGTTACTAGAATTGGTACTATATGCTTCAATCACCAAGGGGACTCGATGGTTCATCTATTTCTGACCGTTATGAGGAAATGCTACTTGATTTCTGTCTTTCCACTCTTGGTTCTTCTGGTGCTTCCCTTACATTCAGCCTATGCGTTTTACGACGACGTTGGGGAAAACAAGGGTGAGAGTTTTTACGTTGCGGTTGATGGGAAAGCCGATCACGCAGGAACCATTGATTCACCCTGGGACATCGAGTCTGCGCTTTCCGGTGCTCAGTCGATTCGGCCGGGGGCCACGGTTTATTTAAGCGGTGGAACCTATCGGCACGCTGATCGAAGTTGGAATAGTCCTGGTTTCTCAATCGGGCTCGCGGGAGAGCCCGATCGACCGATCCATATTCGTCCCACGCCTGGGCATCGAGTCATCTTGGATGGCAAAGTAGAAGTGAAATCCAGCGCGCGTCATTTACGCGTGTGGGAGTTGGAGATCACGGTCTCGGAAACTGCAAATTGGGATCGGCGAGTGACGGCAGCCGGGACGCAAGTGGAAGGGGCCGTTGAGCTGCCGCAAGGTGGATTGAACATTTTGGGTGGTGCTGACTCGAAATTCATCCACTTGGTCATTCACAACATGCACAACGGCGTCGGCTTTTGGCGTCCGGCGATCGACGCGGAGATATACGGTTGCTTGATATACGACATCGGATCCATCGGACCTGATCGATATCACGGCCCAGGTATTTACACACAAAACGAAGCGGGCACAAAGACGCTCAGTGACAATGTCTTGTTCGGCAATTACTCCACCACGATCCAAGCATACGGAAGTGCTCGTGCGGAGGTCAGCGGATATCGGATCGAAGGCAACATT
>JBKCTT010000098.1:0-7079 GCA_046318795.1 Pirellula sp.
ATTGCGACCTAGGTGTGTTTAGCGGATGACAGCTACCGGGAGCACTTGTTCCTCGGTTTTGAGTGGTGTCATGATTCGGAACAAAATCAAATCTTTATCTTTCGGGTTCTCCGTTCCCTTTACCGTTAGATAGACGCGGCCCGTTGATTTGGCCATCTTACCGATCGTCAAGCTAATGGGGATATCATCCACATGTTCTACCTCGATCTTGACCTGTTCAATGGGGACGGTGCCATCGCGGAGCTTCGCGATCAGCTCACCACGGTACTCTTGTTTATCCGGATCGTATTTCAAGGTCACGAAATCGGGCAAAAGTTCTATATCGTTTTGCTTTCTAACGATTAGCGTGGACTCGCTAACAACTTTGTCGTTGATTTTTAGACGCACCTTTCCGGACGCTTTCGATTTGGCAATAAGCGAAGGGGGAAACTTGGCTTCGACGAATGTCTTTCCGTCTTTTTCTGCAATCTGAAAGCTCATCGATTGCAGGGATGCATCCGCTTCGACCGAGCACTCATCGATTAGGTTTGGCACGGAGACATCAATTGGTAGTTGGACCGTAAGTGGCTTGCCTCCGATTCCATCACCTTGAACCTCGAGTGAGTGCGAGTAATAGCTTTTCGTGAAGACGGCTAAGTCTCGATAACGAAAATTGAAGTTGAGAAGCAACCTGATCTTTCCTCCGAGGCTTGCTGTTACTCCCACACTCTCTTTCAGTGCTTTTGCTGAATCAGGTATTTTCACCACCATTTCAGCGAGACCGTTTTCGGCGTCCGCAACTATAACAGGTCCATTAAGAAGCCGAACTTTGTTTTGTGTGTTACTCTCAAGTGTCATTTCGAAGTTCGTCGTGGACCGATTCAACACGCGGACAAGAACCGGGACTTCCTCCCCTAATCCGACTTCTCCAATGTCGAATGACTGCACGACAAACTCGCCGGCAGGTTTGAGAAATAGGTAGTCAACGTTAAACGATTTCAGTGAGTTCAAGGGCGGATCCTGCGCGAAACACTTTGTGCAAGTGCTGCAAAACCCAAGAACAATCAGTCCGAAAATCATTTTCGCGTGCGGAGTCAAGACAATCATTTATTTGGTAGCCAAAAAAGTACTAAGAAAACCCGGAGGATAACCAACGGGTTATATTAAAATTTACTCTTCGCCATTTAACTGACTTAAGATAGCGGCATTATTGATCTGTCAGATCTTCCCCTTAACTATGGCAATGGACCTCCGGGGCCTCCACCTCCAGTGCAGTTTTCCTCAAAATCTACCTGTGACTCCGTAACGAAATAGTCCGCGTGCCTATCTCCGTTCCGTTGGCAGAACAATTCACCCAAAACTCCAGTTGCACACCTGCATTTCCTCGCAACTCCGCAGAATCGTGGGATTGGAATAAAAGAAATCGCGGACCCACCAAGTTCCGCTTCGTTCGCTGAACGTACGCTCGCATAGTTTAGGTTACTATTGCCTTCCACCCACAATCCACATTCCCCACCAACCACATTACATGGCTCTGAGCATTCGTTCGTAAATTGTTCGTTTCCGCAGTTTTTAGTTACGTTTACAAAGCACTGACCCAGACAGTTTTGTCCACAAAAAACCAATGCGATTAGGGAAAGTAGTGAACTGATTTTGCTAACCAATTTCATAATACACCTGCTAGTTCTTTTCTTCATTTGACAACTCCGATTGACCATCAATCAGAAATTTTGTGCAGCGTTCTAAACTGATATCCTTAAGAATATCGGATGGAAATTCAATTTGCTCTTCATTGAATTGGTGCCAGTGATAAGTCGAGATTTGGTCGCTCATCAAGCCGAGATTAACGTCACGCTCGGCAATACTCTTTATCCGGTACACTCCGTTGATGTTTTCCCATGAAACCCTTTGGTCTACTGCTGATTCCAGTAGTTCTTCGCCAGTTTTCCCATCAAATGGAATAAGTGTACGGCTTACCAGAAGCGACGATATGGGGTCATACTCTGAAAATGTGCGATATGTTGAATGGGACTTTCCCTCTCTAAGTCTCCCATTTCTAAGTCTCACGAGTTGTCGATCCGAAGCGACCGCTTTGTATCGATCCCAAAAAACGTCATGGTTTTCCCAGTAGCCGTTATCTTCCGGTGCAGAAAGCTGTCCATAAAAGGTCTCAAAACTCGGGATTCCGAACGATCGGTAGCACCGTTCAAGAGTTTGCTTACCTCGCGCAATCTCACCGCTTGGATTATTTGTCGTGCCGTCAGCTATCAAGCCATCTTGCCACGCCATAAAATCCGTGTATTGATCTACGACTCTCTCATTAAGTAGAAATTGACGGTTGATCACGAAGACAATCTTTACAGGGTTAAGCGTCGACGCTTTATCCACGACTAAGCGTCCTGTTATTCGTTTCTCATCGAAAAACCTTGTGCTCCTTTCTTTAAACTCCCTTTTAAGCTCTTCGAGTCTTACTGGATCCTTGGGGGGATCAGCAATCGAGATGATTTTGAAGGAAACATCGTAGTTGTTCAAGCATTCGCCATTGGCCCGTGCGACATCGATCAGGGTGGTCATGTCCTGCGCATTCGCGATTGGGAGTGGACAACCATGGAAGAGGGCCGCGAAAAGGGTAGCGAACTGTATGATTCTCTTTACCATTGGAAGTGACACCTTGCATTAATAGGAAATTGTTCACCGCCGCACTCAACTACGATTTCAACGTTCTTGGTTGTTTTCATCCATTCTGATGCTTTCTCTTTGGAGCAAGACAATTCGAGTCTCGTCACTTTACTACTCGACTTCGATAAAATGGCATCAAGAGATTCTCCCGACTCAAGTTTGACGCTAATCAACTTCATCTTGGATGCGTCTAGCTCTGCTGCAACACGAATGAATCCAAACGCTTGGATGTTCTCAAGATCGGTCGACGAAAAAAATAAGGTCTCCGGAATCAGCGATACAGGGAGTTTCTTTCGCAGCACAATTTGAGCGGATTGTTTCTCAAAGTGCTCGCCCTCAACGTGAACGGTTAGGTATTCGGATTCTGAGCTCAAGGCATGAGGGTCTATGCGAACCACGACAACGCCTACCGCATTTTTCACAGGCGGGGGGGCAACGACAGGTTTGTATTCTGCTTTGATATGCCTGTCAGCTTTTTCATGCAGTGCTCCGGATGTCGAAACGGCGAGTCCATTCAAATCTACGTCAGGGGAAGCGATCAACGGCAGATTCAGCATTATTACTTTACCACTGGAAAGACGCTCGGAATCAAACGCGACAGAGTAAAGCTCCTGATTAAAGGCGACTACACCAGAAATGTTTGCTTTCAAATCTAACAATATGCGTTCAACTTTTCCGACAGCTTTAATCTCAAGACTAAAGACCTTGTTCAGTAATCGCTCGCCTTTGGAAATCGATAAATCAACTTCGCCAGTGATCGATTGTGATAGCTTTATGGTGTCGTCTGGAATTCTCGCCCCTGTGCATGCACATTGCACAACAACGTCGTTGAACTTGATATCTGAATCGAGCAGGTTGACAAATCGTAAAGGGATTGTGGTGGTTTTTCCTCGTTCCACCGAACCTATGTCAATTGCTGCGTGGACCGTTGAAAACGATGGTTTTTCGAGCTTAACGACAAACGGTTCCGCTTCGGCTGAAGTTACCTGACTCTCCTGTGCGAGGCAGGCAACAGATAAAAATAAACATGCCACGCACGAATTTAAGAAATCCAAAAAACTTCGGTTCGCAGGAGGGGGGGGGGCGAAGTGACGAGTGGAAAGATGGTGCGCGACTGGCTTTCGTAGTTCAGCATAGAACTGCATTTTGACCTCGGGTTGTCAAGATTTGATTCATCCACGTGTGGTTGATTCTAAGGGTGTGCGAAAGCGTGTCAATATTTTGAGAATGCTTTTTTTCCGAATTAATTTTTGTGGTCAAACACGTTGAAAAAGTTGACACACGCGTTGGAATCATCTTCCCCGACGGGCTGAGTTCGCGTTTTTCAATGATGATTGGGATTATGTTGCGAACATTTTGATGCGCCGGAGTTTCTGTGCGGCTATGGAGATGGTAAATAGTGGTTTGGAGAGATAGATATAGGCTGATTGGGTAGGTGAGGCATGGACCCGTGAAGAGGCTGGCCTCGTTGCCTCGTCCACTACTCAGATGAAATCAATAAGTTAACCCCCATGTAGCCGAAGTCGCCAAGGCTTCGGAACGCAAGCCGGCAATGCATCCAATCTGTGGCCAGATCGGCAGAGGCCCTCGCGAATTTCACACATGCCTTAAAGCACCGTATTATTACGACCTGCCAAATATATTTAGCGGATGACAGCTATCGGGAGCACTTGTTCTTCGGTTTTGAGTGGTGTCATGATTCGGAACAAAATCAAATCGTTATCTTTCGGGTTCTCCGTTCCCTTTACCGTTAGATAGACGCGGCCTGTTGATTTGGCCATCTTACCGATCGTCAAGCTAATGGGGATATCATCCACATGTTCTACCTCGATCTTGACCTGTTCGATGGGGACGGTGCCAGCGCGGAGCTTTGCGATCGGTACGCAAGTCATCCCAAAAAATGACTTGGGAATTAAAAGCGTTGACAGCAATTACAACGTTTGGTACCGTCGTGAATTGTGTAGGCCGCCCGTATTTCCTTGAGGTCTTGGATATGAATACTACTCGCTTCTCAGGTATCTCGCTTCTCAGGTGGTGTGGCTATTGCGTTTGGTTTCTAGTCGGGTTTCTTTTATCGGCTAGTTTTGTATTCAGCGATGGGATTGTAAAACAAAATTCAACAGTTGTTGTTCTGGCAGATCCAACGTTTGGTGTGGTAGAAGTTAACGCGGATGTTGGACCTTTTCGGCGCGGGAGCGACAACACAATAAAGTTAGAATTCCGGAATAAACACAGTACTGCTGTTGAATTGAGGAAGGTTGCCGTGAAATGTGCATGCACGGGAGCAAGGATTCCGTCTGGACGAATCGAGCCAGAAGGTGTGGTAGTCGGCGAAGTAGATTTGGCTGTGGGTAAAACCGAGCGTTCACTCGATAAAGTCTTCAGTTTGGAGGTCCAGGCTGACGGTGGAATTGAGCGTATTGTTATCAACTTGAAAGCAAAAATTTCTGGCGTCGTGTCATTTAGTCGTGATATTTATACCATCGAGTATTCAGAAGAATCATTGCGGGCCGGTGACAAGTTGAAATTCAAGTTGCCTTTGGTTTGCTCCTCTGAAGTTGACTTGGCTTCTGCAAATCTGTCGGTAAGCCGTCTTGTGGGTGATTCGAGTGGTTCAATGAGTGCTTTGTTGTTGGCGCGGACAACAGATTCTGGTAGTCGCCGGGAGGTAGAGGTCACATTAGACCCTAGCGTTTTTAAGTCGGATTCTGAAGAATTGAGGATTCAGATATCCGGCGCAGGTTTTGACCCGCAATCCGCGCGGGTGATGGTACGCAAGCTACTTCCCGTTTCGTTGATTTCTGAATCGCTTTACTTTTCGCCTATTGATTTCGAGCGACTAAAGTCAATTTGTCTTGTTCGCGCTGTTGAACCCGTAAATGTGAAGCGTTTGAATTTGCTAGAAGTAAATTTAGATAGCGGCGAACGACTTAGCGGAAAAATGCTGGGTGTTGGTGGTGGTATTGTTAGGGTCGAATTATCCTGCGACAAAGAGCTAGCGACGAAGTTCTTAAAGGAGTGGAAACGGATGACGCTGGTGCTGGAATCCGACGGAATCAAGTATTCGGTTGAGGGAAGGTGTCGTTTTCAATGAGATCATTTGTTTCCAAAGCAACAAATTTCGCGGCTGTATTTATGCTAGGTTTCCTTGGCAATGCGATTTCTTTGCGAGCGCAAGACACTGCATCGTTTGCGGATGTCGCGTACGCGAACGCAGAATCTATGCGTAATTATGATGTCTCATGTAGAGAAACCTATTTTGCCCAAATTCCTCAGGTTAAGTCGGAATTTGACAAGTTTGTGAAACGTCTCGAAGATGGAAAGGTACCACTCTGGGATGAAAAGCGGTTGATGAGTCGCCTAGTCATTGATAAAGGGGGGGGCATAAATCCGGAAAGGCTTTTTTTTGTCAGAGAAGGCCTTGTGTTCTGGCAGAAAAAAATCATCGATCGTCAGGTTAGTTTTGTTCTGTGGAAAGATGGCACTGAGACACACGGATACTTGAGAGGCAACGGGGAAACCGGTGTTCATACTCGAAAGAGATCAATCGGCAAGACATTTTTCTGGCATCGAATTCCGTGTTTCGACTCTTATGACGGATCGACCATGTCCCCGCCTGAGTCTTTTAACTTTTGGGAAGATCACGCAAACTATTGGGAAATAATAAAGTCGGAATCGTCGGACTGGAGTGTCTTCCAATCTCGCAGCGGTCGGCTCCAAATGGAACGCAAGGCTCCGAATTCTCACAGAGTAAGGTATTTCGACCCAATATCACTTTTGCTTACAGGATTTCGCATCGTAGGTGTCGATCCGACCACTGGCGATGACGATCCGACTCAAGAAATTGAGCAGCACATTACATGGGAAAACATAAAAAGCGTATACGTCCTCAAATCTGAGGTCATTCGAGAGCCCACAGCTGGAATGGTCATGTCGAACAGAACATCCGCATATCATTGGCATCGCTTGAATGAAGATGATTTTAAGCTCCCATTTGAAATCGCAGATAAAATTACAGTTGAAGAAAGTATGGTGTTTTTGGCTGAAGGTCAGTCGGAACTTTTAGAAGGTAGTTTAGAAGATAAGAAATGAAAAGATTGATCATGATTTTGCTTTGGGCATTCGTCTGCGTTTGGCTTGGTTCAAATTCAACGGTTTTTGGACAATGCTATGTTCAAGTTGTAAAAAGCTGCACCGACGAACAATTCGATAACTCGTGTGAAGGGCCTTGTGCAATGGTTGGGGCATCGTGTGGAAGCGCGGTCGGTAGTTTCCCGATCGACTATGCAGATGTCGGTCCCGCGACGCGAGGAGAAAGTGGGCAAGATGGATTTGCCGATGTTCCGAATGGACTTTTGCAGTGTGGAGATGTTTTGCAATGTATTTGCTTTCGAAGATCATCAACCGGGGAATTTTATTGC
>JBKCTT010000099.1:0-6402 GCA_046318795.1 Pirellula sp.
GTTGTAAGTCCAATTGACCTTGTCCGTTGCGGAACGTGTGATACCGGTCAGTCTGGAGCGAGCATCATAAGCATAATCAAATACCGTACTGGTACCAGTCCAGAGTTCTTTGGAGACTTGGCCACTCACGTTGTGTTGATATTCTGTTTTGGCACCGGTTCGATCGGTATATTCTCGCGTTTGCCCGGGAGTCGTGTATTTCCATTGGCGCGAGGCGTTTCCGACTTGCTCCTCGGTAGCAACCCGTCCCATGGAATCGTAAACCCATTTGGTGATATTGTTGTTCGGGTCCTTCAGTTCCGTAATTTGACCAGCGGGATTGTATTTGTAGGAGGTCGTGCCGCCCCCTGACTCGACCGTCGTTATTGGACGCCAAAGCCCATCATACGTAACGATATTGCTTTCGCCATCTGAGGAGGTTTGCTGAACCCTTCTCAAGTTGCTCGAAAAATTGTAGGTCCATGTCGTGCAAGTGGTCGTAATGTGGGTGGCACTGGTAGTTGGTTACTGTCGCTAGGGGAGTTGCGGAATCACTGGCGATTACAGTGCCATTCGTGGGTGGCACTGTCTGATCCTGTCTGATCCTGTCTGATCCTGTCTGATCCCTGTTTGTTGCCCATTTGTCAGTGGCACTGTTTGATGCTGTTTCTTTAGGGTTTGGCTACATCAGTTCGACGGACTGGACTTCCTCAGTACTCAGATTGACAACCAGCAGGATCGAGGGTGGGTCCGATGTTCTGCTGCGTGTTTCCATTCCTTCGTAGGCAAACTCCACCTCCCATTCTTCATTTGAGGAGTCCTCCCGAAGCGTGGCCCCAAGACACGGCCCATGACTGTAGCCATCTTTACGCATATATTGCTCAGCAATCTCAACCGCCAATTCAAGTTTCGTAATCGCACTCATACTTGAAGTTTGCTCCTAAGGAAGTTTACAAGGGTAATTCACAGACCAGTCACGTTCTGCATCGTTTAGTTTATCCCAAATACGGTTGTTTTTCAGTCGTTCGAGCACCATTTGCTCTCTCTCCGACCGCGTGAACAACACGTAGTAGTCATCGCGATACCTAAAGTAGTCGAGCATATGCGATAGTTCGTGGCGGACATTCAGTTTTGTTGGATTCCTCGGCAGAGTCATCACGCCTCTCACACCGTCGAAACTGCCATTGATGCCTTCGTGAAGGTAAATACCTCGGCGCTCGAGATACTTAACTAATGCAGGAATCCTCTCGGCTGGGAAAAGCTCGCCGCCAAGTTGTCCAAGTTCATTCATCAAGTCTGTACTCTTTGGGGCAAGGCCAGCATGACTCCCGCTTTTCAGCAGGTCATCGCTAAGTTTCAGGACTATCTTTCCCGCGTCGTCAGCAACCGTCAAGACGCGTTTTCCAATAGTTGCAACAACAGGAACAGGAATTATGGTCGTTGCGCCTTCGACAACCAATTCATCTATCAATGGAGTTGCGGTGACTCCGACAGCAGCCCCGATTCCATCCGCTTCTTTTGCTATCTCCGCTATCTGGCGTCTTGCAGTATTAAGGGCTATTTCTGCCGGGGTGAAACCACCATCGGGAACAAGAGATGTTTTCGATACGTAACTGAGTCCTAATGCGGTTTCGTAGTCGTTGCCTGGATCGTAGAGTTCATTGTAGATCGATCCAACCGACAACGCTCCGACTCCGACTGCCACATCGTAAGCCGTACCAATTAGCATTCTTTGTACAAAATTATTTGGCGGAACAGATCCAACAAGAATCTCACGTGATTTCGCCACTTTCTGAAGTTGATATTCGATTTCAACTTCCATTTGAGAAGGCTTCCCATCACCTGATTGCCACAATCCGCTCGGATCTCTTGCATTCGTCGGACTATTTCCAACATATCGATAGAGATTCTCATCACCGGCGTTGAAGCCGATGGGGTCTTGGCTGATGAAGCGGCCGGTTTGGGTGCTGTAGTAGCGATTGCGGTTGTACGTTAATCCTCCTACCGGCTCAATGTCGCGGCCTGCGAATCCGTGATACGGCTGCTTCGAAGCATTGCTCTGCGAGATGAGCTTGCCAAAGGAATCGTACTGTAATGTGTTGACGACGACAGCGTTGACGCCAGTTGTCCTTTGCGCCACCCCGCGAACGGTTCCTAAATGATCTGTTAACTGATATTCAGGGTTGCTGGCCGTTCCACCGCTAAACCGCTGCTCAGATAAAACACTGTCAACCCCGATGCCATAACGGAATCGACGCGTCGTTTGCCCCGTTGCTCCCAGAATCTGACCAACTTGATCGCCATCGCTCATCAAGTAATCGACCGATTGAGCATAACTACTTGAGCCAATGCCCGTTTGATTGCGAACGCTCGTTCGCCTGCCTGTCGGGTCGTACGAATAGTTCACTTGGCCGGTGCGATTGGTCCTAGCGGCATTGCTATGAACATCAATTTGAGTTAATTGACCTCGCCGGTTCCAAACGTAACTTTCCGTTTGCCCTGTCGTTTTGCTCGTGCGGCCTGTTGTTCGACCCTCGGCATCATATTGATACGTAAAATCGCCATCGTCGAGTAGACGATTCCAAGTCCCGATTTGTGTCGTCTTGCCCGCTCGATTGGTAGGGTTTCCGTTGGCATCGTAAGTGTAGCCCGTTGAGCCCGCTTGTATGAGTTGGCCATTGGCAGAGTAACCGTAGTTGGTGGTGCCTTGTGGGGTGGTCAAACTGGCTAAGCGGTTCGATGCGCTGACGTAAGCCATGCTGTAGGTGGCGAGCGCATTGGTACCCGATTGGTAACTGATCGACGTAGGCCGACCTGCTAGATCTCTTGTGGTGGTTTGTACCAATTCGGGATTGGAAGTGACGCTACCGGTCCCTTGCTCGGCAGTTGTAACAAGATCAAGCGTGTTGTAAGTGAATTTGGACCAGAGGCTACCTCCCGAAGACTGCGTTCGCGACTGCTGCGTCATGCGATTTCGGAAATCGTAAGTCATTGCGTCGGTGTACTGGACGGTAGAGCCGTTGCTAAGCGACTTGCTGGTCATGCGCCCCACTGTGTCAAAGGTATAAATCATGGTCGAGGTCACCGATGACGCTCCGAGTGCCGAAGTGACTTGAGGAATTGTCGTAGTCTCTGACGTCACCAATCCAGCCGTGTTGTAAGTCCAATTGACCTTGTCCGTTGCGGAACGTGTGATACCGGTCAGTCTGGAGCGAGCATCATAAGCATAATCAAATACCGTACTGGTACCAGTCCAGGACTCTGTGAAGTGGGTGGCGCCGTTTTTCTGTTTCTCGAACGCAATCGATTATTGCCGCTAGTCGCAGTACAGTGTTTTGTCAGGACTGCTTAGGCATTGGGCGTAATGCAGCAGTTGTTAATGCCTAGCTACCCCGAATCAAACGAACTATTTTGATCGGTTTGAAGTAGGCAGACGATTTCATCAATAACGACATCGGACTTTGGTCCTTTGGCAATTATACGGGCGTAATCCTCCTTTATCGAGCAAGTAACCCCTGGATAAAGACTTTCTATTTGACTAAGGGCTACTCGATCACAATTTGCAAGCTCAAGCAACACCATTGTCTCTTTGTGACTGATTGGTTCGTGCTACCCACACATTTGTCCTAGGGCACGAACGACATTGTTACCGAGACCGAAAGCGAATAAACATAGCAGATCATGAAGTCAAACGGATCGGTTTGAGGAGTTCTATAAGGGGCTCAACGATGCTATTGAACCTAAAATCCTCAAAGATGTCAGTTTTGTTGCCCCAATCAATTTCTTTCGTTATCACTCCTTTTTCGACAACCGTGATCTGTTTAAGTTGGACCCAATCATTCCATTTTTCGTATCGACGTATTACTGAATTGCCGTAGATATCTCCGGACAGTCCGAATGTTTGCTCTGCCGTGAGTACTCCATATTCATCAAAGCTCTGTCGCACACCGACAATTCGACCATCTTGCCAATCTGAAAACGTTCTTAAGCATCCGTTTTCCCAAAAAGTTAAATGCGGGCCAACTCGAATTCCTTCAAAGAACCCTCCAAAATAATAAGGTTTACTGTCGATTCGATAAGTGTCTTCGAAACCGTGCAATTTTTCCGCAGCTCTTTCTGCGTCTGGATCAATATAACATGATGCAAAACCAGTCTGCATAGCGATGCTATCGTTGTCCATGCCAAGAGGGATATTCGACTGTGCACGCCATACTGAATCACCCTCGGTTCGCGTTACGGACTCGTTTCCTACGGTCAGTTGGTCAATTAGATAATCTCGATCAGCATATGATTTTCTACCATGAGTATCGTAAGTCGGATAATACGTCTCAGAAAAGCGACCTCCTGTATCGAGCCAAGTCTGAAGAACGCCGGTCCACAAATTATTATACTTAGAGCCGATTTCGCTTATTGTTTCAGTATCGTGTATTCCAACGACAGGACCATACTGAATGCTGTTGCGATACCAAACAAATTCTTTTTCCGAAACTCTAATCATTATGGGCATTCCCTTTGCTTTTTCTCTTGCTCATAATCGCTCTGACGTCTCCAAGCGGGGCCCATATAATACCTTTCGCTATATCTCATCTCAAATGCCCCTTCCTCGATCATCTGCTGTGCTGCGAGATACGTCTTGCCAATCAACTCTTCGCCGGCGAAGATCGCCCAACCAATTGGCGTAGCGTCAGCAATCGCACGATTAAAATTCCCTGTTTCGTATAATACGTAGCCTCCCGCAACAACAGGAACGACGCGTCTGCTTGTCCCGCCAAGAAATCTAGTAATCTTCGGACCCCATCCCTCAATTTTTGATGCAATTTTGGCGAGCTTTTCTGCAATTACACCGCGAACTTTCTTAACCTCAAGCTCCGCGAGTGTCCGTGCTTCTTCAAAAACTTCTTTCCTTATCTTTTTGTAATCTGGGTGGCTGCTTGTGATACCGCGACTTTCAGCTTCCATCAATCCATTTTGATAAGCCGTTCTACCTATTGTGTTCGCCAGCTTAATCTCTGCTTCAATTCCTTCATTGAATGCCCGGATAGTGACGCTTTGCGAGGATTGAATTTCCTTCAAAAAATCGGTGGCGTATTTTGCATTCATCTTGCTTGGTATCAACTCACCGGATGTGTCGATCAGGTTATTCCGAGCAGCGAACGCTCTAAGCTCTGTTTTCACAGCCCTGGTGTACTCATCATGTGACACTCCATTAATTGTCGCCCCATCATGAAAATTGTAAAAATCGTCACGTAATCTTGCTTTATTCTTGTTTCCATTAAAGCCATCAAATACCCTTTTCACCGGGTCTGTCATTCCGTCCCAGAGCTCTTGAGGAATGATGTGGTGTCCGTCTCCCACTTTAAACAATCCCGTCGGGTCTGTCGCATTCGTCGGACTATTGCCGACATACCGATACAAGTTCGCATCGCCAGCGTTGAAGCCGATGGGGTCTTGGCTGATGAAGCGGCCGGTTTGGGTGCTGTAGTAGCGATTGCGGTTGTACGTTAATCCTCCCACAGGCTCGATGTCGCGGCCTGCGAATCCGTGATACGGCTGCTTCGATGCATTGCTCTGCGAGATGATCTTGCCAAAGGAATCGTACTGCAATGTGTTAACCACAGCCGCGTTGACGCCAGATGTCCTTTGCGCTACCCCGCGAACGGTTCCCAAATGATCCGTTAACTGATATTCAGGATTGCTAGCCGTACTTCCACTAAACCGCTGCTCGGATAAAACACTGTCGACTCCAATGCCATATCGGAATCGACGTGTCGTTTGACCCGTTGCTCCCAGAATTTGACCCACTTGATCGCCATCGCTCATCAAGTAATCGACCGATTGAGCATAACTACCTGAGCCGATGCCCGTTTGATTGCGAATGCTCGTTCGCCTGCCTGTCGGGTCATACGAATAGTTCACTTGGCCGGTGCGATTGGTCAAGCTCGCATTGCTATGCACATCAATCTGAGTTAGCTGACCTCTTCGGTTCCAAACGTAACTTTCCGTTTGTCCTGTCGTCTTGCTCGTGCGAACAGTCGTTCGTCCCTCGGCATCATATTGATACGTAAAATCACCGTCATCGAGCAGACGATTCCAAGTTCCAATTTGAGTCGTCTTGCCCGCTCGGTTGGTAGGATTTCCGTTGGCATCGTAAGTGTAGCCCGTTGAGCCCGCTTGTATGAGTTGGCCATTGGCAGAGTAACCATAGTTGGCGGTGCCTTGTGGGGTGGTCAAACTCGCTAAGCGATTCGATGCGCTGACATAAGCCATGCTGTAGGTGGCGAGCGCATTGGCACCCGATTGGTAGCTGATCGACGTAGGCCGACCCGCTAAATCTCTTGTGGTGGTTTGTACCAATTCAGGATTGGAAGTGACGCTGCCAGAGCCTTGCTCAGCGGTCGTGACAAGATCGATTGAATTGTAGAA
>JBKCTT010000100.1:0-16345 GCA_046318795.1 Pirellula sp.
TGGGCGCGAGCCCTCCGGTGCCGAGCAATGCGCCAGCGAGCCGGTTTACGGGTCTCCAGGCCCGTTCCAAAGCACCAAAGACCACAAAGCAAAAGCCGTTGACCACGAATAACACGAAGTACACGAATAAGAAAGTCATCAGTTTTCAGTCGTCAGTCACCAGAAAAACCAGAAGAAAGTAGACAGGTAGCAGTCGTCAGATTTTCCGCTCCCCGCTCCCCGCTCCCCGCTCCCCGCTCCCCGCTCTACGCTCTACGCTCTACGCTCTACGCTCTACGCTCTACGCTCTACGCTCTACGCTCCAAGCTCCAAGCTCCCCGCTCCAAGCTCCCCGCTCCAAGCTCTATACTTTTTTTATAAACTATGGAACCTACAACAATCTGTATCTGCGGATTAGGCTATGTCGGCCTACCGCTCGCTGTCGAATTCGGGAAACACTTCAAAACCTTTGGCTTTGATATTAACTCGGCTCGCATCGACGAACTCAAAGCGGGCAAAGACTCAACGCTCGAAGTCGATAGCGCGGAACTGAGCGAAAGCAAACATTTGGTCTTTACCAATTCCCCGACCGAGATCGCGGCCGCCAACGTCTTTATCGTTACCGTCCCGACTCCGGTCGATGAACACAAACGCCCCGACTTGACTCCCCTCATCAAAGCCAGCGAAACCATCGGCAAGGTGATCAAGAAGGGGGATGTGGTTATTTATGAATCGACCGTCTATCCTGGTGCGACCGAGGAAGATTGTATTCCAGTGATCGAGCGTGTCTCCGGTCTCCGGTTCAATGTGGATTTCTTTGCTGGCTACAGCCCAGAACGAATTAACCCAGGTGACAAGGCTCACCGATTGACGACCATCAAAAAGGTAACGTCAGGTTCGACTCCTGAAATTGCTGACTTTGTCAACAATCTGTATGGAAAGATTGTGACGGCAGGCACGTTCAAGGCGTCGTCGATCCGAGTGGCTGAGGCTGCGAAAGTTATCGAAAATACCCAACGCGATTTGAATATTGCATTGGTAAACGAGCTTGCGCTTATCTTTAACAAGATGGGGATTGACACGTCCGAGGTCTTGGCCGCAGCGGGTACCAAGTGGAATTTTCTCCCCTTTAAGCCGGGGCTTGTAGGAGGTCACTGTATCGGGGTCGACCCATATTATTTGACCCACAAGGCTCAAGAGATCGGGTACACCCCCGAAGTGATTTTGGCAGGTCGACGGATCAACGATAATATGGGGCAGTATGTTGTTGCGCAAGTGGTCAAGAAGATGCTCAAAAGGCGTTTGCACGTCGAGGATTCGAACGTTCTTATTCTAGGGTTAACGTTCAAAGAGAACTGTCCAGACATACGCAATACGAAGGTCGTCGATTTGATCAAAGAGTTCCGCGAGTACGGAGCCAATGTGGACGTCTACGATCCGTGGGTTAATCCAGCGGATGCGAAGCATGAGTATGGAATCGAATTGGTGGAATCGATACCCAACGGCAAGTATGACGCGATTGTCCTCGCGGTCGCGCACCAGCAATTCGTAGCGATGGGAATCGACGGAATCCGAAAGTTCGGTCGACGCGAATGTGTCGTGTACGATTTGAAATCGTTGTTCCCGAAAGAGACAACTGACGGAAGACTGTAGCCGCTGGGCGGTCCGCGAAGCGAACGTGCTTGGTGCAGCGGCACAGACGCGTGCGTAGTGCTTGGTTGTAAAACCGTTGTAATAGCCTATTTCCAAGAGGCGTCCTCAACCAACATCGCTTTAGTCATTATTCATAGCGGAGCGGGCGCGAGCCCCCCGGTGCCGAGCAATGCGTCAGCGAGCCGGCTCTTTGGGTTCGACTGCTTCCCGAGTAGTTGATAGTCGGTTGCTTGTTGGTACCCAACCGTAGGACTTGCGCCCTTACGCTATTATTTACGATCCCTCGCATGCGATTGGTTCTAGGGGGCTCGGCGAACTGATTACCCATACTTCGGGAACGTGAACCGGCCCGCTACGCCTCTCAGAGAGAGGCTATTACAGTAATAGCCCCTTTCCAAGAGGCGTCCTCAACCAACACTGCCTTCAGTCATTATTCATAGCGGAGCGGGCGCGAGCCCCCCGGTGCCGAGCAATGCGTCAGCGAGCCGGTTCTTCCGTTTGGTAGAACGGGTCGCCAGGCCCGTTCCCAATGCACAAAAAGACCACAAATAAGTAACAGCCGTTGGCCACGAATAGCACGAAGAACACGAATAGGAACAGTCAGAATCTCCGCCCGTTGCTCTTTGCCCCTTGCCATTTTCTCATCTGACTACTGAAACCTGACGTCTGATAACTTGCCTTAAACTGTCTTTGACGGCTGTTCAACGGCTTTATAAACAAGAACTACGCACCACGCACGCGCGTCAGCGGCAAGCACCATCCACCAAGCATGGCCGCGTATGCGGCTATTCAAACCTATGACATCAACAAAATTTGCTAAGGTACTAGAGGAGCTTTCTGCAACCCCTAAGGTCTGGCTTGTTACGGGAGTCGCTGGATTCATCGGTTCGAATCTTCTCGAGAAGCTTTTGAGCCATGATCAATTTGTGGTGGGGCTGGATAACTTTAGCACTGGGCATCAGCATAACCTCGACGATGTGCAGCGTTCGGTATCCCCTGAGCAATGGGCTCGGTTTACTTTTCATCGCGGCGATATTCGAGAGTTATCCGATTGCCGCAAGGTTACTACTGGGGTTGATTATGTGCTTCATCAAGCGGCGCTCGGATCGGTGCCGCGGTCGATACAGGATCCGATCGCTTCGAACGAATCCAACGTGACCGGTTTCTTGAACATGTTAGTTGCAGCGCGTGATGCCAAGGTGTCGAGTTTTACTTATGCGGCATCGAGTTCGACGTATGGGGACCATCCGGATCTGCCCAAGGTTGAGGAGAAGATAGGCAACCCGCTTTCACCGTATGCCGTAACCAAATACGTCAACGAGTTGTACGCGAACGTTTTTGCTCGCACCTATGATTTTCGAGCGATAGGACTGCGTTACTTTAACGTCTTCGGCCCACGTCAAGATCCGAATGGAGCGTACGCGGCCGTGATCCCCAAATGGATTGGGCAGCTACTCAATGGCGAGACCATCAAGATTAACGGCGACGGCGAGACCAGTCGTGACTTCTGTTATGTAGAGAACGCCATTCAAGCGAACATACTCGCTGCCACGGCCTCGATCGAGGCCAAAGGTCAGGTGTACAACGTGGCTGTCGGAGACAAAACGAGCCTCAATGAACTTGCGATCGAATTAATCGCCAATCTTGGTCTTGCTTCTGGTCGGGAGAAAGAATTGATAGAATATGGTCCGTCACGGCTGGGAGACGTTCGACATTCTCAAGCAGACATAAGCAAAATCGAAAATCTATTAGGATACGAACCCATGTTTCGAATCAAGCAGGGGCTGGAGTTAACGTGCAGTTGGTTTGCCACAAAGCAGAGCAACGCAACCGAAGGAAGACGCGAGTTTCGGACCTTGTATAATGAAAAGACATCTCTAGACAAAAAGTAATTGAATCATGAATTCTGATCTTTGTATCGCGTAGTTCAGCGGTCTAAAACGCCATGACATTTTTTAATAAACTGATTGAAAAAGCGATCGTTTTCGCTTTCTCTCTTTTATTGTTGGAGGGATTGTTTCATAAAGCCCTCGAAATTCAGTTGCAAGATCGCAATTCGACGTGGACCAAAATAACTCCTTATCGTCTATTTCCTTCGGAGATATTGTTTTACGGCCCAGTATTAATCCTGGGTGGGTTTCTTTTCCTTACAAGTAACCTTCGAATTTTGAGGCGATCAGACTCGTTCTTCTTGATCATATTACTGTCGATCGGTGGTTTACAAGCGTTTCGGGGGTGGATTCGACAATCGAACGATGTACTTTGGCTAGAAGATCTTCGCCAATTATTTTTGATGATGATTTTCGCTCCCATTTTCGCTACTCTCGGTACAAGGGTTCGGATCGCGTGGGTGCTCGATTGGTTTAGCAAGATTGCTACCATCATCGCCGTATTGAATGGTCTATTCGGATTGATGCTGTTATTGGGTTTGCGTAGTCGCGGGGGGGAATTCGACACACACTTTTCGGCGGGGCAGATACTGGTAATCCCCTATTCTTTTGAGTTGGCCAGGGGGATGTTGACGGGACGAATCGCTTGGATTCGCTTGTCGTGTTTAGCATTCGGGATTATTGCCCCCCTAGAGAAACCTGTTTTGGCGACCATTGTGTTTGCAATGGCGTCAATTGCTTTTTTGCTCCCCCGGTTGTTGATGAAAGTCCAGTTAAGCTGGATTAAAGCTGGTTTGGCTTTCGGTGCTTCAATCGCGATTACAATTACGTTGGTTTACTCCTTTGCTGGTCGGGAAGCTAGGGATTGGCTAAGTGCTCGATTTTTGAAGACGAATGTAAAGGAACAGGATAGAGATATATCGTCGGGGCGTTTCGAAATGTGGGAGTGGGGCATAGATAGATTCTTTGATGATCCACTGATTGGGGTTGGGTTAGGAGATCGACGAGTCACTTATGGTTTGGATGGAAAGACCTACCTTATACCTCTACACAATCTCTCAATCGAATTGCTTTGCCTAACGGGAATATTGGGAATAACAATGTTCGGGTTAGCTTTCGTGATATATCTCCAAAGATTGAGACTCCTCGTTCGTTCATTGACCAGTGAACCAATCAATTGTGCTGTGGTCGTTGCCATTGGCGCATATGCGCTATCGATGCTACTAGTCTCGCAATTGGGGCGAAATCTAGGCGTAGCAAATGCTGGGCTAATTTTTTGGTCATTGATTGGGTTTGCAAGAACTTTGGAGAGGCGTCAAGAGTTATTGCAGAGGTTGTCCTAATTTATTTTTTTTAAAGATCACGGTGTTTAAGCCGATGGTCACATCGATTGAAACGGCTAATTTCATTTGTTCGATATTGTTACCAATGTCGATTTGATAGCTGAAGGAATCAAGGCAAAGAGATGATTGAAAAGATATATGCGTTGGTTAGGAAGATAAAGACTCAGTTTGCGGTCAAGAAGAAGATGGCTCAGCTACAGCAATCGTTATCTCAATCAGACGAAGAGTATCAAGCATACGTTGGTAAACAGTTATCGCGGACGATAAACAAGAAAGTCCACCGTGGTACCCACACCTACTTTTTAATTGATGAAATCAACGCCAAGTTTGGCGTTTCAGGGAAAACCGTATTGTGCGTCGGATGTCGAAATCTTGTAGAGGTGGAGTATTTCGAGAGCAAGTCAGCCAGTAAGATTACAGCGATCGATCTCAACGGAGATGAAATAAAAATCCTATCGATGGACATGCACAACCTGAAGTTCCCGGACAAAAGTTTTGACATTGTTTTCTCCAGTCATTCTCTGGAACACTCCTTTGATCCGAAAAAGGTTATTTCGGAGTTATCTCGTGTTGCGATTCCAGGGGGGATCATTGCCGTAGAGGTTCCGGTTGGCTTCGTGCCTTCTGAAGTAGATCGTGTCGACTTCGGAACAATTGAAAGACTGTCTGATGAATTTTCTTGTAACAATTGTGAACTTATCTGGTCAGAACGCCAAGGCAAGGAATCCGAGAGAAATCCTCATAGAATGGAAATAATCCGATGCATTTTTCAGAAAGCTGCCGAGTGAAGGTAGATGAACCTAGCTTAAAACTGTATCGATTCTTCTCGTGAGTCGCATTAATTCGTCCTAATTGGCCCGAAATATCATCGCGATCAAAAGTTGTCTTTGTCAGATACTTCCCATCTAATCCGAGATGAGATGCAAAAGCCGGTGAATGGTGCTTCAATAGTTGCTCCACTATCCGGCTTATCGCTTTATTGCATAAGTGTTTTCTCTACTGACTTATTCGTCTCTCAGTAACTGAGTACGCATTTTGGACGGAACTCGGCACTAGCATTTATCGATTGCCACCAGTTTTGCGATTCCGTTCTCCATTCATCTCATGGCCATCCAAAAGACGTTGAAGCAAATTCGACTGCTCCTTAAGCATGACCTTACCCGCGGGGTTAGTTGGTCCGTAATTGGAAGTCTTTTCGTTCAATTCTCTGGGCTAATGAGTTCTATCGCCGTTGCCCGAGTAATCGGCAAAGAGGATTTTGGTACGTATGGATTCATCTTGACCACGATTGCTACGACTGCCTTAATCGGAGGGCAAGGTCTATCGGTGGCCGCGACGAAACGGGTAGCCGAGTTCAAATCCACAAATAAAGAACAAGCTGGAAATGCCATTGCATTGTCGATATTTGTAAGTATCGCATTGTCACTCCTTATGGCTCTACTATTATTTACGGCCTCCGTTTTCTTCTCCCGTTTTTTAGGTATTAATGATCGATTAGCCTTTTATTTAAAGTGTTCCGCACCTTTGGTGCTGACAGGGACGGTTTCACAGGTGCTTTTGGGTTTACTCTATGGGCTGGAAGAGTTCAAGATCGCATCGTTTGGGCAAATTCTCGTTTCCGTGATGCGTTTGTTTTTTGTTGTGGGAGGCGCGTTAGGTTTTGGATTGTCCGGATGTATCCTTGGGTTGGTTTGTGCAGAGTCCGTATTCGTGTTAGCTCAGTTGGGAAGCCTTTATGGATCGACTAAACGTCAGAGTATCAAAATTAGGTTGGGTGGATTTGGGAATGAGCGGACTCATTTATTGCAATTTGCACTACCGACCTATATTTCGTCGCTTTTACTTGGCCCCACAAATTGGATTTGCCAAGCCACCTTGATTGCGGGCAAACATGGGGTTGCAGACTTGGCGGTATTCAACGCATGTTGGCAGTGGCGAACGGCAATTTGTTTTTTACCGCAAAAGCTCCAAGGTGTTGGTTTACCAAAGCTATGCCAATATCGAGCAAAGAATGATGTTAAGAAATTCTACCGATTCTTTTTGCAAAACAGCTTTTTAGCAATTGCTTCGAGCATCGTAGTAGTGCTCCCCTTGTTTTTCCTCGCCACTCCAATTCTTCAGTTGTACGGAAATGATTTTAGTGACGAAGTAAGTATATTCTACGTAACATTGGTAACCGCGGTTTTGCAGGTCGCCGCACGGTCGCAAATGCAAGCGATACATGCTGGAGGCGGAGGGCAATTCGATTTGATTAGTTCGATCATTCGTTCGGCTACACAACTGGGGTGCTGGTATTTTCTTTCTTATCTTGGCGCTCTAGGTCTATCCATTAGCATTTTAATATCTTACGCATTGTTAAATTGTTTTACTTGGTTCTTTCTTTATCTCGACGCTCACCGATGGTCCAGGAAGATAGGGGTTTTGCAATAAACCTGATCCACACGAAATCCTGTTAGGACGCTCGCATTCAAATCGATCTTCCTAACATACGTCGAATTCTAGACTACATGCGACAGGTTTTCTGCTTGGCGAGTTCATTATGAAAATTCTTTGGCTTGTGAATATTCCTTTGCCGGCGGTTGTATCGAAGTTGAAGGGTAAACTTCGAGGATCCGGACATTGGATTGAGTCATTGAGGCAAGAAATACTCAAGGACGAGAATCATGAGATGTTCGTCCTACATCCATCGTCGAAATACGAACGGGATTTCGAATTTTCCGATCGATCCTGCCATTACTTTGGTATTCCTGCAACAAACCTCGAACTGTGTGGAGTTCGACGAAAGAGATTGCATCAAGTTCTCATTAAAAAAATTTCCGAGATATCCCCAGATGTCGTTGATGTACACGGAAGCGAATATGCACAAAGTTTGGTCACCAAGAATCGAAAATGGCCGACTGTTATGACGCTGCAGGGGTTTGTAAGTGAAATGCAACACTCCCCTTTCGGGGATATGTCTCTATGGGGATTTCTTAAGCGACAGGAAAAAACCTTGGACGGGTTGTCGGAGATTGGCAAGCAGATTTATGGACGATTGCTGCTCCATTTTCGCGCTAGAAATGAACGGGATTCTATTGGAGCAGCTCGTTCTTTCATTGGTAGGACAAATTGGGATCGAGAGGTGGTAGCCAAGTACAGATCGAATGATTTCTCTTACTCTTCGATCAACCGAATCGAGCGAGATGATTTTTACACTGCCACATGGATAGGGCAGAATTCCGATAGTCTGTTTTGCTGCGGAAGAACCAATCCGGCTAAAGGGTATCACGTCGCATTGCATGCTCTAAAAATTCTCGAATCGCGAGGAATCCGCCTAAAATTAAGAATGACGGTCGATCGACACGAGGTCGGGTGGGGAAAGCACCTGGGAGCTTTGTCAGATCAGCTTGGACTCACCGATAGAGTCTCTTTTTTGGGTTATTTGTCTGAAAGCCAAATTGTCGAAGAACTAAAAAAATGTTTTGCGTACCTTCATCCTAGCTTTCACGACAATAGTCCAAATAGCCTAGCCGAGGCACAGTTAATCGGTGTCCCGTGTATTGCATCTCGCGTTGGAGGTATCCCGTCCATGATCACCGATCGTGAGACAGGGGTTTTGGCAGAGCCCGGCTCTGCGGAAAATCTAGCTGATAAAATCGTGGAAGTCGTTTCGTCATCCGATTTAGCTAGGTCGATCGGGGAAAAGGCACGTTGCATTGCGATAAAAAGACATGACAAAGCTGAGATCGCACGTGCAACGGTTCAAGCTTATCGAGAAGCAATTGATTCCTTCCATCATCCCCGAAAATAGTCGCTGAAGATCGCCTTTCATATAATTCTTGCTATCTCTGAATTATCGTCAACCAAAAGTGTTAAATAGATTCCTGTATTTTTCTGCAGTAGCCTTGATTCGATGCAAGACGGTTCTGCACAGTCTCTTATTTAGGACTCGTCTATTACTAGTGCAGGCGAGTGTGGGAAAGAATGTACGAATCTCTGGTAGGGTTAATTTGTGGAAACATCCGAGGGGCATTCTTACAATTGGTGATGGACTGAGAATCAATTCTGGATTTCTACCAAACCCAGTTGGAGGTGAATCGCCAACCAGTCTTTATGTTGGGAAGAATAGCGAACTGTGGATTGGTAATGAGGTTGGGGTATCGAGTAGTACCATCGTTTGCTTATGTAGTATTCGTATCGGTGATCGAGTGCTTATCGGTGGTGGTTGTACCATTGTTGATTCGGATTTTCACGCTATCTCGCCGACCGAGAGAATTCGTCAACCGAATTCGCGGATCAATCGTCCAGTAACTATCGAGGAGGATGTGTTTATCGGTTGCAACACGACCATTCTTAAGGGGGTCACAATCGGGCGAGGTGCGGTTGTTGGGGCTGGGGCTGTGGTCTCCAAGGATATCCCTGCTATGGAAATTTGGGCAGGCAATCCATGTCGTAAGATTGGAGACGTCCCATGACGAAACCCATTAGAAAAATTGTGATGATTGGCCAGTTTCTTTTTCCCAGTGGCAGTGCTTCTGCCGCTCGCATTAGAAATCTAGCGCTCGGATTCGTGGAAAATGGTTGCGAAGTCTCCGTGGTTCCGACGGCACCTCTGCCGAAAAGCGCGAGTCAAGCTAAGCCGAATCTTCCAGGTATAAGGGTTTTCTCGCTTTCCAAATATCCCGGAAGCGGATTTGTTCCTCAACGTAATTCGTTCCTTAGGAAACCTTTTTGGTTCATATCTAACCAACTAGCTGCCCTGCGTAGCAGAAGTGTGGTCGCCAGTCTAATACATAACAAAAATTGTGATTTGGCGATATTTTACGGACGGAGCTGGAGCGTCTTATCACCGTCCCTGAATGAATGTCGAAAAAACGGTGTCACGTCGCTGATTGATGTCGTCGAGTTGTCATCCCAGTTCGGCGGATTCGGTGGAGGACTAAGTCCCATTTACTGGGATTGGCAGCGAATGGAAAAGAAGATAGCAAGCCACTTTCAAGGTGTCGTGACGATCAGTCGCGGCTTACAAGATTACTATCAACAACGAGGGTGCAAGCATACTCTGGTTGTGCCTTCAATCGAAGGATGGGATGGTGGGCAGTCAAGCTCAATTGATACAGAAACTCCGAATGAAAAACTTCGTATCTTATACGTTGGGGCATTGTTGGAACGGGATTCTCCATCATCCATCGCAAAGCTAATTTCCGGTTTTAAAGCAAACGGTTATTTGCAGTTCGATATTCGGATCGCTGGAAAGTACGCCGAAACCTCAGAGGGAAAGAGCGTCGAACGAAGTTGGCGTGCTCAAAAAGAGGTTGGCTCAAGTGTTACATTCCTAGGCCGCCTTTCAGACGAGGAACTCGCCAGAGAATTTAGTCGCGCGGATTTTTTCTTACTTACCCGTAAGAACTCAATGGAAGAAGCCTGCGCGTTTCCGACAAGACTCGTGGAATATATTAAGGCGAAACGACCCGTGATTGTCTCAAATGTCGGCGATATCGGACTCTATCTCAAGGATGGTGTTAACGCCGTTTTTCTGGACGAAAAGAATCCAATTCATACGGCGAAGAGAATTGAGCACTTGTCACGAGATAAAATCGCAATGACAAACATGATCACGAATGCCTACATTGTCGGGTCTGAGTCGTTTAACCGTAGAAATCAGTGTGGAAGAATTGTCGATTTCGCAAATGGATTTATAAAATGAGAAAATGGAGAAAGCGGTCACCAGTTCTCAAGCTTTTTGACAAAATCTACGATGCTGCATTATTCGTCAGTTTTTGTCGATGCAATAGGATAAAGTTCCTGAGATATAAGGGTGTGAGAATAGGAGAAAAGTGCACCGTTATAACGAAATCGCAAAACTTTGGTACAGAGCCATACTTGGTAAAAATCGGGAACAATGTGACTATAACGCACGGAGTGATTTTCATTACCCACGATGGGGGAACTCGACTTTTCCGTGATGAGTTTCCCGACATGAATCCTTATGGTAACGTATTCGGGCCGATCGAACTCGGAAACAACGTATTTGTAGGTATTAATTCGCTTCTGCTACCAGGAACGAAAATATCTGACAACTCCCTCGTTGGGGCGGGATCAATCGTCAAGGGATGCTTTGATCCGGGCGTTGTTATCGCAGGGAACCCTGGACGAGTGATTTGCAGCATAGATGAGTATATTGCTAAAGTTCGAACGCAGATGGTTCACTTGAAGTCCATAAATCGCACTGAACTGAGAAGCGAGCTTGAAAAACACTTTAATCTTTAGTTTTCATTACGTAACAACTCGATCTGCCCGGAAGCGACCCTCTTTGCTCTCGTAGCAAAGGATATTCACTACATTTTTGCTCGGTGCTGCTGAGCCGATGGTTCATGGTTGACCTCTCCCTTTAACGCTCGATAAAATATGCGATTTTTATTCGTAATCAATTCCCTGGGCAGAGGCGGAGCGGAAAAGCAGGTCCTTTTATTGGCCTATGCGATGGCCAAACTCGGTTGGAGCGGTGAGGTCATAACGTTCGAAAAGAGAGAAACAAATCTAGAAATCGAAGATCTTATTGTTAGATGTCAAGCTTTGGGCATTAAGATTTCTCAGCCGCCGTTTCGGTTGTTTCGTCGAACAATCTTGTATGCACGAATTCTACTTCGGTACTACTTTTCTAAAATGGATTTAGTCTGGCTTTGGGGAGCCAAAATCGAAGCCGTGGCTAAAGTGTTGTTACTTCGAAAAGATGGGACCACTATTTTTTCGTCGCTGCGTTCAGCCGGTCGAGACGTCGTAGCAAAACGAAGTTCGATCTACCGTTTTCGACAAGGATTGATAGATGCATACATTTCTAATTCGCATTTAAACATCGCGATTTTCAAAGAATTCGTTACCTTCCTCGAAAAAAAGTCCAGCCATGGCCCGCGATTCTTCGTGCTTAATAATTGTTTGGGACTAGAAACCAATCCTCCCGCCTTTAAGTCGGAGTCGGTACGTTGCGATCATGATGCGGTTCAAGAGACCGTCGATAGCGAACAGGATCGTGGCATAAAAAATGGTGAGCACGGTTTGCGGATTGGCGTTTTGGGAAACAATCGCTTTTACATTAAGGGCTACGATCTCTTAATCGAAGTTGCAAAAAAAATAAAACGAAGCGGTCGTGCCATCAAAATCTCGTTAGCAGGCAAAGACTATGAGGGGGATCTCTCTGACAAAATCGCCCAAAACGACGTAGCAGACGTTATCAGCTACATCGGCGAGGTCGATGACTCAAAGGGTTTTTTGCTGAAACAGGATTTGTTTCTGCTCACTAGCCGAGTAGAAGGCATGCCGAATTCTCTCATCGAAGCTATGAGTCTAGGTATACCATCTATTTCGACAAAAGTTGGTGACCTCGATCGACTTTTTGGAGCGGTAGACGCGTTGCGTTTATGCGAGATCGAAGATATAGATTCCATCTTTGATTCCATCTGCTGGTGCCAGGACCATCGGGACAAGGCGTTTGCAATGGGGGCCCGAGGAAAAGAATCTGTTCACTCCCAAATGAGTTTCTTGAGCATTCAAGAGAAACTCGGTGATATACTCGAGGAATTCGGTTTGCGTACGTGATGCATGGGCCAGTAGTTAGGAAGTGTTTGATTTCATCGATGGATAGCAATATTGCGGGAGCTGAACGCGCCGGAGTAAGAAAATCGCTTATGCTGGTCAGCGCTTTTCCGGAGTCTGTTGTTAAGTTTAGAGGAGATCTAATTCGTTCTTTTGTGGATCGAGGTTACAATGTTAGCGTCCTATCTGCTGAAGCGAATGCTGAGATCAAAGAGGAAATCAACGACCTGGGATCAAGGTTTATTTCCTACGATATCGATCGCAATGGAATGAATCCACTCCGGGATCTTGCTACGTACAAAAATTTGAAACGGCTGTATTCGACGCACAAGCCTGATGTCGTTCTGGCGTACACAATAAAGCCTGTGATTTGGGGCGGCATCGCAGCAAGGTCGTTTCCTGGTATCCGATTTTCTTCGCTTATAACGGGACTCGGATATGCATTTCAAGGGAAAAGCTTTCGTCGCCGAATGCTTTCGAACGTGGTTACCCATCTGTACCGCTTTTCCCTAAAACGCGCCGAGTCCGTTATCTTTCAAAACCAAGATAATCTTAGGATCTTTATCTCCCGAGGCATCGTTCCTGAAAGTAAGTGCCGAATTGTTCCAGGCTCCGGCGTGAGTTTGATACACTATAAACAAGAACCAATACCTACCGGCGAAATCCGATTTCTGCTGATCGCTCGTTTGCTCAAAGAGAAGGGGATTCGTGAGTATGTCGAAGCGGCCAAGATCGTGAAAAAGCAGTTTCCCACAGCGAGGTTTCTTTTGGTCGGGCCATCTGACCCCTCTCCCGATGGGATCCCTCTCGATGTGGTCAAAAAGTGGGATAGCGAAGGCATCATCGAATACCTCGGCGCTACAAATGATGTACGCCCCTATCTAAATGATTGCCATGTCTTCGTTTTACCCTCGTACCATGAAGGCATGCCACGTACCGTTCTCGAAGCCATGGCGACCGGTCGACCTATCCTGACCACCGATGTCTGCGGATGCCGCGAAACCGTAGAAAACGGTAGAAACGGTTGGTTGGTCCCCAAAGCAGATTCCCAGGCTCTCGCCGAACGTATGATCTGGTTTTTAAAGCATTCTGGTCAACTCGCTATCATGGGTAATGAGAGCCGATTGCTAGCCGAACATCGTTTCGACGTGGAGCTTGTTAATTCCAAGATGCTAGAGATACTGCAGCTCCAATAACCTAACCAAATTATCTCGATAATTACCTATCGTAGAATGGGCACTCCTGCCCGTTGCCCATACCAACCGTAGAATGGGCACTCCTGCCCGTTGCCCATACCAACCGTAGAATGGGAACTCCTGCCCGTTCAACAGTTGTCATGTCGGTCAAGAGTGACCAACCTACGATTAAAGCAACCATCGCGTCTCGGCTCATGATAGACTTCATCTGCGAGTCGCAACACTCGAAAGATACGCAAAGAACGCTTTTGAAGCAGTTTAACCATGAACACGCACCACCAAGTTATTCTGAAAGCAATCAACGAAGTCCTCTCGGAATCGGGTCGATCGGAACGTTCCGATGTAACAGATATCTCTTATCTGAAACGTGATCTAGATCTGGATTCGTTGGATTTGGCTGTCCTTACGGTCAAGATCGAAGCGGAAACGGGGATCGATGTTTTCGCTGATGGTATCGTAGAAACCGTCGGACAAATTCGTAAGAAACTTGAACGCTAATCACATCTTCCTCGTAGATCCCGACCCCTCGCGCTCGGATACGAAATCCTATCGGCAACTTTTACGCGATCTAGAATCCGTATCCAAGGGTATTGATTCTGACCGCGCAGGTTCTGATCACTTACTCAATCTTTCAATACTGCATGAGACCTTTGGTGGTTCGCTGTATGGCTATTTGGTTCAACTCTTGGCTGCGATTATTAGTAACCAATCTATTACTCTCGATGACATATCACCCTCGAAAAAGAGCGTAGGCCAATCCAAAGAATCGGGTCCCCAATCTGACTCGCAGAGTCTGGCCATTGAAAAGCTCGATCACGATTTGGCCCTTTCTTTAGGTCATTTGCGCGAACGAATTCTTCAGTCTACCAGTCGCATAACGTTGTATACCTCAGGTACGACAGGGAGTCCCAAACCGATAGTACAGTCAATCTCGAATCTGACACGCACGGTGCAAATCGCCCCGAAACATGACGCAGATGTATGGGGATTGGCGTATCAGCCAACAAAAATCGCGGCCTTGCAAGTTCTCCTGCAAGCGATCTGCAATGGAAATTCGATCATTAATTTGTTTGATCGTCCGATTGACGAAGCACGTAAGTTTGTTCGTTCCTGGAACGTATCTCACTTGAGCGCGACGCCAACGTATTTTCGGCTCCTCATCGCTGATAGCAGTCCGTTTCCAACAGTGCGAGCCGTAACGGTTGGAGGAGAGGTTTTGGATACCGCGCTGCGTTCTAAACTGAAAGTGTTGTTTCCCAATGCAAAGTTTCGGAACGTCTATGCATCGAGTGAAATGGGAACTCTCCTGCATTCCTCCGACGATTGTTTTGATGTGACGGATTTACTTAGAGAGGTCGTTCAAGTTCGCGAGGGTAGGTTGTGGATCCATCAGAGCTTGGTTGCTGAAAATCTCCATGATCAATGTGTGGATGGTTTTTGGGATAGTGGGGATGAAGTACATGTTGTCGACGAGAATCCGCTTCGATTAAAGATTACAGGACGACGCACGGATTGGATCAACGTCGGCGGAACCAAAGTTAATCCACACGATGTGGAGAAGATACTCCGCGAGATGCCGGGAGTGATCGATGCTAGAGTTTTCGGGGTCGCAAACTCGGTGACGGGTCAGATTGTGGCCGCCGAATTGTCGAAAGACAGCCGCGTCGAGATTGATCTGGTAATGATTCGCCGGGAACTGCAACGGACGTTGCCATCGACGGCGGTACCTCGCCTGATGACAGTTCGCGACTCGGTCACATCGACCGAGACATTAAAAAAGGAGCGACGCTCGTGAATATATTGCTGACGGGAGGGACGCGAGGGTTAGGGAAAGTGATCGCGGAACTACTACTTAGCAAAGGGGACCGGCTTTGGATTATCGCCAGGAATCCCGAATCGCATGATGAGTGGCCCCCAAACATTGTAAATCGAGTCAACTGGATTTATGCCGATTTAGGTGAGCCAGCGGAGCTGAAAGAGGGATTAGCTAGGTCGTTGAATAATAAGCAGGTGTCCTTGGATGGAGTGGTTAACAATGCAGCCGTCGCGTACGACGATTTGGTGACCAATTTGAAGATTCCGGATTTAGAGAGAAGCTTTCAAGTGAACGTGTTTGCACCGATGGAGATAACACGGTTTGCGATACGCAACATGTTGTTGCACCGACGTGGTGGTTCGTTGGTTCACATTAGTTCGATTTGCAGTCGGACTGGGTATAAAGGATTGTCGATGTATGCGGCAACGAAAGGGGCATTGGAGTCCTTTTCAAGAGGGGTAGCTCGAGAGTGGGGTAGTAAAGGGATTCGAAGCAATTGTGTATTGCCTGGTTTCATGGAGACCGATATGTCTGCGACATTGACAAAAGAGCAGCGGGACAAGATTTATAGGCGTACATCGTTAGGGCTACCAACAGATCCGCAGTGCATTGCGGAGACGGTTTATTACTTGTTGAGCGACGCCAGTCGATCGATAACTGGCCAAGATTTTCTAGTCGATTCCGGTACCTTGTAACAGCCCTGTAACGAGTAATAGCCTATTTCCAAGAGGCGTCTCCAACTAACATCGCTTTAGTCCCTATTCATAGCGGAGCGGGCGCGAGCCCCCCGGTGCGTCCCCAGTTAAGGAATTATTCGATCGCCCCGTTGACGCCCTAACCGGACGGCTAGCGCCCTACCGCTACTATTTGCCTTTGGCAAACCGAATACTAGCGGAG
>JBKCTT010000101.1:0-3323 GCA_046318795.1 Pirellula sp.
GGGTAGTATTCCCGCTCTCGCTCTTCGGTCCCCCATCGCTGGCCAACATCCTCAGCGAATATCGACCCGGCACCAAGCTTCACAATCACGATTAACCAAAATACGATTCGCACCGGACTACCTATCAAGGACATCATATTGAAGCTCCAGCGTGGACTCACCTTGGGGGATTTGTAGTTGTAGAAGCAGCTCATATCGTTGTGGATCATCAGGTAGCGAACGTAGTTGAGTCTCCATTTCTGGAATGGTAATGCGTAGTCGATCGATCTTATAGACTCGATCACTCTCTTGGTTGATTGCACCCGTGAGAGCTCTAAACCATATCGTTTGTGCACGGGGCGAGTCGAATTGCATGACCCGTTTTAGGATTGGCTTATCGTTATCGTTTATCGCGGTCGATCGATCTTGGATCTCGACGGGCCCGCTGCGATAAAGCAACGTAGGGATAGACATCGCATCGAGATAGTAGCCACGAAATTGATAGCCGATATTCTTGGGATAGAGTGGATCGGGATTAGCGGGAGCTTCTTTCGTCATTACGGGCAAAAGAGGCCACGGTGCGTTCTTGTCTGCGAGTGACGCAAACGACACATCTTGTGATAACTGGATTGGTTCGCGAGCTGGGTTAAAATCTCCGGCAGCTTGGCCACTCCAATTTACATTGACAAAATCGCCTTTCCAAATAGCAGATAGTGTGCCTGTTTCCGCATTGAACGCGTAGCCGACACCTTGTGGTAAACCGACCGCGATCCCGCGGTAGCCAGCCACTCGGCTTCGTCCCCGGTACACCACTGCGCTATCACCGACTTCGAGTTTTGTATTGACGCTCCGTACACCAGAGGGGTCCGCCGCTGAAGTACCGAGCGAAAGATAATACCAAATAGCCTCGATTTGTTTATGGGTGTCACCATCGAGTACGGCCTTGAAGTTGGATTTGCCGTCCGGCCACGCGGTTGGCATTACCGTTCTGGGTCGAAAGGCTCCGGGATTTAGGAGATATTTATAAAACCAGGCGGGCTGCAAGCGTTCGTAGCTGGTTAACAAATCGATGCCCTGATTGACATTGGCCGCTTTCGCATTGAATTGATGGCAAGCCACGCAATTGGCTCCTTTATCACCCAAGAGTTCACGTCCTGCCGCTCTCAGTATCTTCTCTCGTTCACGCTCTTTCTCATTTTGACTTTCTGGGCTAGGGATCTTTATCTCGGGTCCATCCAGTACATCTAGTCGAGCAAAAAGGGCTGGTACATGCTTAAGATTATCTTCACCATACTGAGGCATCCGAGTGGACATGTAGCTTCGAACACTTTCGCCATCAAAGAGAACTTTCTTGAGCCAGTTCGGTTGCAGTTTGGCACCCATTAGTGTCAATGGTGGTGGTATCCGGCCATCATCACCTAGATTCAATTCGCTCCCCTTGAAATAGGGACTATGAGCCTCGTGAACGCCACCATAATCCTCGCGAACATGACATGATGTGCAGCGCATTGAAGTAAGTGTCTTCGCCATTAAGACTTGATCCGAATCTTCCCTAGGCTCTTCTCTGAGGGCGGCTGAAATTGCCGTCAACTGTTCAGCGCTCAGAAAAAACTTGGGGCTTTCGTTCGAATCATTGGAGAGGCAGCCGCGACTAAGGTCCGCTGACTTAAGCGGTCCTCGCCGAGGAGCAGCATCGATTCCCGTGAGAGAATGGCATGCAGCACAATTCAACGATTGAAAATACTGCTTACCTTCTTTGACTAGCGATGGATCGGGAGTTAGTACGGCTACCGGCTTTGCAGTTTCACCAATAAGGTAGCCTGCAATAGCGATCGATTCTTCAGGAGTCAGTTTCATGTCCGGCATACGACCCGAGCTACGAACTTTTAGTGGTTCGAAAAGGAAATCTGCAAGGGACTTTATGCTGTACTTTTCTGAAACGTGTGCCAACGAGATTTCGGAGGGTTTAACGTCTTTCTCTGAATTCGATTTACCATTTGCGTGGGCATCTATTTCGTCCTCCTCATCTTCGTAACCAGGGCGGACCGCTGGTGGAGTCGGTGTAATCGATTCCTTCGGTCCGTGGCATGCGACACATCCAATGGAATGGAATAGCTCTTTACCCCGTTGACGGTCGATCGAGTTGATTGGTTCAGATGCTGAAGCTGATTTCGACTGGGCAACGAGAAAATGTGTAAGTGCTTCGGCAATCTTACTTTTCTCTAGAGAAGATTTCGAGGCCAGCATATCGGGCATGCTGGTTCCCGGCTGAGCCGTTTGAGGAGATTCGAGGAATCGTCGCAAATAGTCCGGTGAGACGCGGTTACCAACTTCCGAAAGATCGGGAGCGGACTTCTCCAGGATCGGGTTAGCTTGAATGCCTGAGTGGCAAGCCGAACATCGCAACTCAGATAGCAGCACACTTCCCGCTTGCTCTTTTGTCAACGGATGGTGACCTGGAATCGATGGATCCCCGGCCTGTACCATACCACTGCTGAATAAGGTCGCGACGAATACAACGAATCTCATCATATTGATTTGCTCAAGGTAAATTGTTCGCATGTGACGATTCGCTCGATTATTGGTAATAGGATACCGGTCGAGGTTTAACACCTAACGCCTCATAATCAAAACCACTTTCGAGAGGTTGGTATTCGCCTACGATGTCAACGCTTCTTGTTGGGGAGATCATCGATTCCATTTGGAGTCCCCAGTAGGTTGCATTGACGATAAGTCGACGAAGCCCCGGATTTTTCAAATCGATACCGCTGCCCATGGTGCAATGAAAGACACGTGATGATTTACCGCTGCTCGTTGTCCACGGTTTCACCCAAGCGACCGGTAGCGGCTCGAGTTCATTGTTCGGCGCATCTTCTGGTTTGCGTCCCATGAGGGGTTGCCCCCAAACCAATGCCTCGCAGTCTGGCGGCAGACTGGTCCCCTCTTTGTACGTTCGATAGACATCCGAGTCACCCCAAATGTCACTTACCCCTGTCAGGATTGGATGATCATTGTGATCTTTATCAAAGAAGCCACGAGTCGAATCGGCATGCCATCGACCGTGGTGGTTTAAAAATGTTCCACCGAGAATATCTTCGCCCCATCGGATTTGCTTGCCCTCGATCCGGTAAGGAAGTTGTGTTCGGAATCCATGATTAGCGGTTCGTAGAGCGATTATCGGTTTTCCCGAGTCAATATAGTTTACGATATGTTCCAATTCCGATTTGGGGAGTGTTAGCAAGCGAGTGAAGAAGATAACTAAGTCAGCAGAGGCTAGTTTTTCAAGGCCGGGTATGTGATGCTCTTGGAATTCGGATTCCTTTCCTTTCTCAGGGTAGACCGGA
>JBKCTT010000102.1:0-93206 GCA_046318795.1 Pirellula sp.
CAAGCGATCGAAGCCGATCGATACGGGGATTTTCTGGAAGAAAAACGGCAACGATTCCGCCCCAAAGGTTTAGAAGAATCGATTGATTAGGCCCTGTGACCTAAGCGTCCGATTTTGGGGTTCGCATTTTCGGTGGGGTGGAAAACAATCGCTTGCTCATGTGTACGGCGGCGATGGAGATTCCCTCTCCTGACAAGTTCGCGATACGGAGAAACAAAGCGAACAATAACGCGACTGGTTGCGTAAGAACGGGAGCCAATAACCACGCGACCACCAAATCTCGCGCGACGGCTCCGCCTGGGAGCATCGAAAGAAAACCAGCAACCGCACCTAAGCAAACCGCTGATACGGCTGTTCCCCATATGGTAATCGATACCATATCAGGAGAATCGTTTAAGCAGAGGATGATCAGCCAGCCAACTGTCCCTTGGAGGAGCCAGCCAATCGACATTCCCGCGCAGGCTTTAAGCATGAAACGCCATGTGAAAGCGGACGACAGAGACTTAGGGATTTTGCCGATTTTACTTTTGGCGAGAGCGAATAAAGCGAGTCGAAAGAAATGAGGTGAAAGCACAATCGCTGCCAAGGGAGCGGTCGCGATCAAGCTCCACTTGAGCCAGGATGGTACATCAATCAAAAGCAAAAACAGTACGCCTAGAATAGCGGCAGTTCCTACGCCGGTGAGGGTTTCTACGAATACGCTCAAGATCGCGGGTTTGATCGAGACACCGTAAGGCTGAAGTTTGCCGACCCTCAAGACGAGTACCATCGCTTTACCCGGGACATATTTGCCTGCATGACCGAGATAGTAAGCGTCCAGAGCAGGAAGGAGCGGGAATTTTTGGCCAAAGGATTTAAGGACTCCCAGCCATACGATCGCTCCGGGCGCCAGAGCTAATACTGTAACGGCAATGCTGGCAAACAAATATGCGAACCGAATTTGAGTAGCCGAGATCAGTTGTTCCTTATCCCGGAGTTCTCCGTAGACTCGATAAATGGTGATCGCAAGAAAGAGTAAAACGATTCCGACTATGATCACCTTAAATATTGTCTGTAGCATTTTATTCTGGAGCAGAGAAGTCAGCCCCTTTTCTGATGCTACGTTTTGTGGAGGAGCAGCGTTTTCTGTTTTGGAGTTGTCGGAATTCTCTGGAGGGTTACGCACTGGATCGGGATTCACGGAGAGCAGTCTTTTCTTGGTAGAGGCGTCGTAGTTTGAATAGCGCGTTATTTCGAACTTCGCGAGTTACACAGCGTACGGTAGTGATGGCTTGCCGTAGAGTTTCGAATCAAGATCCTATAGAATCTCACACGTTATAGCCATACCCGCTGGAGTAGCCTTCCGCACTAGTGCTACAACTTGGAGATGACGTTTATCATAACCCGACTCGTAAGTAAGGGAATTCGCTGGGATAATGTCCCTCGCTCATGCAGCGAACTTGGGATTTCTGGGATTCCCCAATCAAGGTTATCTCCGAGTTGTGTCAATAGTCACCTGCAATGCCGGTTTTGCCATCCTAACTTTTGCTAAGAATCTCGTCCAAACATGACTCGCTATATCTCGTTTGCTGTCCTGTTAGCCATCATTATTGTTATCGGGGCCTTGTTTTACCGAGTTATGATCGGATTTTTTGTGCCCGTGTTTCTGGCAGCCGTTTTGGTTGTGGTTTTTCGACCATTGCACCGATGGGTACTTTCCCGTGTAGGCGAGCGCGATCATTTGGCTTCCGGCATAACGACGAGTTTGATCGTTCTCATTGTGCTTTTGCCGGCAGGGGTAGTGCTATCGTTGGCTGCGGTCCAAGGAGTTCGATTCGTCAGCAACGTAAACTGGAACAACATCGAATATGGTTTGAACAAATTGCGTGGAAACGATTGGCTTAATTTAGACTATCCACACGCTGACGAAGTACGTGCGATTCAGAACAAGGTTAATGAAATCCAGAATCTAGCAACGAGCCAAACGAGTATCAGCTCGATTATCAGCGACAAGGAGACTTTTCAAAGTGACTTAAAGGAAATCCGTAGGCTCATCAACGAGGATCTCACGCCTCAGCTAGAGGAAATGCCTTCTGCCGAAGCGACTAAGAAGATACTAAAGTCAGCCGGGGCCAAATCCAAAGCGGAAAATCGTTCTGATCTTGCCAAAGAAGGAAGCCCTTCTTCGACGAAGCTAAAAGGGGATCTGAAAGATTACTTTGAAAATGTGACCAAACAGATACGTATCAAGCTCAAGGAACGAGATTCGGTAGTCGAGTCCAACAAAGAAAGCGATTCCGATGTGGATCAAGTTCCTTCTTCGTATGCGGATACGATTGTTGAGTTGCAATCGCAATCTTATGAGCCGATTTCTGGTCTTTCAGCTAGTGAGATAGAAGTTCTAGACGCTGTTCGAAGTGCCTATATTCAACAAAGTGTTGCTTGGCATCAAGCCAAAACGGAGCTCGATTCTGCTCTCGATGCTTTGGACGCGAAACAGATACAAGATTACGATATCGTACAGATTCAGAAGGCGGTGTTGTCAGCTACTAATGCATGGAATCGATCCAAAGAAGCTGTACTCGGTGGTCCCATCGTCGCCGTCTTGAAGGAGCTTGCAAATCCATCTCCCGATCAACTCAAAACGCTAACGAGTTCCTTTGTAGAGTACATCAGCCCGAAGATTGTGAGTATTACCGGAGACTCCGTTGCGTTTTTGATTCGATTGGTAATCGGTGCATCCATTCTATTGGTGGCATTGTATTTCTTCTTTTGCGATGGTCCTGCCATGATGCGAACCATTATGGATCTCAG
Organism: Pirellula sp.; assembly: GCA_046318795.1. GTDB lineage: Bacteria > Planctomycetota > Planctomycetia > Pirellulales > Pirellulaceae > JBKCUI01. The sequence continues at coordinate 2,794 of JBKCTT010000102.1, forward strand.
CCCGCTCGATGACAAATATGAACTCGAATTGCTCGCGGAGTTCGATCGTGTATCGCGGGCCATCGTATTGGCAACGTTGCTTTCGGCGTTGGCACAAGGATTGACGGCAGGTTTGGCGTATTATGTGGTTGGACTCGATTCTCTTGTACTGCTAATTGCAGTGACCTCAACTTGTGCCTTGATCCCTTTTGTGGGAACTGCGATTGTCTGGGTACCCGTCTGTATCTTTTTAGCAGCCTATCAAGAGAATTATTACGCTGCGATCGGAGTTGCGATTTGGGGATTTTTGGTGGTTGGTAGCGTAGACAATCTCATCAAGATTTTGATTTTGCATGGGCAGAGCCAGTTGCATCCGCTCTTGGCATTATTAAGTGTGTTGGGAGGAATCCAAACTCTGGGACCTGTGGGTATATTAGTTGGTCCCATGGTGGTCGTATTGCTTCAAACGTTGTTAGGCATTTTGCGGCATGAATTGGCACGCTTTAACAAATGGGATCCCGAGTCAGGTGGTGGCGAGGGGGGCAGTCCGTTAAGTGAAAAGTTCCGCAAATTGAAACTTCGGGGCAATGAGGAATTGGCATTAGAGGGAATTGATGCAGCGGGGGCTTCCGATGGCGTCGCTGGTGACATAACACCAAAGGAAAAAAACTAAGATTTTATCCCTTCGCAGCAAAAAACAGTCCGCTCACCAATAGATCTTGCGTGGTTTTTATATACGAAATTGCTTGTGGCAAGCCGGCTACAATAACGCGATAACCGCATCGATTTCTATGAGGGAGGCGCGAAGCATGCTTTGAACTGTAGTTCGCGCTGGGTAGGGTGGTTCAAAATAACGAGCGAATATATCGTTCATCTCGAAATGGAACGCCGTATCGAAAAGATAAACGTTCACTTTGATTGCGTTGGCGAGTGATCCACCAGCATCCTCGACGGCGGTTTTTAGGTTTTCAAATGTTTGGATGGCTTGTGTTGCGAAGATTCGTGGTGCAAATTCCCCTGTTTCTGGAATGATGGGAAGAATTCCAGAAAGCCAAAGTTGTTTACCCGACGTAATAATTCCCTGGGAGTATGGTTGTTTAGGTTTGGGGAGTCGCTGGCTAGTAAATGGCTGTCTCATTAGTGGATATTTGTCTGGTGGAGAGTGAATGGACACGAAAATGGCAGCGAGAGGCAAGGAACTGGCCGTAGAGTCTATCAACGCTCACTGCAAAGCGAAAATAGCGTTATTATAATAGGCTACATTTTCCTCCTCTAAACGTTTCGGTCTTGCATGAGACTTGATTGGCTTTTCCTCCTTTTGCTTGTTGGCGTAACCACCGTGCCAGCATTTCTTCTTTCGTACTTCGTCGTCGGCTGGGTTCGGAGAAACGCGGCACAATTAGGTCTTATGGACATGCCCAACGAGCGAAAAGTGCATTTAGTCCCGATACCACGTGGGGGGGGGATTGGAATTGCGTTCGGGGTCATCGGTACTTTTCTGGCGGGAATCGGCGCCGTGGCAATGGTGAATGCGGGGGTGTTTCAAGGCATAGTCCCGGAATCGATTCGCATCTATATACCTGGTTTGTTGAGCCGACTTTCTGATTTCAGTGTTTTGCTTTTGGGTGGGGTATGTCTCGCTGTTTTGGGAGCCATGGATGATCGATTTGGATTGTCATGGAAGCTCAGAATTTTAGTTGAGTTCGCGGTCGCTTACTTTGTCGTTTACTGGCAAGATTTGCAGTTTTCGTTGTTTATCGATATTCCATGGTTGGCAACATTGATTGGAGTCTTTTGGATTGTGATGTTGGTCAATTCGTTCAACATGATGGACAACATGGATGCTTTAAGTGCGGGGGTTGCCAGTATCATTTGCATCATGCTCGCCTTTGTATTGCTCGTGGGTAGTCCTGAAAGTGGTCGGTCCCCGCAGATATTTGTTGCGTCGATGGTCCTGGTTTTACTGGGTGGTTTATTAGGGTTTCTCCGATACAACTGGCCACCAGCGACTATTTTTATGGGGGATGCTGGCAGCTACTTCGTCGGTTATTGGATTGCGATCAGTACAATGCTTTCCACATACGTCGATTCTCGCGGGGATCGTCCTCATGCGGTTCTCGCCCCTCTTTGTCTCTTGGCGATTCCTATCTATGACACAATGAGCGTGGTTTTGATTCGAATTCGAGAGGGGAGGAGTCCTTTTCAGGCTGACAAGAAGCATTTTTCTCATCGACTGGTCGAGATGGGGATGTCGAAACAGCAGGCCGTCATGGCAATCTATTTAGCGACGTTGACTTGTTCTCTGGGGGCGCTTTTGTTGCCACGAACAGATTTAGTGGGAGCTGCGATTGTTATTGCGATCGTCGTTTGTATGCTTCTTTTGGTAGGGACTATCGAAGGATTGATCCGAAGGCAATCGCAAACAGGATCGGGAGTAAACTCGATGAACTCAACCGGTCCATCGAACAAGGACGGTGAGAATGAAATCAGATCGGAGAGCCAGCATGAAGGGTGAAGAAGGCACTGCTTCCGGGGGGATCTCTTGGGTGGTAAGCTTACCCGCTTGTATACTCTACCTGTTGGTCGGTGGCTATATGGTATCGGCCCAGTGGAGTCCAGCTGATTCCACATCGGTAGCGACTGGGGACTCCATACTTCTAATCCTTTTTGGTTTAGCGATTGGTTTTCTATCTTCCGTAGTGTTGCTTGTAGAGCGACGAGCGGCATTCGTGTCACCGCTACCTAGCATTGTTGGGACACTTTTTATAGGTTGGTTAGCAATTGCCACGTACGCATCTTATGGTTACGTGAATTTCCGCACTTCGCTACTCGGGTTGTGGCAGTCTGTGGCATTGGTAGGGGTACTACAAGGGCTGGTAGTACTGTTTAAGTCGAGCACGATGCATAGCAAGTTGTTGCACTGGAGTGTTGCATTGTCGTGCGGCGCATCCGCGTATGCGTTGTATCAGTATTTTGTGAGTATGCCTCAGACGCGATCGCGGTTCGCATTGTTTAAAGAGGAAATGCTTCGAGATATTGGACTAACTGTTGGCACGCCCGAGGCAATGCAGTTTGAGAATCGATTGTTTAGCACTGAGCCGTTTGGGCCATTTGCATTGACGAACTCCTTGGCGGGCACTTTGGCCCCGATTGTTGTATTGTCGGGGATCGTTTTGGTGGGAGCTTTCTCGAAAGATCTGCGTGGGCTGTTGATAAATGGCGGGGCATCAGCCTCGAGGTCGCAGGTTGATGGCAAGAATTCCACCTTGAGATCCAGTTGGATAGTTGCTTGGTTTGCGATTCTTTTCGTAACTAGCTTTGTGTTGTTGTTAACAAAAAGTCGAACTGCGTGGCTGGCGGCGGTCGTGGGGTTAGGCGTCGGCGGGTTGCTCGTATTGCAGATGTCGTCTCGATTGAAGATGCGAACGGTTGCAGTTGTAGTCGCTTGTACGATTGGTTTAGGGGCGATTGTGGTAGGGGTGATTGCGTGGATCGACTCCGCCATCATCTTGGAGGCTGGCAAATCGTTTTTGTATCGAATGGAGTATTGGCATGGGGCATGGCAATTGGCTCTTCGGTCACCATGGTTAGGTTATGGACCGTTGGCGTTTCAGTCGGAGTATACGACCGTCAAGTCGATGGTAGCTTCGGAAAATCCGGCTGATCCCCACAATATGTGGATGGAGATTTTGGTCAGCGGGGGCTTTCCGTTACTTGCGATTTCGATACTGGGAGCGATTTGGTTAATTTATCGCAGTGTTATGTGGTATTGGAACGCACCAGCTATACGAGAGCAGGAATCCTGGGAAGCCCCTGGGAGCTTTGAAGCAGATGATCTGCTCAAAGATCGATTGCCCGTCAGGAACGGGGCACCTGAGTTATTGGTGGATGCTGGGGCGATGGTTTTGCTCGGTCTGATTTTGTTTTTCGGTTTGATCGTCTACTCCGTCAATCCTAAGTCAGACTTGTTGCTCAACTCCTTAGTTTTTGGAATCGGTGCAGCGTTAAGTTTTTGGTTTGTTCGTTCGACTGAATTCTCCGATCTTGGACGTCGAGGGGCGAGCATTGTTATGGTGTTGGTGGTGATGATTCACTTTATGTTTTCAGGAGGTTGGATGCAGCCGGGTGCCATGAGTCCTTTGATCGTGGGGCTGGCTGGGATTGTCGGCTGGAGCAGCAATGGGGGGCGATCCAAAATCGCCGTTGAGGATGGTGCAAAGCGATTGCGATTTCTCGTGTTGATAGCAGGCTGGATCGTGGCTATTGGCTTTTTCGGAGTAATGACCCTAAGGCCGGAGAGGAATCGAGGTCCGATTGCACAGATGCAGTTTGAAAATCGATTGTCCGAGATTCCTGCTGAGGATTATTTCGGGATTTTGGAATCGAGTGGTTGGGATCCCGATCCCGCGAGTTGGTTGTTGAGAGAGGTATTTCAAAGGCTCACGGACAAGAATTTGGGGCAAGCCTCACGGTTACGATGGCTTGAGATTTACAAGCATGCGAGAAGACGATGGCTCGCAAATGACCCGCGGAATTGGCTGGTCGCGAGTCAGGTGTCGATCATGGATGCCTCCGTGATTGAGACTTGTAAAACCGCAGGATTCGATCCCGTGGGATTTTTGGAGATGAACGACGTGATTGCCGCGACTGGTCGTGCGACCAAGTTGAATCCCTCGTCGGCTTCGTGTCATCTGCAAACCGCGGTGTTTTTGTATTGGGCACAGGATATCGAAGCTGCCAAGGCCTCGCTGGAGATGGCCGAAAAGATCGATCGAACAACTCCACATGCCGACCGCAAGATCTCGGTTTGTTCGGTATGGGTACCTGTCGAGCTAGTTCGTGGTGCACCGCAATCCCTTCAAGTCTCCCAGACTGCTGGTATGAGTGGTTTTTTCAAAGGTGAACCAGTTTTTTCTTGGTTGCGTAAAGTCATTCCATAACGAGAATGAGAGCGGGTTGAATTTTCCTTTTCGATCGATTTAAAACGATGAAATCCTTAGTCATAGCAATTCTAGTGTCCTTGCTCGCAGGCTACGGCTTGGCATCCTACATGGAAACAAACCGAAACAAAGGTCTGACTCACATACAGGGAATTGCCGAAGATATTGACGCCGTTTTGGAGGCGTACAAGGTCGCGGCTCCCGGTGAGACGGTAAGGGCGGGAAAGATCGAAATCGTTGGCGGAAGCGAGTATAACTTTGGCACCATGAAACGTGGTGGGAAGCGTTCGCACTCTTTTGTTTTTAAGAATGTGGGTGAGGCGCCGGCTGATGTTTGGTTCATCCGAAGTTCCTGTAAATGCACTGTTGGTCGGTTTCAACGCGCCACTCTGAAACCGGGCGACCAAACGGAAGTTGAACTGGAGTGGGTTCTCGAGGGTTATGGACCCGAGTTTGCTCAAACAGCGACGATAGGTTCGACCGCTCCCAGTCAAGAGGAAATTAGTCTCACGATTAAGGGCAAGATCGGTCAGTCACACGTTTTTGACCCGCCGGGAATCTTGGTAGCAGATCTCATCTCGAACGAAGACGCCGTTTTTGAGGGCAAGATCTTTTGTCTCGAGCAGGCTCCCATGACCTTTGATGAGGCGACTGTAGCCGATCCTACTGTCGTTAAGAAAATCTACTGTAACTTTGGTGAACCTCGTCCATTGAACGCCGACGAGTTGGTGCTTTACCCCGAGGCAAAGTCGGTTTTGGAATACAAAGTAACCGTTGAAAAAGGGATCGGAGCCACGTCGTTGAACACAAATGTTGTTTTCCGAAACAGTCGAAATCCTGACGAGGAGCCAGCGTTGCTTCCAGTGTCAGGTCGAATTGTTACGCCTGTAAGGATTATTGCAGGTAGCGACTACTCGGAGGAAAGGAAGATTCTAAGACTCGGCGTTGCTCCCTCGAGTCAAGGATTGAAGAAGAGCTTGTTAATGGCTGTTTCGACTAAAGAGTTTCCCGACGCGGAAATCTCTTTTAAAGAGATTCAACCTACTGAGCTTACTGGAAAGATCAATGTAACTGTTGGAAACCCAACGATTCGTGGCGCTTCGAAGATTTATCCTGTCACCATCGAAATCCCACCCGGGTCAGAACCGGTAGAGCGGAACGGGACATCCGGCAAGGATTTTGCGAGGTTGATTTTCGATACGAAAATGGAAAATTCACCGACGGAAATGGTTTTCATCCAGTTTCGCATTACGGAATAGTTTGTCTTAGTGAATTTGTGCGGCTATTCCTGCCGATTCTAGCCCTGTCCGAGACAAAGGGAGGCTGGTCTTTCCCAGTCTTCATTTAGTTGTGTATTCGAGGCGACTTGTTGGGGAAACCTGTTCCAATGACGCAATCCATGAAGAGGCGAGCATTTCGAGGTGCATTATTGCTATCTATTCTGTCTTGCTCGTTAGGATTGCCACTGGTGGGAGTAGGACAGCCTCCTCAAAGTGCGAAAACACCTAAGGTTTCTATAAAGTTTCTAGATGGTGTTCCACAGGGGGCACAAGAGACTGTGCAGGTTAGCAATAGCCAAACTAGCACGGTCCCGGCGAACAAAGTGGATCGAGCGACGGTTGGAATCGAGCCACCCCGCAAAGGGGAGCAGGTACCGATAAACGTTGCGACAGAGGAGGAGAGAAATCAATCGATCGCGCCCGACTGGGAAAATCCATGGGTGGTTTTCTTCGTTACTGGCCGGCAATATGGTTACATAGAGCCCTGTGGCTGCACAGGCTTGGAGAATCAAAAGGGAGGGCTTATGCGACGGGACTCCCTGCTTTCTAAAGTCAAAGAGAGAGGTTGGGAGGTTTTGCCGATCGATGCAGGTAACCAAGTTCGTCGCGTCGCCAAACAGTCCGAAATCAAATTCGAGTGGACAGCTAAAGCTCTGTCGATGATGGGATATGTGGCGTCTACCTTTGGCCCCGATGACTTGCGTGGCAGCCACGCGAGCTTGGTCTATCCATTGCTCAATTCGCAGATAGATGACAAAGGCAATCCTCAGCCATTGTTTATCTCTGCTAACGTATCGATCTTTGATGGCATGGATACTCCGTGGAAGGTCGTACAGGTCGGGAAGCGAAAAATAGGAATTACGGCTGTTCTCGGTGATGAGTATACCGCTGAAATAAAATCGGTCCTGACGAACGAAGGCGAAGGGGTAAAGGTTCGTCCAGCAAAAGCCGCTTTGAAAGAAGCCACCGAACAGCTCAAAGGAGAAAAGTGTGACGTTTATGTTCTGATATCACATGCGTCGCTGGAAGAGTCGAGAGAGCTTGCTCAACTGTTTCCCCTTTACTCGATAGTTGTAACGGCTGGTGGTTATGGTGAGCCAACTTATCGTCCTGAGATCATCAGTGGTACCAAGACTCAGATGATCCAAGTCGGCACGAAGGGGATGTTTGCTGGATTGGTGGGTTTGTTTGACGATGCGAAAGAACCATTGCGTTATCAACGTTTGGCATTGAGTTCTCAATTCGAGGATTCACCTCGTATGAACGAACTGTTTAACAACTATCAGGACCAACTCAAAGTGGAAGGTCTCGGGGTATTAGCCCCGAAACAGCGGCATCTGTCGGGCGGTGCATTTGTTGGTTCGGAGAAATGTGGGGAATGTCATACGACCGCGTTTGATATTTGGAAGAACACTCCCCACTCGCATGCAACGGAATCGATCGTTGAACCGCCAGAGAGGTCTTTGACAAGGCAATTTGACCCAGAGTGTCTCTCGTGTCATACCACGGGTTGGAACCCGCAAAAGTTCCTACCGTATGAGTCGGGCTTTGAATCGCTGACGGCCTCGTCGCATTTGACCGGCAGCGGTTGTGAGAATTGTCATGGACCGGGCAAAGCCCACGCGGAAGCGGAATCTGGTGACATCGAAGCGACGGCTGAGATGATTAGTAAGCTTCGCGATGAGATGAAATTGCCCTTAGATAAAGCCGAAGAGAAATGCATGGAATGCCACGATCTGGACAACAGTCCAGATTTCCATAAGGATGGGGCATTCCAAGCATACTGGCAACGGATCAAACACTACGGCAAGGATTGACGGTACACGGATCGGATTTCGATCCCCTCTTTGCCCTTCGAAACCGCTGTCGTTGTAATCTCTCCAACCGATTCCAAGACAGACCACAGACCCAGAAGATCGTTCGGGGTGATGTTTGTGCCGTTCATCGGAAGCTCGGATTGAGGGACGAGCTCTTGGTCGAGATCTATACCGGATTGCTTAACCGCGTATCTTACCCACGGGCCGAACGATTTGAACATTCGTCCAATATCGATGTAGGATGCGGATGCAAGTTTTGAGTCACTCGAGAAAACAGGTTTCCCAACTTCCAGTGGCGAGCCGTCCGCCAACAAGTTTGTTGTTGCTTTGGAGTAGCCCATAACAAGAAGATCTTCCGACAAGAGAACGTGTGGCATCAAGTCCGCGGGTACAGGGCAGTCCTCAGGGATTGGATATCCATACTTGATACCGCTCTTTTCTGTAACCTTTTCGGGGCGTGGAATCGAGTAGCCTTCAGGAACGCTGTTAGGATCTAGCTCTCGGGCCAACTCCAGAATCGAATCAAAGACGCTGTAGATTTCTTTTCCACCCTTGATCATCGAATCGCGATCCTTCAAGCCGCTGATCCACGAGAACTCTGGCAGCGGTAATGGCTCTTCTGATTCCGGCATGCCTTGGACCCACTGCTTGGCTTTGAGGTTGCCTGAGGTCCATACCAAACCATGCTCACCTGTTAGCGAGGGTGCGATCAACGTTTCGTAGGTGTTGGCAACTTTTTCGAGCAATGGATAGACTCGATCGATCATCTGTTTTGCCTCTACTTGATCATTGTCGTCGATATCGATATCAGACAAATCCATTTCGAGAGCTTCGTCCAATCGAGTCTTTACGCGTTGGACAATTTTACGCATTAATTGGAAGTACTCGGGATGGTTCGCAAACCTGGTTACGACCATCATGAGAGGCTTTCCACCGACGTGTTGCAAGCCTTGGAGAGGCTCTTCGCTTTGAAGTATAAAATCGGGAGTGCGATTGTATTGAAGCATTTCCCAGCCATCGTCGGTAAGGAAAGACAGCATCGTTTGGCCTTGAAAAGGAGGGATCACTTTGGCGATTTCGGTGTCCATCCATTCCACATCACTTTCGATGTCATCCAACAGATCGTGTGCTTCACTTTCTTCATCGAGAGCGAGTCGCCCTGCTGCGGCGGTTTGGGAGAACAGCTTCGAAAAGAATCCTTTGAACTGTGCATTCCAATTCGCTTCACCAAAAACATTGGAGGTGTAGGATGCCATTGTTAGCGGCTTGTCGCTCATGGCAACAACCGGAGCAAAGTCTGGGTGAGCGAGCAAGCTCTCACCTTTGCCGAGTTCCAGTAGGTCTTTTGTTGTTTCCGAAAGAGCGACAACAAAAAACTTATCCAACATTCCAACGGTCAAGGTGATGTTCTTTTCTTCCAAAACCTCGCGGAGATTTTCCAGTGCTTCCTCATCGAATTCATCTGTCGTTGGAACGGCATCCCACGGGATTAATTTTCCGTTAAGAGTAATGGAAACACGCGAGCCACGAGAATCATCGACTCGCTTGATTAGGTTTTGAAACTGGGGCTGTCCCGCCGCCATCAATGGCAACTGAATAAGTGCCTCGAGTTGGTCAACTTTGGTAGTCGCTAAATCTTCGTCTTGGAATTTCGCTCCAAAGACTATGGTTGGTAGTTTGGTTTTTTCTAGTTCACCGATCCACTTATCGATAAGTTCGACATACGCTTCCTCCGTGTCGTCCTGCGCTTCGAGGATTGCGACCTGAATATCGGTTGTGAATTCGTTAACCGTTGTAATGAAACGAGAAAGGTTCTTATCGCCGAAAAAGAATGTTTCTTCAGACCCGAGTTCGCCTAGGAATGCGAGCGCTTCCTTAAAGTTGGGGTTGTCCCAAACCATGCGAGCTTGTGCAAGCTGTTCCGATCGATCATCCCATTCCTTCAGAAACTCCTTCCAGGCCTTTTGGACAGCGGGCAATGCGACCAGCTTCTTGGCGACAGGTCCATTCACCAATCGTTGCCACTGTTCGGCTTGCCTCCAGCTGGCCCAATAAACGTCTGCATCCTTGGGAACCAATCTGAGCGACGAATTTTTTAGTTCGTCCCCTGCTCTCAAGGACCCAACTCCTCCCACCGTGGAAAACGCCAAGGCGCTTCCAACAAACAGCTTAAACATCCTTTTCATACTTAACCTCCTAAGAATCGAAACGATCTAATTCATCCACGAGAGAATCAATGTGTGGAAAATCATCATCTTCATACGCAAAATTGCGTTCTTCTGGAACACCAGTCGACAAGCGTTCTGCGGATGATGGTTCAGCTCCGAAATGTAACCTTGTGTCTGTGGCTTGGTACGACGGATTGGCTGTGGATAGGGAGTTTATAGCCGGCGCGGAATCTCGAATCGGATTGGACGCTCGCAAGTCCATGCCAGGGGAGAAATCGGAAACGACGGGCAAGGCTTTAGATTTGGTCGTGTCCGATCCTTTAGGGGCTAGTTGTAACTGAAACACCGGAGTTGCTTTGGATTCCAATAGATTCTTTAACTGGCCGACCAATTGTTTTACCTGGACCCCTTTGTTAAACCCCATCAAATAGATTTTTTTTAGGGGTTGATTACGCTTCGGAGATGATACTTTGGCAGTTCCGTCCACGGGGACGATATCGAAGCTGTCAAAGCCTAGCCGAAGCAATTCTCGAAGAACCACCGAGCTATCTTCCCAGCTTACTAAAACGAAATCTCCTTTTAGCCCAGTCAAACACAAAAAATCTGTCGAGTCTGGCTGTATCGAAGCTAAGTCCGCGACTAGGGTTGCGTCTAACCGTTCTTCAAATAGCAAGGATGTGATCCAACTCTCTTCGCAATCGGTATAGGTCGCGACTCGTCGAGCGTTTTGGGCTAATACAACTGGTAATCGAATCGCCATCTTACTTTCCAAACTCTTTCAGCTCTTCTTCCGACATCTCAAAAAAACGCATCAGTCCTTTGGCGTCTCCGGTTTGCATTCCAAGCTGTAATGCGGATTTTCGCTGTAAAGCAGTACCATGAGTGAATGTGTCTGGGCGTTCTCGCCCTTGATATCGTCTTTGCAAAACATCGTCGCCGATACGGCTTGCTGCATTCAGTGCTTCTTCTAAATCGCCTCGCTCCAGAACATTTTTTTGCTTTTGAATATGATGAGCCCAAACTCCTGCCAAGTAATCGGCTTGTAGCTCAAGCCGAACGAGTAGTCTATTAGACTCGATTTCACTACTGTTCGATCGCAGCTTATTGACCTTGGGAAGAATCCCAAGTTGATTTTGAACGTGATGGCCTACTTCGTGAGCGATGACATAAGCGATAGCAAAGTCCCCGGGAGCGCCGAGTTCTTGATGAAGCTGCTTGAAGAAGCCGAAGTCGAGATAAACACCGTTATCGCCGCTGCAGTAAAACGGGCCTGCTTGGGTTGAGGCAACGCCACACGCGGAGCGAATGGGTTGATCGAAGAGAACCAGCGTTGGCTCCTCATAAGGGGCACGAAATTCGTTGCGAAACAATTTGTTCCAGACGTCTTCCGTATCTTTGAAAATCACGGATACCATGGATTTGAGTTCTGCATTTGGATCTTTCGATGGGTCGATCGATCTCGAGGAACTCGATGGGGCACGGGATGTCTGTTGCTCCTGCGCGCCCATTTGTTTGAGCAACTGCTGCGGATCTCCTCCTAGAAGCATGACGATGATTACCAAAATGATGGTACCTAGCCCACCGCCTAAAGCCATGCCACCTGCGGGCATCGCCATTCCCCGTTTGTCCTGAACATTATTAGATTCTTCTCGACCTTCCCAACGCATGAGACTCCTCGCCGTTTCCAACAAAAATATGAATCGCTTAACTGTGATAGGAGTATATCAAGTTTCTAACATTGCAAATCAATTGCGACACGGAATGTCCACATGACATAGCGTGCCACCGTCTGAGGCCTGTTCGAAATAGATCGCCCCCCCAACACCCTGTATGACGTTCCGCGTCAAAAAAACCCCGAGTCCCATACCTTTACCGACTTCCTTGGTCGTGAAAAATGGTTCCCCGATCCGCCTTGCGACCTCCTCAGAGAGTCCGGTACCTCGATCTCGGATGATCATTTTCCATATGTTCTCACCGGTTTGCTTGTCGGTGACTAAGGAGACTCGGAGTTCAACCTTTTGGTGCGGTTCCGACGCGTCGAGACCGTTTTGTAGCAAATTCCGAAGAGCCTGTGAGATCGCCTGTTTGGGCAAAATCCCTCGGCAATCCCGAGCCGAGTCCTCCATGGATACCAAGACTCGATTGGGTTCTCTCATCGCCTCAACGGTCGCATTCACCAGTTCTAGGAGGGTGATTGGTTTTAGATTCTCGGCTGCGGCTTCACCGGCTCCGCTTTTCATTCGATGCAAAATTTCTTTGCATCGATTTAACTCTTCACGAATTAACTTGACATCGCGACGAATCCCGGGCGAGACTTCGTACTTTTCTAGATTGCGACTTAGTTCATTGGCGACGACGGCAATCGTCGAAAGCGGGGTGGCGAGCTCGTGTCCAGCTCCAGCCGCTAGAGTTGCCATAGCTTCCAATCGGCGTGCACGCTCTCGTTCTTTTTCGATAATCGCCAATTGAATTTCGCGTTGTCTTAACTCTACCGCCAGCATGGTAACAAAGTATGTTACAACGGAGCTACAAGTCATAAAGGCGATTAAAAACGAAACCTTTTCGATTCCCCAAGGTGCCTGTGCGGCTAGAGAAGAAATGGCTAACTCAGAAACCTCTTTCGAATCTTGAAGAAGAAATGCACAGCCCGTTATGGAAAGCGCGGTGATAACCCAAGCTAACCGTCTTGGCAGTAGCATGCCTGCTATAGACAGGTTTGCAAAATAGAAAATCAAAAAGGGATTGGCGGCTCCCCCGGTGAAATAGAGTAGTCCTGTCAGAGTCGCAACATCCATGCTAAGCAGCGCCGTTAGTACTCGGTTTCCAATGTTTTCGTCCAGAAACGCATCTGCGCCAGAAGAAGAAGCGGTCGTGTTGCCCTCTGCAGATGGTTCCGACTTTGTAGTCAGGGACCACTTGATGCGTCGGACCCAGTAGGTCATGGCTAGATTCGTGATTGCCGTCCACGATATGAGCGATAACAATGGAACCCATTGCAGTGGTATATTGAGTAGTAACGTGACGGAGCCAACAACAATCAATTGCCCAGCGACTGCCACCCATCTCAACTGCGTCAGCCAAATCGCGGTGGAAACGTAGGGGACTACAACGGAGTGTTGGTGGCGATTCATAAGAAAGAACTGACTCTTAGTTGGTAAGTCGATGGCTAGTCGATAGTATTCTTTATCTTTAAGTCAAAGTACTAGATGGATGCGATGTCCGCAGCCCAGGCTTCAATCAATGCTGCTGGTGCTACCATTCTGTCCACATGCTCTTTGGCCTCTAAGCAACGTTGGATGCCGCGCAGTGTCCGATCCACCAACACCGGATCTTTCTCCAAGTTGACATACATTACATCTCGAAAGTGTTGTTGCGCAAAATCAATCAACAACTTTAAACGCTCTCGTCGGGGTTGAGATTCAGTTCCAACCGACTCCATGTTCCCTTGTACTGCTTTCGCGAACTTGACAAAGTCCATCGGGCGGTATGTTAGCTGAGTTTTCATTTCCTGCTGAAAGTCTCTCAAGGCCTCATCCGCATAAACTGAAAATTCTGCCAAAGAGCCATGGGCATGTTTCGCAATTTTGTCCGCTTGCTCTGGATCTGATACCAATTGGTTTCTCAATGCCAGTGTAGCCAAATGGTCGGGTGAAAGTGGTTGGAATCGGACTACTTGGCATCGTGATCGAATGGTTGGCAATTGTCTTTGCAAACTTGTGCTGATCAGAATGATTACCGCACCTGGCGGGGGCTCTTCGAGCGTCTTGAGCAAGCTATTGGCACCTTCGTCTCCAATCGTATCGGCGTCATCAATAATCGCGATTTTTCTGCGATTGGAATAAGGCTTCATCCGAATTTCGTAGCATAATCCTTCGCGCATACGATGCTCGTCGTCTCCGATAAACTGATCGATCGACAACGCGGTCTTGTCCGGTTTCTTCGCTATTTCGATCAAGTCGGGATGTGTCCCCGCATGGAGTTGCACGCAGGTTTCGCATCTGCCGCAGGGCTGGAAGTCAGATGGATTGGATGATGTACACAATAACGTTTGGGCCAGCAGTTTTGCGAAGGTACGTTTGCCAATCGCATTCGGACCGACAAAGAGGAACGTACTCGCTAGGCGTTGGTTTGTGACGGCATTTTGAAACCATATTCTCTGTCTATCATGACCGAGTAATGACTTCCAATCCATGATTCCGTCCTCATTCCATTACAAACAACGGGGGAAGCTTGAGTCGTAGGCCCTCAACGGTGCACCACCCCACTATGCCCGACTGTAATTGAGATCGCATTCGTTCCGATTCAACCACTAGTTTAACGGTCTCGTCGGTTGATACTTTTTGCAGCAAAGATTTGTCGCTAGCGGCTTTACTTGCGAGGTCCATTATCTCTTTCGCCGCAATACTCTGATCATCGAAGATGCTGGACTGCGAAAAGCGAGATAAACGCTCCTCCCAGTCTCGCGATAGAGAACGGTTCGACTCGGAATCGGTCTTCAATTCGGACGAAACCGTATTGAAATGGGCTTGCATCGCCACCGCAGCCTTAGGCCATACCTCTCTGGTTGCCTCTAGCTGCTTCATAATAGCTTGAAAGCGAAATGCCATGGAAACCACGAGCCAGACCGCGAATAACAGAACCATACCAAAAGGCAAAGCAAACCATTTTCCGGGTATGCCGCGAGGTGGTGTATGGAGTTGCTGATCTGTCATGTAGATCGTAGAGACGGGTACGAAATAAGAAAACTCTGGAATACGAAACCATCCCAGAGTTTTACGAAAATGTCAAACGGTAATGCAGAGAGTTAGCGATGACTATTCTCTACCTTGGTCAAACCGCTTTAAGCTGATTGAGTACCACCGTGGATGGTGTAGTTTTTGAGAGACTCCATCTCCTCGGACACGCTGCTGCCATCCGGAGTTTCATCCGAGTTGATGTCAAACCACGAGTCCTGGAACTTGATAAAGCCTGCTTCTCCGCGGGCCCCCTGACGCATTGCCACGTTGGTGGTGAGCGCGATGACAGCGTCCGCCATGGCGACCGCTGGGTAGCACCGTGGCTTGTTCTCAGGGGCTGGGTTGCGAATGCAATAAGCCCAATGTTCAATCTGCTCGGTGTAACCGCGACTAACGGGACCGTTGTTGGCAGCAGCTTTCGCAACCGGAGCCGACGATCCACCGCTCGCCTGGGTATCGAGCGCATAACCTTCTTTTGCAGCCTTGACCCCGACGGTCGCGCCGGTGTCCGATCCAGCATAGAGCATAACTTCTTGCTCTTTATCGATGATCATGGTCCCCTTGGTTCCCATCACCACCTCGCCATATCCTCCAAATCCATTGCCGTTGATGGAAGAGTAAGTGACAACGACCCGTTTGTTTGGATCGCTCTCGTAGGATTTGATCCCCTTGGTGCCTGGGATGTTGTACCCAACATCAAATTTTTCCGAGTACTCGGGGCCAGGGAACTCATACGAGCAGTAAACGTGATCTTCGCATTCACGATCCAGCGGGAAAATATGACGTCCGCCAACCGCATGAACCGAAATCGGACGAGCCTTCTTGCCATCGGTGCGAAGTGCACTACAGAAAATAGATGCGGCGTCCAATTGGTGGCTACCTAGTTCTGCCATCAAGCCGCCGCCGGTTCGTTCGAAGATTCGCCATCGAATCAGTTCTTCCATCGCCGGGCGATCTCGATCACCAAGCTTTTTGCTGATATATCCGAATTTCTCTGCGTCGACATCGTCTGCCATCCACGCTTCCCATTGGGCAACTTTCTTCGTGAGCAGGTCGATTTCGGCTGGGCTCTTAGCCTTCTTAAGATCGGCTTGAAATTTAGCCAACTGCTTCAGAACAACACTGTCTTCAGGCTTGCCTCCGATCTCACCCTTGGGCAACGGTGGCTGCCAAGAATCTTTACCGGGCAAATTACCTCGGTGCCATTGAGCTCGGATATGGTGCAACTGGCCGATCATACCCCACTTGAGCAAATGGACCGCGTTGTCATACAGAACACTGTAATGACGCTGGTGCCCGGTTGCCAAGTGAATAGGGTTGTCGGAGATGTCGACGCTCTGAGCCGCAACTCTCGACATCGCTTTGCACTGGGCCACGTTGTGAGCCATCAATTTTTCGGTGAGCACATGCTTCTTGGCCATCATGGCTTTGATAGCGATCGGCGCATGAAGGTGAAGAGGCAGAGCAATGATGACCGCTTCGATCTCATCATCAGCTAGCAATGCAGCGATTCCGCCATTAGACGCATCGTAGACCTTTACGTTTGCTTTGGCTTCTGCTTCGCTCGCGTACTTGTACTGTTTGATCAATCCAGGCCGAGCGGACCATGCAGCAGGCGAGGAATTGTCTCCGTGGAAAGCGCGATAAATGCTGTAAGGTCGGATATCAGCAATTGCTTTGACGGTGACATACTCCGGATTACAAGCCCCGATAAGCACGTTGCCTTCGTCACCCGTTCCAATAATGCCGACTCTCACTGGGTCGTTGACTTTGGAATAGCCAAAGTACATCGCACCTAGTCCGGCGCCCGAAACTGCGCCCGCTGCAACGATTCCTTGCATGAATTCTCGGCGAGTGAAACCGACAGCTTCGTAATAGTTGCTCTGACCTACTGTTTTTTCATCCGGTGACAATTGGTTCATAATTCTCTCTCAAATAATCGCTTAATTTAAACCTAACAGTTCGTCCTAGTCTTCCTTAGAAGCCTTGTTCCGATTCCAAAAACTCCATGGGAGGAAATCAAGTCCTGCGTAACGCCCTGCATCAGCGAAGGCCAATACAAAACATCCGAGCATCTCAATCGCCTGATAATAGGTCGGTTGTGCCCCGTAAGAACCCGGGAATTGTGTCAACACGACCGACAACAAAAACAGTCCCGCTGCTGTGCCTGCGAGGGGAGTCAACAAACCTAACATCAAAAGGATACCAACCGACATATCAAAAATCGGTAGGTATTTATCGACGAGTTCCACCGAAACGGGGCCTTCCCCAGGAAGCATGAACTTGACCGACAGTTTTTCTTTACCCTCTTCCGGTTCTGGAGCGAGAGCATTCATTTTCAATTCGTGAGTAGCCAGAATGCGTTCTATCTGTGGTAACAATGGAGCCGCGATGGCTCTCCACTTTGCTTCGATTTCCTCTCGCTGTTTCCGAAGACCTGGGACTGTCGATTTCGCAGCATCCTTTCGGTCTTTTTCAATCCTTAGATAGCCACGCAAATACTCCACGATTTGGGGCTGCCACTCCTCAACGAAGTCGTTCAGTTCCTGTTTGCATTCGGCGGTCAGCTTTTTCGCCGGTGCTTTTTCCTCGTCGCTGGTAAGTTTAAAGGTTTCGGTGACTTTAGCCTCGTAGGCATCGAGCAGAGAGAAAAACTTCGCATAGCGGAGCTTGCTGTCTGGATCGCCTTCGGTCGGCTTTTGCTCCTCCTCTGTCAAATTCTCTCGCAATTCGGGAAGTCTGACAAAACCGTCGTAGTCAGGGATGAGCCCCTTAAACTGCCCAGCTAGTGGGCCTTTTGCAGCGGAAAGAAAGCCCTTTGAAGAAAAGTTCCCCTCGCGGACCTTGGTCGCCCCTTCCATATAAAAGTGGTAACCAATCGTGAACCGCAGCGCCACCAGCGCTACGATCGCCAGCAAGCCTAGTCGTGCTTTCTGCAACAGCATGTAAGTAATACGGTGGGAAGTGGGTGACGTGGAGGTCCGGAATCGAAACCGCTTAGACTCCTCGGAATTCACCACAGTATGGTCCAAAACGGTACATTAGCCAAGAGATTGCCCTTACTTATAGGTAATTTGCATTCCAAGAATGCTCGTTTTGGTGAACAAATCAACCAAAATCGTCATGTATCCCCCTTTTCCGAGGGACAAACCGAAAGCAAGCTCGCTGAACAGGTAATCTAATATAAAATTAGACTTGTCTTCGTTCTCGATCAGAATATTACTCGATTCAAAACGCCTCTTTCGGTGTATCTCACGATCGTTGAACGCTGCAATCAGGTCTTGGGCTGCGGATCAGTTAGCAAATTGTCAGTCCTAAATGTCAAGCTTTACCCCATCGGAACTATCGGAGAACTGCGTTGAACGACGAACCGGCGAATCGCGAAGAGATCCCCAGCCCCTCTGAGCCCCGGGAGCAGGCTTCGTCGGTCGGGCGTTCCGCGAATAGCACCTTTAAAGTGCGAGACGCAAGCGAGCGACCCAGCCGCAAGGAGAAATCGGCTCTTCGGAAGTTTCTTCCGCCGATTCTTGGCGGCCTTGCTGCCTTGCCGCTTGCAACAGCCATCCTCTGGTATGGTTTCGGTAGGGATCTAGGTGGGATCGGTCCAAGTGTGGCTCAATACGCCCCATGGATTGTTCCCAAGAAACTGCGAGGTAGCGGTTTTCGATCGGATGGGACGTTCGGATCTAGCAACTCAGGCTACGATGTCGGCCCCGTGCCCGATATCTCGTCCAAGCGTCTGGCTTCAGATGGATTCAAAAGCGCCTTACCGAGTCTCGGCTCTGACTCGCGTCCCGCATCTCCGAAACCAGCTCCAATCGAAGACAAATCGGTTGGCTCCACGGAAATTAGTCTTCCGCGGAAGAAATCGGAATCTACTGACACCTCAAATCAGGATACATCTGATGCAGACGCAACTCCGGCAGCTGTAATAGAGGAAAAGATGCTTCAAGAGGAAACGAAGCTTCTGGACATCGCAACGGTTCAAGTTCCTGATGAAGAACCTTTACGCGCCGGCGCGATCGATAAACTTTTGCAATCCCTCCAAGAATTATCAGACTTGAAGGAAAAGTGGCCGAGCATTCCTCGCGAACGAGCCGTGCAATTAAAAGCGGTTTCGGATTTCTATGGTCACTTGTGCGATTTGGCAAAGTGGATAGATCAACCAGATGAAGGCGTCATCGAGTTATGGAATGAACGCAAGTTGGCTATCGCAAATATGATTTTGGGGGATTCCAAGTTCTCCGCATTGACGCAGCGTTGCGCGTCGGGAGAAATCCCTAATGTCGTCTCATTGGAGGCAAATCGCTATGTGGTAACGGTCATTCCCAGTGGTATGCCTGTACAAGATGAACTCGTCGATTCCTCGAAAGAGTTGACCATCGAAACCGTCGTTGCTGGTATGCCAATGACCGTTGTATTTTCGGCCGAAAACAACGATTTGATCCGCAGGGTTCGCTCTGTCGAACCCGGTAACGCATTGTTGTTATTTTTGCGTATAGATAATCGTGATCAGGCCTTTCGCTTGATCGCTTTGGATATCATGACGGCTAGCGAGCCGCAATAGAGCACCACCGTAGAGCAGTTGCCGTATAAATGACCTCGTTGGATCCGCTTGGATCGTACTATCATGGTTGACATGGTACTGATTTAGAAAATCAAAATGGAAGATCTTCAAGCGTCCGATTCATGTTTCGCAAACGAACCGAAGCGACTGTTTGATTTTTGCCAGCGGAATGCAATCCTTTTTGAAAATTCTTTGTGCTTCATAAAGCGAGATACTGAACCCTCGCTTCGCTCTTGGACATGGGGTGCATTGTATCAAGAAGTTCTAGCAGTGGCTGAGTTTTTGCGGCACCATCATGTGGATCCACAAGCTCGCGTTGTAAATTCGACGGGAAACTCGCTCGAATGGATCTTGGTAGAGTTGGCGTGTTCGTGCCTCAATGCAACACATGTCCCCGTGGACCCTCGACTCCCGCAAGAGCGAGTGCTTGCCATTCTGAATGACGTAAAACCGGTTTTAGTCATAACAGAAGACCAGCAGTGCGGACCATCGAACAAGATATTTGAGGCATGTTCAAGTTGTCCGCAGATCAGACGTTTCATAGATCAATCATGTGGAATGGTGACTTGGGATGCTCGTGGAATCGTAACGCAATTCCAAGAACATGACGTTGCGAACATACTCTTTACTTCGGGGACCACTAGTACACCAAAAGGGGTCATGCTTTCTCATCGCAATCTCGTTGAAAACGCGTTCGCCAAGCTTGATGCGATGCCACAATTTTCATCTGATCATCGATTGAATGTACTTCCGTTTTCTCATGCTTACGCGAAAACCTGTGAGCTTGCGACATGGCTATTTAGCGCATCCTCTCTGGAAATTGCAAGCAGTAGTCGGCAATTGATCAACCATTTTGCGATCGCTCGACCAACGCTCTTCAATGGAGTTCCCTTGCTGTTCAATCGCATTCACAGTGAGTGGCAAAAAAGGGGAGGTGGAGCAGAGTTGCTGCAGAGCATGACAGGGGGGCGTATGCGGCAATTGGCCAGTGGCGGTGCCCCTCTACAGGAGGAACTCCGAAATGCGTTCGAACGATCTGGATTGCCAATCTTTCAAGGGTACGGTTTAACAGAAGCGGGGCCAGTTGTTTGCTCCAATCGTTCGGGGGCTAGCACCGCTGGAGAGGATCGATGCTTGGTAGGAGTTGGGCCTGCGGTCAAAGGAGTAGAACTAAAGATCGACGAGGGACGCCGGCTTTGGGTCCGAGGAAGTGGGTTGATGTTGGGGTATTGGAATAATCCCAAAGGGACGAACGAGAGAATAAAGCATGGGTGGCTTGATACGGGAGACGTTGCGGAACTGGATGAGTTGGGGAACCTAAAAATTCTAGGTCGAAGTGACGATACCATCGTTCTTGAAAATGGATATAAGATCGATCCACTTGGAATTGAACAGTTGATTTGCAATATCCCAGGGGTTCGGGATTGTGTTTTAGTCGCTAACGCGACGTCGGGATACGATGCAGTACTGCTTTGTGACAGAAACTGCGAGGAGTCAGGGGGGGCAGACATTGAGAGTCAACTGCGTGGCTTGCTTAGCAAGCGAATTGCAGTGCTCCCTCGTCACGTGGTGCTAACAACAGAGGATTGGTCCGAGTCAAACGGTTATCGAAATTTTAAGGGGGCGAAGAATCGGTCCAAAATTGCGAGCCTAGTACAGCCCTGAGACCTGCCTACTGATACCTAATAGTTAAAGGTCTTAGATAGTTTCGTGTGCTCCCCAGGTTCCCGTTCGAGAATTTGCAATTTTCCGTAACCCTCCCAAGTCTGGGGTTGGTCTACGAGGTACAATGCCACTTAGACAACGAAAGGAAATCATTCCGATCGCGAAAACGTGGCTCGATAGCCGGTCAATGGCTAGGTTTTGATTATGGATTTAAAGGGACTGATATCTAGTAGTGTCGGGTTGTGTGCCGCGATCTGCAGACGGGTTGCAAAGTGTTTTGGACCGTTTGCCATTGTTGTCGCGACCAACAGCTCGCTAATAACGAATCTAACAGTGTTAGGGCAACCCCCTGCTGCTTTCACTTCGCAAACAAAAGAGCGTATCAAGGATGGCGGTTCCGCTGATGACAAGGCTTCGCAACGTTGGATCCCCATCGATCGTAGAAAGCTAGGTGAACTTGGGCGCCTTGGTGAACTCTTGCAAAGACCGCCCATGGCGGCAGAAGATAAAGATTCTAAGAGCGAGCTTGAACCAAATGCGTCACGCAATCAGCGATCTTTGCCGTTTGATCTGTCGAAACTTGATCTACGGTCGCTTGAGGAGAGGCTAGCTAGCTTGAGCCCTGAGCAAAAGGAACGCCTCAAGACGTTGGCGTCCCAGTTATCGAAGAATGAGTCGGTCAAGGATCTTTCTTCTGCTTTTCGGGACTTACCCCCTGCTTTATTGGACCAAGTGCGAGAGTCTCCCGCGTTGAGGGAGTTTGCTCAGGATGTCCTCGATGATGCTGGATTGGACGATACGTCAACGGAGAGCGATTTTCTCTCTTCCGATGACTCTAGCAATCAGCCATGGATCAAGTTCGATCCTGCCAATTCGTCACTTCGATCCGAGAAAGATACGACAAATAGCAGCGAGAACATCGATGATCCGACGGGGAAACAAGGAGTGGAGTCCGATGTTAAGCGAGGGAGTAAAAGTCCATTGGGTGCCGATGGAACTGCTGGTTCGGAACGTAATGGTGTTCCGAATCGGTACGGCGAATTCCAGGATTCCAGACCTAGTGAAAGAGTCGGCGTTACGAGAAACGCGGAGCAACGGTTGACCGCTGGAAATCCACGACCCAACGCTCCTCGAAGCGGTTCTGCAGGCCCGCGTAATTCCAACTCGTCACGTTCAACAAAGCCATCATCAGCCACTAATTCAACCAAAACGGCGAAAGGCAATTCCACGCAAAGGCCTGAAACCGCCTTGGACGTGTTCAAACGCCGCCTTCAGGAGTTTGGGTTGGGGCAAACATTTGAGAAACTCGCAAAAGAAGCGATTGGGATCGAAAAGAGTCGG
Organism: Pirellula sp.; assembly: GCA_046318795.1. GTDB lineage: Bacteria > Planctomycetota > Planctomycetia > Pirellulales > Pirellulaceae > JBKCUI01. The sequence goes on from JBKCTT010000102.1 coordinate 25,287, forward strand.
GACGGGCAAATCGGCAGTGAACGCAGTCTCGGTGATGTCAACAAAGATGCGAGTCGTTCACAAGCGGACCAAGACAGCAAAGCACGCAAAGATCAGTCGAACAGGTCCAAGGAATCGGAGCTTGTAAATCGCGGAACGGCAACGGCGGACAATCGCGACACGAGGTCTGCGGGGCAAAAGGAAGGTGAAGAACCTGCGTCAGCCCAAAATCAAGCCTCTGCCACTAAGGCTTCCGCATTAAAGCCTGAGCCTCAAGCAAGTTTACCAAACTCTGCGGATGCTCCTAAGGATGAATTCTTTTCGTCCTGGCGTGCACCGACTTGGAACGACTTGCCCTCGTTCTCACTCTGGCATTTACTTGCTGTGGTTGTCGTGGTAGGGCTGATCGCTGGGCTCTTTCTGATCAAGCGAACACCGGAATTCGTGAAGAGCGTAGCCCAAAGGCGCAAGGAAGAGGGGGAGCGAGCGAAGCTCATCGAGATGGAAATTGCCAACCGCCAGCAAGTTGTCGTTGCCTTTGATACGGTCGTCTCCAGGCAGCTACGATCATTTGAAGACTGGTGGACATCGCAGAGAGTTATCAAACATGTTGCGGATCTCCAAATGCACTTCGCGAGTCAGCTAAGAGCGGCAGAGCAAGTTTACAAACAAGCGCGATACTGGCCACCCGATCAAGAACTAAGTGAAATGGAACTTGACACCGTGCGAGAGGCGATTCGAGAATGTGCTAAATCCAGAGATACTCGATGAGTAACGCGGAACATCGTTGGGCGCGGTGCCGAAATAGGTTTGTTCGTTTAATGGTTTGCGTGGCTTTATCGATTTTGGGTGGGAGCAACGCATCGGCTCAGGTTGTTGATACCAGTGACGAGAACTGGGTATACCAGTTTGACATATTTCAAGCTTTCTTGCAGCGCGATGGCCTCGTTCCTATTCCCACCATTTTGCCCGCTTTGGAGTCACCTCAAGATTCTACTATAGTCTTGATAGGCGACGTACGACGCGAGACGGTAGAAGCCTGGAACAAGCTCAAAGTGTTCATTGATTTGGGCGGTCGAGTGCTCATCGCTCCGGATAATGTGCACTCCTCTATTTACTTTGGCGAAACGCAAATCGGACCTGCGAGAGCTCGAGCCGAAGAGTCGAAGTTTTCTGGTTTTGATGACTGCGTTCGAGTAACGCGGTTTCGAAACACTCATCCGTTGGTCTCGGATCTGAAAGAGTTGGTAACGAATCGGACGGGAGTGATTCGAAGAATCGGAATAACGGGAGACTGGATGCACTTGGCATTTTTGCCGGACGATTGCTATCCCAGCGATTTCGCTGGCAAATCTATTTTGGGGATTGGTGAAACGGAGTCCGGCGGCGCAGTTGTCGTGTTGGCTGATCCGAGTATTTTGTCCAACGGAATGTTTTCTTTCGCTGATAACGGAGAGTTGGTCAACAGGATGGCGACGCTATTGGCAGCGGGCTCTCGATCCAAACTGTTTATGGCCGTAGACGGTCAACCCGTGCGTTTAATAAAAGGAATTGCTGGACCGCGAGGGCTGCCCAGTGGGCCCGGGGTTGACGGAGAGGAAGTATCCCGTCCGGATCCCCAGCTTCAGACGCTACTCGAAGTGGCCAACTCGGCGTTACAGGAGTTCGTCAATCCTCAAGAGATGAACTCACGACTCAAAGACCATCCACGAAATATCAATAAAAAACAATACGTCATTTGGGTAATTGCCACCGTCACCCTGATCTTGCTGATTTGGATTGCGATAAGGTTGCTGAGCAAGTCCACGCGATGGATCAAGTATAGGCGATCTGTTAGTGCCGTGACCGCGGAGGCCATGCTTAGAAATGGTTATCCTGGCGATGTGAAGAATCGCATCGCTTCGGAGATCTTAGCGCGGGAATTTAGTCGTCAGTGGACAGGAGTGTCAACTGTGTCCGGATGGAGGCAATGGTTGGACGACTTAAGGCATTTAGATCGAGATAATCTACCGAATCAAGATCGCGCTGTGCTGGAATCGTTGCTCGCGATAGCCGTTTTTGGAGGCAAGACCCCAATGCCTGATCCTGAGTTATCAAAACTATCCAGGCAAATGTGTGAGCTACTCCAACGCTATCGACAAGATGTTACACTAGTTCAATCATAAAGATTCTGATCAATCCTCGTTTCAATGAAAACGGAACAAATTGAATCAAATAGACACCAAGGAATTGGCGGCCACCGTCGCGGCTTTGCGACAGGCAATTCAGAGGCAGCTCGGCTCGATCGTCGTCGGTCAGTCTAGAGTTGTAGATCAGATGTTTATGGCACTTCTGGCGAATGGTCACGTACTATTAGAAGGGGTGCCGGGAACTGCCAAGACGACGCTGTGTCGTTCGTTCTCTATCGCTCTAGGGTTACAGTTCGAGCGAATTCAATTTACTCCTGATTTGTTACCATCCGATGTCACAGGAACACAAGTATTGGATCGGCAAACATCGAACTTTGTTTTACGCAAAGGGCCGATATTCTGTCAGTTGCTGTTGGCAGATGAGTTGAATCGGGCACCTGCACGAACCCAATCTTCGCTTCTAGAAGCTATGCAGGAGAGACAGGTCACGATCGAGGGGAAGACGCTTGCGTTGCCCAATCCGTTTTTGGTTTTAGCAACTCAGAATCCAATTGAACAAGAGGGGGTTTATCGTTTGCCGGAAGCGCAGCTCGATCGATTCTTATTCAAGGTGCATGTTGGCTACCCCGGTCGAGATGAGGAAATTGCCATGCTCCAGTTGCACAGCAAACCGATTACGGCTGCCAAGCCAATCTGTGATGCCCAAATCATTCGAGAAATTCAAAACGGAGTCGAGAGTATTTACTGTTCGAATGAAATATACGAATACATCATCGATCTGGTACGGAAGAGTCGATCTCATCCTGATTTAGTGCTCGGCGCGAGTCCACGTGCTGCCATTTCTATTTTGAAAGGGGCGCGTGTGCATGCTCTCGTTGCCGGGCGTGATTTCGTAACCCACGATGACGTGCAAAACATATTGGTGCCCGTATTGGGGCATCGATTGATTATGAAACCGGAATCCGAAATGGATGGCGAAACGATTGAGCGTGTCATTGAAAGCTTGATCAAATCGATCCCAGTGGTGGCTCAATCGAAACGATGACTAACCTCGCCAAGGCTTTAGCACTCATTTGCATCGTAGTGCTCTGTGTTGGAATGTACGGTGAAAACACGCTGTTGGCGGTTCCTGCGATCGCAATTCTCCTTTGGATGCTTATTGGCTATGCCCATTTTAGTTGGCTGCATCGCCGCATACGCAAGACCATATCTGTGGAGCGGCGGATTCATGAACGATCGCAACCTAATGTTTACTTATGGGCCGATCGCCTGTACTCCGTTGAATTGATCGTGCAATCGAAGCAGCGATTGCCATCGGCACTTCAGGTTCGGGATATCGTTCCGGATCTTATGCAATTGAAGGATTTCGTCGCCAGCGAGGGAGAAACGCTGGTGCAGGATTTCATCGGCATGCCTGATTATGGCAAAAAGACGTGGATGAGTTGGTTTTGGGAGCAGTTTATACCAACCGCTGAAAAACCAGGAATCGTAGATAAAAACGCCTTTGTCGTAAATCAGTCGCAAAAACGCGTTGCTCATCAATATCGTATTCGCCCACGAGCGGCGGGTTTGTCTATTTTTCCAGGCATTCGAATCGAGCATAAAGATGCGATGAATTGGTTTCGCGCCGATTACGTAATTGCTTGTCGACAAGTTACTAGGATCTTGCCTAGGTATCGAGAAGAAGCTGAGATTCGGCAAATGCTGAAGGCATCCAATTCGATCCCGCAACACGGTCTTCATCGACAGAGAAAACCTGGCATGGGATTCGAGTTATTGGAGCTTCGTGAGTATGCCGACGGAGATCCGCCCAAATCGATCGCTTGGAAGGCGTCGGCGCGACGGAATACCTTGATGATAAGGCAGTACGAATCGGAGGTGCCGGTGCGTATGCAGCTTTTTGTGGAGGGTACGGTAGGCTGTCGCATAGGTAGTTTTGGGCATCGCGTGGTTGATCAGATGACGCTGTTATCCACTAGTCTTGCCAAGATCGTCACGAGTCATGGAGACGCGGTTGGAGGATTTTTTGTCGATCGAAATGGCATCGTTCGACTGTCCGCAGCATTCGGGGAAAGTGGGTTCTATAAAATCGCTAAGAGCCTATCTCAGTTTTGCACGCAGGAGTTCCCAGATCGATTTCGCTGGACTGTTGCCTTGCAAAATGCAGTTTATGCACTTATCGGCGAATACTATCCGCACTTACTCGCACTTCAGTTCAATCCATTAACCCTCGGTTTTTTTGATCTTTCCCTTACCAACACTAAACGACAGCGTATCCAAGTGTGCAATGTGCTCGCCGAGCATTACAAGTTAAGTGACTTGGAACATGTTCAGATGATTATCGATGATAATGTGATCGCTAAATGGATGCAGAAGTTCCTTTGTGAACATGGCAGGGAATGGGTATTTCCCATGATACCCGAAGAAGATGTTTCTCTCTATTTGTCTCAAAACGTAATCGATTTGTTGATTCGTTCGGTGCAACAAGCAGTTCAATTGGCAAAAGACAATGAGGTGTTTGTGCTTATGATTGATTTGCTAAGCAGTGATCGAGATATAAGTGGATTAATCCAAGCTTTAAAGGTTGCTCGCGGAAAACATCACAAGGTTGTGGTAGTCTCCCAATCCCCCTCGTTTGAGCCCATCGATCAAGGCAATCTTCGAGCATTAGAGAACTATTTGGAATCTTCACCTGAACACTGGCGCCGGTTGGCATCCAAGCTGCAGATCGCGGAACGCTACAATCGTGTGAAGTCGTTGCTGAACGGGATTGGGGTACCTTTTTCCGTGACATCGGACGAATCATCGATTTCGACGGTATTGATGGAGGTGGAATTAGCGAGATCTGGTCGGTTGGCAGCTAAGGGAGGGAGTGCACGATGAGTTCAAATAAGAGGGAGTCGTCTAAATCGACTTCGAGAGCCTTGGGCTATAGTCGCGCGGCTGCGATAGTACTTTTTGGACTCTACTGTTATGTGTTCACCTATTGGTTTGCGAATGTAATCAATACGCTTACACCCGGAGTGTTGCTGCTCTGTTTATTGCTCGCATGGGGTAGTTTAAAGGTAAGTGCCAATTGGATTATCTTGGGCGAAGTCGCGGTGCTATTATCAACGTACGGGTGGCAATCGCCTAGGATTGGTTTGATTCCAAGTCTTTGGCTCAGTTATGTTGGCTTGTTGCTATTTGTGTTTCGTGCCAAATACGCTTCAATGCACAAAGCGTTGTGGTTTGACATTCAGATACTATGGACCGATCAAGCGACAGGTATTCCCAAGTACACCACTCGCTTACTCTTAGGATTCATTTATTCCTTGGTTAGCGTAGCTGGATTGATATCCGTGGGATTTGCACTGCTAACCTATAGTCCATTTGGAGGTGGCGGGGAAGCTTGGATGAATTGGAGTCTCGCACGAAATGAGGCGATGTGGCCTGGTGCATTCGCCGTGTCGCTACTGATTGGGGCTGTGGTGCTTTTGCGAGAATGGAACATGCGATACATGGATCCGAGTCAAGCGGCGCTCTTTGTAAGGGCTGATCGAATGAACTGGCAGTACCGAGAGTTGTCGCGTGTTGTAAAATTGATGTTGAGAGATAGAAAAAACAGACGAGGATAGATTGATGTTTTTTTGGATTCGAGAAATAGCCGGCTGGAGTCTTATACTGCTTGCTCTGTACTGGTTGAGACTTGGGATTCAGTTGATATGGGATCTTGAGTCGCCCCAAATCATCCAGGCGTCGGTGATTGTGATTGCGTCGACAGCAGTCTTGCGAGCAGGTGTTTATTTAATTCGCTTGTCGACGACATCGAGGTTAGCATCTCAATTCGTGAAGACCTCGGGAATCCGAGAAGCGTGAGGCTTCGCGGCCCAAGCAGGTTGTAGGATCTTAAACCTGTTGGGGTTATGTAACGCGAATGTTGCTGAACAGCCATGGGTCCGCGTGGTTGAGGGAGTCGGGGAAGATCCATTCGCGGTCGGCGAGTGGAGTCCAGTCGGTGTAGAAACCTTGGACGGGGCTCAAGTAAGGTTTCATCATTTTCAGCATCCAACGATGATCGATCTCTTCCGCTTCGATGACTCCTTGGTCTGGGTTTTCTATGGCCCAGATAGCACCTGCGAGAACCGCCGCGCATACTTGCAAGCTTGTTGCAGAATTATTGGGAGCCAAGGTGCGGGCCACTTCGATCGAGAGCTGCGAGCCATACCAGTAGGCATTGCGGTCGTGCCCTGCTAACAAGACTCCGAGTTCGTCGATACCGGACACTATCTCATCTCGCATTACACGAAACTTGGGTTGTTCGCGCCATTGGCGACCAGCCAATTCATGAAGACTCAGTACTGCATCATTACATGGATGGTAGGCATAGTGACAGGTTGGGCGATAAATGGTCTGTCCCGCATCCGATTGGATGGACAGGTAATCGGCAATCGAAATTGCCTCGTGGTGAGTTATGAGAAAGGCATGGATCGGGCCGCTGGTCGGTGTCCATGTTCGAACGCGTGTTCCAGCTCCAGGATGATTCAGGCAAATTGCAGCTTGGCATCCCGATTCGTGTTTCAAGCCGTCCGTGGGCCAATCGATCTCATGGGTACCCCAACCCAATTCTGCAGGCTGCAGTCCCTCCGAGATAAATCCATCGACAGACCAAGTATTAACGAACTCGCCGATGTCTTTGGGCCTGTTTGCGAGTTGTGTGTCGCGTTCGGCAACATGGATTGTCTTGATGTTCAAAGCATGAGCTAGTTCCGCCCATTCCTTTTTGGATTCCGGTATTGAGGAATGGCCGTGGATATCAGACTGTAGGGTTAGCAACGCCTGTTTTACAAAGTAGGAAACCAGGCCAGGGTTGGCTCCGTGTGCGATAACTGCTGTCGGTTTACCTCTCTCCTTCATCGCGATAGCCCGCTCGCGAAACGAATAGTTGCTTCGATCGCGAACTGAAAGAGATGTATCTGTATAGCCTCCGTGCCAAGGTTCAATACAGGTATCTAGATACACCGAACCTAATTCCTGCGTGAGTTTGATGAGCGCTAGCGACGAAACTCGTACTGATAGGTTGAGTAGGATGGAACCCTTTTCGGCGAGTAGTGGCGCGAGAACAGAACGGTAGTTCTCGCGATTCAGGGGTTGCAGGATGAAGCGCACACCACTCTCGTCCGCCTGCTGTCGACCCGATTCGTCAGCAGACACAATGACGATGGCCTCGGGAGGCACATCGAGATGACGCAGAATAAGTGGTAATGTACCCTGGCCGATGAGACCAAATCCGACGATCACCACGCGACCGTTCACCTTTGCGAGTGTTTCAAATTGCTTCATCAAACTGCGATAGGGGGCCTCCCGACGAAACGGTGCCATGCGAGGAAACGGATGTTACGGTCGCAGGTGAACGCCGAATGCTCAAGCAAACATCTACCCCGCGATGGGATGTTGACAGTTCGCGACCAGGGAAAATTACGCAATCGGAGAAAATAACGACTTTACAGGCACTCGGAAACCCCATCCCTTGTCGAGCAACCCTTATTTGGAACTTTAAAGAACAATAAATCAGCCAAAATCAACAAAATCGGTACGATTATGTGGGAGCGCTTGAACAATTCATTCAAACGATATCTGACAAGTAATCGACCACACGGATGTTGGACTCTCGAATCTTGGTCGCTAAAAATGGCGAAGCGAAGATTCTGATGCGTTTCACCGTCTCGTCGAATTGCTGCGTTGCGAGCGCTTGGACCATTGGTGAGATATCGCCCAGTGGTTTGAATTGACCGTTTCTCAATAGGACTTCCATACGAAACTGAATATCAAGACTCGCTGGCGGGACATCGATGAGAAGGTCGAATGGACAACAGCGTACACCGATTTTTTTCGAAATCTCCCTTGCGAGTTTGGCTGCAGTGTCTCGCAATTCAGTAGTCGTCAACGTGGAAAGTTTCTGATGCCACAATGGTTCATTTTGAGAATCGAACTCAACGAGGCGTTTGTAAAGGTTGCGCTGCGAACCAAAGATGCCTCGCGAGCAGCTCTCCCACGGCTGGTCTTTTGACAACTGCAAAATGCTTTGTTTCATTTCAGCATCGTCGTATTCGAGCCACTGGTCTGCAAACGGAAGAGACCGATGGGCGTTCGCGCATTCCCAAACTACGTTTTGAAGCATGGCCGTTGCACTTCGAACAGCATGGTGCCAGTAGACCTCGCTGAACATGATGTATCGAGCGAAGATCATCATCTCGATTGCCGTTTTCCCTTTTTCTGAGAGCGCGATCGTGTTCTTCACAGGGTGAATACAGAGAGATCGAATCAAACGATGGCGATCAAAATTTCGCCCATAGGGGACTCCCGCATGCACCGAATCTCGCTCTAGGTAATCCATTTTGTCAATGTCTATAGGGCCGCTAAGCATGGACGAAAGTATGCTGGTGGCTTGTGTTTTTTGAGCCGATTTATCGGGATTCAACAAGTCGATTATTCGTTGCGGATCCACGTTCCAATCGTTACCAATGCACTCAGACAACTCCCCTTGTAGCACGAGCCGAGCCGCCAGTAATTCATGACGAGGAACGTTAGGCAAGCCCAGGTCTTCAATCGCATGACAAAACGGCCAATGCCCTATGTCGTGCAAAAGGGCGGCTAAAACAAAACAACAAACATCCTCTTCGTCGATGGCTGATCGAAAGAGGGGGTGGGTTTCCAATTGGGTAACAAACTGGAGTGCATTAAAGTAAACTCCTAAGGAATGCTCAAAGCGTGTGTGGGTTGCGCCGGGATAGACGTAAGCGACCAACCCGAGTTGGCTGATACTCGATAGCCGCCTAAAGGCTGCGGTGTCTATGATCCGCTTAATCCTAGGGGTGACTGGCACGTCGCGCTCAGGACTGATCCGAATGGAGGATTCGGTAGAACGCAGTTCAGGAATGGTATACATAAAGTATCAACTCGGACCGAAAGAAAACAATCAGCAGACCCCGTGCTCATTCGACGTTAACAACCTAAATGGCGATTCTAAGGTAGCGTGAGCGAAATCCCAACCCACCGAGCGAGGGCGTGTTGCTTTAATAGTTGGTTGGACACTCTCGACCTACGTTAACGCCATTAAACGGGCACGAATGCCTATTCTACCTTCGCTAATCCTTTCATATCGAATCAAGCAACAAGCCCGTGAAGCGAGGTACAGCGGTCCTGGACCTGCTGGCCTGGCGAGGTAGACGAACTGGGCTTTGCCCCTAAATCCAGTGGATCGCCCACATTTCTCATCACATGGTCGATCTCAAAGGGTCGTGATTGGCCATTTTTTAAAAAGAATTTTTCCATGTACTTGCTCTGATTTCGTGGAAAAGAAATACCCATTTTCTCTTTTGGCAGTCTTGTCAACAAGGAATTGGCGATTCGTACAAAGCTTGTTTGTGGCGTGGAATCTCCCTTAGTTGAGTTATTGCGGAGGTTGAGAAGCAAAAGAATGACAAGTATGGCGGATGAGGGGATGTGGAAGGAAAAGAGTGTTCGCATGCGTCAAAGTTTACCTGCTCGAAATCGCATGACTTGGCAAGGGAGTCTGTTCCGGATTAGGCTGAAATTTTCTTGACTTTATTCCCTCTATGTCAATAATCGTTCGGTCGGGAGAATTATAAGAGAATTTTTGCGGACGATGCTGCATCATCACGATGCCGCTCACCACCCGGAGCTGAGGCCTCAAATAAGTCTTGAGGTTTCAGATGACTCTGAGTGATTTTGATCTTCGACCGCATCAGTTCTTGGAATGGGAGTCCATTCTATCCCTGAGAGAGAAGCGAGGTGTTTTGGATGGCCTCGCGATCCTTGGCAACTTTGGGAGGGCAATTAATTAATGAGTAGTTTGTGCAAGAACGTCTTTGAAGCAATTCTCAAGTACGGTCATGATGAAGATTTCGACCCTGTTGTAGATAACCATTTCTTGCCAACGGACGCCCCCGCTGGTTCACAAGAAAAGATCGAAGTCCTTCGTCGTCGCGTTGAGCTTGGGCAGCCATTGTGGCACTCAGATGACCGTGTTGACTACAGCGGACTGACTGGCGCTATTCGACCACGCGAGTAAGATCGCAACTGCGAATCGTCCTCCGCCTCTGATTGGCGTTCGGAGAAAATAAAAAGTATCGAACCTGGGGAAACCCAGGTTTTTTTATGTCCTTATTCGCGCGAGCCATCGTCGCTAGCCGCTATGTATTTTTACCGGAACCGGAAATGTCTTTCCTGGAACCGGTAACGCATTACAGGCTGCCGCCAATGCCGTGGATCAATTTTCTTTGAACCGGTATCCCACACCTCGTACCGTTTCAATCGCATCCGCCTTTTCACCGATCTTTTTTCGAATGGCACGAATGTGGACGTCGATGGTCCGTTCCAAAACCAGGGTATCTTCCCCCAACGCCGAGTCGATTAGTTCGCTACGTTCGAATGCCCGGCCCGGCTGGCGCATCAAAGTGTCGAGTAGTCGGAATTCGCTTTTTGTGAGTTCAATGGACTCGTCGTCGACTAGTGTTCGATACTTTCTACGATCAAGCGTGATGCCTTGTGAGCTTACAATATCCGCGTCGTTGGTCTCCAAAGCTTGTTTTCGTCGCAGCAGTGCCTTGACTCGCTCGAGCAAAACTTTCACGCTGAAAGGTTTCGTAACGTAGTCGTCCGCTCCGACCGAGAATCCCACGAGTTGGTCCGATTCTTCGGACTTCGCGGTCAAAAGAACGATATTAAAAGCTTCCGTATCTTGGTTGGCTCGCAACCGTCGGCACACCTCAATCCCATCCATTATGGGGAGCATCACATCGAGCAGGATAATATCCGGTTGCTTGGTTTGCGCCTGATGAAGTCCATCTCTTCCGTCAAACGATAGAAGGACTTCGAACCCAGCTTTCTCGAGATTGTAGGATAGAACCTCCGAGAGGGCTCGGTCATCTTCGACCACTAGGATTTTCTTGCGAGGCATCTGTTAGCCAATTCTAAATTCGAGTTTCAGTAATTACTTTGAGATGGAAATGGGGCGGGTGGGTGTTGGCGGTGACGGACGATTTCACCTTTGACCATGTAAATGGTGTCTTCGGCAATGCTAACCGCATGGTCAGCGATTTGTTCGAGGTGCCGGGAGGCGGAGAAACAATGCATGGCAGGAGAAATTTGCTGGATGTCTCGCTGCATCTGGTCGTTGAGCACAGCGATTACGTCCACATTTTTACTGTCGACGGCGTCGTCGCTTCGAATAACGTCCAGTGCCATGTTTACATCTTGTCTCACGAACGCATCGAGACTTCGACGGACCATACTGATCGCCATTAAAGCCATTTGTTGTAGGCCCGACTGGATCTGAAAGTCAGGGTATTCATAGACGCTGATCGCCCGTTGTGCGATGTTGCACGCCAAGTCTGCCATCCGCTCCAGGTCATTGTTGATCTTCATCATCGTAGTGATGCGACGAAGATCCGCTGCCACCGGTTGGTGAAGCGCGAGCATCTTCAAGCAATCTTCTTCAATTTTTACTTCGATGCGATCAATTTCTTCATCTTGTCCGATTACCATCATCGCGATGTCAGCTTGACGAGCGACCAACGATTGCACAGCGCGATCGATCATCTTCTCCACGACTCCCGAGAGACGCAGTAGTGATTTGTGAGCTTCCGCTAGATCGTGTGTAAGGTGCAACGACATTCTGATTGTTTCTCTTTTCGGTTGGGGATTGTAACGGGGGATTGTTAAGAAAATGGGAATATAACGTTAAGATGCTGTGCAGCTAATACCAGAGATCCATGGAAGTAGATTTTCACGCCAAACCCCAAATTTTGCAGGAAAGTTATCGCAATTCCCATGGCTTCGGGCTTCGTCTATCCGGAATCGTTTTTCATTGAGCAACTTGAATACGTCACTGAATCCAAAGATTTAGGCTCCCTAAAAACCGTAACAATCGGTGTCTCCTCTGCAACCGGAGCGTTTACCAAGCATTTTGATCAGTTCCCTGCTGCCCCGAAAACGCGGGCCATTAGATGCAATCTACCCTTTCGAGGCTTCGTATGATCCACCAATACTGTTAGATGACTGATGATGGCCTCCTTAACTTCAAATTCTTCCACCTCCCTTTCCGCGTTTACACCGACTGTATCTCTGTTTTCCCGGTCGCCAGGGGGTAGTCCGGGAGACTCGATACCGCATCCAGTCAACGGAATTGACGATCGTTCCGATTTGTTCGCAAGACTTCTCTCCCGTGAATTCCCCCTAGAGGAATCAGTTTGCAACGTTTTTAAAAACCCAATACTATCCGAGCTATCCAAAGATGACTTTGTGGATTTAGTCCCATTACTCGGCGAGATTATTAATCCGTCGTTTCTCGACCAGATTACAGGTGCGAACAAAAGATTCGAACTACATGCTAAGTTTCTGAGGGGGCTAGCATTTTGCCTCGATCACCTGAGAACCCAAAGTGTTTCTTCTCGACAAAATGCGATAGACTCGCTTCTGCTTTTTTCGTTAATGCCGATCTATCTCGCATCATCGAGAGAGAAGATCGTGCCAGCCGTTGAGAGCACCATGAACAAACTGAGGCAGTCTGTATGCGTCGCTCTATGGCTTAGGGTAATGGATTGCGATTCTGCTTATTGTTGGTTAGAGGAATTGGTCTGCAAAGGGCAACCGCTCGATTCTGCATTCGAGCAGAACTTACGTATCTCGATTCCCCGCATCACCGGTCAATACTGGTCTGGAGGGCACTCTAAATCGCAGTCGAGCGAAACCGATATAGGGCTATGGGAGCTGACATGTCAATTGCTCCGTGGCGATTCTCAAATCCATATACCCAAGTCGATGACTCTCGGTGTTGTTTCGTGGGAAAAGATCCTACAACATAGGAACTCGCTGAAGCAAGCTTTGGTTTCGAGTTCAGCAAGCTCTCAAAGGGATTTTCACAAAATCGTTGGTCCTGTCAGAGGGGCCTGTGCCGATGTAAATCTTCCCGAGCGGATTGGAGCAATCAAGAGCCATGAAAGGAGGAACGGAACTGAGTCGGAAGAGAAAAAAAATAACCCCCTGGTCCCTACGGTTCCAGTGTCAACGGATCGACGAATTGTTGAAATTCGCTCCAGTACTGATTCTCAATTGAAGAAAGTTCTTGATCAGCTGTTGCAACGAAGCCGCGAAGAGCAATCGATGCTCACGATCGCCGTCGTCTCGCGTTTGAGTGTTGAAAATGAGCATGCCGCGAATTGGTTCTCCCCGATGATTGATCAAATCGTCTTGCAGAGTGAAGCGGAGGACCTTAAGGGATTCGTGACCGACGCTGGTGAACTAGCCTTCATCTTTTATGACGTCGATCGATCCGACATTTCGCATTGGCTTCGAGAATCCTTTTCGCAGCTCAGGTCAGGGAACTTGGCAAACGCCATTCATTCCGAGGCATCTGAACAATTGGTTGCTGGAGTTGCTATGGTTAATGCGCCCGCCCGTTCATTTCAACTCGAGCAACTGATCGACGCAGCATGGCGTTGTCGCGATGGCGCTGCCATACAAGGCGCCAACGCTGTGAAAACGATAGAGGTTTACTAGTTCTGGCCACAGCAGATACATGCCGAATCTCCCAAACTGAAGTCTCTCCGTGCTGAGTGATCGCTAATCCGGCGATTCGCTCGGAGTCTCAGTGAGATTGATGGGGCCAAAGCGCCGCTCACGGTACAACTTGAGTCCCGCTAATGCATGATAGATGCCACCACATTCCAGATCGATTTCGATCGTCGAATCCAACATCGCGCACAGTCGTAGCACGGCCCTCTCCATCCAACGTTCGCTCAACCGTTCTTTTGGGAGCGCATAGGCGAGAAACTCTAGCGTATGTCCAGTCGCACCAATACTCAGGTTTAAATCCGCACTGTTACTAGGACGTTCCGAATATCGAGTCGAAAAGGAACCGTCGGAATTTTGATACGCTCTCGCCTTGTCTATTGCGTCGTCAACGACTCGTTTGGCCTCTTCGTATCCGCCAGTGATAGGTTCCCCTAGTTTTTGACGGTAGCTTATCGCGTGTGCCAGCCCCATAAGCCGATGCATGCCACCGCAGGCGCTCTCCGATAACTTCTGTTTCGCTTCAAATGAAACAAAGGGTTCGAGTGTCCACGTGCGTCCATCGGTAGCCACCCACTTCTCATCGGTTGGAAGATAATTCGCTAAAGCGATCAACGTCCACGAATACTCTCGATAGGGATTGTTGGAGACGTCTCTTTGAGCCTGGCGTACCCAATCTTCTACGGTATGCTCGGTACCACCAACAATAAGTTTCGTATCGATCGGAACCTTGGCCTGCGATATGTAACCTAGGAATTGATCCACGTGCCCTTGACCGGTAAAACTGCCCTCCTCTACTGTCAATCGAATGCCTCGTCGTCCGGTCGACTCAAGATTATCACCCTCGTAAGGAGTCCAGCCTGGTAGCTGCCCTCCTTGGAACAAATAATCGAGGGCGAAAACCACATCTCCGTTCACATCCATTGGCAAGTCGAGTCCAAACGCGACAGCGCCATGAAATACCTGCCACGCCGCATTCCGATTGGCGAACAGTAATCGTCCCTCCAGGTTTCTCGACAAGGTACTGTCTACTGTGGATTGGACGAAATTCGTTTCGACCGGAATGTTTTCCTTTTCTGTGCGTTCCGCGACGCTTTCCGTAAATGAAGGCAAGCAACCCAAAAACGGAACGGTGAAAAAGACTAAGAAAATCGCTGGTCGAATGGGAATGGACATCCGGAATTATGGGGAACGCGTATGTTCGAGATCTGTTCCGCGATTCTAATTCCCTGGCTGGATTTCCCAATACGCGGATTTCGGAATTCCTGGAAAAACAACCACGACGGCAAATTATCGCTAAGATTTGGTCGATAGACCTTTGAGCGGCAGATTGATAGAGAGGCTGGTTTCTCGATCAATCGCTCGAAAACACTCTCGTATGCGAAAGGTAATGGAAAGATGGCAATGGAGAACTTTACTCGTTATCAGCAAAACGTCATCAAGAATTACTACCAAAACCGGGAGAACGTTTCGTTTCAACGAGTTCAAGAGCTTTTGACTGACCTCTATCTCTCTGAAGGAAAAAAGAAAGAAAAGGTATGGGAAAGCATCATTAGCCATCTGGAAAAGATGGGCGTCCCGCCGGACCAAGTGGAGCACATCAAGACCCAAAAGAAACCCGAACTCATCGCCCAGTTAATCCAGAAAAAGGTTTAGGCCTGATTCCGTCGAAAGTTTATTGGTGATTCCAGGGATCTTTTAGAGGCTTTTGGCCAATAGAACTCGGCGAGCTTCCAAAAAGTAATCGAGGAAATCATTCCTCTGGTAGTCGGGATAAGTCCATGGCATAGGTTGCCATCGTTGGTCTCTAAAACCCAGAGTAACCTCTGCGTACACGCTGTCTCGCAAATAGACGCGGTGTTCACGATTTTTTGTGGATGCCAACACCAGTTTCGTTAGCGTCATGTACCCTGGGTCGATGTTGAGCGGGCGTGGCTCATCCGCTACCAAAGCTAATTTGACCTCCTCTTCCCAGCGGTTCGTGAGAAGCTTGTCGGTGGCTAACATGGCTGGATCATAACTCCTATCGAGTACAGCGAACTGCTTTACGAGTTGGCCTCCCATTGTCGGTCGGTAGTATTCTGATTCTGCGAATGCAAACGGAGCACTGATGCTGATAAGCTCACCCCAAACCTGACGGACACGCTCCCAGCACCAGTCCAAATGGGATTGATGTCGACTGAACACTGCAAGGAAACGAACCGCTTTATGATATGGCTTGAGCTCTCCCAACCTGACTCTCCTTTAGCCTAGCAAGTCGTATCGGTAATGGACTTCGTCGATGCCGTCTTCATAATAGTCCATCAATCTTCCGGCGATTCGAAATTTTGCTAAGGGTAATAATTCGGCTGCCTTTACCACTTCCGAGGGAAAGGCCATAAAAATCGATCGTCCTCCCCATGACTTGACCTCGCGAAAGACTCGCTCAAGGTCGGCTACTGTGGATCCTTGGCCGCTTGGTACTAACTCCCAAGCGATCCAGAACGCATTATTGGTTTCAGGGATTTCGTCAACATCGGTGATCTTGATATCATCTAGGATCCGATTCGAATTCAGTTCGCCCCGTTGTTGAAGCCTCATGCCGTATACCAACATCGATTCGCCCGGAGCATAATAGTCTGGATGTTTTAACTCCTGGCTGAATCCCATTCGCATGTAAGCTTCGCGAGCGTCGAAGTATACATCACCCTCCTCTGGGTCAAGATAATCACTGGCGTGTACAAACGCTTTGCGACCACCCCGTTCTCGCATGATGTCAATCACCCAAGTGAGCATCTGAGTCCCTTTGCCGGATCGGCGATCTGACCTCTGCAGATAGGTCCATGACAATCCGTAGGAGTCCAGTGTATTCTCGATTGGCTTCGCTCCAATGACACCAATGACCTGGTTTCGATCGAACAAACAGTACTGGTGATCAATGGACTCTTCGTAGGTTTCTTGGGCGTCATACGCATCGTCTTCATCGTACTCTGCAATGATTGATAAAACACGCGGTATGTCCCTTTCGCTCATTGGTCTGAGTTCTAAAGTGTTGTTAGACTTGATTGGCATGGTCATGGTTCTACTCCGTTTGTGGGCCTAGAGATTCAATGAATCTTCGGTAAGCAATTCGTGCTTCTTGATTCCATGCCAAAGATTCTTCAATATCTTTTTCCTCACATGCGTGCATCAGCATTTCAAGTTTGGATAGGAACACTTTTTTTCGCATGGTTTGGTATCGGTTCCACTCTTCTCCTCTTATGTAACGGCCTACTACAAGCTTATGCGCCCAGTCCTTTTGTTGAGGTATTAGAAAAGTTGCATTGTCCCATTCTTTTCCAGCTACGGCACTGTTCAAATCAGCTTGAAGGGCAGCAAGCTCACGCCTGACTTCTCTGGTTTTGGGGTAATAAACGTAGCAACCTACAATACTCAACACAACCAACCCAATAAGACTTACCGAAGCCACAACTGAGTTCGGCAGTACGATATCCTTGGACTTCGTCTCTACGATTTTCTTCGTGATCAAGTATTGCATCATGCGCCCTTGTGGGTCGAATTTCGCGAAACCCAGCCCTACCAGCATCATTACTCCTCCGCACAGACTCGCAAAGAGCGCGTCAACACTCAATGCCTCTCGAATCAGCCGCAAACCAGTTGAGTAGGAATTTTCGGTACCCCAAGCGAATGGATTACAGTACCCGTCAAACGCATGAGTATGGTCCGCCGCTTGAACTCCCTTTGGATGCAAGGGACCATTGATGCCATAAGAAATACTCAAAACGATCAATATCAACAAGACGAGCCATGACCATGTTTTGCGTCTTCCAAATTCCCGAAGACTCCAAATTACTAATCCCAAATTTAAACCCGTTCCCATCACCAGCAATGTAAAAGAGGCTCCGATTGAGTTGCCGTGCTGAAACATCGATGCGACTTGTACAATCGCGGTCATCGGGGTTATATAAGCTAGCGAAGCAACTGCAGTCATCGTCAATGGAGCGAATAAATCCTTGTCACCCGCAGAGTGTTGTAAAATACCTGCAGGTAAAACCAATGATAGAATACCGACTCCAACCAATGCCCAAAGCATGTATTTCGTCGATGGCCCTATCGCTTGCTGGCACATCGACAATGCAACGGCACCAATACGTTGTAAGCCGTAAGGTGTGGGAGGTAGCTCCTCTGGAGTACTGTGACTATTTGGAAACAGTCTATCCCACGCTATGCCTATAACCGTCACGATACTGAGCGAGCCCAAACAGAAAACAAACAATGTAAACGGATCGGACAGGGTAAGGCCATACAGAACGGAAATCG
This sequence comes from Pirellula sp., assembly GCA_046318795.1. Classification (GTDB taxonomy): domain Bacteria; phylum Planctomycetota; class Planctomycetia; order Pirellulales; family Pirellulaceae; genus JBKCUI01. Next base: position 43,268 of record JBKCTT010000102.1, read on the forward strand.
GATTGAACAAAGGCGCAGTCAAACCAAACGCGAGAATCGTTCCCCCGGAGATACCACTCTTTCGCATTTGATACATGATAGGTATCACGCCAAGCGAGCAGACCGGTAGCAACATTCCCAGAAGCCACGCATAGGGGATTTGCTTCCAGGTATGACCACCGAATAGTTTTAACGTATTGGAACGACCTAATATTCGCTCGAATATGGCTGCCACAAGCCAGCCAACTACGATCGTTGGCGCTGCGGAAAATAGAGCCTGGATAATGCGGACAATGGGGCCCCAAAGAAAGATATCCATACTTAATTGCCTTCTGGGTTGGGGGGGGCGGCTGGCAAGTTTTCTCCTGCAATACGTTTCGCTTCGGCTTCTTCTTGTTCCTCACGAGCCTTCGCTTCGGCTTGTCGCCTTTTGGTATGATTTGCTAACTCGGTAAGATCGGACAGCCCTTTAAGCAGCGTTTCATTTTTGAGTAAATCGCCTACCTTTGTTCCCGCCTTGATGGACTGTTTTAATTCGTTGGCGAGTGGGTAGGCCCAACTATCAACCTTGTCAAATTCCTCTTTGCTCAAATCGCTATCTGCGATCAACTCGGGTAGCCAATCAATCAAATCCACCAGTTCCTGCTCTATGTTCTCCGCGAGAGGTTGGGTGTTCGCCGGATTGGTTGATATCTGATTTAGCCGATCAGCCGCTTCAAGAAATGATTTGGGCCAATGGGGTGGAAAGTGTGAATCTTCTTCGTGTTCATCATGCTCGGCCTGGCACCCCACGATCATGAGCAAACATGCGATGAGTGTAGTCCATCCATACTTTATTGTGAGATGATGCCCAGCGAGATACACGAGATCGGAACTGTCTATTGATGCACTATTGCTGGACACTAGAACTTCTCCCTCAGTAATACTTCACGACAAATAACTCTACAAATGTGGTACTGCAACCGAGTTTATCACGGAATCGATCGCAGTATCGACTGTGCCCCCAAGGCCCGATAATCGTACGGAGAGAACAGGGTACGCGACCCTCTGGACATCCTCAGGAATTGTGAATTCTCGCCCGTTCAACATGGCGACGGCTTGGGATACGCGTTGCCACTGCAACAAACCACGCGGGCTGAGCCCCAGTGTAAAGGCGTGATTGCTCCGGGTAGCCTCTGCCAAGTTCACCAAATACTCTCTAACTGGTTTCTCCACTGCAACTCTTGTAACACTCTCTTGTAGACTTTGTAACTCACCAGGTTCCAAGACTCGCTCTGCTTCTTGCTCTGCTAGGCTGCTACTGCTTCTCTCCAGTAGTCGAAGCTCGCTGTCTCGATCGGGGTAGCCAATGCGAAGTTTCATAGCAAAACGATCAAGTTGGGCCTCGGGCAGTGGATACGCCCCCACGCTCTCGACAGGGTTCTGGGTAGCAAGCACCAGAAACGTCGAACTCAGCAATCGAGCTTCTCCATCGATGGTCACCTGCCGCTCTGCCATCGCCTCGAACAACGCGCTTTGTGTACGCGGTGTCGCACGATTAATCTCATCGGCTAATAGGATATCGCCAAAAACAGGACCTGGACGAAACTCGAATTCTCTCGTCTTTTGATTAAGAATGTTAAAGCCCGTGACATCGCTCGGCAACAAATCCGGCGTGCATTGAACCCGAGTATATCGTCCCCCGATCGCAAACGCCAAAGCCTTTGCCAAAGTGGTTTTTCCTAGACCTGGCAGATCATCGAACAGTACGTGCCCGCGTGCTAATACACACGCTAACAAATTCTCCACCACATCCGCCTTGCCTAGCAGTACTCGATTAAGCTGGCCACGCAATCCCGTGAGAAGCCTCTGAATGTCGGTCAAGGATAATTGGTTGGATGGGGTTACTATAGGTGACATTAACTATGACTCAGCGTCAATTTCGAGGATTGAGGTGACTTTTTTCGTTTTCGAAAAACGGATTGTACACGGAAAAGATCCGTGATTCCCTGGGTGATAATCTTCCAAAACAATCGACTGACAAAAGGATCAGGATCAAAGGTGGAAGAGCGATTCTGATTGGGAGCATATGCCATGGCTTGGACCTTAGCGATGAACCCAGTTCGCTCTTCAACGGTCAACACGGGAAGATACCTAAATTGCTCTTCTAACCAACCCGAAACCGTTGTTCCTTTTGGAAACCGGACACCGCCGAGCCAATCACGAAATCTTAACAACCGCAGTACAACTCGAACCTTAGTCTCCGCTGGCAGCAATGCGGCGAAAGCCACAATCGTCGAAGCGAGTGCATTGGCTAGCCGGCGTCGCATCATGACTATGGCGATCAGCAATACCAATCCACTAGCGTACCTTGCAGGGTGCGAAAGGATGGAATCTCGCGAAGCCCAAATCGCTTCGACACTCCATTGATACCACGATCGATGCTCTCTGGGCTGTTGATATGTTCCACATGGTTCGACAGGAATCCATGCGCCGTGCACATAAACCTCAACCCAGGTATGAAGATCCTCCTTCAGAACCTCTGACATTCCTGCAATACGATCCCATCGTTTCGAATCGCAATAAAAACCTGTTGCTATTCGGCTCGGGATCTTCCAATCTCTCAGTAACATGACCGCTGCCGAAGCAATGTGGTAATCCGTACCCCGATGGTTTTCAAGCACGTTGGAAACGGACTCGGAAATCTCGTCAGAAAGTTCTAGTGAGGGGTCTACGATACACGTTGCTCTCAGCGCTCCTATGACTGCTTCAATTCTCTGCCAATCGGTCCAGTTGCTTTGAATGGATTCTGGAATGTCGCTGAGTAGCGATTTCCTCATTTGGGAAATGGAATCAAGCGATTTAGGTACTTGGAGATAGTTCGCGAGAAAGGATAAATGGCCGTTCGCCTCATATTCTAACCTTTGTTGGTCGTACGTTAATCGGCTCACGTTCTGGCTACTATCTCGCAGGACGTGCAAACATGGTATGTGGTAAAGCTGATGCAAAACGGTCAACTGAGGAATGTAAGGCCTGCTTGGCATACAAAGCTGGCCATCTGGAGTCAGTGAATAAAAGTCAGCCTGGTCGATCTTGTCGATATGCACATGGGTCGTCAGCGATGGAGATGGAATGCGAATTGACTTGTACTGTATGATTTTGATCGTGGCACGTTCACGAACTGGCCACACGATGTCCGGGACATAACTAGCGGTCACGGCCCAGGGTTTTCCTCCAAGAGTCGCGATCCGAAATTCAGGCGTTTGCTTTTTTAAGTCTATATCTGACTGCGACCACTCGATCCCATCAAAAGAATCGTAGGTTTCCAACCTAAGATGAAGCGGCAATGAGCCGATCACATGTAGAACCGCATTGGATTTCTTGTCCCCCGGCCTAGCTACATTCGACTTTTGGTTTGGTGTTCTCAACGTGCTGAATTCACGACTCTTCTGTTTGGATTCCGTAATCTTCTCGTGCGTATGCTGGGCCTGCTGCTCGAGTGACACCGCTCTCGACACCTCTTTATTGGGCTTTTTCGCTTCGCCATACTTCTCTGTCGCTAAATCGTAAAGCGATGGAAGTTGTGACTCCAAAAAAACTTCACTTTCGATAGGTCCAAAAGTGTAAGCCTGATCTTTGGCTGCGACCATCATGTCGCCGTCGCCGACCCCCTGACGAGCCGCCTGATCGTTTCCTCCCTTACCACCCGAGGTCGGCATGAATCCATCGAGAGATATAATCCCACTGCCAGTGTTGATTGCTATAATGCCAACGATTGCTGTTAAACCAATCAGTGCACCGATGATGCCGAGGCGAATCCTTACTAATGGTACACTTTTGTGAGCGACGAAGCCTTTAGCAACGGACTTCCAATATTGAGACAGAAGCCACCATGAGGCCAGGAGACCGAACGGGATCACGACCAATACCATTCCACTGCGATCTGATGTTGCCACACCAAAAAGCATCATGAAGCAGCTCAGTAGAAATGATGTCCACTCATGCCTCGATGTTACGGCAACAGCCGCTTGCCACACGGCGGCGTGCTGCAACATTCCGAGCCACACTAGTTCTGTGGCTTCGCCTCGTCCACCGAACATGCTTCTGGTTACGAAATTTCGAATCCAAGGTGCGAGAATGACGAGCAGTCCCGCGATAAAGAGTAGTCTGCGTCGGTGTTTTGAGTTATCGCTTTTCGTTTGCCTCAGGGACAGGTGTCGCCCGAGTTCGTAGTGTACGCAAAATGAACCGACCAATAGCAATGCGTACTCGGTGATCGAAGCAATTGGAATCGTCTCAGCTTGGAATCGCAGCAGAAATATGGCAAAGGAACCAAGACATGCCAGAAGCCATGTCCCCCATGTCTTCTGAAACAGAAGCCTTGTGTCTTTCTCCCCTGTCGATGCATTAGCCCTCGGCGAGTCAACTTTACGGACGAGCTTTGGTAAATTTTTCTCAACCATGATTAGTTTGTTCTACTCATGATTTGAGATGTGACACCCATCTGTTGGCTATATCGTTTCCACTGTGCGGAAAGCTCCTCTGAAAGACCTGGTCCCCCCGGAACACGGATTATCGATTTCTCGAATTGGATTGGCTCGCGATCGCCTGCTACATTTTCGTTGGTCAAGACGACCCAGGAAATCGGATCGGCATGATTGGATGCCATGCCGAGGCTTTCCCATCTTGCCGTCGTCGTAATTCCAACAGTAAGGCCACCCTTTTGCGAGGTCGGGAAAAAGGTCTCGTTTTCGGATGGTTCGGGCGTCCATCTCGTTAACTGATCCATCCAGGTCTGTTTACCTTGTTTGCCCGGTTGCAATACCTGCCAGCTTCCGTTCAGGTTGACTCGCACGGCCCATGAGTGATTCACAAAATGATTACTGATCGACGCTAAAATACGGACTAAATCATCCGCTATCGATCTCGATTCGTACGCTGCACGAGAATCGATCCAAATGGAGACCTGTTGTCGCGCTCGCGATTGCCTTTCAAACACAACGAGTTGATCCCGTCTCGCCGTTTGAGCCCAATGAACTTGTCGAAGCGAGTCCCCGGGGCGATAAGGACGAACCCCCATCCAATCCCCTTCGTCTCCGATCTGATTGCTGGTCGATCCAATTCCGCTGTTGGGCGTCCCATGACTTTCCGGGACATCCACTAGTCGCGTGGTATGCGGCCAGACAATGAGCGGGGTTTCGACAACTAAATCCCGATAACAGGTCCAAACGCCAAACGGAAATGCTGTTGCCAATTTCACCGTTCTCGTTGGGTAAATGCCTCTAGTTCCCGGGATGCATTCCCACTCAAACTGACTACGGGCTAATCCAGGTACCATACTGAGGCTGATCGGTTGATCGGGATCCGACGGCAGGGACGCGATTTGGTGGTCTGCCTCCACGTAGAGCCCAAATGCAGGCCATGGCCATCGATTTTCAAGGGTTAGTGTGGTTTTAACCGCCTCTAGTTCTTCGCAACGGCCGTGAATCCAACTTAGTGAGCCTCGAATCCCCTTCATTGCAATCCATGGCCAGACGCTGCCGATGATGCCGACCGCTAAGATGGCGGCTGTTCCTAAAAATGCCTGAGGAGATACGTAGATTCCCAGCAGCAAAGATGCCAACAGGGCGAGCACGACCCAGCCAATTGGCTTCTTGAGCCAATAAACGTACTTGTTCGCCCACGGGCAGAAGTCAAAGTTCATTGCTCCATGGATATCTTTGACTGCTTTTCGCACGCTAAACCCGGATTAATCCTTACAACTTGAATGGTTGCACAAATGAGACGTCTCGCGACAGATTTGCAGTATGGTGACTGTCGTCCTATCTAGCCACAGCCCCCCGACGGAGAATTGTGCCAATCAGCCCCCCGCCGGCACGAATTTTACGCAAATATTATTTGTAACGTTCAGAGATTTGCTTAGAAGTTTGTGAGGACTTATACTAGTCGATGATTGCGATTGATGTCGCTAGTAAGTTTTCCTGGAGGTACACCGTGCAAAAGGTCCAAAAAGTCACGCTAAAAGTCGGCTGCAAGAGAGTTGACTCCCACCGTGACTTCCGACCTGGGCCGAAGACTGCTTTTACGTTAGTTGAGTTGCTGGTCGTTATCTCGATCATAGGACTTCTTGTAAGTCTTCTTCTCCCGGCGGTCCAAGCGGCACGGGAAGCTGCTCGGATGACGCAATGCAAAAACAATTTGAAACAAATCGCTCTCGCCACAGATCTATTCCACAGCGCTCAGAACTTTTACCCACCTGCGAGATACCAACCTCGGCCAGGTGATGATAAGGCTTATGACTGCGGCGGCGAAGAGACAACTTGGCTGGTTCGGATCATGCCGTACCTCGAAGCGAGCAATCTCGAGCAGCGTTGGGACTACTCGGTTGCGTACGGTGATCACGACGATTTCACTCGGGCTACGACCCTCCCGGTCTATTGCTGTCCCGCTCGCAGAACGGTTGGTGATGCGGTTGGAATGGGCGCTATCGTAAGTGGTGCAACGATTTGGATCACTTTGCCCTGCGGATGCCGAGTCCCGCTGGTCGGTGGTGGTGATTTAACGTTATCGGGTGCCGTGGGTGACTACGGCGGGAATCACGGTGATATCTCTCCAGGGAGCTCAGGATTACCCACTGATTTTAACTACGGTGGAAACGGCACTGGTATCATCATTTCCGTTCGCGCGAAGTGCCGAGATGGCATTCCAAGATCACCGCAAGATCGAATTAAAATGGCGAGCGTCACTGATGGCCTCAGTAACACGATCCTATCAGGAGAAATGCACGTTCCTGTCGGTCGGCTCGGAGTCTCTCCATTTGACGCATTCATCTTCAATGGCGATCACGTGTTTAATACGGGACGACTCGGTGGCCCCACGATGCCGATCTGCAAAAATTTAAAAGGTGAGGGGGATGACCTCGTTCGCTGGGGAAGCTGGCACGTCGGTCGCTGCAATTTTGCATTTGCCGATGGCAGCGTACGAACACTGAGTGTTCATATTGATACCGAAACACTCGGACACATGTCTCACCGCGCAGATGGGCAAACTGTACAAGAGTCGGAGTAAGTTGGGCGGGCCCACTCCACATCGCCTCGCCTAATAATTAACTCTCCAATCCACGTTTCCCAATTTCGCGCATCATCGAGTCGCTATGAAACAACTCGTCCGCAACTCTACTCCACAATCCATACCCAGTGGAACTAACACGAAACGCTTTCTGCGTTTCCTAGTTCTGTTGTGCTCTTGTTTTCTGCTATCCATTTTCGGCTGCAATCGAGGCCCGAAAATCGTTTTAGCCGAAGGAGTTGTCCAATTCGAGGATGGATCACCCGTCGTCGTTGGAACGATCGAAACGAAATCATTGGCCTATGAAGGTGTTCAAGCTACTGGGAAAATTCAAAGAGATGGATCCTTTAAGCTGACAACGTTTGTGGATGGTGACGGTGCCGCCGTCGGCGATCATCAATGCGTTGTTGTCCAGTTCGTAATGACCGAAGGTATCCAGGGGCATCAACCAAGCACCCAAGGTGTAGTTAACCCGAAACATCGAAACTACTCGACATCGGGCTTGAGGTTCAATGTTCCCGACGAAGGCACAAAATCAATCAAGTTGATCGTTACCGGCGTGCCAAAACTACCCGGTGAGCGACGCCATTCGGACCATAAAGATGGAGAAGCAGAAGCTGAGGCGGGTGATAAATAAACGAACTACTCATTCAGAACTCGTCACTGGTAGAACTCGTCATTGGCCGCGAGACGCCCGCTTGGCTTTAAGCAACATGCGTGGGAGCCAAGAAAGCCACTGCGGTGCATCGGCGTGCAATAGTGAGAGCGTAAAGCACTTGATGAGACCAACGGGAAACCGTTTGAGCATCCAAGCGAATTTCAAAGCATCCCTCCAACCGCCCGCTGTCGTCTTGTCCCAAAGGAGTTCCCCTAGTTCTTCATTTCGGTGCTCCAATTGAAAACGTTTGTAGGGAACCAGCTTCTCGGACGAAACTCCGTTTTGCTCGAATTTGCAAAGCAACTCGGTCGCATAACGTGTGCTAGTGACTCCTCGAAATCGAGCCCAACTAAACTCACTTCCAGGCATTTCGTAGATAACAACCGAGGGGTCACCTAGGATTGTGACCGAGCAATTTCGACAAGTTTCCGCGATGACGTATCCACTTGGGTAGGTGGTCTTTAGCGAGGAAAATGGCGGTTCGAGGCATGAAACAGGAAAGACGTGTTTCCAGTGAGCACGCTTTAGCACGACCGAATACGATGCCGTGAGGTCGGCTGGCGGTCCTTCAAAAGCTTCGTTTAGCGAAACAAGCGAGCGAGTTGTTGGTGAGCGAAGCATCTTATCAAACTTATCGGCAACGCCCCCGAGAGCCTCTTGGATTCTAGGCCGGCGTGCACGGGGTAAATAGCCTACATTGAGCGCAATCATGTCAGGCTTCGGTTCGGATTGGAGCTGACGAAGAATCTTGGTGATTGCTCCTGCCGTCAAAACATCATCATCACCAATCAATAGGATATAATCGCCTGAAGCAAGTTCCGAGGAAGTTTTGGTGATGTTACCGATAATGCCGATATTAGTTTCGTTGCGAAAAACCTTAAGGCATGGGAATCGCGACTTATACTTTGCCAGAACTTGGGCGGTGTGGTCGATAGACGCATTGTCCGAGACAACACACTCAACGAGAGCTCCTGACTCCTCAACTTGTGGTAATACGGATGCTAAACATAGATCGAGAAGATCAGCGCGACTGTAAGTCGGAATTCCGATGGTCAACAGAAAATTAGAAGGTTGGGTCGACTGTTCGTTCATCAAGGTCGCATTATTTAGGATGAGTTCTATTTCGATCGACGATCAGCCTCCTACCCAAAAACTATCTCGCAAGTACACTGAGGAGGTTGCAATTGGGAGTATGATTGGATGCCAATAGTGCTGCAACAAATGGTACGATGGTTTGCGTATATTATTCAGTGAATGTTTGTTATGGGGCTTCCACGAGCTGCAATCCACCTTTTGATCCAAGAGGCTGCTCGCGCAAAGTGGCAGGGCCGTATTGGAACATTAGGTCGGCAGCACGTCTATGCGACCTTTGATGAGATTAGGTCCCTCGCTTCGAGATCAATGGGAACTTTTCGAGTCATCGAGCCGATCTTGCATCGCGATCCCGAACTACGAAACGCCGGTTTCCTATCGGATGATTCTTTGTATGAATTCTTGGGTTTCGATCAATCCGTGCGAATGGATCGGTCCAGTTATGAAGGTGCGGAAGAGTCGCTTGATTTAAACTCAGAGGAAACTCCAGATCACCTTGCGAACTCCTTCGATCTGGTTCTTGATAGTGGTACGATCGAACATATCTTTGAAATCGGGCGAGCCATGCAGCATTGTTTGCGGATGACGAAGCTCGGTGGGCGAATCATCCATTTAACTCCAACCTCCAATGCGGTAAACCATGGCTTCTACAGTGTCTCGCCTGCATTGTTCGCAGATTACTATCGAACTAATGGATGCGAAATCGAGAAGTTATGGCTTTGCCGCATGAAAAAGGATTTCGTTCGTGGATCGTGGGAAGTTTATGATTGCTTGAGTTCTGATAGAAATTGGTTGCCCCTCGGCAGACTTGATGGATCGCTTTGGCTGACCTATGCGGTGATTAAAAAGGTAACCATCCTGAAACCACAAATACCTCAGCAATCGTTTTATGTTGACACCTGGCAATCCAGTTCCACCACAACAGAAGAAAAGGGGCGAGAATCCCAACCAGTGAATGAGGCGACACGCGATGGAAAGGCAGAGCAATTGTTAAAGGCAACCGAGAACTGGCGGACGATTCATAAGTTCGCCCATCTCATTGTTATAGCGTGGCGGAATTGGATCAATAAGAGACGAGAGAAGGCCGAGGGCAAGGTTCCTTATCGATACGTCGGACGGTTTTGAATCCGGAAGCTAGACCTGTTGTAGAGCAGCCGATCTATGCACCATGAGTTGTGTTAGTTGTGACTCTAGTCCCAAAACGAGTGATTGACTGCAAGGTCGTGACGCTAGGACAAAATCCCACCGGCAATCGACGAGAAACGTAGAGTGCATAACAAGAGATTTGTATTCCGTTTGCTGCTAACGACGTTTATGGTTATTGCGATTGCGATTGGTTTATACTTCGGAATTCTAGCGATCTCTATTCGGCCTTTCCATTAGGTGGGCCCACTGTGAGTCATTTACAGATTAAGAGATCAGCTTCGTCAATCAGTTTGCCACACTTTAGATTGTTTTGAAAGTGAGTTTGTTTAGAAGGGGGCTGGAAGCCGAACGTCAAAACCAACTCTTGAGCCAATTCGGTAAGGGAGATTGATAGCGATTCATTACCGTCCCAATAATGGTCGCATTCTGTTGCTGCAAATTCGTAAGGCAGCGTTTCACGGCTCTCTGCTTAGTTCGATTGCCATCAAGAACGAGTAAAATGCCATCCGTATAAGAAGCGAGTGACGTTTCAAACTCAGAGTCTCGAATAATTGGCAGGTCTATCACAATCATTTGATAACGCGTTCGGAGCTCGGAAAAGAAGCCATCTAATTTTAGAGGCGATACGGCAGATAATGGAACGCGATTGCTACCCCACATCATTAAACTGATCTGGCCATTATTGAAAGATTGCAAGCAATCTTCGATTGGTTCGCCGCGCACCAAGTGATCAACAAGCCCAGGACCGCGATTGACCTTAAATAATTCATGCTGCATAGGCTCGACATGATTTGCGTCTAAAACCAATGCTCCGTTCAAACCAACAGAACCCGCGTTGACAGCCAAATTGTGTGCCAGAGTACTGACTCCAACCTTTCGGTCGCAAGATGTGACCCCTAAACATAGGGACCCTATCTTGTTGTCCAATTGAAACGCGGAAATCTTCATCAATATGGAATCGATGTAGCCCGTGGCAGCCGATAGCTGCTGAGTGGTCGTCTTTAGCTCTCGATCCGTCGCGGCTCTTAACATTGTTTGTTCGGTCATATTAATCCGCTACGATCTAGCCAATTGCATAAGTTTGGGGAGTGTACACAAAACCTCTAATCCGGTGTTGCTACGAACACTTTCCGGTGTCATAAGACGATCGTCTAATTTGACAAATGCGAAAGCTAAAAATACTGTACCAGCAAAGAGTAAGCCTGCCCCAAACAGGACAACCATCACCTTGGATGGTGTCACCGGTCGCTCTTGAAGTGTTGCTTCCTGTGCTGTTACCACACTGGATATGCGGCTATTCTCTAATTCCTTGTTAAGTCTGGCCTCCTCAAGGCTGTTGGTATACGACACATACTTTGCCTCACGCAAGCCGCGTTCTCGCTCGAGATCTGCGATCAAAATCTCGAACTTGTTCAATTCCTTTAGTTGCTCCAGAATGTTTTCTCTCTGCAACGCGAGATCCTTTAACTTCGCCTCGATGCCCGCACGTTCGGATTCTGACTTTAACAAATCTAGAGTCAAGTCGCGATGGATGGGGTTTATATCGTCAGTTACCTCCTGACTTTTCGACTCTTTCAGCCGGTAGCTATCCTCGGCGTCTTGCAACTGTTTTCGAATAGAGATCAGCTTTGGGTGATCGGCTTGGTACTTTGTTTCGTATTCCATCGCTTGCAATTGTAGTGTGTACAACTGTTGAGCTTGCATGTCTGTGGCTGAATTGGACTTTATAACTTCCGTGCTATTGATTCGCTCTGGAACGCGTGCGAGTTCATCTCGCAGTTTTTCAATACGAGCATTAACCGATGCTCTCGTTCGTTCGGTATCAGCTAAACTCAACGACACGTCCTTGTTTCGAACCTCTAACAGATCCCGTTGCCCGGCGATTGAGGCTAAACCCATTTGATTCTTTTCTAATCGCAATCGTTCATTGATATCATCCAACTCTTTTGCAAGTACGGCTTGCTGCTCAGTAAAAAATTTTTGAGACCCTTCCGTTCTGTGGATTCGGGTGTGTTCAACTTTGTAAAGGTCAACGAGCGTTGCCAATATCATTTGAGCTAACTGTGGTGATTTGGCCTCAAACTTCAAAACGATCACTTCCGATTTGCGTTCAGCAGTCACCTTAAGGTTTTTTTCAATACTGATAATCGCTCGCTCTCGGTCTGAAAGAGGATCAATCTGCCGAACAATATTGATGGCTTGATTCAAAAGTCCTGTCACGGAACTTGCTATACCCTGTGAGGCGGCGCTCTCATTGGCTGCATCGGAATTCCCAAGTACAACCTCGGGGGATAAAGAATCTACGACTTTAGAGGCTAGCTCGCGGCTTTGCAAAATATCTAATGATGTGATGATTTCGTCTTCTCGTGTACTCGATTGCACGTTGACCATGCTTCCTCCCGATGTTGCGGTAGGGTCGATGGCAACTGATTCTTTACCAAGCTGCAAGAAGATCCTCGCTTCAGACAGATAACCGCGTGGCCAAAAGAGTATCACGCTCAAGCACGCTATGACTACCGCAGCTTGAAAGCCCACGATCTTCCATTTGGCATGCCACAACTTGCCAACAATTTCTTGTGAATCGATCGCAAATAAATCAGAGATCATACTGCTAAACCGGCGGAATCAAGATTGATAATCGGAGTAGCCCGCGATAGTGCGACTACCAGACTAGGATAGACCTAGTATCATGGTAATTGCCACATCTGCGATGATCAATCATCATCACCTCGGTCAGGCGGATTGTCTACTGCGAGATCAGGCTGGATCTCACGACCGGCAAAATCGTTACTACCGTTACGATCCAAATTTAGGAGCCGCCGTTGGTTGATAGGCCCTCGGTACACTCTCGGACTGTGCGGTTAAACAGCCTGAAGGCCGATCCTATTTACTGAAAGTGCTCCGCGTCCAGCTGGTAGTAAACGCCTGTGAAGCCTTCGACTGCCTTTCCTTGGGGAATAACAGTAAATGTGCCCGCTAGAGAATGCTGACGGAATGATTTGCTGGCGTATTTCTCATTGACCAAGTGAACTTCGATCATGTGCGTCAATGGCGGCTGGGTTCCAAAGCAGCACGTCGCCCAGTCAGGAACGAGAATAAAAGATTTCGAATTCTTGCTGGAAAGTGAAGTTGGGTGGATGTAACCCTTTAGAAAAATTTTTTGGCCGTCCAGTCTCACTGCTTCCGCCGTAGGAGTATCTGGTGCCCCGGTCGGGCTTTTAAGAACACCAAAAGAAACTCGTTCGTAACCATCGGGTACTTCGGTGAAATACACGTAAGTATGCTTAATGGGCGCGACAACCAACATTAGAGAGCCGAGCGACAATCCAGCGAGTGCTATGTTCTTGCCCGTCAATTCATCTTGAAACCGCCTAATTGCACTCAAGCCAGTAAATGCCAACACCACTGCCAAAAGCGGGAGCACAATGAGGTAGGGGGATTCCCAGGCCAAAAAACCGATCACGCCAAAAATTACCGAGATTACAGCCGCTCGGCTCAATGCCTTGTAATCAAAATCTTCGCCTTCCGCGCCGGACTCTTGGGTTACAGCGGACTCTTCGATCAGTGTTGACATGGTTAGAATCAGTGCGTTAACGAATGAGGGGGGATAGGCAAGTGGGCTCGCTCAAGCACCTTTTTGCAGTGGGATCCGCTAAGGTTTTGCTAGAACTTCGGTATTTTACAACCGCTATCTTAATCCACCTGTTCCAACATGCCACATCGCTATCCCGGTGAGGCACGTAGCGATCATGATTACGAATACTCCGTAAAAATGGTTCGCCCCAACCGGCGTTCGGCTTTCGGATTGTGTCGTTAACTCCCTCGATCGAGTTCGAGCAGCATTGTCCAAATAGGCAACTCGCACATCTTTTCGCCACTGAGGGAGCTTGGGCAAATGATTCGGATCGGATCCTTGTTCTCTTAGGTAAGTTTTTCCATCCAAGATTGCGATATCTGCCGGACCTGTTGCATCTTCGCTCGAGCCGACCGAGAAATCTCGGTTTGTTCGAACTTTGCTTTGGTCGTTGGGAGATGGTTTGAGTGGTTTAGGGATCGGGAAGTGCGTCTTAGCCCGCTTGACTGACGCAGGATCGATTTTTTCCATTTCAGCCAACATAACCTCAGCCTCAGGGAGAGGGCAGGCTCGCATAAAATTGATAACGGGAGACCGAATCAGCCAATCGTCTGGCTTTTTCGCTTGCTTGAACAGCGTCATGAGTTTCTCAAGGTGTCTCCAATCTTCCAGTCTCGCAAGATCGGGAATGACTAGATCTGCCAAATCCGGTCGATCGAGTAATTTGGCCATGGCATTAGCTACCTTGAGCGGCTCGATCTTCTTTCCCTCTGTCGCGTGAAACCGCAGGGCTCCTACCACTGCGTAAACGTCCACATAGTCAGATTCTTGATTTATGAAGTAGCTGTCAACCAAGACTTGAAGACCGTCGGCACCTACCAGTGACAGGTAAGCTGCGGCCAACGCGTCCAGGGCTTTGCGTTCCTTTTCATCAACACTTTTAATTTTGGCCTCCATCCATTTGGCATCCTCCTTGACATCGCAAATAGCCACCAGCGTGTAGTACAATCGCTTGCGATCCACAGAAATGGCGGGGTCGTTTATCCAATTGATCAGTTGTTCACGCTTGATTTGCGGCTTGAGCTTTACGACTTCGTCATAGGGGGTTTGGGCGAATTCATCGTACGCATCGCGAGATAACAAGAAATCTGGATGCTCAAAGTAATCTTGGTAGAACGCCAGCCGCTCCACGGGCACCTCGGAAAGGGTTAACAATTTTCCGAGGTATTGTTTCGCTTCTTCGGTTAACGCGATGGGAGCGGACCATACGAAACTCTTGGGATCGACTCCCTGAATCAAAAACGTTTTGCTCGATTCCGGGGGGCCATAGTAGGTTGCCTCAATAGTGGTGCCTATCTTGGCGTACAAATCCCCCTTTATAATTTTGTCGATCCGGAATGTTCCAAGCGAATCGGTTGGGGTCTCGGAAACTTTCACGAGCGACGCGAGAGCTACGACATCCATGGTTTCCATCTCTTGACGCATCGTTTGGCCCGAGGCGGAACAAAATGGACAAGTGTTCGCGAGGACGGACTGTGAGGTGACCGCAACTGCCAACGCCGAAACGCAAAATGCCATTGCCATCAATCTGGCCTTCGTCGATACAAATCGAAGAATCCCGTTATTCAACATAAACCTCATTCCCCAAACATCTGGGACAATCGTAAAGGATGTGCGTAGTCCTTGTAATTTAAGTCATCCGGACGCGGTTGGACCAGAGTCGTGACAAGATTTCAAAAAAAGTTCAGATTAAACCGTTAGCGATTCCAGAAATACCCCAGGATTGCACCAGTCAACAATCCACCTATGTGAGCAAGATTGGCGAATGGCATCGCTCCAATCAACCCTACGACGATGATGAATCCCACCATGAAATAGGAGTCAGGTGGGAAGTAAATCCCAAGATCGCTCCGAATCTTAGTTTTGACAGCCAAGTATCCAAAGAGCCCCAGCACCACGCCGGAGATTCCTACGAAAAAAGGGGTACCGCCAATGGACTTTATACCCATGATCGAGGGGGGCATGAGTCCTTGGAGTAGGTGGGCGCCCATGGCACAGATCAACATGATAGCGATGTACTTGCCCCGGCCCTCCAATCGTTCGGCCAATCGGCCTAAGGAAGCGAGCGATAACATGTTGACCAGGAGGTGAATCGCATTCCCATGCAACAAGGCTGGTGTAAACACCCTCCACAATTCGAGTTTCTTAAGCGACGCCGCCGGGTCACCGGTTTCGCTAAAAAGTTTGAGGTCGACAAACCTAAAGTTACTCAAAATCGCCCAACCCAGCTTTTTATTTTGGTTTACACCACTGAACTCCGTAATGAACCCAAAGATTACGCAAAGAATGATCAGCCCTAAAGTTACAGGGGGCATGGCTCGGTTGTTCAGTCTCGCACTGCCTATAGAAGAAGTGCTCGAACGAATCTGTTTTAGATTTTTTTCTCTTTGCTTTTGTAACGCGCGCTGTTCCTCTAGGATTGTGTTCGCCTTGGCTCTCGCTTGAGCGTACTTCCCATTTGTAGGGTCTGCACGGAACGCTTCGAGTTCCTGGGCCGCAAAAGCAATCTTGTCTTCTTCTTTCACCCAGATAGACCACTGTGGGGGCACTCTGTTCTCTTGCTCAACGTGAGTGGCGACTCCCAGGGTTATGAGGTAAGCGACGAAATTCTCCGCGTCTTCCCGTGAATCCAAATCTGTAAGGTGTCGCATTAAGTTGTCTGTCGTTCGGGTTCAAATGGATGAATATCTACTGACATGGCTATCGCCCGGCGGCTAACTCTTGTCTTAGAACGCAATGGAATAGGCACGCAATGACTCTGCGGGTGATGATCCGAATGGTCTCCGAGTCGTAGCACTGACTCACTCCGATTCTATCAGAATTGACCAGTCTCAGTAAGGATACCGGGCTCTCCGATCGCCAAAACAGCATCCAAGCCATACGCCTCCGAGACGAGGCACGGCGCTACACAGCCGACTAAGAGATCGCCTTCAAGGCATGAATGGGGACATAATACTTGACATAGGTCTTGCCATTGGAGAACCGCTCGCCCCGAGGGTCTTCGACGAGCACGGTCGCCCTACGTGTTATGCGGTTGACAATTCCCGTCAAAACTTTTCCCTGATAACGAAATGCCACTCGGTTTCCTGTCTTTACATTGAATTGCTTGGCCGCTCGCTCTTGTTGCGTCACTAGTTCGTGCCGAAACTCGGTATGCCGAAACATATTCCTAGCGATAGATTGAAAGCGGTTAGCGGCACAATCGCTTTGGTTCCAAACAAGCATCTCGCACAGGTGAAGAAGCTCGTGCTCAACAATTCTCTGCATCGCGGTTAATCGATCCAGACAGTCATAGCCGCACACCCGAATCGCGCCATCTCCGGGGCGAAAGGATTGAAATAATAGCGAGGTGGAAATAGCTATTTCAAAATGAATTCTGGCCGGCTTGCCCGCGGATGCTGGAAAAATCGTTCGTGTCGTTTTACCACCTGCCCGAGTCATACGCGAACTTAAACGAAACGATAATCCAAATGACTCGGCAATGCTTAACGCCATGCCATCGAGAAACAGTTCATCGTAGGTATAAGCCATTAACTCCAAGTCTTCCCGTGAGATTTTTTGGAAATTGGCCCCCCGCATAACCTTGGACCGGGACAGCACTTTGTCCGCGATTCGTTTCTGTTTTTCCGCTCGATCTGCCCAGGCCCCCGGCGTTTGAAAAAGAATTTCTCCGAGCCGCTTGGTTTTAGCAATTCGCAGCCCAATAGCGTTGCTCGGTGCAGCCGACGCGCCAGACGCCGGAACGGAATTAGTTCGCTTGGCTTTCGGGTCAAACATTTTGCTTCCTGCTAATCTCCTTATCTGCAACCCAGATTTTTCCCTGAACTCCCTTTCACCATTTGGTCCCTTGGCAAGTTCTGCCGTCCTCAGAGTATAGCAGAGTTGCCTGGAGATTCGCACCTGCAACATTCTCGCTTCCGTGGGTATACTGGCGGGGTAGTGAATCAATACTCGTTTCCCTTCGAGACTCGATATGCGTCTGTTTCTGGCCTTGAAAGCGTTTTTCTCAGTTCTTTTCAATCCGGCAATTGCTAAGCGGGTCGCGGAAGCGTTTGAGGCCCCAAAATCGATCGATAACAAGCAAACCTTGACGACCGCGATGCCTCAACCCGTTCTGACTGGCTCCGCCGTAAAAAGCTCACTCCCCGCTGGCAAAGAATCGAGCGGGCGTAGCGATGCTTTGACTCTCCTGAGTACATTGCAAAGAGAAGCTCGCTTTCTCGACCTGGTGCATGAATCTCTCGATATGTACACCGACGCTCAAATCGGAGCGGCTGCACGCGACGTTCTTCGGGATACTCGAAAATCACTCGATAAAATGCTCGAAATCAAACCGCTAATCTCCACAAAAGAAGGGGACTCAATCGATTTACCAGAGCAACTGTCCCCCGTACGTTGGAAACTGCTCGGAGGAAAATCAAATCGTGGTGTTGTCGTTCATGCGGGCTGGACTGCCACAAAATCAGATATTCCGAAATGGAACGGTAGTCGCGACGATGCTTTCGTACTGGCCGCAGCGGAAGTCGATGCCTAATGGTTTGGCTTAATCCACCTACTTTACCCGCGACAGTCGACGAAACAGGCTGCTGAACCGGTGAATCTGATCAAAGAAAACTCAATCACAATTGTCACCGCCTGCCGTCTACACCTAGGACTGATGGAGATTTGTCCACGACAAGCGAACTTGTTCGGAGGAATTGGCCTTATGGCGGAGTCGCCATCCTCCCGCATCGAAGGAGTCGTTGGAGCCGTCGAGAACCCCAGCGAACTGACGATTGTGGCAGATGCGTACTGGAAATCTCGGGTCTTCAATGCGTGCGAACGCTGGATGTCGATTCAAAACGAGCCCGACTTGCCGGTCAAGCAAATCATGCTTCATCAAACCGCATCGCCCCATTGCGGCCTGGGATCAGGTACTCAGGTCGCGTGCGCGGTTGCAGCAATGCTGGAACGTGCCCGCAACAGGACGATCCAAAACATCGACCAATTAAAACTGGTTACCGGCCGCGGCGCTCGATCCTGCGTGGGGCTTCAAGGCTTTATGGAGGGGGGGTTCATTGTCGATTACGGTCACTCTCAGGCGATGTCGCGTCCCTCGCTACGGATGAACTTTCCACCGCAATGGAGACTATTGCTTGTGCGAGTCTCGACCACTCTTGGTGACTCCGGCGATGCCGAACAAAATATGTTTTATCAATGCGCGTCGCATCCTAACCCGAATCGCCAGCGTATGCTCGATCTCATCGAATCAGAAATCGTTCCCGCGGTACAGTCGCATGACTGGGAACGTTGGGATCGTTCCGTAGGCCGATATGGACATTATGCAGGTAGCATTTTCTCAAAATGCCAAGGTGGTATTTATCGCACGCCGGAAATTAGTCGTTTAGTCGATTTGCTCATGCATCGCGATTGCTCGGGCGCTGCGCAAAGCAGCTGGGGGCCTACTGTTCTGGTCGTCGCCAAAGACGATGATCATGCGACGTGGCTGAGCAATTCGATAAAAGATGAATTTCCCGATGCATCAATCGAATGCACGCTCCCCCAAAACAATCCTGCATCCGTACTTCCTAAATGACCTACATCGGCAGATTGGCGCCTAGCCCAACAGGAGCCCAGCATATCGGCAACGCGAGGACTTACCTAGTGGCTTGGCTTCATGCAAAAACGAACCTGGGAAAATTGTTTCTTCGAATCGAGGATTTGGATACCCCACGAACAAAAACCGGCGCCGAAGATCTTATCTTTGAGGATTTGGATTGGCTCGGATTGGATTGGGATCGAGATTCTTCTCCAGCCGGTTATATTCGGCAATCAGAACGAACATTCCGATACACCGAAGTCCTCAATGAACTTAAATCTCGTGAACTAGTATATCCATGCATTTGTACCAGAAGCGAAATCGAAGAGGCTGCGAGCGCTCCACACGAGTCCTTTCTAGATGGTACGGTTTACAGCGGAAAATGCGCGATTAACTGCGTAGCAGATGCATCAAGGTTCGATGCGCAGGATATCAAGTATTCCTGGCGGTTTCGATTTCCTCGCTCGGAACAAGTCTCTTGGATGGACCAATTTGCGGGGTTGCAGACGTTGGTTCCATCGCAAGCGTTGGGGGATTTTGTTGTTGCCCGAAACTATGGGCCAGTTGCTTATCAACTGGCAGTGGTCGTGGATGATCACGATTCAGGAATCAACCACGTTGTTCGAGGGAACGACCTTGTTTTTAGCACCTACAGGCAGTTGGCAATCTACCATGCAATGAAGTGGGACCCTCCCAATTGGATCCATCTTCCTCTCGTCGTTGGAAACGATGGCCGCCGGCTTGCCAAACGACATGGTGATTCTCGACTTAGCTTTTATCGGAGCGTGGGGACTCAGCCCGAGGAGATTTTGGGGGCAATTGCGCAGAGTCTCGGACTTACGAATCATAAATCGCCACTCTCGACGCACTCAATCCTGGACCTTGCTCTGTCCCATCCGGATTGGCTTCGCAGTATTCCTGCAACTCCATTTTCATGGACAGCCTAGCAGGATGGTCTTGTGCCGATTCGTGAGAATTATTTTGCTCGGTCCATCAACAAAATCCCAACCCGAAGCATGAATTTTCAAGTTGCGCTATTCTGGATTTAGGGGCAAAGCCCTGTTCGTTTACCTAGCCAGGCCTGGAGGGCTTGGACCGCGATTCACCAAAAGTTTTCATGGGCCAATGCCTGACCGTTTGTTCCCTTGCTGAGATCCAAGCCATCCTATAACGGCCGGACCTTTGGCCCTAACATCATCGTTTTCTCAATTTCCAGTCATTCTGCCTGGGCTAGGCAAAGGCAAGGCGGTTGGCCCGAACAACCGGTTACTGTGCAACTTCAAAAAGCGTAAGCGACGGACAATTTCCTGTAAATTCCCCCGCGCACGCGTCGGATTATGCTTAGAACGCATTTAAGTTGCTGCGATAGGTGCGGAGTCCGCTTCAAAAGAAGGGATTATCTTTGCTTCGTTGCGGGACCCGTAAAAATCCTTCGGCAACTCTTAGGTCTTCTTTGGTGGTAATCTTGATGTTGGATTCCGGGCCCTCAACACAGTAGACAGGTAGTCCCATAGCCTCGATCACTTGTGCATCATCCGTGGGAGTCCCCTGGACACGGGTATACGCTTTCTGAAGCAATTCCGTATGAAAGACTTGAGGAGTCTGCGCCTGCCAAAGACCATCCCTTGCGACGGTCTCTACAATCTTGCCAGTCGAATCGCAGCGTTTGACCGTCGCACGAATGGGCGATGCCAACACGGCAGCCCCTTTCTCATCTGCGGTGGATAAAACTGCGTCGAATGCTGACCGAGTTAAGCACGGTCTTGCAGCGTCGTGAACGGCTACCAAACGAATCGATTCCTTAACTCGCTCTAATGCGTTTCGAATACTCTCGTACCGTTCGCGTCCACCCAGCACCAATTCCACTCCCAACATGGTTAGTGTTCCCGCAAACTTTTCCTGGACCATCTCTTTGTCTTCGGGAGATATCGCCATGATGATTTGCGCGACTCTCGGGTGGTCGGAAAACAACTGGGCGCTGTACTGCCAAACTGGCTTTCCCGAACACAAGGTGAAGACTTTTTTTACGTAGGGATCGCGAAACCGCGTACTTTTTCCCGCCGCTGCCAAGATGATCGAAACATCACGTCGCATGATTGTCATTTCAAATTCGAGAACGATTGGTAACGAACAACTTATACGCAACGATTTATTTAAGTCCAGTACCTAAAGACCGGCCGCTAAGTGCACCACGAACTCCCAATTGCCCCGGATCGCGTGCTACTTTGTCCGCAAATACACGAGCGTCATCCACGATTGGTTGCAATCGTGATGCCAGTTGCTGAATATTTGACGAAGCGGTCTGGATGTTGCGCATGGTATCGACGGCTTGAAAGTAAAGCCGATCGTCGTCAATCAACTGTTTAATCGTCCCGTTGCCGTCATTCAATCGGTTTGCGAACTTTCTCAAATCGGTGGATAGTACGTCCAAATTCGCCAGAAGATTGGAGGCTCTCTCTACAAGCTGTTCGCTATTTTCTTTGACAGGTTCCGTGATGTCGGCAATATTCTCGATCGCACGATTCGCTTGAGCAACGGCATCTTTCACTGACGATCCCAAGCCTTCGAAATCTTTACCGATTCCTTCTAGGCTATTGCTAAACGTCTCAATCCCCTTAAGCGTTCTCTGTGTTTGCTGCAAGGTAGTCTGAGCTTCTGTGAAGAGTTGAGGCAGTAAAGCAATGCTTCGGGAAATGGCATCTCCAACCCTCGCTTCTTCCAATTGTCTTGCGACGCGATTGATGGTGCTGGATGTTTCGCTAATACTAGTGAGCGTGGTTTGTACGGAGTCTGCCATGCTCTTGATCGGCCCCGTGCCGCTGTTGATCGACTCCTGCAATATGGCGGCGATCTGATCAAATCTTTCGAATGCCGGCCCAACGCTTGCCAACGCCTCGAGGGGATCCTTAGCGACCTCGCCCCCTTGGAAATAATCGCGATCCGCCATGATCTCTTGAGAAATGCGTTGCTCGGCTTCGTCTAGCATGCCGTCGCGATTGGTCCCTGCTATTCCATCGAATCTGGCCAGCATCGATACCGGTGTTGGTGCAACAAATTCAACGACAGAGTCCCCGGTGATGAGTGATCCCATCATGATCATCGCGAGCTCCTCCTTCTTGATTTGGTACTCCCCTTTGATCTCAAGAGTTAAATCAACGCCACCATCTCCCTGACGAAGAAATACTTTAGAGACCCGACCTATCGTGACCCCATTCTTCCGCACCGGAGTGTCTACCGTAACTCTCGGGGTCCTGGGGAAGTTGATGCTAACCCGATATCGCTCTTCCCACAACGAAGGACCACGTCCAAAGAATGCGATCAGTAACACGCAGATAATACAAGCTGCCAAAACCAATACGCCCACACCAAACCGATAATTGCTATCTTCCATGATTGCCTCGTGCCTTACGTCGCATCCTTGGGTGGTTCTGGGTAATGTCTTAGAGAATCGAGATCCCCTCGCCCTTTGTCCGCTAGCATCTCCATCAAGCGTTCGCCGGCTTCACCCGCAACGAATTGCTTGACTCGCCGATCTCGAACTGTATCGAGTTGACTTGGCGTACCATCGAAGAGTATTTGGGATTCGCCTGGTTTTAATCGAGCGAATGGGTATAGCATGATAATGCGATCTGCAATCTTACGTGCAGAATGCATGTCGTGCGTGATCACAATACTGGTGACTTCGTAACGCTTTCTTGTCCGAATAATTAGCTCGTTGATCACATCGCTCATAATCGGGTCTAGCCCTGTAGTAGGCTCGTCGTATAAAAGCAGGTCCGGTTCGAGAATCAGTGCCCGGGCTAATCCAACTCGTTTTCTCATGCCGCCCGAAAGCTGCGACGGTTTCTTCGGCAGAACATTTGTCGGCAACCCAACTTCATAGAGTCGATCCCGAATCAATTGTGATTCGCTTTGACCTTTGGGGGTGCCATGCTGTTTTAGTGGGAATGCTATGTTCTGTTCAATGGTCATGCTGTCAAAGAGAGCAGCATTCTGAAAAACAAATCCGAATCGCCTTCTTAACTCGGTCATCGATGTATCGTTGAGGGATGATAGGTTCGTTCCGTCGAAAAGAATCCTGCCAGACGTCGGGGCAACTAGGCCCACGATCGTCTTGAGAAGCATTGTTTTCCCACATCCGCTCTCTCCGATGATGGCGACTGTTTGCCCTTTAGGGATAGAAATCGAGATCTCGTTGAGAATTGTCTGCTTACCAAAACGAAGCGATAAGCTTTGCGTTTCTACCAAAGCAGGAGACGGAGGACTCGACTCGTCGAGGACTTGTTCTAGAAGACTGGCATTCATCAGAACAGCTTAGTTCCTCCTGGCCACAACGCGTATTCAATTCCATTGAGCATCAGATTCAAAACGATATCCAACGCGAGAATCATGACAAAGCTCTGGACGAATGCGGTCGTGGCGGCGCGACCAACTCCGTCTGCTCCTGGTAAACAATGAAATCCGTGGTAACAACTGACGACCGATATGATGGCCCCAAAAACGATACTTTTGAATACGCCGGAAAACAAATCAAACCCATTGACGAATTCTCGACTGTTTCTCAAGTACTGGGAATGGTCGATTCCCAATACGATTACACTGTGAAAGTAGCCCCCCACGATCCCCATAAAGTCCGCCATGACCGTCAACGCAGGAATAAGAAGCACACATGCGAGGAATCGCGGGACCACGAGATAGTGGATGGGGTTGGCCCCCATACTTATGAGTGCGTCAATTTGCTCGGTAACTCGCATTGTTCCAATCACTGCAGCCATGGCACTGCCTACTCGACCCGCTAACATCGTCGCTGCCAGAACTGGTCCCAACTCGCGAACTAGCGATTTGTTGATGACGGCCCCAAGTCTCGTTTCGAGTCCGATATTCTTGAACTGATCGTAGCTATGAATCGCTAATACCATCCCAATAAAGGTTCCGGTAAGGGCAACCACAGGCAGACTCAATACGCCAACAGAATAAAAATTAGGCAGAAGCGTGTCCTTCTTGGGCTTCTTGGTAAGCATCCAGCGAAACATCTGCAACGCAAATAATGAAATGTCTCCCAGCATGGTCAAGCCGGATACGACGACGCTACCCCATGCGACAGCGATCTTTTCGATACCCCTGGGAATCCGCGATCGAATTGTAGAAGCCCCATTTTCCGACATCATGGAATCACGATCGGCTGGCAAATCGCGTAACTTGAGTAAACTTTGTCGATCATAGGGAATTTTAGGAGTAAAGCGGGCTGGGAGTGGGGAATGCTGGCATTGGATTGGTGGTTGTTCGTCGAGCTGCGCCTGACAAGGCTTTTTTCTTTTAGTCAGCCTTGTTTTTTCAAGAAAAGGTAGCATTCCGCGAATCACAACTAGTAGGATGTTTCTTAACAATCGTCACTAATGGGAGAGGCACAAAAAGATGAACGGACCGGGGTCGGCTGGCAATGTTATCAGCGCCTTAGCAAGCTTTGTTTACCCAGGTCTGGGGCAGCTGGTTCAAGGGCGATTACTGGCAGCCCTGGTTTTCTTCGTTCTGGCGACGTTGCTTTGGTTTGTCTTGCTCGGCTGGCTCATTCATATTTGGGCCACCATCGACGCCGCCCTATATCGTGGCCGTTAACTTTCACGGTGTCCAGCATATGTTCTGGGCTCCCACCCTCTGAGATAGTTGCCGCGCGGAATCTTAAAATCTATCGTCATGCGAGTATCAAAATTCGAGCGGCAAAGTCCTTTGATCCGATTGGTATTTCCCTCAAATCCAACAAAGGTCGAAATTGCTCAAAATAAAAAATCTCGATTTGAAACGGTTTTGGCACTCAGTGTGCAATTGTGGGAGTTCGCATGAGTTGAGAAGTTTGTAGTGAAGAAACAGCTCGATGAACCGAACTTCACCATGAGACTTATGCTAGCGACACCTAGCCATGGATACCGTTTGTGGCCAGGGAACGTTCGCTATTTGGTCTCTCCCGTTTTTTGCGTCAGGAACATGGTTATGTTGAAAAGAAGGATGTTGGTCCGTAAAGGATTTACGCTGGTCGAATTGCTTGTGGTCATTGCAATTATTGGCATTCTAGTTGGACTGTTGCTGCCAGCGGTCCAAGCTGCCAGGGAAGCTGCTCGCAGGATGCAGTGCTCGAACAATGCGAAACAAATCGGACTTGCATTTCACAATTTTGAAAGCGCACGAAAGAGTTTGCCAACCAGTCTTCGTCCTCCCTCCAACGTTTCGGTATCAGGCGAGCAAAGTCGTGTTGCAGTTCTCACGGATCTACTTCCTTATCTTGAACAAAACAATATCTTTAACCAGTACAACAAAGCCATTAATTGGAATCAAGGGACAAATATACCTTTGTCGCAAACACCTATTCCATCCTACATTTGCCCTTCGAATCCTACTGGTGCAGTCTTGGATACGGCGCCACCAGGAAGTAACCCGCAGTTTATTCCCGGTATTGCATCAACAACGGATTACTCACCCGTTTTCGGTATCGGTGCCGGTGTTTTCACTCAGCTATTAGGCGTCCCAGCACCAGATCAATATCAAGATCCAGCGGAGATCTTCGCTGGCGTTACTCCTCCTTACACATACGTTAGAGGTTTCTTTCCAAAGAATGCGACCATCGATCCGAGAACTGGTCTGCAAACCAGACCAGGCGCCAAGTTTGCTAGTGTGCAGGATGGACTATCCAATACGATTGCAATCGCAGAATCCGCCGGCCGACCATTTGTATATGTACGTGGAAGACGCTTAACGGGCGGCAATGCATTAACGGATACCGATGCATCCTCATCCAATACGGATCGACTGAACTCAGGTGGGTGGTCACGACCTGCCAGCGACTTAATTATATTCGGATCCACCAACGATCCACGAGGCGTACTCGGTGGCACCACTGCGTTTAACTTTACAAATGGGCACAACATTCGAGGGCTGACGTATACCAGTCAGGGTATCGCATCCACGATTCTCGGCACTCCCATTGCCACGCACGGTACCGGTGCTCCCTATTCGTTCCATGTTGGTGGGGCTCACTTTACGATGGGAGATGGTTCCGTGCAGTTTCTTTCTGCAAACATCTCGTTACGGGCCTTCATCAGTCTAGCGACACCTGCAGGTGGCGAAGTTTCGACTGAACTCTAGAACTGCCCAGGTACTCGCACTAACAACGCCATGCCACTGTAGGACGTGAGCTTATGTCTCGCGTCCTACCCTCATATTGCATGGCTAACAATGAAAGACATATTTTAAAAGAACTAGATGAATATGACGATTCGTACTACACGTGACCAAGTGATTGGGCTGTATTTTGTCGCATTTCTTTCGTTCACTGGTTGCCTCTCTAGTCCCAAGCCCTGGGAAATTACTCATCCAGCCAGTGGAACCGTGGAGCTTAAAGGCAAGCCAATCGAAAATGTGGAATTAACATTGTTTCCCGTGGACGCCAGCGTCCCCGAATCCGTTCGTCCCAGAGCAAAGTCGACGACAGGAGGTAAATTCGTTCTAGGAACGTACTCTCTATCTGATGGAGCACCAGTGGGTAAGTATAAAGTTACACTGGTGCGAAACGACGTCTCAGTTTCCAAAGATACGATCGTGGCTAAACCTAATGACCTGCCACCCAAGTATTCATCGGTAAGCACGACAGACATCGTCGTGGAGATTGCGGAAGGGAACAACGAACTACCTGCTATAGTTCTAAAGTGAGGTAGGTAGCCTATTGTGCGACAGGCGGATGATGTTTATCGCTCCGCTTCATCACATGAGAATGCACCAAGTGCCGTAATTGGGAGTTGATGTTGATCATACCCCGACGTGTAAGGGTGTGTTGATTTAATGGCTTTTTGAAAAATAAGTATTAGCCGCAGGGCGCTAGCCCACGGTTAACGGACAATAACCGGACGTTAGTGCGTTACGGCTTATAAAAGCAACACGCCCTCATGCAGCGGGTTAGGATTTCGGCGGTTCTCCGGTCAAGGTAAACGCCAACTTGCGGCACTAGGGATTTATCTGTTGTTGGACCGAGTGCAAAACGTTATGACTCAAGTTTTGGTCGGACCGTAATCACAGGGCAGTGAGCGTTTTTCATAACCTCTTGAGCGACACTGCCCATGAATACTTTTGTCCAACCTGTTCTTCCATGGGTGCCCATGACAATCGCATCGGCATGCTTTGACGCTGCGACGCTTACGATGACCTCGGTCGGATTACCTCGCAAATTCAGGTGCTCAACGGCAATCCCTTTATCGGTGAAGATCTGATCAACAACTTTTGCTCGCGCATTTTTCGCAAACAATTCCGCCATCGAACTTGCTTCATTATCTTCCTTGGCAGGGTCCGCAACGGTTAGGATGATGACCCTCGAATGAGTTGGATTCGCGATTCGGCTCGCAACCTCAATCGCATGTTCCGAACCTGAGGAATAGTCAACCGGGCACAAAATCGTATTCAGTTTCATTGTTTCGTTTCTAGGTTGATGAAAAGCTTTTCCCTGGGCCCGTTTTTATAAGCACCATGTCTTAAGTGGTTGCGGGGGCAAAGGATAGAGCGAAAAACTATCCCTCTAAAGGTAACGTTATTTGCCACCCATTTGTAGTCGGTATCTGTGAGCCTTACGAAAATGCTCTCTTACTTTCAGCTTGATTTTGTCACCCCATGTCGATTTGTTGGCGACCACGATATGATGAGGGACTAAAGAGAATTCCCTGAACAGAATCCGAGGATGCAATGCAGGTTGGAGTTGTAAAGGAACTCATGCCCGGTGAGCGACGCGTCGCGATTGTTCCCAAGAGTGTTGAGGCTCTTCGAAAAGCGGGCTTAAATGTTGTCGCAGAACGCGATTGCGGACTGCTATCTGGGTTTTCCGACCAAGCGTATCGAGACGCAGGAGCGGAAATCGTAGATTCCCGTGGAGCGGCGTACCAGTCTGACATAGTTGTTCAAGTCAGAGGGGGTGGTGCTCAAGGCTCCCTTGCCTCGATTGACAAACAACTAACAAAACCCGGTCAGACCATAATCGCTATGCTGGACCCGCTCGGTGAGCCTGGAACGATTCGCGAGTTGGCATCTACCGGAGCGAATCTATTCTCGCTCGAGCTCATACCTCGAATAACACGAGCTCAAAGCATGGACATTTTGTCATCCCAAGCCACGATTGCAGGGTACAGAGCTGTGTTGCTGGCTGCAATCGAATTGCCCAAACTCTTTCCCATGATGATGACTGCCGCCGGAACATTGACGGCTGCCAAGGTTTTCGTAATTGGAGTGGGGGTCGCAGGACTCCAAGCGATCGCGACTGCCAGAAAGCTCGGAGCTGTTGTCCATGCTTATGATGTGCGCCCTGCCTGCCGTGAGCAAGTGGAGAGTCTGGGCGGAAAATTCGTTCAGTTACAACTCGACAATAAAGCCTCCGAAGATAAAGGCGGTTACGCCATGGCAATGGACGAGGATTTTTACGATAAGCAACGAGAGCTCCTCACGAGCGTCGTAAAGAATAGTGACGTTGTTATTACAACAGCTGCCATCCCTGGCAAAAAGTCTCCTGTCCTTGTGACAGCAGAGGCTGTTCATCAAATGACGCCAGGGTCCGTTATCATTGATTTGGGAGCAGAGCGAGGCGGAAACTGTGAATTGACTCACGCCAATCAACGAACGGTTGTGCACGGTGTGACGATCCTTGGGCCCACCAATATCTCTTCAGAAACCCCAAATCACGCCAGCCAAATGTTTTCTAATAACGTCACAAAGTTTCTTCTGAACATGATCAAGTCAGGTGCTCTCAAGCTTGACTTAGATGACGAGATTATTCGAGAAACCTTGATTGCACGCGACGGACAGATCACAAATCCACGAATTACCTCATTGTTAAGTTACGCCCCGTAAATGGCGAGTCTCTCTCGGCTACTAGATCGCCACGGAACGTAAAAACCCCAACAACTTAAAGTTTTTTTGACTATGAAAAGTACTGCATACAAACGGTGTCTGTTTCTGGTAGCGTTTCTTTTCCCCCTGTGCATTGTAATCTTCGGTGCTAACAGTGCTTCGTTAGGTCAGCCTGCTGTGCTGGCAGACGATCCTGCCTCGGCTGCCGCACAATTAGCCGCTTCTCAATCCGCAAAGGACTCGGAGGCTGCGAGCTCAGGCTGGACACGCCTGCAAGTGCTCGCGGGAAGCATGACTGTGTTTGTATTAGCGGTGTTCATCGGTTTTGAAATCATCTCAAAGGTGCCGCCAACGTTGCATACTCCTTTGATGTCTGGCTCAAACGCTATCAGTGGAATCACTGTTGTAGGAGCCATCATAGCAGCCGGGCAAATGGGTAGCATGACCGGGAATATCTTGGGGGTACTCGGGATCGCACTTGCAATGGCCAACGTCGTAGGCGGCTTTTATGTCACGCATCGCATGCTAAAAATGTTCAAGAGTCGATCTTGATTTTTGTAAGCAGGACTATCGAACCCAATAGAGCGTATTTCCTCTACAACGAAAGCGTTTTTCAATGAATCCGATACTTGCATTTGCTTATCTATTTGCTTCGGTTCTGTTTATCTTGGGCTTAAAACGGATGTCGCATCCTAGAACGGCCGTAAGCGGAAATCTGCTAGGGGCTTTAGGGATGGTCGTAGCCGTGGTCGCATCCATGGGTGAGCCTGCGGTAACCGGATATCTTTTGATCGTAATGGGACTGGTGTGTGGCAGCATCTGCGGGGTTTATCTTGCCAGTACTGTTAAAATGACGGGCATGCCCCAGCTCGTAGGTATGCTGAACGGCCTAGGTGGTGGGGCATCAACATGTGTCGC
The DNA here is from genome assembly GCA_046318795.1 of Pirellula sp. Classification (GTDB taxonomy): domain Bacteria; phylum Planctomycetota; class Planctomycetia; order Pirellulales; family Pirellulaceae; genus JBKCUI01. The sequence goes on from JBKCTT010000102.1 coordinate 73,196, forward strand.
CGGGGCTGCGTTAATGCATGATTTCGAGCAGCCGTTAGATTCTTTAATTGCGATAGGTATCACGGCACTAATTGGTTCCGTAACATTCACCGGTAGTTTTATCGCGTATGCCAAGCTTGAAGAATGGAAGAGTTTCAAAAAGCCGACGAGCCTTGATAATCAGCAGACCATCAATGTCGTGCTGAGTGTTGTTTTATGCTTTCTCATCAGTGCATTAACGATGTCCGAGGCTTCGATTTCGATGGTGATATTCTTTGTTGCCATTGTTGTGCTGTCAGGGGTGTTAGGGGTGTTTTTGGTCAACCCCATTGGCGGTGCTGATATGCCTGTAGTGATTGCATTGATGAACTCTTATTCTGGTATCGCCGGCGCGGCATCCGGTTTCGCAATTAATAACCATGCATTGATCATCACCGGTTCGCTAGTTGGTGCTTCGGGAATCATCCTGACAAAGATAATGTGCAAAGCTATGAATCGCTCGCTGAGCAATGTCTTGTTCGGGGTCATGGCTGCTGGAGGGGATAACAAATCTGATGATGAGGTGTATGCGAATGTCCGAAGCACATCCGCGGACGACATCGCCATGATTTTAGAGGGAGCCAAACGAGTTGTGATTGTGCCAGGTTACGGAATGGCGGTCGCTCAGGCGCAGCATGCCGTTCGAGATCTTAGCAAATTACTCGAGGCCAAAGGAGCAACCGTAGAATATGCGATACACCCGGTAGCCGGACGGATGCCAGGCCACATGAACGTCTTGTTGGCCGAAGCGGACATCCCATACGAGAAACTAAAGGAAATGGACGAAATCAATCCAACCATGGAGACAGTCGACGTCGCAATTGTGATCGGAGCAAACGATGTCGTTAACCCGATCGCCAAAACAGACCCCAAAAGCCCCATCGCTGGCATGCCGATTATCGATGTAGATAAATGCAGGACCGTCATTGTGATCAAACGCAGTTTGAGCCCTGGATTTGCCGGAATCCCAAACCCCCTCTTTGCTATGCCTAATACCTTGATGTTCTACTCCGACGGGCAAGCGGCGGTTATGGAGATCGTAAAGGCAGTAAAAGCACTCTAAACGTTCTATCCTGCCATTAAAATCACTTGATTGATCTCACCGTGAAATGGTTTGCGCGATACAATGACGGTTTGTCGCACGGGTGTTTGTTGGGTTGGAATCCAGATTAAGGGCAAAAAGTTTATGAATCAACTTCCAGTTGTGGAATCGGGACAAAGCGTTTCTTGTTGCCGGTGGTCGCCGCAAATGTCAGGTTTTTTTTTAGGGCTTGTCATCGCGGCGGTGGCATTTGGTGGTTACCTTGCGGGGCGAGGAACCTCTTCCAACGAGGCTGGGCCCGATGCAAATAGTGTGGCTGCGAGATTTGTTCCGCCGGAGTATTTAAATGCGGCCGCTACCCACGGTGCCTCAAACTTGGCAGTTTGCACAGGACGCGTGGATGAAGATGCCGAAGGATTCTTTGTGCTGGATTATTTGACCGGTGAACTTAAAGCTTGGGTCTATTACCCGAGAGCTGGGACCTTTGGCGGTTATTTCATGACCAATGTGCAGCCAGTGTTGGGCGTTAACAATAAGAATCCTGAGTACCTTTTGGTCACAGGAGATGCGCTGACCGTTGGGCAGTCTTCTAACGTCCGTCCTGCTCAAACCTTGGTTTATGTCGTGGATGCTCGCAGCGGTTTCTTCGCAGCCTTCACAATCCCCTGGAATCGTACGATGGCGAATTCTAACGCTCCTCAGAATGGAACGTTTACTATGGTCGGGGGAGGGCAAATTCGAGAACCTCAGGGGGGCGCGAAAAAGCCGATTAATCCCCCCAAGGCTCCAGGCCCAGGGAATGCTGCGGGCGCAGCCCCAGGAAATAATGCCGGAGGCGGAGCACCAGGTAACAATGCAGGCGGTGCCGTACCGGGCAATAACGCCGGCGCCGCTCCAGGGCCGCAACCACCTGCTCCAGGCAAACGCCCATAAGCCTGGACTTCGAATAGAAGCAGTGAATATTTTGCAAATTACGGCTCGGTACGATTAAAAGAAAACGCGTGCGAGATTAGAATCTCCCGCGTCGCGGAGCCTATCCAGTGAGGCTGCCGAATTTGCATCGCTTCGATTAAATCCGAAAATTCTAGTATGGCCATTAGTGAATGGGTAAGTGGACGCGTTTTTCAATTCGTTCATGGAAACAATTTGGTCTATAACACCTGCTGGGAAGACCCTCGGTTGGACCGGCAGGCTTTACAACTGACCAAACAGGACACCGTTTTGGTGATTACCTCGGCCGGATGTAATGCCTTGGATTATCTGCTCGCCGGAGCGGGGGCTGTCCATGCGGTGGACATGAATCCGAGGCAAAATGCACTTCTGGAGCTTAAAGCCTCAGCGATTAGAAATCTTGACTACCCGCGGTTTTTCCAAATGTTCGGAAATGGCCATCTACCGGACGCGGAAAACGTTTATGCGAATCACCTCCGAAAGTCTCTCTCCAATCGCTCACAAAAATACTGGGATCGATGGATCAGATTCTTCGACCATCCAACGAAATCGTTTTTCTTCCGTGGAACCTCTGGCGCGTTTGCCAAGATGATTGGTTCCTACATTACCAAAGTCGCTCGTTGCAGGAACGATGTTATTGAACTGCTCGATGCACCGAGCCTCGAAGAGCAACAGCGACTCTACAAGAAAGTCCATCACAAGATTTGGTCTAAATCCTTGCGGTTCGCAATGAATCGCGATACGACCCTAAGCATGTTGGGGGTACCTAAAGCTCAACGAAGACAGATTGATCAGCAATATCCTGGCGGAATTGTAAAGTTCGTCGAAGACTCGCTTGAGGCCGTGTTCGCAAAACTACCTATCCAGGATAACTACTTTTGGCGCGTTTATATCACTGGTTCGTACACACCGAACTGTTGTCCTGAATACTTGAAAGAAGAAAATTTTGATCGCCTTAAGAACGGTCTTATTGACCAATTGCGAGTTCACACTCATTCCGTCCAAGGATTCTTGGAAAGGTATGAGGGAACCATCAACCGCTTTGTTCTGTTGGATCACATGGATTGGTTAAGCGATCACTTCTTTCCCTGGTTGGAATCAGAGTGGCAAGCAATACTTAAGAGAGCCGCTCCAAACACTCGAATTCTATGGCGATCCGGGGGCCTGAGAACGGATTTCATTAATGACGTGTTTGTCACGGTCGGAAGCGATAAAGTACGGTTGAATGATTTGCTTACGTACGACACAGACACGGCGAATCAATTGCATCAGCTGGACCGAGTTCATACATATGGTTCGTTTTATATAGCGGACCTCAAGGTATAGCGTTCTCGCTCATAATGAATCACGGACATCCACTTAGAATCACAAGTCTTTTTGTCCGCTGGCTGCTTCCGACTTCCAAACTTGTTTTCCCTTAGCTCAATTAAGACGAATGGTTCACCTACCTGTTGGCTTCCGGTTCGCTGGTGTTTCTGCTGGAATCAAAACCAAACCTAATACGAAAGACGTCGTGCTGATCGTTTCCGATGAACCCTGTGTCGCCGCAGGGGTCTATACCACGAATCAAATCGTGGCAGCACCTGTTGTACTGTCACGCTCTCGAACTCCTTCCAGTTCGTTTCGCGGAATCGTTGTTAACAGCGGAAATGCAAACGCCTGCACCGGCGAACAAGGCTTTCGGGATGCCGCGCGAATGACGGAACTTGCTGCATCCGCGGTCAAGGGAAGCGACGTATCTAGTGATCAGTTTCTGGTAATGAGTACCGGCGTTATTGGACGCTTCTTGCCCATGGAAAAAGTTGAGAAAGGGATACGACTCGCAGCTTCCGAATTACAATCCACCGAGCAAGGATTTTTGAATGCTTGTGACGGAATCTTGACCACAGATATCGGACGCAAGGTGTCGGAAAGATCGTTCTCGCTGAACGGTCGCGAAACACACATCGTCGGAATGTGCAAAGGAGCCGGCATGATTGGCCCGAAAATGGCCACAATGCTGGCAATCGTGATAACAGATGCACCACTCAGTGAATCGCAGGCGCAGCGAATTTTGCAGTCGGCAGCGAACAAATCGTTTAACTGTATAAGCGTAGAAGGTCACATGAGCACGAATGACTCTCTCGTACTTCTCGCTGCGAAACCCTCTTCCGAACTCCCAGCACTCGATGCAAAGTCAGAGGAGCTCTTCGTGGCGCATCTTACCTCCCTGGCAATCGAATTGGCAAAGAAAATCCCTGATGACGGCGAGGGTGCCACTCACTTAGTCGAGATCTCGATCTCCGGAGCCAATGACGATCACGATGCAGACGCGATCGCGCGGAGCATTGCATTAAGCAATCTAGTGAAAACGGCCATAACTGGTGGAGATCCAAACTGGGGGCGAATTGTCTCGGCTGCAGGGTATGCGGGCGTTCCGATTCGACCAGAGTTTACCTGTTTATCGATCAACGGCTTGCCTTTGTTCAAAAACGGCGAACCCCTTCCCTTTGAGGCGGCCGTCGTAAGCCAATCCATAAAAGGACAAAAGCTCACTCGCATTGACTTGCAGGTAGGAATGGGACCTGGTGTGGCAATGCATTGGACGACGGATCTCAATACGGAATACGTACGCTTCAATTCGGAATATACTACCTAACCTGGTTATAGCGGTAATACCGGATAACTAATTTCCGTGCTTTGTGTGGATTCTTATCCAATGCGGCGGGGCGGGAATATACTTTCCGACCGTCCCTGTGACCAGGACTATGTCGCTCTGTTGGACTCTATGAACCGAGAATCTATCTATTAGCGTGCCAATGGACTGCGATTCCTTAAACAAAGCTTAGTTAACTATGTCCCTTTCCGATATCGTAGACTGGATCTTGCACCTCGATCGCCATTTAAACGAGTTGATCGAGTATATCGGTGCGTTTTGGGTCTACTTTGTTGTGTTCGCTATTGTGTTTTGTGAAACCGGATTGGTGGTTTTCCCGTTTCTGCCAGGTGATTCCTTACTGTTCGCACTAGGGGCCTTAGCTGCCAACTCGGACTTGAGTTTATCCGTCCTTCTTCCCATTCTTGTTATTGCCGCGATCACCGGTGATGCCCTTAATTACTGGATTGGTGCCTATGTCGGGCCTAAAGTTTTTAAGCATGAAAGCTCATGGTGGTTGAACAAAGAACATCTTGAACGGGCTCAAAAGTTCTACGAGAAGTATGGCGCCAAGGCGATTGTCTTAGCCCGCTTTGTTCCTATTGTTAGAACCTTTGCACCGTTCGTCGCTGGTATCGGACGAATGAATTTCGTCAAGTTTTGGTTTTATAATATTCTTGGTGGAACCATTTGGGTCGTGGGATTCCTGGTTGCGGGATACGTTTTCGGCAATTGGAAAATCGTCAAGGAGAACTTCTCCCTGGTCACTCTTGGAATCATCTTGGTTAGTATTCTTCCGATCGCATACGAATTCTGGGTTCACCATCGCGACAAGAAAAAACAAGCAACCGGTTCAGAGAATCCGACGGTTTGATCGAAGCTGTTACGGGATCTGTTCCGTTATGCTATCCGCCATAACCGCTGTAACGGCGCAACCCACAAGCATAAAGAAAACGACTCAGACCAAAAAAGAAAAACACCCAAAACACAAGCATTCCAAAGTCAAATATCAATTTTGCGCCGGTGACCTTTCCAAGCAAAACCGCCGCAGGAAAGTATGCAAGATATTTGATGGGTAGATAGCCTACTATCATCCCCCAGGGCTCAGGAAGAATATCAAGAGGGAACATGTGTCCAGAAAGAAAAAACTGGAATAGCATGTAAACGAAAAGTAATGACGAAACCTCGAGCATCCAAAAGCCTACCAAGCCTAAACAGGTTTCTAAGTAAAAGCCCAAGGCAAAACTAAGGGGCAAAGATAACAAGAAGATTGTCCATGACGTCGACGAGATGGTGAGTTCGCTGAAGAAGTCTCTGCACAGAAAAAAGACCAACGCGAAGGGGAGAATTGCTACGGTGTAGTAAGCAAGTTTATGCGCAACTCGTGACCAGAAGAGAAAGGACAGAAAGTCGATGGGCTGAACCAGAAACTTCTTTATCTCTCCATCACGGATTCGAGTGGCGACATAAGATGATAACCCAGGCATCGACGAGAATGCTCGTCCAATCGTAGTCAATAGGTAGTAGGCCACCATATCCCGAAAGCTGTAGCCATTGATTCTGCCAGCCCCAGATCCAGTGGAGTCGATCGATTGAAAGATCGCCCACCACAAAAATATCTGCGTGATCAACGGTAGAAAACGCATCAAGGTACCGATCGCAAAATCACCTCGGTATGCCATCCGTTCCGCCAAAGCCGTTTTCAAAATGGTAAGTTTTAGCTGAATTCCAGGGCTCATGGCTTAGGCTTGCCCTCGGTCGTTCTCACTGCGATCACATGAAACCTGCGAATACAGTTTTGCAATGACCTCTTCTAAAGGTGGATCTTCAACCGCAACGTCCGCAATGGTGTATTCGTTCAGTACTTGCGTCAAGATCTGCGAAACACGTGTTCGCTCACATCGAAGCGCCACTTTGGGAAGATTGCGTGACTCTATCGTACCGAATCTCTCCAATCCAGCTTCTGATTGCCCCTCCTCTAGCTCCAGCGTGACAATTTTATCCTTTGAAAACACATCCACAATTCCATCCAGTGATCCATCGTACTGGACTGATCCCTCTGCAATGACTACTACACGCTTACATAGAGCCGCAACATCTTTCATGTAGTGGCTGGTTAAAAGAATCGTAATGCCCCGCTCCTCCTGGTACTGCTTTAGGAATTGCTGAATCTTATGCTGCGCGACTACGTCGAGTCCAATAGTGGGCTCGTCCAAAAACAATACCTCGGGGTCGTGCAGAAGCGCCGCGATCAACTCCATTTTCATGCGTTCGCCCAACGATAATTCTCGAACGGGCCGACCGAGTAATCGTTTGACATCCAGCAAACTCGTCAGGCGATCTAGTGTTGAATCGAATTGCTTGGTTTCTAAACGGTAGATTTTTTGATTGAGACGAAACGATTCTTGCGCCGGCAGATCCCACCAAAGTTGATTTTTTTGACCCATCACCAACGCGAACCGTCGTCGATATTCGAGGCTACGCTCCCATGGAGTAAAGCCCATCACCGTAGCGACTCCAGACGTGGGATAGATAACCCCCGATAGCAGCTTTAGCGTAGTGGTTTTGCCTGCTCCATTGGGGCCCAAGAACGCGACAAACTCGCCCCGTTCGACACTGAGATTCACATTTTTCACCGCTTCGATCGTTTTGTATTCGCGGCGAAAGAGACCTCGAAACGCTTCTCGAAGCCCTTCTTTCTTCTGGTAGACGCGATACGATTTGGCTAGGTTCTGGATTCGGATTATTGACATGGCGCGGGATTATAGTCTTTTAGTCCTCGGTTCCTAGGAAGGAATTTTTAGATATGCAAAATTTGAGCAATCGAGCTGTTATTCTCCTCAGCGGTGGCCTGGATTCTGCGACTTGTTTAGCAATCGCAAAGAGTCTGGGGTTCGAGCCTTATGCGATAAGTTTTCGATACGGACAGCGACATCGAATTGAATTGGAACGGGCTGCCGCTGTCTCCCGTCACCTGGGTGCCAAGGATCACATAGTCATTGATATCGATTTGGCTAAACTCGGTGGTAGCGCTCTAACTGACCAGAATATTGCTGTTCCCAAACATCAATCGGTCGATCAGATCGGAAACGATATACCCTTGACCTACGTGCCGGCGAGAAACACCGTGTTTTTGTCCTACGCCCTGGCTTGGGCTGAAGTTCTGGAGTCCAAGGATATTTTTATTGGAGTCAACGCTCTCGATTACAGCGGGTATCCTGACTGCAGACCCGATTACATTGCGGCCTTCGAAAAAATGGCAAATCTCGCTACCAAACGAGGCGTCGAGGGGAATCATTTGACTATTCACTCACCTCTGATTCAACTTACCAAGGCTCAGATCATCGAACGAGGCTTGGCGCTAGGCGTTGATTACAGCCTCACTATCTCGTGTTACGATCCGGCAGAAGATGGAACTCCATGCGGACGCTGCGATTCGTGTTTACTGAGAGCCAAGGGGTTCTCTGAACTCGGAAGCGTTGATCCAGCTTTAAAGTGATTAGGACAGCTGTAATCGTCGAAGTGACTCGTCCATCGTAATCATCCCTTCGTTCCTGCCTGTCAAAATATAGTTGTCGATAGATTCGAACTTTGCATTTCGAATGGCTACCGCAATTGGGGCAATGTTATACATGACCTCTAACGCCAGATCCTGAGGTTCATCAGGAACAGGACTAGGAACTAAGCGCTGGCAGACGATCGCTCGTAAACTGGACGCCAACATGGAGCGTGCCTCTTGCTGCAACGTAGAGGGGAATAAATCCGTGTATCGTGAAATCGCCCCCTTGGCATCGCGAGTGTGCATGGTTGAAAGAACCAAATGCCCCGTCTCTGCAGCCGTAAGCGCTAGTCGCGCTGATTCACTGTCTCGGATCTCTCCAATCAAGATGACATCTGGATCTTGACGCAACGCGAATTTTAATCCATCCGCAAAGCTATCCAGATCGCTGCCTAACTCCCTTTGCGAAACGATCGAACCATTCTTGGGCTGAATCTGTAGCTCGATCGGATCCTCGATCGTTACAACTCGTTTCCCGCCCTGCTGGCATATACGATCCACCAACATCGCTAACGTCGTGCTTTTTCCCGATCCTGTTATCCCAGTACAGAGAATAAGTCCATCTTGAAAGGAACAAAGCTTGATTGCAGTATCGATCGGGAACGAAGACCATGCAAAATCTGGAATTTGGTCGGGTATAATTCTAATGCAGGCACCAATGTGGCCTTGGTTCAAAAACAGATTGATGCGTAGCCGATAATCAAGTCCGTTGACTTTTACACTTGCCGCTAGATCGGCATTTTTGACGGAGGGGAATGTCGTCAAGACCTCTTGAGGGACGAGCCCCGTGATTAGATTTCTTACGTCCAAATCCGTTAATGTTGGCGAATCCAAAAAGAGCATGCGTCCTTGTTGACGAGAGGCAGGTGGATACCCGCTAATCAAGTGCAGATCGGAGGCGTTCTTTAAGGTGATTTGTTCTAGCCAACCCCGTAATGTCTCGTTTAACTCGCGCTGCATTTTCAAAGCACTGATTGGAAAAAGGTGGATCCCTCGGTTGAGCTGTTCTGTAGCTGCAACAAACAATGGGAACCAGTTTAGAAACCCCGTTTCGTGGGGAAGGTTTCCAGAATGTTGCCCCTAAATCCAGAAGATCGCAACTTCAAAACACGTGAGCGAGGGACTGCATCCAATGCGACATTCCCTCGCTTATGAATCCGTTTTCGTTCTGAGTGCTTCCCTAGCGCTAATGCTTTCGCTTTTGAGGAAATCCTGACTTTTGCAAACTATCTCGGGCACGCTTTTTAGTTGCGACTGGATCCCCCTATATTGCAATAAAAACTCACTAGGCCTTTCTGCAATCACGTCTAAGTTGCTCTACCGTGGTTTGCGCCAAGGTCGGTGATAACCAATCTTCTCCAACGCCACGTAGACTTCTTCGAGCGTCTTCTCGCCGAAATTAGCGATACTCAACAAGGTATCGGGTGAACTGTTGAGCAAATCTCTTACGGTAAAAATACCTTTCTCTTCCAAGCAATTCGTGGTTCTCACTTGCAACCCGATTTGGGCCGTGCTTAGGTCCAATCGCTCACGCAAAATTCGTGCTTGCTCGTCCGCTTGACTAATAGGAACTCGTGTCATGGGTTCACTCCTCCGACATCATGGGACATTCCTGTCCGTGTTTAAGAAACGCAATTCATTCGCCATCGACAACGGCCACCCCAGCCGTTCCGAAGTAGTGATGTCGGGAATATACCAAATGATGAAGTCCGTACACGTACCCACACGAAAATTTTTTGCAAAAGCCAATGCTAGCGTTTTTTGGCTGAAATTTCGGATTTCATTTTCGCGTGACCTGACGTGTCACTTCACTGCTGATGATGAGTGCATGGAAGAGAAATGACCCCTCTTCGGTACTCACACTTTAACAGCCGATTGGGAATTGGAGAAAACGCGATCATGTCAAATGCCACCTTGCGAGCCCCAGCTTTCGTACAAACCCATTTTCAGTGGGATGATGAAGCAATTCTCTCGACCCTAACCGAGACGCAATCCAAATCGTCTCAACAAGCTAGCAACCCTCATGGCTCGGCGGTTAACCCCCGCACCGCCGTCAGTAGAAACGCTAACAGTCAGAAAAATCGATCTAGCGGAGTAGCACCATCCACAAACCGTCTTGGTGGCTGTGTGCACGTTGGCTCACCGTTGGTCAAGGTACTAGGCAAGTATGGATTCAGCCTCGACGATCTACTCATCGAAATCGAACGCCAGAAAAATGCGGCTTCCTGAGCGAACTAGATGCGTACGTAGGGGCCATTATGATGCTGTTCGATCGGATTACGACACGGTTGCTGATCGCAATCGAGTGAGCATATCCTTCGTGTCACGCCAAGAATCCGGCAGCTCCGTTGACCTGACGATCCACTGATAGGAATCATCGTCTCCATTACTCGCAAAATTTTTTGCACTTTTCTGCAACCAAGCCGTCATTAAGCCTAACGTATCTTCCGGGTTTAAGGGGCTTACGCCAATCATTTTTTCCGTCGCCCGCCAAGCATCTCGAACCGGTTTAAGTGCAAACCACTCGGTCTGGTTTCTGGGCTCATAAGCAACGCTCACGATTCCTCCATGACGTAAAAAATACCAAACAGGACGGTTGGATTCATTAACAAGAGCTTTTGTGGATAAGCAATAAATTATTGGCCCATCATCGCGAGACTTACGATACTGTTGGAGTTTTTTGGTGAGCCAGCGTACGATACGAAGATCTTCTTTTAAACGCGTTGCATATTCATAGTGGCAGCGCTGCGACGCTTTGATCATTTCCGATTCAAGGCCTGAAGCGATATCAATCTCTCCACCCATTAAATACTTGGCCGCCTCCGAGACCTGACTCTGGTATTCCAGACGGTTACAGTTCGTCATGCACGGACCAAGACAATTGTTCAATTCGTATCGAATGCAACCTGCCCTTTCCTCTAGGTCGAAAAGGGAGAGTTGATCCGTTAGGAACATTGGTGTTTTTTGACTGCAATCCCTGAGTTTGAAAAAGCGTGTTAAAATTTCAACGGCGCGAAAAATAGCGGTCACTCCTGATAATGGACCGACGCTGCATCGGGCTTCAGAATCGTGATACCGGCTAACGTAAAACTGCTCACCAGGCCCCTTCCCCAAACAGAGAAATGCTTGCTGCTGGCGATTCGGCATGCCAACAACATTCATTCTGGGCAACCAAGTGCGAATCAACCATTGTTCGCGAAGCAACGCACTCAACTCGTTCGGCTGATACTCCCATACGATTGCGGCAGCAGATTGCACAATTCGGCCAGCCTTTTCGTCCTGGCTGTTGGGCAAAAAATAACTGATCAAGCGATTTTTGAGGGCTTTGGATTTGCCGACATAAATTAGCCGTCCAATGTCATCCAACATGCCATACACGCCAGGTTCGCGTTCGACTCGCGCCTGAATCTCTCGCTTCAAAGCCACCAATCGATCCTGGAAGCTGAGTTTCCCCAAATCGCGCGTTCTATTCAGAGGCATTCGCCGATGAGGTAGATAGGGATCCTCACCAAAGTCTTCAAATTGATCCGCCCACTTTTCCGGTAACGCCAACCCACACCTCCCTGTTACGAGGCCTGCATTATGACGTTATTCTCGACGCTAGGCAATGATCAGTCCGATGTTGAAAACGGAATCCAATCCACATCCACCCTAGATAAGATCCGAGGGACTAAAAGCCAGGTCTCGGTCGTTGGCATAAAAAGACGATCTACCAAGTTCTCAAGGTCCAAACCTGTGCCGACCGAAACTAAGACCGGTTCTGCAAGGCTATGGGTATATTTAATCAAACACTTTTCGTGCAGCGCTTCTCGCGTTTGAATTGGGATCTGGCGCCGAATGTAATCGGGGATCTGCAATATCCGCTTCGTTTCACCCCCGAATTCCACTAGGTAGGGGGCCTCTTCACGTAATCGCTTGTTCAATTCTACGATTGAATCCGTACCGCTTCGCAGTTCGGCACTCACGACCGGTTGCCAAGTTTCGTTTGGGGCTGTACTGCTAGGGTCTTCCTGTAATGCAAAGCTTGTATGTGTCCCCCCTTGATCAAGCTCGTCGCTCGCCGAATCAGCCTGTCCAATTTCTTCGGTAGTGACGTAATCGTTTAACAAACCCAAAATTTTGGTCAGTGTTTCGTGAGTTCGCTCAACCCCTTCTTTTTCAAGAACGAGGGGCCACCGACTTTCATCCGGGATCCAGGAGTTTGTTCCGCAATATTGATCCCACTGTCGTACTATGAGGCTGTTAAGCCAATTGGCCGATGTTTTCGCTTGACGGTCTGATCGGGCCACAGGGGTGTCGGTGAGGAACGCCTCCAGTGACATGTTTAATTCTTGATCGCACAGCTTATATGCATATCCAAGCAACTCCTTGGAGTACACTTTCGAAAAATCTCGCCACTTGGTTTGATAGCCTTCGAGGAATTGGACCATTCGTCCGAGTAAGCGACCCGCCAAAGCATGAAACTGTGATTCTATATAAAGCCGCGAAAGATTGGTTTCGAGCGACGCTGGTTCGGTCGAATCTGCGCTGCTCTGTTGGAGCATGCTGTCATGTTGATTCGCTAATTTTTGAGCAACCGTGAATAGGGAATTGATCTGTGTCTTCAACTTGGAGGAAATATGCTCCGCCACCGAAGGTAGTAGTCCCCATTGATGAGGATGGGTAAGCCATTTGTCGCACAGATACCCTTGAAGTTGATTAATGCCTTCGTCCAAAAGACCTTCAAAGGCTACCTTTGTTTCCCACCAATCTGTCCCGAGCGATTCGCTGATAGATCGCAACTCGGCCAAGTCGCTGGTTGTACGCCTTTCTGAGTTACTTTGACGCGGCTCACTGAGTCCTTTGCCGTTTATTGTCGTTTCCTCTTTACGCACCGCAGACGCTGTCGCCATACAGGACCTTACCCACGCTTGTGCGTTCCAACTACAGGATCGGAAAAGATCGTTCACGAGAAACTCTATACTCTCTGCGATCTTTGAGGATAATTGCGAAAGCGGAACATCAAATCGATTTAAACTTGTGTATTGGTCAAGTCGTTGGACCCAACCCAAAATGTCATCCAGAACCAATATGATGTTGGCTCGCTTTGGATCGAGAATGTAAGACATATCAAAGTTTGAAACGGAGATGGTTGATAACCATGGATAGTTGCTTTCTTCGGTTTGTTGACCATTTTGATTTCTAGCTTCTCTCAACAAATCGAGTCCCTGCGTAAGATAGAGAGCCGCCTCCTGAATTGAGTGTTGCTCGTCGACACGACGTCCTGATTGGCCACTGTAAATTAGATTCACGTGGTCGAACGGTGGTTTACTGGTAACGTTTTCTGACAAGCCTGGTAGGGATGGATGAAGTCCATTAGTTCTAAAATAGTGGTTTATCTCGAGAAGACAGCTTATCGCGGAAGCGGACGAGAGGTCTGCGCTAGAGAGTGGGCTGGGTGAAGCACAAAACAATACCAAATCGATATCTACTGGTACCTTGATCGACTCCGTAATGTGTCGGATCAAAAAACCAATCTCAGCTGCGATCGCACTTCCCGTTCCGCCCGAGGCTGAGCATATGATTTGGACACTCAGTCTTTTAATGGTCGCATTGTCTTCCTTCGCGGTATAGAAAATGTCTTCAATTTTGGAGAGGAGCTTGTCGTGACAAACTTGCGCGTGATCTAGCAATGCAAGCATCCCGAGCGGTCGTACCCCTTCGGTTAATTGCGAGCGAGGAATGTTGTAGACCCATCGACGACTCAACTGAGGAAAGTAGTGCGACTCAGACCGGTAATAGTGCGGACTTTTTATGGGCATGTGTACTATCGAACCATAATCGAGGTACCCCGGTTGGCTTCGATCGACCAAAGGTTCTAAGGATTTGTGATCGGTATCGATAGCAAGATAAGTGCGAACTCTCGTTCTATCGCTTTCTTCCGATACTAGCTCGCGAGATACTCCAATGACTTCACACCCTTTACCTCCAAGACCTACGATCAAATCGATGGTTCTTTCACTGGTGGGGTTCGAGACATCGTCGGCGATGGCTGGATATGCTTCTGCTTTGGGCTCTGGTTGCAACACACGATTGCCACTACGATTCGCTATCCCCTGAATAATACTGTGTGATCGCAATGAATCCGATCTGCCGGGCATACCAGGTTTGGAGGTTGGCCTAGCTGGTTTACCCTGCTGATGATTGGGATTGCTAGGGGTCATACGAGGTGTCCAACCTCGCGACTGAATCAATGGTTCTCCCTCTGTTTGATTTAATTTAGGAGCTTCGATCAAGGCGTTGATCAATTCGCGACAATCGGAAAATCTCTGCTGAGGTCGCTTTGCAAGTGCTTTGGCGATGATCGACCGGTCAGATTGCGGAAGAGGATTCAAATCTGGAGCACGATTCATATGTTCGTTCGCCAGTTGTGCTGTAGTGCGACCGCGGAATGGAAGCTCTCCCGTTAGCATTTCATGATACACGATCGCGATCGAATATTGATCACTGTATCGGCCAGGCCGTCCATCAAACATCTCCGGAGCCGCATAAGTTGGTGTCATCCCTGCGAGCATGGACTGAGTTGCCGACTGAAGATCTTTCACTAGACCAAAGTCGGCCACTTTGACCCGATCGGATAACAGGAGTAAATTTGCAGGCTTTACATCTAAATGCTGCAGGTCATGCTTTTGGCACAAATAATCAAGACCATCCGCGGCATCAGAAAGGTAAGATAATAGCCGATCTCTCGGAATGCCCGCTATGTGCTTCTTACGGAACTCCATGAAGCGATCGAACATGGAACCTTGTGCAAGCTCCGAGACGATCATTAACTGACCATCTATAATTTCAATTCTTTCCAGCGAAAGAATAAACGGATGGTTGACTTGCCGAATACGTTGAAGCGATTTGAGTTCACTCGAGGCCCTGTCACCATCGATGTGCCCGTATACGAACTTAATCGCTTTTTTTAGTCCGCCTGGCGCATCCGCAGACCAAACTTCACCATAACCCCCTGCTCCAAGTTTGTCGGTCAGGAAATACCCAGGAATTGGCTCAAAACCCGATTGCAACTTTGCGGCTAACGAATTCATCACGAATAGCCCTTATTTCTGTGGTACACGCGGTGTCGCGGAAATACTGGAAAAGGAAACCGGTCCGGTAATCGGGCTTTCCGTGACCGGACGTCGTAATCGACTATTGTCTGTTTGGGGAGTCGTTTTATCGATCGTGCTCGTTTTATCGATCGTGCTCGTCTTCAGTTGAGCTGAGACCGGAGATGGAGAAATGATATCCCTGGGTAACTCGTTGCCGACTCGCGATTGGCTCAACGCCTGTCCGGTTGACTGGTTTACATAACCTGTGGCTACCTTGAGAATCGGTTGATTGCCGAAGTAGTTCTTGCTTGCGATTTCTAGAAAATCACTTCTCAGCTCCACCTTCTCACCACGATAGGCACACAAGCAATTGATTTGATGGATTAAATCTCGCGGATGACATCGACGTAAACTGCGTCCTAGTCTCTTGTACGTCTTTAAAATGAACTCCTCAACAACCTGTGGACGCCAGGCGATTTCATAAGTTTGGCACGTTCGTCGGAATATTTCCATGAACTCTTCGATGCTCGGATCGCCAACACTAATTTTGAAAGGCACTCTTCTCAAAAACGCTTCATCTACCAAAGACTCTGGCTGCAAATTGGTGGAAAACAGAATGATCTGCTCAAAAGGTACACAGATCTTTTTTCCCGTTGGCAGGCTTAGGTAGTCAACTCGATTCTCCAGCGGAATAATCCAGCGATTCAATAACTCAGAAGGTGCCAAGCGTTGACGGCCGAAGTCATCGATCAGCAAACATCCACAATTACTCTTCAACTGTAAAGGTGCTTCACACGTGTTGCTCCTCGGATCATGTCGTATTTCTAGGTGATCGAGTGTTAACTCACCACCGACGACCACCGTTGGCCGCTTTACCCGTATCCAACGGCGATCATGCTCTTGGTCTGCCACGATGCCCGAGTAGTTCAACGACGTCTTTGACTCCTGATGGTAAGCGCTGTCGAAGAACTTTATGATGACGCCGTCGTCAATGATCGCATGTGGTATCCAAATCTCCTCTCCACGGCACGAAGCCAAGCATTTCGCGAGTGTCGTCTTACCGTTTCCCGGAGGACCATAGAGGAAAATTCCTGAGTTGCTGTTCACAGCCGGTCCTAGGAAATCTAACCACGCTGTCTCGTAGGTGACGTTCGCAAACGATGCCACCAACTGACTCTTCGTAATTGCTTCAAATGTGCTTGCCTGAGCCTCAACACTCAGTACATAGTCCATCAACGGAACCGGCGCTGGGCCGGAATACGACGTCACTGCTTGGTAATGTATCGCTCGCTTCTGACCGCTATCAGTCAAACTATAGTAAAAATCATTGAGTGGGGCTGGCCTAGCATGCGCAATCATTTGCCTTACTCGAAGCTTTGCCAACATTTCCTCGACGATGCGAAATGGCAATCGAATCCGCTCCGTTAAAGCTCGCCCAGACAAGGTTCCCGCAGATAAAAAGGTTTGCAAAATGAGTGACTCGATTACCATCTCGGAAATGCCACTCTCCTCCAGGGTCTTTGGTTCGACCGGCCAGAATGCATCATCATTCAGTATTGCTGGCAATGCCTCACCATGCAAATTTGATGTGTCGTGGCTGAAGTTATTTTGCATATTCGATATTCTCACTCGTTACTGCGTAATCGATAAAATCGTTACTTCTTGGCATGGAGCCCTTTAAGATCTCCTGTAGGATCGTCATATCGCCGATCCAATATCGTGAAGTTTCCTAGGAGTAATTGAGTTAGAGAAAAAACGTGCTGAAGATTCCAATTTTTCACGCACCATCCAGTTCCGTGATCTACAGTTCGACGAACAGTTTTGCGATGTTTTGCTATCAAACGGGGTTTGTTGGATGGCAAGCGTTCTTGCCCCAAGTTTGTTGATTAGGATTAATGAACGATGATTGTTGACGCTGGTCCTTTTAGTCGTCCAGTATCGACTCAGAGCAAAAGAGTGACTTCTGGCGACTCTAAGTTGGTTTGGATACTGGAGAAGATTGGGCAATCCGAAAGTGATTCATTAACAGTGATTTATCCTGTCCCGTTTTCTATTGGACGGAAGGCAGGCTGCAGCTTGCAATTACAATCGCGAACCGTCTCCAGTCACCACGCTGACTTTACCATCCGCGATGGGGCTCTCGTACTCGCCGACCGACAAAGTACAAACGGTACATTCGTCAACGGCGAAAAGATCACCGATCTCGTGACCTTGAAAGCGGATGATGTGATCCAATTCGCTGATGTTGCTTTCCGAGTTCGGTGCGATGATCATGCGACCTCACCAAACACGATCGCAGAGGATGTCTGCGATCAAGCCCTCGCACTTGTGCAATTTGATCGAATGATGGAAAAGAGGTTGGTAACCCCTTTCTTTCAGCCTATCGTTTCCATGGATGGATCCAGGACAATTGGGTACGAGGTCCTCGCTAGAAGCCGGATGTTCGGTCTTGAAACCAGTGCCGCAATGTTCGGTGCTGCCAGAAAACTAAATATGGAGGTAGAACTAAGCCAGATGTTGCGTTGGGAAGGGATTCGAGAAGCGCTGTCTCTCCCTAAAGGTGCGCATATATTTGTGAACACCCACCCTAACGAACTGAATAAGCCAGAGCTTCTCGCATCGATGAAGAATGTGCGAGAGATGACCGGGGATACTCCTGTCACTCTTGAAGTACACGAAGCGGCCATCACTAGCGTGCCACAGATGATCGATCTCAGGAAAGGACTCCGTGACTTGAACATCAAGATCGCATACGATGATTTTGGTGCTGGCCAAAACCGCTTGGTAGAACTCGGAAATGCCGCTCCCGACGTTATGAAATTCGATATGGGACTTATCCGCGATATCGATAAAGGCCCCTATGAACGAGTGAAAATTCTGCGATCGATCGTTCAAGTTGTTCTGGATCTTAACGTTGTTCCTCTGGCAGAGGGAATCGAAACAGAAGCCGAAGCGAACGTTTGCCTAGAACTCGGTTTCCAACTCGCCCAAGGCTACTACTTCGGACGCCCTGCACCACCTAGCAAATTTATCATTCCAGCTCCCGTCTAATTATCACCGCTCAACACCCAACTCCGATTAAAGTATCAAGCCCGTAAGAATGGGACAGCGACCCCGAGAAATTCTCTCACTTTCGCCCTAGTTTCTGACTAACTTGGTATCCCAAGCCACACCGCTTGCTCGCAATCGTTTCAAATTACGCCGATATAGAACGAAATTGCACGCTTATCTAATCTTTTGGAGTGTGACTGGAAATTGGAATGATTCGCTACAGGCAATCGTAGTCGAGTGCTTTTCCTGCTGTCTTTCTTACCCTCGATCCCGAATAATCGACGCGTAACAGCCTACATCCCATTGTGGGTTCGAGCCATCAGCATGCTTGTGCTGGCTCGTTGATGCTTCTATGCTATAAGGCTGACGTTCTGGCCTTGATGGCTATTGATGTCAACTTACCAACCACAAACCAGAAATGAAATTCCCTCGCGACGCAATTTCGCAACGCCGGATTCCTGCTATCTGCTTTGTGCTTTCCCCCCTCAAGTCTCAGAGATTACTTCTATGTCAAAGAGCATCGACAAACTCGAACGCCGTCAATTCTTAAAAAAATCAGCCATCGGTGCTGCGGTCGCTATGGCACCAACTATCATCCCCGCATCGGCGATCGGACGCGACGGTACTACTCCTCCTAGCGAGAGAATCGTGTTGGGGGGAATTGGTATTGGAAATCGCGGTCTTTACGATCTCGGTTGCTTTCTGGAACAAAAAGATGTTCAGTTTGCTGCAGTTTGCGACGTAAAAGAAGCTCGCCGTCAATTGGTGAAGAAGCGTGTCGACGAACTATATGGCAATCAAAACTGCGATATGTTCCGCGACTATAGAGAGTTGCTTGATCGAAAATATATCGATGCTGTCCTAATCGCGACGGGACCTAATTGGCACGGTACGATGTCCATTAATGCTGCCAAAGCTGGCAAAGATATCTACTGCGAAAAGCCATGCACTAAGAATATCGAGCAAAGTCTGATCCTGGCCGACACGATCCGTCGCACAGCCCGAGTCTACCAAGCGGGTACGCAACGCCGAAATCTCCCTCACTTTGCATTTGCTTGCTATCTCGCGCGAACAGGGAAGCTCGGGAAACTTAAGCGCGTTTATGCTCAGCCTCGTGGCATGACTGCCATGATGAGCGGTTGGCTCCCCGAAGAACCAGAGCCGAACAAGGAATCGGTTGATTGGGATACCTACCTCGGCCCCGCTGCTTGGAGACCATTTAACAAAGCTCACCTAAACGGATTCGAATTCGAGAAAGGTGGCGGACTCGTTGGTGGCGGTGTTCTCGAATGGGGATCGCACTGCGTTGATTTGTGCCAATGGGCCGTCAATGATTCACTTCCTCCCGTCGAATATAGCCCGCCAGTAAATGGTGAGCTAATCGCAAAGTATGAAAATGGTATCGAACTGGTCTTCCGCGACGAAGGCTGGATTCCACTCGGCTCCTGCCCTGTGCGATTCGAAGGAGAAGACGGCTGGGTCGAGGCAGGCGATAGTGGTAAATTAGCATTGAGCTCCCCAACACTGCTGGCAGGTCGCAAAATCGAAGAGATCGGTGGCTACCCAGCGACTTTCCACGTCAGAGACTTCCTCGACTGCATTAAGACACGCGGCGAACCTAAGGGAAATGCCCAAGCGGCCTGCAATGCTCACATTGCCTGCCACGCCGCAAACGTTGC
>JBKCTT010000103.1:0-69448 GCA_046318795.1 Pirellula sp.
GGATTTGGTCATCCTAACGACCCCACCGGGCTTCCGTCCTATGCACTTCGAAGCTGCCATCAACGCGGGCAAGCACGTGTTTATGGAGAAGCCTGTTGCCGTAGATGCTCCCGGCGTTCGACGAGTGTTAGCAGCTAATAAGATCGCTAAAGAAAAGAAGCTGGCCGTCGCGGTTGGCCTTCAACGCCGACACGAATCGGGCTACCAAGCCACGATCCAACAACTGAAAGACGGCGCAATCGGGGACATTATCCTAACCCGAGCCTATTGGAACGGTGACGGCGTGTGGAACAGAGAACGCACTCCTGAACAATCAGAGCTCGAGTACCAAATTAACAACTGGTACTACTTCAACTGGTTGAGCGGTGATCACATTACCGAACAGCATATCCATAATCTAGATGTGATTAACTGGCTGATGGATGGCCCACCAGAAACCGCACAGGGCCAAGGTGGTCGACAAGTTCGAACTGGAAAGGGCACCGGCCAAATCTACGATCACCATATGGTTGAATATACCTACAAGAATGGCGTTCGTATGGTTAGCCAATGCCGCCATATTCCAGGCTGCTGGTCAACCGTTGACGAATACGCACACGGCAGCAAAGGCTGGTGCCACATCGGTGCTGGTAAGATTTACGATCGCAATAACAAAGTGATCTGGGAAGCACCTCGCAACGAAAACGGCTGGGCAAAAGAACACTTTGACCTGTTCGCTGCTATTCGAAATGGCGAAATTCCTAACGAAGGTGATTATGGAGCTTACAGCACGATGACCTCGGTCATGGGTCGTATTGCAACGTACACCGGAAAAGTGGTAACCTGGGAGCAATGCCTGAACAGCGAAATCTCCTTGGCGAACACTGACGCTATTGAATCCTTTTCCAGCGAAGCTCCTCTTCAGCCAGATGAAAACGGACTGTATTGGGTCCCAACACCAGGTCGAGACACCGACTTAGTCGTGTAGCATAGTATTGTTACGGACTTTGCATACTGCGGTCCGTTTGGCAGCCTCTCTATCGCCCTTCGATGGCGAACTGCCAAACGGACCGCTTTTTTTATGCCGTATCTTTCATCGCGCAACCACTACCTTACGTCGCACAATTACCTAGCAATTACCTTACGACTCGCAATCTGTCCTTATTTCTCTCGAAGAGCAAAATGCTCTTCTGCCGAAGCAAAGCATCCCAGCCTTGGTCGCTCAGGTCTACAACCCCTCGGATTGACTCCGTGGACAAGCCATTCTCCCAGCGCTGCCGCGAGTCATCGGAGAGGCTGATATTATCCCCAAGGACTACGATGCCTTCATCGGCCTGCAATCTCTGCCGCGGGGAATCTCCAGCACCTCGATAATGCAGATCCCGAAAAACAATCCATTGCTTTACATCAACATTACCTTGATGACATTCGATGGAAAACGGCGCGCCGTCTGACTCAAAGGAGGAATCGTCCTCAACGTTTTGATTGATTTGGTTTGTCTCTCGCAACCAATCAGAGGTCTCGTCGGCCACGATTGTTTCACCATCGATCTTCATGAAGAGCAGCCAATGAGTTTGCAGGTCAGTCGAAATCATTTTCGTAACTTCCTTTTGTGCTGAGGAAACAATAAGGTTTTCTCCACTCCGCTCTACCATAACCGTTGTGGAATCTTGAGATTGAATCGTAACAGCCAACTGCCAATCTGAGGGCGTGTTTTCAAGCTCTATGGCCAATCCGATATCATGAACCGGTACCAATGAATGAGAATCATGAGCGTTCCATCGGAGCTCGTTAGTTATCAGCCCACCAGAGCGCAATCGAAACTCCAAAGCTCCACTAGACAAGGCTGAAGCGGAATCTACCAAAGCGGGGTTCGCTGATGAAGACAACGTCACAGGAAGCGGTGCGTAAGCTCTCACTCGGCTCACCTTATCATTTTCAGAGTCAGCCTCTCTAACGCTGTTGGCAGCAAACCATCCTCCGTAATTCCAATGGGAACTCGATTGAGCATCGCCATAATCCAAAAGCACAGCCTGCTGCAAGATTTGCTTAAAGTTCCGTCTCCATATCGTTCCATTCACCCAAATATCTCCTTGGATGATATCGATGGTTTCGCCTGGAAATCCGACGATTCGTTTGACCTCTCGCGATTCTTCGTCCGGTGCATGAATGACGACTAAATCGCCTCGCTCTATACCTTGAAATGATTTCTCACTCGTCTGGTTGGTGCGATTTTTATTCTCGGACGCTCGCATGGCAGCCATTCGCTTCCATAGATAGTAACGCACCGTTTCTCCTTCATTGACCGCCTCTGGCATACTCATGGCAGCCAACAGATCAAAGGAGTTATCTCGCTCAGAAGTGTATTGACAAACGATTGGCATATTGGGGCGTAATGAGTCTACTGTGTAGCTGGAGATAAATTGGGAAGAGCTATTTTGAAAAAGCAATCGAGGGCCCAGTAAGTGTGGCTCCATCGAACTTCCCGATATCTGGGCTACAAGCGGGCGCATGCCTCTGCGCATCAGCAATATTGCCTCAAAGCAAAGCGCGAGAGCTAGAAACGTCATTAGTCCGGCGACGCAGGTAAGAAACCAGCGTCGTGAACGACGGCGAGCCGTAGCAGCCTCGCGAATTTTATTGGTTTCCAATCCGATAGACCCCCGCCTCCGTCCTAATGATCCAATCGTTTTCATGTACGGCATACGTTGCAAAGATTCGACCAGGCAGAGTGTTTCGACACAACTCCTCAGGTTCATCCCCTAGTTTATAGACGATTGACTCTCCCCCCTCGCTTTGGAGATATAGCCTGTCTCCAACAACAATAACAGAAGCCGAGAAATTTCCCCCAATTCGCTTTTTCCAAACCTCTTTGCCGGTCTTAACATCAACGCCTGCTGCGACCCCTTCGTCGCTTACGAGGACAATCTGATTGCCATAGGGCACAAAGGACGGGGTGTTGGGGACAGAGCCTTTGTAAGACCATTTGATATGAGATTTGGTAACGTCACCTTTTCCTGCTGGATCAATTGCTAACAAATTAGGCCTCATAAACCCAGTACTCAAGAACACGAGGCCCTCATGAAACACGGGACGCGGCACCACGGAAAAACCTGAATAATTTGCATACCAAATGACTTCTCCATCTTTCGGATTCAAGCTTTGAACGATATCAGAGCCTGGGGAGACGATTTGAGTTTGACCATCAACGACGATCTTTTGTGGCGTACAGAATGAGAATGGACGATCGGCCGCAATCCCGCGAGGCGTTTTCCAACGCTCTTGGCCGGTTTGAAGATCAAGTGCCAATGTATAAGGTTGTGAACCTCCATCACACGTTACAACCAGCATGTCATCCACCACGATTGGAGAGCCACCGTTGCCGTGAGTCGGTGGATAGACGTGGTCTCGATTTTCCCAAATCACCTCACCTTTCAAATCGGTGCACGCAGTCCCTTGGTGGCCAAAATGAAGGTATAGTTTTCCTTTGTGGTGTAGCGGCGTTGGGCTGGCGTGAGAATTTTTGTTATGAATGGTAGGTGCATCAGCCGTTTGGTCGAAGATCGTTTTTTCGAAAACAGGTTTTCCGGTTGCAACATCCAAACACACTAGTTGCAAAAGCTTAGGACCACCGAGGGAAGACTCATCCGATCCACTTGGGCTCACAGCCGTTGTTAGAAAAATCTTGTCGCCGACGATTATGGGAGACGACCACCCCAGTCCTTTTGTTGGTTGATACCAACGTACATTTTCAGATTCACTCCATTTTACGGGAAGTGGCCGATTAGGAATTGTGCCATTTTGCGCATCGCCACGAAACTCTGGCCAATCGGCAACCGCCATCGGCGACGTCACGGACATTGAGGTACCAAGAACCGCAAGCAATGCAGAGTTTCGAATCGCGTTAAAACATCGGTCGGAAAATCTGACAAGGTGAAGCATAGATTTTCTTTGCCCGTATAATGGAAGGTTCATAAACAGACTTCTAAGCTCTCAATACGAAGGAAATTTCCGTGAAGAACAGACTAGCACAAGCAATTGTACGCGCGGCAACGATTTGTTGCACGGCTGTTATTTATGGGAATGTTTCGGGATGTCTAGGTCTTTTACCGCTTCCAACGTCGGTAGTTCTGGCACAAAACCATGTTACCGAAGAGGCCAATGCCAAGGTAGAACTGGTGGCCGATGGCTACAGTTTTACAGAAGGGCCAGCAGTCGACTCCAAGGGAAATGTCTATTTCACCGATCAACCCAACGATCGAATCTTGAAAGTTGATTTAGAAGGCAAGGTTAGCGAATTCCTCAAACCCGCCGGACGATCTAACGGTTTGTTCTTTACCAACGACGACACCTTGATTGCATGTGCAGATGAAAAAAACGAAATGTGGGCCATCAAACTAGATGGCACCCACACGGTTTTGTTTAAGGACTTCGAGGGCAAGAAACTAAACGGCCCCAATGATGTCTGGATCGACTCGACCGGTTTCTTGTATTTCACCGATCCCTACTATCAGCGACCGTGGTGGACTCATAAGGAACCGCCTCAGAAGAGCAAATCGGTATATCGAGTTGATCCAGACGGTGAAAACATTACGTGCGTTGATGATCAATTCAAACAGCCAAATGGAATCGTTGGGGACGCGAAAAAACGGATTTTGTATGTTGCCGATATCGGCGACAGCAAGATTTATCGATACAAGATCGCGAAAGATGGCACGCTTCTAGATCGCGAACTGTTTTGCGCGCATGGCTCAGACGGAATGACATTAGACAGCCAGGGTCACTTGTACATCACCAACAAAGATGGTGTATCTGTATTCAATGAAGCGGGGGAGAAAGTACAAGTAATTCCAACGGGTAAGGGATGGACCGCGAACGTCTGTTTTGGTGGAGCAGATCGCAAGACATTATTTATTACCGCGTCGGATTCACTCTTCAAAATTCGCATGAAGTATAGTGGCTTGTCGAACGAGTAATTTCAAAACCCAACATGAATCACTTTCCATGCCAAGATACGCTGACTGAACTCTGGCAGCGTTATGCATTCGCAAACGATGCGGGCCACTATTTGCTCATACCGCAAGCGGTTATGCAGCCAAGATCCGAGAACGAAATCGTTGAGATATTGAAGGAGTCACGACGAAGACGAATTCCCATCACGTTTCGCGCAGGAGGAACCAGCCTATCGGGGCAATCGATAACCGACGGATGGTTAGTTGATATCGGTCGGCATTGGCGGCTGGCTGAACCGCTGGATCGGGGTGAGAGGGTGCGTGTTCAAGGAGGTGCAGTTGGGGCCTACGTGAATGCCAAATTGCGACCCTTCCGCCGCAAAATGGGACCTGATCCATCCTCCATTCAATCAGCCATGATGGGAGGCATTCTATCCAACAATTCAAGCGGCATGTGTTGTGGGGTTTCCAACAACGCATACCATACGCTGGAATCGATTCGATTTATTTTGCCGGATGGTACCGTTTGGGATACTGCGCACGAGGGAGAGCAAGAACGCTTTGAAGAGCAAAAGAGCAATCTCGCACGGGTGCTATCGGTTTTGAGACATGAAATCCTGCACAACACAAAACTCTTGCATCGCATTCGAGAGAAGTACAAACAAAAAAATACGGTGGGCTACTCCCTCAATGCATTTGTGGATTACCAACGCCCGTTAGATATTCTGGCGCATTTGTTGATCGGCGCAGAAGGTACGCTTGCGTTTATATCAGAAGCCATCTTGCGCACGGTCGAGGATTTGCCCTACAAGGCAACGTCATTAAGCTTCTTCGCAGATGCCCATGCTGCGTGCGGTATCATTCCCGAGCTTATTGCGATCGACTGTGATGCCGTAGAGTTTATGGATCGTGCTTCTCTCGATTCCATCCGTCACTTGGAGGGAGTGCCCACCGGCCTCGGCCAACAGCTTGATAGCCACCGTTCCTTGATGGGATTGCTTTTTGAATTTCATGGCTCTGATATGCAATCGCTCAAGGATCGCATTGATCACTTTCAAGCTCGATGCCTACCCAAAATGAAAACTTTGGGGCAGCCTCAATTCACCTTTGACAAAAAAGAACAGGCCAATATTTGGAAGCTTCGAAAGGGAATGTATCCTGCCGTGGCGGCGGTAAGAGCGCGAGGGGAATCTGCAATTCTCGAGGATATTGCGTTGCCGGTTGAACGGCTGGGAGACGCGATCATCGATCTTCAGAAGCTATTCGTCGATCACGATTATGAGAATGGGATCATCTTCGGACATGCCAAAGATGGAAATCTGCACTTCGTGATTTCGCAACCCATGGCCAGTCAAAAAGATAACGACAAATACAGTCGTTTTATGGATGGTATGGTGCATCTCGTTGTTAACAAGTATGACGGGGCGCTTAAAGCCGAACATGGAACAGGCAGAAATATTGCCCCCTATGTCGAAACCGAATGGGGACCTGAGGCGGTTTCCGTGATGCGTCGCCTCAAAGATGCCGTAGATCCCGATGGATTACTCAATCCAGACGTGATCTTGTCTTCCAATCCCAAGATCCACTTGGAGAACATAAAAGAGCTCCCTGTCATTGAGGCAATCGCTGACAAATGTATTGAATGCGGTGCTTGTGAGCCTCGATGCCCAAGCAGGGACTTTACACTCTCACCAAGACAGCGAATCGTACTTCGCCGGGCGAGGGAACGTTTTCAAAAATCCGGTCAGCACGATTTAGTAAAACAACTTGATCGCGAGTATCAGTTCGCTGGTCTCGATACGTGTGCCACGGATGGATTATGTGCTGTAGATTGCCCTGTGGCGATTAACACGGGTGAATTGGTTAAGAGTTTGCGAGAGATCAAACGAACACCATTTCAAATCAAGCTAGCTGGTCATTTCGCGAGGCGATTTGGTTGGGCTGAGGGACTGGTTAAGTCTGCGATGCTCGTAGGCAGGGCCACCAATGCCATCGTAGGATCGGAGGTTCTGTCGTCAGTAACTCGCGTGGCAGGAAAGGTTTTTCCTGGCTTTCCGCAATGGCATCAAGCCTTAGGGGAGTGTATCGAGTCTATAGACAGGTCAGCGCTCGCTGACTTTGATTCTGCAGAGTGGATCTATTGGCCTAGTTGCATGTCGAGAATGCTCGATGGAACTGCAGGTGCTTTACTTCAAGTGTGCCACCGAGCCGGTGCGCTCGTCCATATACCGTCCGATGCGACGGGAAAATGTTGTGGTCAAGCATTTTCGTCCAAAGGGTTCTTGCAGCAGGCTCTTGAGAAGCAATCGGAACTACTCGACGCGATGTGGGAATGGGGAATGCATGGCGAGCGTCCGATTATTGTGGATTTGGGATCGTGTACTTCGTTTTTGAAAGGCGGTTTTAAATTTCTGGATCCAGTGAGAAAATCACGCCTCGAACGAATGCAAATCTTAGACTCCGTCGAACTTGCTGCGATGTTACTCCCAAAGCTGACCATCCAGCGAAAAGCGGAGCCTATTGCGATCCATTCTGTCTGCTCCAATGAAAAGTCGGGATTAACTGCTCCTTTGCTTGAGGTCGCCAACGCGTGTTGTGCAGTTGTTCTTCAGCCACTAGATGGCAAATGTTGCGGCATGGGTGGTGATCGCGGATTTATGTTCCCAGACTTGGTCAAAAGTGCTGGTAGCGAGACCGGCGTCACTATGGAGTCGGCGAACTGCGATATCGGTTATACGAATGCCAGGTCCTGCGCTATAAGCTTATCAACCAGTAGTAACAAACAGTGGAAATCGATTTTCCATCTCTTAGAGGAATGCACAAGAACGTAGAGGAAGGTAAGAGAACCGTTACTAAAACAACTAAGGTGCTACGCTTTGTTCGGATGTAATAAATCCGATCTGAAATAGTTCCATGTTGGAACAGACTTTAGAAATGGGTTTTGCGCTCAGTCGTTCCAATTCCCGCTGCCTTTTCTGGGCAAGCTCTGAATTTGGAGGAAACCATTCTGCAATCACCCATGAACCGGCAAATTGGCTCGGGTCGCTTGCAAAGTCGACTAATACGGAATCATGCGGATCGTCCGAGTAAAACGCTACAGGGATAATATCCCAGTCGGCTGGCGCAGCTTTACGCAAGGCGTGAGAAATATAGTGAGATAAAACCAGAACGCGTGGTGAGTAATCTGACTGTGATATTTCGTTAACAATCGCTCGATAGTTTTCTCGGTCATAACGGGGACTCCAATTTCGGTTGTAAAACGACAATCCATTAATCGCCACCAATACGATCAGTCCAATCGATAACAAAGGTTTTTTGAGGCTCGCAAACGCAAGGTCTACGACAAGAGCTACCGGGACGATCAATGCTGCTAAGTAGCGAGATACAAACGAAAAACCAAACCAGTATGAAAGGATGATTGAGATAACGGTCGGAACGGTTAAAAGCCCGAGAAGCACCCATTTCCCCGGTGAATGGTTACTCCAGACCACCATCAAAAGGAAGCTTGCTGATATACCAAGAGACAAAATTGCAAACGGCGCAATCTGCTGCAAAGCATCCCAAAAGGGGATCGCCTGAAGCTCGATGGAGGATGGTCCTACACACCATCCCTGGGCCAGAGAAAGGTACAGATACGCAACAGAGGTTAGATCAACAGGATTTACTACTTCTGAAGGAGGCGGTTGTCCCATGTCGACTCGGAGAGTATACAAAAACGGAACACTTAGCAATGCACACACGATCCCAGCTAGGAATAGCTTCTGAATGGAACATCCCTCGGGCATTGTACGGCCCGATGCAAGAAGCCTGCTCTGCAAAATTTTTGAACCTAAGGTTCCCCACAAGACGAGTACAAATAACGACGCAAAGTAATGCGTCAGAAGAGCTAGGCTTGTGAACAATACGAAGTATATCCAATGCCGATTTTTCCACTCATTAACCAACAAGACAAAGGCCCAAACCATGCATCCGACGGCAAGAATGTAGAGAGAGTACGCCCGTAGTTGCTGTGCATATTCAAGTTGGCAGGCTGAGAACGCAAAAAACACAGCCCCTGCTAAACCTCCGCGACCTCCTGCTATGCGTTGGCCAGTAAATGCCACGACCCACGTCCCCATTAGCGACGTCAGCATTGGCATGAATCTAGACAAAGGTTCACCTGTCAGAAGAATCGACAGACTCAAAAGCCACCGAAACAATGGTGGAAAGCCGTCACCATCCTTAGCAATCTTCATTGGGTCAAGCGACAAATGTCTTAGCTCATAACACTCGTCGGCGGTAAACGACTTTGATTGAAGACCTGCCGTTAACATGCAGCCTTGTATCGCGATGACCAAAAGAAGTAATCGGTGGAAGTGTTTCTCAGGCTTAAGCATTATTTCTTCGCTTGAGCGATCGCCGTATGGTATGCGGACAGCAATCCCTGAAGATTTGCGTCCGACGTGTAATTCGCTTCGAAGCATTTTCGAGCCGATAGCCTCATTTTAACAAGGTCCTTCGGTGAGATTGAAATCGCATTCGAGACAGTGTCTCCGAGGCTTTGGGGGTTGTTCGGTTCACACAGTAAACCGTTTACCCCGTGCGTAATGATCTCAGCGGTACCACCAATTCTTGAGCCAATGACGGGTGTGCCCTTTGCAAATGCCTCGATGGTGGTTCTTCCAAATGCTTCATGCCACACAGATGGCATCACCAAAAACGATGCCTTGCCCACTGTATCTAGTAACTCCGCAAGAGGACGTTTTCCAAGCCATTCAATCCTGGAGTCTACTGCCGCAGCCGATTGAACGAGATGCGCATCGGGACCGTCTCCTATGATCTTAAGCTTAGGGAAGTGTGGGTTCATGCTCCACGCTTTTAGGAGTACGGATAGCCCTTTCTCCGGAGAGAGTCTTCCCACAAAAACAAGGTAGTCTTCATGAGTCTCACTAAAACCAGGGTCTACATCTAACACGTTTGGCTTGATCACGATTTTGGATGAATCGATGCCAAAATCGATCATTTTGCCCCGTGTCGTTTGAGAAGGGGTCAAGAAAACATCAACATATCGATTCCAGGTCCGTAGTATCCGGTGCAGAAAGATGGACGTTGCCAGAGTTGCACTACCTGCAAGACTATTTCGGTAACAACGATGCCGGATGGCCGCTAAGGGAATCCAAGAATGTAAACATTGTTCGCAAACAACCCCATCTCGAAAAAGAAAGGCACCGGCACAGGCAAAACGATAGTTTTCGACTTCTTGTACGACAGCCACGCTCCTTTTTTGAGCCGCTCTTAATATCGAAGGGGAGAGTAGAGGGAACGTATTCATGGCGTGCATAACATCAGGTTTAAACGCATCGATGCGTGCTCCAATTTTTCTAGCTGATTCGCGACTCCAAACGGTACCTAGTGCGACCCCCAATTTGTTACGTCTCTGGATCGAATCGTTATGAACAGAGAAACACTCTACCTGGATACCATGATTGGTGAGAACTCGTATTTCATCTTCGAAACACTGATCCTCGCCCCCACGCTGTTGATAATAATTGTGAACCAGTAGTACGCGCATCATCCTTTGCCTCGATGCATCGTTCTTGCGATTTCAGCCGATGAAGAATTACGATGCTGTTTAAGATAGGACCAGTAGCCGCAAACCCGTCGATATTTGCAATAAGCCGAGTTCGCTTCGTGCTTGTTTCCAAGCAGTTTTTGAAACGCCATCCATGAAAACCATGGGCAACCAATTACGAGGAAACGAAGCAATGCTGAAGCACAGGCATAAATCGTGCCGTGAAGCTTTAAATCTCGCCGGCATACATGACGACCATGACGAAATGCAATCAATTCCAAGTAGTCAGGTTCCAATCGCCTAGGTGCAATAATGTGCTCTACAATGGCCGATGGAACGTACTTTGCGAGAATTCCCACATCCAGCATTCGATTGAAGAAATCGGTATCTTCGCCTCCATCTAACACCGACTCGTCAAATATGCCTATCCGATCAAATACAGATTTGGCAATTAGTACGTTTCCCGTACAAGGTAAGTGTTGTTCGTGATAGAAATGTGGATCACTGGCGAGTATTTCACCGAGGAGCATGCGAGAAAAACGAGGTAGATTAGGAGGAGTTCCCTCCGTTTCGATGCGTAGCGTTCTAGCCCCACCTGCGCACTCAAGCCGTTCATCTTTAACGGTCTGATATAGAATTTCTAACCAGTTTGCTACAACGAGTTGATCGTCATCAAAAAACGCAATCCACTCTCCGAGAGCTTCCTGCACGGCTCTATTTCTCGCAAAGGGCAGGCCCGCTCGTTCTTCAAATACCCAGCGAATAGGAATGGGCTGAAACGACATGGATTGTACGATCTCACGAGTATTGTCCGTAGATCCATTGTCAATAACTAGGATCTCCATTTGATATTTGTCGCTCAAATGAAGTGCACAAAGACTTTCTAACGCACGCTTTAGAAGGCTGGAGCGATTAAAGGTCGCGATGGCGATAGTGATTAACGGTTTCCGAACGGTCGCAGTGAAACTCACGGATCTGTTCCCGTTCTTCGGGCCGCATGCCGCAATTCCAGTAGCAGTAAAATTACGGTAATCAAAGTCGATGCAACGCTCCCGGCAGCTATCGCCATTGCTGCTCCTATCAATCCGTATGCCGGCAGTATGAATATGGCCACCACAATTGCGACTATAAAGTTTGCGAACTCAGCCCAAAAATTAGCGATTGATAACTTGAAGGCAGCCAGACCATTGCTCGCAACGATCGCCAAGCTGTACGCTAGCACATTGATTCCGAGGATTAGAACGACGTTTCCTTGATCGACATGATTCGTTCGATAGACACACCTCATCAATGTGTCACCAAAAAAATAGTAGATTACGCATAGTCCACCGAGTACGACCAGAAACAAACCTGCATTCTGAATCATTTTGGAACGCAGCATCGCCAAACCGCCGTGATGGTAGGCGTGGACTGTTTTTGGCTGAAAGTAGTTATTTAGACCTGCCACCAGCAAGGTCGAAACTCCAATGAGATTCATCGCTTTAGCGAATACAGCCGTTTCCGAATCTCCTCTTTGAAAGGCAATCAACCAGGGAATAACTAGATAACTGGCCACCCCAAAGAGGCGACCGAGGAGCAACCATCGAGAATACTGCCAATTCTGAAGCCAATCGGAGCGATACCGATCCTGTGACATAACATAGGGAATTGGTTTTAGAGCAAACCAGCTCAGGATAGGCAATGCGCTACTGACAACCAAACCGATAGTGATCGACACCGCATCGGTCAATCCCGCCAAAATCAGCAAAAACAGAATCGATACTTGAACTAGGCTCGTGAGGGTGTCGACTATGAATGCAAAATCGACTCGGAATCGTGAAAAGCATAGAAATCTCAGGTGATCTCTAAGCAATATGCATGGCAAAAGCAGGCATTGAACCAACACCCCTGCGGCGATGGTTTTCTCTCTTGATGCAAAAAAGAAAACCATCGCCGCACACGATGCGATAACCGAAACAACGACAGTAAACAACATGCTGTGTCGAAGGCTGCTGCCTGTATAGGTTTCCGATTGAATCTCTGCGCGATGAATAAATGCTGCATAGGGGGCCGAAATCAGGCGTTCCTGTGCGGATCGGAGGTAGCTGATCGTTTGTCCAGCCAGGGCGATGGCTGCGAAAACGGCATCTTCACAGTAGACTGCAAGCAAAACAACGGTCACAAAATTGGTGAGGCTCACGATGCCTTGATCCGCTAATGTGACCATACTAGCCAAGTGCGATCCGAATCGGTTGTGTAGCGATTGGTAGTGTTTTAGGATGGTCTCATAGGATTTCACAGAAGCACATTCCTTGTAGGTAATTCGGACTTCCTGTTGATGTGATCATCCAGTACACAAAACTTTTCAGTCAATGCGTTTTCGTACAAGGACCGAGTCCAATCCAATCGAGTATCCCAGCGGAACTGCTTTGCTCTTTCCAGAGCGCCATCGCTTAGCTGTTTCCACAATTCGGGTGAGCGTTGCAGGCTTGTAATCGCATCCGCGAATCCTTGAACCGTGACCTCTTGATTTTTGACTGGCACCAGAATTCCAGAGGTTTGGTCGACAATGTCAGCCGCCCCTTGATGGCTTACGGAAATGATTGGACATCCCGCCGCGAGAGCTTCCAGAAGTCCCGTTCCCGAAGTGTCCCGTAAACTGGTAAAGGCAAATACGTCAGCCCAGTCGTAGTGCGGTAGGGTTTCCGTGTAGGTTGGCCAAGATACCCATTCAATTTTGTCTGCAATTCCAAGATGGAGAGCCAGTCCTTTCCATTGTGGTAGGCAACTGCCATCACCCAATACTCGCAGTTGAAACGACTTGTCGTTAGGAAGTCTTGCCAAGGAATAGAGCAGCAGCGGCAACGCTTTCCAGCCACGCAAGCGTCCCGCCCACAGAATCTTAAGTGGTTCGTTCGGATGTCGAATCGGTCGCGGGATGGCCCGAACTGACTCGATGCCCGTCTCAAGCTCCCGTAGGATCGGCACTCCAAACGACTTCTTAAAGGTTGACTGGGCAGCAGTGGTGGCAGCAATAACGGCGGTGCTTCCTCGCGAGGCTTGTCTGACACGGGGCGTGCCGTAGAGTTGAAGCCAATTCAGGCAACTGCGGGATAACTCGCGAACTCGGTCTTTCCAGCCAAGCAAACTGAGAAATTTGAGAGGATAGACGTGCGTTCCTCCGAGGGGGCCCCATATATGAGGGATGCCGAGTCGCCACAGGAATCCAGGCTCTCGAAAACCGCATAGAGTTACGGTATGTGACATAGCAAATGGGGCTCGGCGGTGCAATTCCTCGGCTCTCTCAAACGCAAAACGATGCCAAATCTTGTAGGCCGCATAAAACGTAGGCTCGAAATCATGCCATCGTTGCTGCGACTTCGTCAATCGGATAGGTTCGAATTGAATTGACTGCCGGAGTTCTTCCGGTAACTGAGTGGTCAGCAGCGAATCGTTGAGATCCGTACTACTGGGGCAGTAGAGTACGGTAACATCGAAGCCCGCTTGTGCGGCCAGTACAGCGCGGTGCCAACCATTGCGCTGCTCCATCGTTCCGGCTGGGTGGCAGCAGTAGGCCAGCATCAGCAGCTTCCTGTCTGGCTTATGTGGCGAATTATCTGGCACGGGATTGCTCAGGGGTTTGCGGTTCAATGAGGGGGCGCTTTCGATCAACAGCTTGGACGTTACGCTGGAGGCAACTGGTGGTACAGCTGTATCAACCTAAGACTATTTACTGCATCCAAATTCAGCAAAAGCGGGCTGCTTGAAGAGCCTCTTTTTTGGGGAAACAGCACTTGGGCTGCTCTTCTAATCCGCATCATCCCTACTGTCGAACGGGCATTTCTCACGCCCTAATTTGGGGATTTTTTTCTGAGCAGTCAAAATTATGCGGAATACCACATCCCCTCGATGTGGGGGGTGGGTGGGAGGGGGCTGCGACGGGAATCTATCGGCCTTAAGTTCCCGGTCTGGAAAGCCTTAGCGATTTTGCTAGCTAGGAGAAAATGATACTAAGGGTAAAGGGGTATGCGGTAATTTGACGCGATAAAAACATGAGATTCGGTCGATGCTAGCTAACCGGGAGTGGTTCCAACCGTTGCGAATTGCTTCGAGGGGCCTATACTCCGTGCCTTGTTGGTGCCATTAAAAACAGCCCAACCCGCAAACTCGACCCGACTTTACAACCTTTCGATTAGACACCCTGACGAGTTGCGGCTTTGGAGGTTAATGGCAAAAAACGCTACGGGCGTCCTCCCGACGGATGGGAGGGCAGCGAAACGGACTTTGCGGCTCGGGTGAAAACTTTTACTAGTCCTTTACCTAAGGAAAGGGGTCCACGATGTTGCGATTTGCGGCATTGGTTCTATTGGGTTTTTCAGCTAGCTTCGCGTACGGAGCAGACACGACGGCCGTCAAGAAGGACGAGCCGGTTTCTTATGAGGTTGCGTACCAGCAGGCACAGAAGGAGCGAAAACCACTTTTGGTTTTGGTGGGTGCTGATTGGTGTCATGCGTGTAAAACAATGAAGACAGACACCATCGTCCCGATGAAAGAGGCGGGACAGTTAAAGGAGGTCGTCTTTACTCAGATTGACAAAGACAAGCATCCAGAGATCGCATCCCAGATTATGCAGGGCAATACCCTGCCGCAGATCGTGGTGTTCTGCGAAAGCGAAAAGGGATGGAAGAAGTTTTCGCTCACAGGGATTCAAACCGAAAGACGAATTAAGGAATTGCTGTCACGAGCATTTGAGGTAATTCCAAAGCGACGGTAGCGAAATCACAATCGGATGGTAAAACCTTGGGAGGCGCAAAACATTTGGGTTTTGGCCTCCCTTTTTCGTATTATGAATTGATCTATGGCTAATTCGCTTTCCCAGTTTTCGAGCATACTTCGCGAAAACGAATCATTGGCTCCGTTTACTTGGCTTCAAATTGGGGGGCCAACACGATACTTGGTCGAGCCGAACACCGCCGAGGAGGCGTCCAGTGTCCTAGCGGTTTGCCACGAACAGTCGATTCCAGTGCGATTATTGGGAAGTGGATCGAATGTGCTGGTTCGGGAAGCGGGGTTCGCCGGGGCTACCATGTTGCTTTCAGGCCCTTGTTTTTCGAGTATTTCGCAAGCGGGGACTCTGCTCACGTGTGGCGCAGGGGCCAAGTTGTCGCATGTCGTTGGGCATGCTGTTGGCTTAGGTTTGGGGGGGCTCGAGCATTTGATCGCTATACCGGGAACGGTGGGAGGTGCTGTGCGTGGCAACAGCGGATCTGATGAAGGAGATTTTTCCCAGTTGATTCACTCGGCGAAAATCCTATCCAAGGATGGGAGTATTCGGGTTGTCTCCCGCGATGAAATGGCATTTACCCACCGAGCGAGTGGTTTAGATGGAGTGGCGTTACTCGAGGTCACTATTGCGTTGACCGAGAGCGATCCCGAATTGCTCACGAAGCGGCAGCAAACATTTTGGATTTTAAAGCGTCGGTCGCAACCCTCTTTCCCTGAACGGGCTGCTCTAGCGTTCGTGGATCCTGTGGGGCACAAAGCCTCTGAGTTGATCCATCAGGCAGGCATGCTTGGTACGGTCGAGGGTGCGGTCCGAATGAGTACTACCTATCCAAATTTCCTGGTGGCTAGTGCCGGAGCGACCAGTGGGCAAGTCATAACGTTGCTAGAGCGAGTCAAACAGGGGGTTTTGGATCGCAGCGGAGTGCAGTTGCAACAGTACCTTCAAATTTGGTAGTTCTAATGGGCAAGCGTCAGTTCGCTTGCTCGTAAATCGCAGGAAACAACGAATTCTGTACAAGGACGTACGAGATGGCTTCGGCTAACATCGATTCACCGCCTAAAAAAGAGCCATTGTTTTGGTCTCATCTGCTGGGGTGGTTTCGATCGATCCCTCGGACTGCCCTTTTGAGCATGGTCGGGCCTTCTCTGTTGCTGTTGATCGGTTATTTCGGGTGGCTTTTCTATGGAGCTCCGCACTACGAAAAGACCTTCTATGGCTTGAGCAAGGAGAACGTCATTCTAACACAACCAGAATGGATTCGTTCTTCGGTTACCGATGACGTCTTCAAGGTAAGTGGCCTGGAAAACGTGTCCATCATCGATAACGAGGTGAACGCAGTTGTGGCCAGGGCATTTGATGCGCATCCGTCGATTCGCAAGACTCAGCAGGTTCAAATAGTGGCTGGGGGGCAAGTTCTGGTTAAGGCGGAATTCCGTCAACCAGTCGCAATGGTGCATTGCGAGGGGGAGGACGGAAAATCCTCTTTCTTGCCCATCGATAAAGAGGGGGTGCTTTTGCCGCGAGAGAATTTTCAGGAGAGCGATGTCCCACGCTACATCTGGATCTATGCTTCGGGAATAAAAGACAGTGACGAAAGGCTCGAGGGGCGTAAATTTGGAGATCCTCGCATTGAGCAAGCGGCACAGCTTTGCGGATTTCTTGCGCCGTACAGGGATCGCGCGATGATTCGGCGTCTTCACGTCTACAGTTCCATTCAACCGAAAAAAGGCTGGATGTTCGAGTTAATCACTGCGGCCGGAGCAGACAAAGTTGGCCCTCGTATCAAGTGGGGGTGTGCCTTGGGGATGGAGGGCATCAGTGAACCTGCCCCAAATGTCAAATTGGGGCGTTTGTTGGATGCTGCTTCCAGTGCCAGCCTATGGAGTCGAGAAAGTCTTGATTTAACAGCCGTGGGCAACGAGTAGTAGTACGCACCGCCGATGAAGACGCTACACTATCATCCAATGCTAGTGGGGATTGCTAGCACAATCAATTTTCATAGCAAAGTCTAGCTAAGACTAAATCAACCAGACTCCATTCCTAGGAGGATTTTGGGGGGGGTGGTAATCTAGGCTCTGCCCCGAAGACGAGAGAGCATTATGGCCAGCGTATTCATTGAAGAGCAAAATAGAACGATAACGGATCCGCAAGAAATCATTGCTTTTTTGGCACCATACGGAATAGTCTACGAGCACTGGCAGGTTGAAGGCCGGCTGCGAGACGGAGCGTCCGATGATGAGATTTTGCAAGAATATGCCTCCGAGATCGAGCAAGTAAAGCAAGCCGGTGGTTATGTGACTGCTGACGTAATCAATGTAAAGCCTGACACACCGAACTTGGAAGCTATGTTAGCTCGGTTCAACAAAGAGCATATCCACACGGAGGACGAAGTTCGATTCACCGTTGCGGGCAAAGGGGTTTTTCATTTGCACCCTGAGGGTGGGCCTGTTTTTGGGGTGACTGTCGAGAGTGGGGATATGATCAACGTACCCAAGGGAATGAACCATTGGTTCAATTTGTGCGATGACAAACAAATTCGATGCATCCGCTTTTTCCAAGATCTGAGCGGATGGACGCCTCACTACACAGAGAATCCGGTCCACGAAAAATTTAGTCCCATGTGTTTTGGTGGTACGTTTTTACCAATCGATACAAAATTGGGCTAAGTGGGGTAGATTCCCGGCCAATCTAGCTTTCTTTCAACTACACCACCCCAAATTCCGAATTTTTGCGATTGACGACTTAGGGCCTCCTCCCTAAATTCTCCCCTCCCGCGACCGATGTGGGAAATGGTAAGGCGAGCCAGTGGTAGGTTCGTCTGTTTTTCGGTGTTCTAAACAGGTGGTAATAGCAGTGTCTGGATCGCATGAAGTAATTCGCATCAGAATGGAAGCGTATGATCATGCCGTTCTGGATCAGAGCGCGATGGAGATTGTGGATACGGCAAAGCGTACCCACTCCGAAGTGCACGGCCCTATTCCCTTGCCAACACGAATTGAGCGGTACACCGTTCTTTCGGGTCCGAACATCGATAAAAAGGCTCGTCAGCAATTCGAGATTAGGACTCACAAGAGGCTGATCGACATTAAGCAGGCGACTGCCAAGACCATTGAAGCTTTGAATAAATTGAGTCTTCCAGCAGGGGTGGACATCAAAATCAAGGCCACATCGCGATAGTTTTGCGGTTAATTAACGTATCCATCAGGATTCCACGATGAACGGAAGCCCTGCGGGTAACCTTCGGTAATCTTTAGGCTTCGTCTTGTCGATGGAGAGCCTTACTAAACCACTGATTTGGTAATCGGGGTTGGATTGTCGACGTGTCCCCTGAGGCAAACGATTTACGGAACAAAAAGATGAGCAAAGGTATTCTCGGCCGCAAGGTCGGTATGACACAAATATTCGAGGCAAATGGTCGCGCCGTTCCGGTCACTGTGATCGAAGCGGGCCCATGTCATGTTTTGCAAGTCAAAACCGTAGATCGTGATGGATACGAAGCGATACAGCTCGGGTTTTCCGATAAGCCTCGGCGATTGGTGAGTAAAGCTGGTCGTGGGCATGTCGCCTCGATCTCAAGCAAGCGATCGAGCAAACTCAAAGCTGCAGGCGCAGCGGCTTCTGTGAAGGCTGAATGTGAGCCAAAGCGATTTGTTCGTGAGTTCCGCGGGGCTCCAACCGCAGACGTAGGCGCCCAGATCAGCGTTTCTATCCTGGACGGCGTGAAAGCAGTTGATGTGACCGGGACGAGCAAGGGTTGTGGTTTCTCGGGTTGGATGAAGCGACACAACTTCGCCGGGCAGCGAGCGACTCACGGTGTGAAAAAGGTTCACCGTCACGCAGGGGGTACAAGTGCAGGTACCTACCCTGGGCACGTTCGGAAAGGCAAGAAGGGTGCTGGGCACTACGGCGTGGACCGCGTCACGATACGCAACCTGAAAGTTGCCAAGATCGACGTCGAAAACAATTTGATTTTAGTTCATGGTGCAGTTCCAGGACCTGCGGGTGGATTCGTGATGATTCGTGAGACCAACAAGGTTGGTTAGGAATTGGGATGAATCACGTAACCGTCGCATTCAAGGCATAATAAAATGACAACACTTCCAGTTTTTGATCTATCGGGCAACAAGGTCGGCGATTACGAAATCGACCCTGCGAAAATTGCTCCTAAAATTAGCAAGCAGCTACTGCACGATGTCGTCGTCATGTATCTGGCGAACCAAAGGCAGGGTAGCAATAAGACTAAATCTCGCGGTGAGGTTTCTGGATCGACCAAGAAGCTCTTCAAGCAAAAGGGAACTGGTAACGCTCGAATGGGTGCGAAGCGGACTCCGGTCAGACGGGGTGGTGGACACGCCAACGCACGTCAGCCACGTTCCTACTACTACCGATTGCCACGCAAAGCGGTTCAAGCGGCAACTCGCATGGCCCTCGCTGCAAAGATCAGCTCAGGTTCGGTTGTGGTTGTTAATGAAATCAAGATGGACTCGCCAAAGACCAAGGTCTTAGCTTCTGCATTCAAAGCTCTTGGGCTTGAAGGGCAAACCAAGACGCTAGCTTTAGGTGGTCTGGACCGTAACGTATATCTGAGTGGCCGCAACATTCAGGGTTGTACTGTTTCCCCGGTATCGGATCTAAATGCGCTGATCATCTTGCGACCCAAGAAGCTGGTTGTGACTAAGGATGCTCTAGACTGGTTGCAATCGAAAGCTTCCTAATTTTGTTGAGACTGGATTCAGTAATGTAGCCGAGGGGGTTGCCACTCGGACAAATAAAATCAAATTTCAGAGTAACGTAGGGCTAGCTAACGCGAGACCAACATGGCAAAACCAAAGCCGAAAACCACGATGACACTTACACCGCACCAGATCGTCGTCAGACCTCTGGTAACGGAAAAGGGTGTTCACAAAGCGACCCGACAAAATCGATATGCGTTCGAGGTGAATCCGCTGGCTGATAAGCCTGCGATCAAGGATGCGATCGAAGAGCTTTTCAATGTTAAGGTTGTTGCAGTTGCGACTCAAAACCGAGCAGGCAAAGCACGACGTTACAAGATGAAGGCTGGGAAGACGAAGGCTTGGAAAAAGGCCATTGTCAAGCTCAGCGACGAACACAAAATTGACTTCTTCTAGGAGAAGAAACCACTATGGGAATTAGAGTATATCGACCGACATCACCCGGCCGCCGAAACGCGTCGGTCAGCGATTTCGCTGAGTTGACACCGGGAGCAAAACCTGAAAAGTCTTTGCTGAAGCGAGCTAAGAAAAAGGGTGGTCGCAACAATCAAGGGTTCATCACGTCGCGGCATCGTGGTGGTGGGCACAAGCGGATGTATCGGATTATCGACTTCCTTCGCACCAAAGATGGCATTGCGGGTAAGGTTGATTCGATCCAGTATGACCCCAACAGGTCTGCACGTATTGCCTTGATCGTTTATGCAGATGGCGAGAAGGCCTATATTTTAGCGCCGGACGGGTTAAAGGCTGGTCAAACTATCGAGAATGGCGATAATGCGGCCCCTGTCGTTGGCAATTGCATGCCAATGCGAAGCATACCACCAGGCACCGAAGTGTGCTGCGTCGAGATGACTCCTGGCCGTGGTGCCGCGTTGTGTCGGTCAGCCGGCATGAGTGCAGTACTAATGGCGAGAGAAGCTGGTTGGGCACAGTTGCAACTCCCCAGTGGTGAAGTTCGTCGTGTGCCAGGTCAATGCCGAGCAGTGATCGGTCGCGTCGGCAATTCCGAGCATGAGAGCATCATCATTGGGAAAGCTGGACGAAACCGGTGGAAGGGTAAGAGGCCTCACGTCCGCGGTACAGCGATGAACCCGCACGATCACCCGCACGGTGGTGGTGAAGGACGTACTAAGGGTGGACGGCATCCAGTTAGCCCGACGGGCAAATTGGCAAAGGGTGGATCGACACGTCGTCCGCGCAAGCCGGGTAATTCTGCGATCATACGTCGACGAAAGTCGGTGCGTTATGGTCAGTTGAAGCTTAAGTAGTCGGGCAACCGGGATTGCTTGAAAACAGCAGGGTTGATCGCAGCTTTGCTAACAAGAACATTGATACGAAACATTGTAGGGAAGATTTCGACGAATGGGACGATCGACTAAGAAGGGCCCCTATGTGGAGCCCAGGCTATTCGCAAAGTTTTCGAAGGCTCGCGAGAGCGGTGATAACCAGCCTATTAAAACATGGGCGAGGCGATGTACGATCGTTCCCGAATTTGTCGGAACGACCTTTATGGTCCATAACGGCAAGGCCCACATCAAGGTCTACGTTACGGAAGATATGGTAGGACACAAGCTTGGTGAATTTGCCCCGACTCGGACATTCCGAGG
The DNA here is from genome assembly GCA_046318795.1 of Pirellula sp. Lineage (GTDB taxonomy): Bacteria > Planctomycetota > Planctomycetia > Pirellulales > Pirellulaceae > JBKCUI01. The sequence goes on from JBKCTT010000103.1 coordinate 21,588, forward strand.
CCACGGTGGCAAGGGCGGCAAGAAGTAGCACCTTTTTTTGCAGGGATAAATCATGGCTTTTCGAGCCGTTCATAGACATGCACGCATCAGTGCCAGAAAGGTACGTCCTCTGGCAGATTTGGTGCGTGGCAAATTTGCGGACGAGGCACTCGCATTGCTGAAGTACCAGCCGAATCGCGGTGCGAGGATGTTGGAGAAGGTAATTAAGAGCGCTATTGGGAATGCTCAGGACACCGAACAAAACGGTGGTCGATCGTATTCCGTGGAAGAGTTGGTCGTTGTCGATGCGCGAATTGATGGCGGGCCGATGTTCAAGCGATTTCGTCCGATGTCGCGAGGACAAGCATTTACTGTTCTCAGACGATCAGCGCACATCAGCGTTGAACTCAAGCGTTTAGAAGAGATGTAGGAAACGGGACATGGGACAAAAAGTAAATCCGATTGGATTCCGAACCGGCATCGTGATGGCTTGGAAAAGCCGTTGGTATGCAAGTAAAAAGGAGTTTGCTGAACTTCTGGTTGAGGACCAGAAGATCAGAAATTTCATAAAGAATCATCCGACCAAACCAGCCTATCGAGAGGCTGGAATTGATCGAATTGAAATTGAACGCACACGTGACGAGGTGCGGTTGATGGTCTACGTAGCCAAGCCTGGTTTGATCATCGGGAAGAAGGGCACAGAGATTGAGATCTTGCAAGAAGAGTTGCAGAACTTAATTGGCCGACGTGTCAACCTCAAGGTAGAAGAGGTTTATCGCCCGGAAATACAAGCTCAGCTGATTGCTGAGGATATTGCCAAGCAATTGGCGAAGCGAGCAAGTTTCCGTAGGACGATGAAGCGCGCTATTGAAACAGCGATGGACGCGGGGGCTCTCGGTATCAAGATTCAAATGTCGGGTCGTTTAGGTGGTGCGGAAATGGCTCGTTGCGAAAAGGGCAACGCCGGAGCTCTACCACTAAGTACGATTCAAGCAAAGATTAGTTATGGGTTCGCTGAAGCCAGTACACCGCAAGGTAATATTGGAATTCAGGTATGGGTAAATCAAGGTTCTTACGCGGGAGAAGCTAACGATGGCGCTGATGCCCAAACGGGTCAAGCACCGAAAAAGCCAAAGAGGACGTATAAAAGGTAATGCAACCCGCGGAAACAAGGTTGTTTTCGGAGATTTCGGACTTCAGTGCTTGCAAGGCGGCTGGATCCGGGCTCAAACAATCGAAGCGGGTCGGATTGCTGGTAATCAATACGTTCGTGGCACGGGGCGACTATATATTCGAGTATTTCCAGACAAGCCGGTTTCATCCAAGCCTTTAGAAACCCGTATGGGTAAAGGTAAAGGAGAGCCGGAGTACTGGGTAGCGGTTGTTAGGCCAGGTACGGTTCTGTATGAACTAAGTGGTGTTACGGAGCAACAGGCGAAGATTTGCTTTGCACGGTTAGCTGCCAAAATGCCAGTGCCCGTCCGTCTTATAAGACGACGGCCTGCTTAGACTGTAAGACTTGCAGTGCGTGGGTGAGTTGTGCCCATGCAGTGTTACGTCGAGTCGCGCGGAAACGTTGTGGCTGAGGTAACGAGGCAAGACCAATGAATTTTTAACGGTTGAATGGAAAATGAAAGCTAAAGAACTTCGAGAGATGAGCGATGAGCAGTTAGAATTAACTGCTGTTGATGCGGCGGAGACCATGTTTAAGCTGCGTCTGCAATCGCAAACCGACCGTGTTGACGTTCCGACTCAGATGCGGCACAACCGACGGTTGATCGCGCGGATACGGACTATTCAAACCGAGCGAACAAAGAAGATTGTTTAACCGTTGTTCCCGATTCGGGAATTGGGAATCGAAAATCAGGCAATTAGCAAGACGATAGAACTATGCCACGGCGAATATTGGTTGGAGTTGTTACCGGCGACAAGGCTTCGAAAACTCGACGAGTCGAGATAGAGCGACTAGTTCGTCACTCGAGATACACGAAGATCATCCGTAAAACGACTGTATGCCATGCACACGACGAGAATAACGAATCGCACATCGGCGATTTGGTCGAGATCGAAGAGTCGCGGCCCTTATCGAAGTTGAAGCGTTGGAAGCTTGTGAAAGTGGTCCAGAAGAACAAGTCGGCAGTTGTAACTGTTTCCGAGGATCTGACGAGCGAAGTCGCGTCGTAGTATTGCAAATAGGCTGGTGGTAGCCAGTTGTTGACTAAATACACATCAAATAGACATTAGGTTGGAATAGTCCAAAATGATTCAGCAAGAAACACGATTGGTTGTTGCAGACAACACAGGTGCGCGGGAAGTAATGTGCATCAAGGTGCTTGGTGGAACTCGTCGTCGTTATGCCGGGCTGGGTGATGTCATCATCTGTTCGGTCAAGAGCGTGATTCCGGGAAGTGAGATCAAGAAGAAGGCGGTTGTTCGAGGCGTTATTGTCCGAACGAGTCAGCCTGCACGGCGCGTCGACGGTAGCTATGTTCGTTTCGACACCAACGCTGTTGTGCTGGTAGACAAGGACAACAACCCGCGTGGCACTCGTATTTTCGGTGCGGTTGCGAGAGAGTTACGTGAAAAGAGTTTCACAAAGATTGTTTCATTGGCGAGCGAGGTAGTTTAAATGTTGATCAAAGTCAATGACACAGTGGTCATGTTGTCCGGCCGTGACAAAGGGCAAAGGGGCAAGGTGATCAAGGTGGACCGAGCCAACAACAAGTTGATTGTTGAGGGGCTGAACAAGATATTCAAACACGTTAAGAAGTCGCAGCGTAATCCTCAGGGTGGGCGGCTATCGCGTGAATCTTTTGTTGATGCTTCCAAAGTAATGTTGGTTTGTCCAAAGACTGGTAAACCCACGCGGATCGGCATTCGAATTTTGGCGGATGGCTCGAAGGAGCGATACAGTAAAAAGAGCGGTGAAACGATTAGTCTCGTATCGCCAGGGAAAAAATAGCAGTTGGCGTTCCGGCGGAATAGCTTAAGATCGTTGACAAAAAAAATCGTCCTTCAGGATAGATAGAGAATTAGGAAACAAAAAAGAGCTGCGTGCTCGGTGACACACGATGAAACCACGATTACAACAACACTACTTTGAAACGATCCGACCTCAGATCGCGCAGGAATACGGAATTACGAACGTGCTCGCGATTCCTCGGTTAGAGAAGATATCCATCAACATGGGTGTCGGCGAGGCAATGCAGGACAAGAAGTTCCTCGAGTTGGCTCTTGATGCGATGACGGAAATTTCGGGTCAAAAGCCGGTTTCGACTTTGGCGAGAAATTCGATCGCTGGTTTTAAACTCCGTGAGGGTGTCGCGATCGGTTGCAAGGTAACTCTGCGACGAGAGCGGATGTATGAGTTTTTGGACCGTTTGATCAGCATCGTTCTGCCTCGGGTTCGGGACTTTCGTGGTGTGAGTCGCACTGCATTCGACGGCAACGGAAATTACTCCATGGGACTTTCGGAGTGGTTGGTTTTCCCCGAATTGATCGGGGACAAGTTTGCCAAGGCGCAGGGAATGAACATTGTCATGGTGACTTCTGCCAAGACAGATGATCAGGCTCGTCGTTTGCTCGAGATGTTCGGGATGCCTTTCCGTGCTCCGAAGAAGAAGTCAGCGTAAGTTAAATTATAAATTGCCATCAGGGTGATGGCAGCAGATCCTAACCAAACTCAGTTACCTACCAAATTGGATAACATCAGTGGCCAGCAAAAGTAAGATTGCCAAAGCCAGTCGCGAGCCAAAGTTTTCGACTCGTCGTGAAAACCGTTGCAAATTGTGCGGCCGCCCGCGCGCTGTATACCGAAAGTTCGGAATTTGCCGGATTTGTTTTCGTCAGCTTGCTGACAAAGGCTTGATTCCTGGTGTTCGTAAGGCCAGCTGGTAAGCTTGAGGGGAGTGATAGACAAAGATGACGAATGATCCAATTTCTGACATGCTAACCCGAATCCGAAACGCCGTTCGGATCGAGCGAAGATTTGTTGATGTTCCTCTATCGCGGTTGCGAAAGGGAGTCGCAGATGTTTTGAAGCGCGAGGGTTACATTTGGGATTACTCCGAGGTGGAGGAAGCTCCTGCTAAGTTGCTTCGAATAGAGCTGAAATACGGACCGAACGGTGAAAAGATCATCCAAACGGTACGTCGTGTTAGTAAGCCCGGTCGGCGCGTCTATGCGAAATGCAACGAACTCAAACCTGTTTTGAACGGCCTGGGTATTTCTATCGTTAGTACCTCGAAGGGGGTATTTAGTGATCGGGAAGCACGGCAGCACAAACTCGGTGGCGAAGTACTCGCCGAGGTTTGCTAGGTGCCATTTAGGATAAGTTGGCCTTCGTTTGGGGGCTGGTAGGGTGGAAACGTCGAGGTTGGCTCGGCGAACTTACGGGGAAGACTGCAACTATTTTGTTGTGCACACATTCCGAGGATTGGTAAATACAATGTCGAGAGTTGGTAAGAAGCCGGTAACGGTGTTGGATGGTGTCAAGGCAAGCGTCGACGGACACACTGTTTCAGTAGAGGGACCGAAGGGCAAGTTGTCTTTTGGGTTCAGTAATAGCATTGATGTTAGTCTTTCCGAGGATGGCAAGGAGATTGTCGTATCGCGGAAAAACGACGAACGAACGAGCCGTGCCTTGCATGGTCTCACGCGTGCGTTGATCAACAACATGATTGTTGGCGTAAAGAATGGCTACGAGAAGAAGCTTGAGATCATCGGCGTTGGTTACTTGGCAGCGATCAAGGGTAAAGTTTTGCAGCTTCGAGTAGGTTTCGCTAACGAGTTGCAAGTGGATATCCCGGACAACCTCGAGGTTGCCTGTCCAGATCAGACGCACATCACGGTGAAGGGATGTGACAAGCAAGCTGTTGGTCAGTTTGCAGCACATGTCCGATCACTTCGAAAGCCGGAACCGTACAAGGGTAAGGGGGTTCGGTATGTCGGCGAACAAATCAAGTTGAAGCCTGGTAAGAGTGCGACCTAACATTGGTGCATGGGCCATAAGAATAAACGAGAGCCCAAGGCTGCTGTGGTGAGTTCCGCAGGGTCCTCAAGGGCAAAAAATCAAACTGGTGGAATTAGGTCGGTTTCGACCAAAGAATATCAAGGGTACATAGCGTGGATATCAGAAAAACTGTAGCTGGACAAAGACAGCGGCGGGCGTACAGAGTTCGGAAGCGAGTGAGGGGCTCTGCAGAGCGACCTCGGTTGTGCATCACTCGTTCGCTGACCAATTTGAGCTGTCAGGTCATTGATGATTCGATCGGCAAGACCATTTGCTCCGCGACGACTAGGGACAAAGACCTAAGAGCCACGATTGGGTACGGCGGTAATTGTGCAGCGGCTAGCAAGCTTGGCAAGATCGTTGCGGAGCGAGCAATCGCAAAGGGGATCAAACAAGTTTGTTTGGATCGTGGATCGTGCAGGTATCATGGTAGAGTAGCGGCGTTTGCTGATGCGGCTCGCGAAGCCGGTTTAGAATTCTAGTAGGAGTGATCGAAGAGTGTCTAATACAACTGAAACAACTCAAGGCGATCAACTCATCGATCGCGTCCTAAAGATCAAACGCTGTGCAGCGGTTGTGAAGGGTGGACGAAGATTTAGTTTTGCAGCGCTTGTTGTCGTAGGCGACGGCAAGGGACGGGTTGGTTATGGATATGGCAAGGCGAACGAAGTTCCGCCGAGCGTTTCTAAGGCTCAGAAGGCGGCTAACCGCGCCATGATTACGGTTCCAGTCGAGAACGGAACAATACCTCACGCGGTGACCGGTCGATTCGGAGCGGCTCACGTATTGTTGATGCCGGCCAGCCCGGGTACTGGTATCATCGCGGGACAGGTAGTACGGGCAGTTTGCGAAGCGGTAGGAATCCAAGACATTTTGTCAAAGAGTTTCCGATCCAATAATCCGTCGGTGTTGATCAAGGCGACGTTTGATGCCTTAGAGCAACTCCGCACTAAAGAAGATGTCGAAAGACTCCGAGGAGTTAAGCTCTAATGAACCTAGAAGAAATCAATAGCGGTGTAGTCACCAACAGACCTCGAAAGCGTATTGGTCGCGGTATTGGTAGCAAGACTGGTAAAACAGCTGGTCGCGGACACAATGGACACAAGTCACGAAGTGGTTATTCTCGTAAGCCGATGTTCAACGGCGGGGATTTGCCGTTGGTTCGTAGGATTCCCAAGCGAGGTTTTCACAACAAGTTTGCGGTGACTGTGTTCGGGGTGAATCTCTCGGCGATCGACGCGGTTTACGCCGTTGGTGAAGAGGTCAACCCGACGACTTTGCGAGAAAAGGGGTTGGTAAAAGTCCGTTGCGACGAAATCAAGATCCTGGGTGACGGTGATCTGACCAAGAGCCTCAAGTTTGTGGTGACTCGGGCAAGTGAGTCAGCCAAAGAAAAGATCGCTGCCACGGGTGGCACACTCGAGATTTTCGCAGCGAAGCGAACACCGAAGGAACGTGTTGCTGATCTCAAGAATCAGTAGTCCTGAGGTTCTCGATAATCATTGGAACACCACGCTTTCGGCGTGGTGTTTTGTTTTGGGTTGTTCTGGAAATTGCGGTCTGGAGAATTGAGTCAACAGCTCAATTCGGCTAGGCACAGGCGGCGAGATACGGAACAATAGGTAGAGTGAAGTGGCGTCGCCTGCGGATTCATAACATTTAGGAATCACGATTATGTGGGAAAAGTTCCGCGTTGTATTCTCCATACCTGAATTGCGTCAGAAGATCATTCTGACTCTTGCATTACTCGCGATTTATCGCGTGGGGTATCACATTCGTCTGCCGGTCCTCAAGGACTCGAGCACACTAATGGGAGATCAGCTACAGAGCTTTCTGGATAAGGTTGCAGTTTTTGCGGCCACAGACTTAAGAACGCTAACCATTTTCGGTTTGGGTATAGCTCCCTACATATCCGCGTCCATTATTTTCCAGTTACTTGGTACAGTTTGGGCACCGATTGAACAGTTGCGAAAAGAAGGGCCGGCAGGTAGGAAGAAGATCAATGAATACACACGCTACTTGACCTTGTTCATCTGTGTTGTTCAAAGCTGGGTTTATCTGCGATTTACGGTAATCGGTGATTCGGGCAAGATCTCGGATGTTTTCTATTCCTCCAGCGTCAATGAGCTATCGCTTGGCTGGCAGATTACTTGTGTAGCTATCATGACTGCAGGGTCAATGTTCTTGATGTGGTTGGGAGAGCAGATTGACGAGTACGGAATCGGTAACGGAATTTCCTTGTTGATTATGGCTGGTATTTTGGCTCAGATGCCGATGGCATTGTGGGACTTAAGACAAAACATGACTTCCAATTTGAGCGGAGGTTCTGGCAGCACCATCGGTCCTGACGTTTTGTTGATTTTGGCATGTTTATTCGTAGCTGTTGTTTTTGCGGTGGTCTTTATCACGATGGCGCAGCGAAGAATTCAGATGCAAAGTGCCAAGCATGTCCGTGGTAGACGAGTCATGGGTGGAACGAAACAATTTCTACCGCTCAAACTGAATCAATCAGGGGTTATGCCCATCATCTTCGCAGGCAGTTTGCTGATGTTTCCGGCTTTGATTTTTGGATTTATAGCTCAGGGAGTTGGTCAATATTGGGAAGGATTAGGGACGTTTTTTAATACGCTATCTTCCGGATTAAGTGATTCAGGATCGTTTATCTACAGCGCCTGCTATATCGCTTTGATTTTCTTCTTTTGTTACTTTTGGACTTCGATCATGTTCAACCCAAAGGAGATGTCACAACAACTCCAGGATTCAGGTGCATTCATTCCTGGCTACCGACCAGGGAAACGCACTGCGGATTATTTGGAGAAGGTCATGATGCGAATCACATATGTTGGTGCAGCGTTTCTGGCTGTTGTCGCGATTGTTCCGACGGTCATCGCCTCCCAGTTTGGGGTCTCATTCACTGTCGCATCATTTTATGGTGGTACGGGTCTGCTGATCGCCGTTAGCGTAGGGTTTGATTTGATCCAGAAGATCGATAGTCACTTGTTGATGCGGAACTACAAAGGTCTTCTTGAACAATAGAATTTTCTTATTGTTTTCAAGGTCTGCCACCTACACGAGGGTTAGAAAGGGCCGCTAGATGCGATTGGTTTTCATTGGCCCTCCGGGGGCTGGCAAAGGAACCCAATGCGCGAGATTGGTGAACTTGCTTAGCATTCCCCATCTCTCCACCGGGGAGATGTTGCGTTCGGTAAAGAAGCAAGATACCGCATTATCGCGTTGGGTGGCGTCTTATATTGATGCTGGTCGTTTGGCTCCTGACCATCTTGTTATGCGCATTGTGGCTCAGCGTTTGAAAAGTGATGAATGTCGCAATGGAGCGTTGTTTGACGGATTTCCAAGAACGATAGTTCAAGCCCAGCTTCTTGACGATTTCTTATCGGAAGAGGGGCTCAGGCTGGATATGGCCTTGGAGTTGCGGGTTGACGAGGAAGAATTAATTCAGAGATTGTTGAAAAGAGCCCAAATCGATGGGCGGGTAGATGACAACTACGAGACCATTAGAGAGAGGCTTCACGTTTTTAAAACTCAAACAGCCCCACTCACCGAGTACTACGCCAAGCAGTCCAAGCTCGAGATTGTGGATGGCATGCAGACTCCCGACCAAGTTTTCGAAGCGATTAAGGTTTGTGTGGATCGGCATTCCCACTAGTGCCGCAAACTGTAGTTGATTTTGATGATAACCCGACGCGTGAGTTTTCAAGTTGCGTTATTTTGGATTTAGGGGCGAAGCCCATTTCGTTTATCTAGCCAAGCCTGGAGGGCCTGGAATACGATTCACCGAGATTTTTCGAGGGTCAACGGCCCGACCATTTGTTCCTTGCTAATATCCGAGCCATCCTAAACGGCCGGACCTTTGTCTCTAACATCATCGTTTTCTCAATTCCCAGGCCTTCTGTCTGGGCAAGGCAAACGTAAGGCCTTTGGCCCGAAAGACCAGTTACTGCGCAACCTCAAAACGCGTGAGCAAGGGTGTATGTCGGGAGAATTGTACCTCGCTCAATCTGCTGGTTAGGATTTTTGCGGTTTTCCAAGCAAGGTTATCTCCGAGGTGCAGCCTAGTCGGTTCCTGTGTGCGGGTCGGTTTTCAAGTATAAAATAGCTTATTCTGTTTGACTTGTAGATCAAATTGACGCATTGTGTTGCACTACTAATCGGATAGCGTTACACCGCGTTGGGCCATAAATTCCTGAGCCAGTGTTGGGCTCAAATTGCTACCCTCGAATTCCACGAACCGGAGGTTTGGCATCGATTTCAATACTTCGATCGATTGATCGGAGACTCTTGTTTTTGCCAATCCCAAGCCAATTAAGCTTGGGTTGCCTACTAGCTTTGAGAATTCTGTATCCGTGATACTGGTGCCTTCCAGTTGAAGTTGTTCCAGGTTTGGGATTTGGTTGATAAGGGGAAGCAAATCGTTTGAGTAAGATTCCGGTGGAATGGAAACAGCATAAATCATTGACTGTGGGGTACGTTTTAGCATCTTCACCCCTCGACGACCGAGGTGCCACAGAGCAACGTAGTCATCGAGTAGAATTCCCTTGATGCTTGGTAGGTGCTCGAAGTCGTTTCGAGTTTTTCGAAATTCTTGCTCGCTGATTTCCATTGCTTGTCCCTCTTTCACAAGGATGAAAAATTGGTCAGCTAGCATGGTTCGGGGATCGCGAATATGCAGTTTGTCGCCTGGTTTCGCGGATGCTTCAAAGTGTCTCCTGAGTAATCTTCTTTCATTCGGAAAAGGGACGTTGACGTTAGTCCACCCTCGAATTCGCTTAACCTCGTTGTTGGTCGAGACAAGCCCGTGAGGAGTGTGGTCGGAATAGAATACGAAAGATATGCCGTGATCTACCCACCCAAGGTAGAAACCGGATGGGTAGAGCAATAGGAGGCCTGCGACCACGTATTCCCATGGCTTGGTGGGCATCGCGGTTTGCGTGTTGCGGAGGATGTTGAATCCAATGAGAGCACTGGCGAAATTCCAAGGAATGACACTGTAATTCCAATTGAGTGCGAGGGGTGAAACAAACAATATGATTCCGAAGTGCATTAAAGGGCACAGGAAGGCCGATTGTCTCGGGGTAAAGATTGCGACGATGCCGATGATGATTTCGACTGCTGCAATTCCAATCGCAAACGGCCAGTGCCAAGTGTCGGGATCGAGAGAAACTCGAACGAGAAGATCGCTTACGGTGTGAGTAAACCAGTCCGGCGAGAAAAGCTTATGTGCTCCCGCCCAAATCCACATCGATATAAGAAACCACCTGGCAACGGGATCGAGTTCCGGTTTTACAGACGCTAGCATCAACACCCAAATCGCGAAGAATTGGGGCTGGGTTCGCATTTCATCAAAAACACAAGCGACTAGCATTATAGCCAGATGAACCCAGACGCCTATCCATGGTCGGAGCAGAGTTAATAAGCAGGAGGCGACCATCAGCCAACCAAAATTGAACTGTGGTAGAGGAAGGGAGAATGCAGGTAGGAGAGGAGGATCGCTGCGGACCTGCCAAAGGGGCCACGTTATGGCTATGGTCGCAAGCTGAGAGGCAACTGCAACCCAGAGTGACCACTTGGTAACTACGTTTTCGCTATCTATTCTCAACGAATCCGTCGATGGCATGATCGCTGTGCTTTGCGAATCTCTTTATTGATTGGTTTGGCATTGATTCCAAGGCATTTTGGCTAGAAGCATTGCCATGCCGCAGGTATCGGTTATACCTGCGAACACCAAGCCACCACCCACGAATGCAGATAAGATTATGAAAGCTGGGTGTGCGAAGTAAGCCAACAAGACACCGATCAGGACTAGCGAGCCAGCAGCGATCCGAACTTGCCTCTCTAGGGATATCGACTTTTTGCCTCGAACAACAGGCAGTTCCGAAGCAATACACGAATCCGTACCGCCATCGACGTTGTAGACATTTTCCCTGCATTTGGATGATTTTTCGGCTGCTGTGCGCCCTCTCATCCCTGACTTACATATAAAGATGATTGGTCGGCCATCAGTTGGTAGAGATTCTGGTTCCATCCGATCCAGGGGAAGATTTACTGCATCAGTCAGGTGTACTTCTTGAAACTCTCTAGGGGTTCGTACATCGATAAGGTGGACTGGTTCTCGTTTCTCTAGCAACGATTTCAGTTCAACTGGCGCGATAGGCTGGAATTTGCTTGCCACGATTGAATTCCAAAATGTTAGGCGTAGCGGTTTTGTATCAAGGAGGAGTTCATATTGTTACTGGGACGCGATTGGTAGCAAGCACCCCTTCCAGCTTAGTCTTAATAGCTCGAAGATTTTTCGCCAAACTTTTCCATCCACTTTGCCTTTAGATTTTCTTGGAGTGCATCGTGAAATGCCTCCGGCAAATCATAGGGCTTGCCGTGATGGAACAAGGCAATAGTCTGCCGGATATTGTCGACGACAACTTGGCACGGATTACAACCCGCCAAATGTTGCGAAAATTCCTCACACAACTCGGTGAGTTCGGCACCATCTACATAGTCGTTAAGGGCTTTGAGTAGTTCTTCACAGGTCATCAGATTATCCTCTTGCTTATCTTTTGGATGTGTTGCGATCGATTAGGTTACAAATCCTCTGAAGGTTACTCGTGATTATGGTCGGATCGTAGGGATTGTTCCGGGTCGCCGAATCGCCGGGTCATTACTTCTCTGAGCATTAGGCGTGCGCGGAGCAATCGTACTTTGACGGTTGACTCGGTAAGGCCTAGAGCTTCTGCCGTATCGCGAACGGATAGTTGTTCGATATCTCTTAGAACGAATACAGACCGGTACTTTTCGTCCAGGCCGTCCAAGGCTCGATCGAGCTCCGACTGGAATTCATGTCTTTCCGCGATTTGCGGTGCCGTTTCCATCCATGGCGCGATGAAATCTGGGTGGGGTAGATCTCCATAGCTATCCTCTTTCGTGATGTCGGAAAACGTGGACATCGAAACGGTCTTGCGTCTTCTAAGGATCTTTAAGGCGAAATTGGTAGCGATTTTCAGCACCCAGGTCGCCAGTTTTGATTCCTCTCGAAAGGTGTCAATGTGCTCGACGAGTGCGACAAAAGTCTGTTGAGTGACATCTTCAGCATCGTGTGTACTTCGAAGAATGCGAATAGCGAGCCCATAAACTCGCGGCTGAAGAGACTCGACCAATAGTTGAAACGCAGCGAAGTCGCCGGTCCGTGCTTTGCCTAGCAATTCTGCAGCGCTGTCAATGTTCTGGGATGTCATGGCATTCGCTGGAAAAAAGGGGAAATCGTCTAACGCCTCGACCAACACGCTGGATCAATGGCAATTCGCGAGAACTTTCCGCAAATGCGTAACCTAAGTCTGTTTCGAGGATCAATGGTACAGCGGACCATTCTAACAAATAAGCCACTTACAGAAGTCGGCGAATTCCCTCCCTTTCTGAAAAGCATAGACACCATACCAAGAGCGATTTGTATCAAGGATTAGGAAACCATGAATCATTCAAAGAATCGATGGATAGGTTGGCTTGTACGAAGCGGAAAGACATTTTTACTTTTCGCATGTATCGCTGGCGTTGGATTGTTACTAGTTGCTTTGTCAGGCAAATTTCAACGCAAAGTCGACAGTCGTGCATCTACTTCGACATCGAGCTTGCCACCTGAGTCTCAAATCTTCGAGGTGCGGGAATCTCTTCAACCGAGATTCGAAACGGCAGTCGGCGTTATCAAGCCCGTTCGCGAATCAAATCTCGCGTCAAAAATTTTGGCAAGAGTCATGGAAGTGAACGTGACTGCGGGGAAGGAAGTGAGGGAGGGAGAAGTATTGGTTCGTCTCAACTCGGAAGAGCAAGTTTCCCGAGTTAGGCAAGCGGAATCGGAGTTGGATTCCGCGTTAGCGAGATTGCAACTGGCAACGATCGAAGCTAACAGGGCATCACAACTTATTGCAACGCGATCTATTTCTCAAGCAGAGTTTGATACGGCTCAGTCCGCTTTAAAAACAGCTCAAGCTCTCGCAGATAGAGCCACCCGAGCCGTCGAAGAAACAAAAGTCTATTTGGACTATGGAACCATACGAGCTCCGTACTCGGGTATTGTTGTTGACAAGGCGGTTAATCCGGGTGACACAGTCATTCCGGGGCAGACATTGCTCACGATTTATGAACCTGGCAATATGCAGTTGGTTGCTAACGTAAGAGAATCGTTGGCGCTTAATTTGCGTGTCGGACAATCGATAACTGCTAAGCTCGAATCAATCGAACACGAATGCACAGCAACGGTTAGTGAGGTTGTTCCTAAGGCAGACGCATCGAGCCATTCCTTTGAGGTCAAAGCCACAGGTCCGTGCCCACCTGGAATCTACGCTGGCATGTTTGGCAGACTTTACATACCACTCGAGGACGAAAGGGTCATCCTTATACCATCGATTTCTGTGCAACGCGTGGGGCAACTGACGATGGTACAAATATCGCAAGGCGAGCAAAGGGTAAGACGATCCATCCAGACAGGACGCGTTTTTGATGATCAAATTGAGGTCCTGTCGGGGCTTGTTCCTGGAGAACGTATTGTTCTACCTTCAAGCATGATGCGAGGAGTCAAATGAGTCACGATGTTCAACCCCAGCATACTGATCCCATAAGTCGGTTGGTTTGGATTTTCCTAAATTCGAATTTGTCTGTCATTTTAATTATCCTCGCATTAATACTGGGTACAGCTGCTCTTTGGATTACGCCACGCGAGGAAGATCCACAAATCGTTGTTCCCTTAGCTGACATTTTTGTCAGTTATCCAGGGCATAGCGCGTCCGAAGTAGAAAAACGGATTTCAACCCCTCTAGAACGAATGCTCTACCAAATAGATGGGGTCGAGTACGTCTATAGCATGTCGCGAGATGATGCAGCCATCATCACCGTGAAATTCTACGTCGGTCAAGATCGCGAACGGAGCTTGGTCAAACTCTTTAAAAAACTAAATGAGAACCAGGATTTTGTGCCGAGCGATGTGGCTGGATGGACCATGAAGCCGGTTGAAATTGATGATGTTCCTATCGTGACATTGTCGTTACGCGGAGCATCATCAGACAAGCTATCTGATGGATATTCATTGCGACGGGTCGGCGAGGAAATTGTCGAGCGTTTAGCAACGATTCCTAATGTGAGCCGCGCTTACGTAATCGGAGGAGAACCCCGATCGCTTACGATCAGTCTCGATCCAGATCGCTTATCGGCTTATCAGATGAGCATGATCGAGATTACTCGAGCTGTCTCTCTGTCAAATGTAGCGAGTTCATCTATCCCATACTCTCGTAACGATCGAGATTTGCGTATTAAGGTAGATCCTCTGTTGGGATCTAAGGATGACGTCGAGAAGTTAGTTGTGGGAGTTTACGATGGTAGGCCGGTTTTTTTGAAGGATGTGGCGATCGTAACTGACGGCCCGGAAGAAGCCTCTAGTTACGTGCGGCACGGCTGGGGCAGCGCAGGTCAATTCGATATCCACCCATTAAGTCCGGGTTGGAGGATTGGTTCGGTACAATCACAAAACCAAGATGCAAGCGCCGATAAGAATCTTCATAACTCCCCAGACTCTTCGGTGCCAGCTGTTACTATTGCTATATCGAAACAAAAAGGAGCGAATGCCGTTTGGGTTGCTGAATCGGTTATGATTGAGGCAGAGCGTCTTAAGCTTGAAGTGATGCCAGACGATATCGAAATGATTGTTACACGAAACAGTGGTTTGGTGGCTAATGAGAAGGTAAATGAATTGATCGAGGCGCTCGGCGTAGCCATTATTATCGTGGTTCTTCTTTTAACTTTTGGCCTGGGATGGCGCGAGGCGATTATCGTGTCTGTTGCAGTGCCGGTTGTATTCGGCCTGACTTTAGCAGTGAATTTGCTTTTCGGTTATACCATTAATCGAGTCACGTTGTTCGCGCTGATTTTGGCTCTCGGTTTGCTCGTTGATGATCCGATCGTTGATGTGGAAAACATAGCGAGACACTTCGAACATCGGAAAAAGCGAACGCGAGAAATCGTGCTCGATGCAGTTTCCGAAATTCGACCTCCCTTGATTAGTGCGACTCTGGCGGTAATCGTTAGTTTTCTGCCAATGTTCTTTATCACGGGCATGATGGGGCCGTACATGTCTCCCATGGCATTAAACGTTCCAGTTGCTATGTTAATGTCAATGCTTGTGGCGTTTACCATAACGCCATGGCTCTCTTATCACGTACTAAGCTGGGGCACAAAGAAACAAAAGGAGGAATCGATTTCTTCCGATGAAGAGTCCAATACCGCTATTTCCCAGCACTCACATCACGAGGCGTATGATGTCGAAAGTGTCAAGCAAAGTTTGCTGTATAAAATTTTCCGGCCGCTAATGTTGCCGCTTCTTAATACGCGAGGTTCCGCAATTCTATTCCTCTTTGTGATCGCGGGGTTGACCGCTGCTGCGATGTCGCTCGGTGCATTGCGAATGGTCCCTTTAAAGATGTTGCCGTTCGACAATAAAAACGAAATTTTGTTTTTATTGAACATGAGCGAAGGCACAACACTAGAACGAACTGATGCAGTGGTGCGAGAAATGGAATCCATCATCGCTTCACAACCCGAGACTATCAGTTATGTGAGCACTGTAGGTACTGCGGGGCCTATCGATTTTAATGGTATGGTTCGTCATTATTATTTGCGAAATGGACCTCACCAAGCAGAGCTTCGCGCGCACTTCGTTGGCAAGAAGAATCGAACGGCACAAAGCCACGGAATCGGTTTGCGACTTCGTGACGAACTAGATGCTTTGGCGTCGAAAGTAAACGGTCGGATTCAAATTGTGGAATTACCACCAGGCCCACCGGTCTTGGCGTCCTTGGTGGCCGAAGTCTACGCAGACGAATCTACTCCCTACGATAAACTCTTGGCTAATGCATCGATCGTGGCGGATCGTATGCGAAGAGAACCTGGCATAATGGAAGTGGAGGAGACTAAGGAAACTCCTGTGGATCAATGGGTGTTTGTGCCTGATCAAGAAAAAGCAGCGATAGCTGGCATCTCGGTGTCGGAGATAGCCCGCACCGTGGAAATTGCGTTACATGGAGATAGATCTCAGCAACTGCGTATTGCAGATGAACGCAACCCTCTGCGGTTAACATTCCGATTGCCTCGTGGCGCACGATCGAGTCCCGAAAGCCTAGGACAAATCAGTTTGAAAGGGACAAGCGGACAGCTTGTTCTGTTAAACGAAATAGGCAATTGGACCAAGGAGATTGCGGGCCAGACGATCTACCATAAGAACCTAAAGCCAATCGCTTATGTGATGGCAGAAAGTGTAGGGAGACCTCCTGCAGACTGCGTCATTGATATTTTGAGCGATCAACTTCCACCAGGTGAGGGTATGGTAGAGGATAAACCAAGCACTCCCATCTCTGAGCGAACCTTTTTCAATAACGGCAGCGGTATTGGCTGGCGGCTTCCGGAAAACATCTCGGTTACATTTGCTGGAGAAGGAGAATGGAAGATAACTCTAGATGTCTTTAGAGATTTAGGTTTGGCGTTTGGTGCAGCGATGTTGATGATTTACATAATCCTGGTAGCACAGACCGGTTCCTTTTTGGTCCCGATTATTGTGATGCTTGCTATCCCTTTGACTGCGCTTGGGGTCATGCCTGGATTTTATTTGCTCAGTTCTGTCATGAGCCAGCCGGTGGGGAACTATGCTGACCCTGTTTATTTCACTGCGACAGCAATGATTGGGATGATTGCTCTGTCGGGAATTGTCACGCGTGACGCCATCATTTTAGTGGACTTTATGCAACAATCCGTGGCTCGCGGTAGGCCTCTCGTCGATGCTATTTTAGAAAGTCGTGTCGTTAGACTTCGGCCGATCTTGCTTACGGCAGGTGCCGCATTGCTTTCTGCATTACCGATTACTCTCGATCCGATTTTCTCAGGCCTTGGTTGGTCACTGATATTCGGATTGGTTGCTTCGACTTTGTTTACGTTATTCGTGATACCAGTGACGTATTGGCTCTTTTCCAAGGGCTGGAAACAAACGTTATCATAAGCTTAGCAGTACTTGCTTTCCCATAACGCGATCTGTTCCGATAGTTGCTGATCGGTTGGGGTGGTACCTGCGTTACGGCCTTCGTCAAAGCGTCGAACTAGTTTCGCTAGGTCGTCTAACAGGGGACGTTGTCCTTCCTCTGTTAATCGATCGATGAACAATACGCCATCGAGATGATCCAGTTCATGCTGGACAATTCTAGCCAAGAAGCCATCGACGGGTCCAGCAATTTCGTTTCCTTGTAAATCGTAAGCGTTCACATCGAGCGACTTACTTCGGAGTACATTTGCATTGATACCAGGCAATGAAAGACAGCCTTCTTCCGCGTCGACCGTTCCTTTAGGTTTGTTGACGACAGGATTGATAAAGACCATCTCCTGTTCTTTTTCCTTACGGTCACCAGATGGATTGGCCACAAAGAGTCGAATCGGTAGGGCAACTTGGTTCGCTGCGAGGCCGACACCTCGGAAATCGTACATGATCTCGAACATTTGGTTCACCAAGTCATGCAACTCCGCGTCCACTCTTACGATGGGCTTGGACTTATGTCGGAGAATAGGATGAGGAAAAGTTACGAGTTGTAGTTTTGCCATGGGGAGTATCGAATCACCGACGAATGGGTTAGGCTAAATATGTGGGGTCAGTGGCGGCGAGTTCAATCCGGATAGCCGTCAGAGACCGAGTGTATTGTTTTCTAGATCAGCCTTTGCGTAAACCGAGGATGAACCTGGTTTCTTTATTCTTTTTTCGTCGTTTGGTCCTCGGAACCTGGAGCCTTTTGGTTATTGGGATCGCCTTGAACGGTGTTTCGCAGGAATTAGCTTCGCAGACTCGGGGAAGTGTGGAGGATGCCAATTCGGAGCCAACTGCGACGTATCGCAAGGCGCTAGAGACATTCAGTGGACCAACACTCATTCGTATTGTCGGACGAGAACGCAGTGATTTAGGAATCTGGACGGTAGCCAATACGTTCGAGGAGCGAGGTATTGTGCTCGACTGGAACGAGGAGAAACTGACATTTTTACGTCCCGACTCGAATGAACCAACTTCGATTGTAACAAGAAATGTGTATCAGATAACCCATACCTTTGGGGCGAGTGCTCTTAGGGAACTGCAGGACAATTATGTTGCTGAAAGATTCCAAGAGGTTTTGGCCTCTGCTCCTAAGGTTGTTGGCTCCAAGGCTGAGGGGATTAAGCTTGCTCGATGGGAGCAAAAGTATGTCTTGAGCATGTTGATTGAAAGTTGCAAGGCTCTGGATCGATGGGACGTGGCGTGTGCCCTCTTTGAATCACTAGCTAAGGAGTCGCCACCCGATCTCTTTGCGGCGACTATCCCGATTCCTTGGTTCGACAGTGTGGCTGAGATCCGCGATCGAGACAAAATTCGTCCGAAAGCAGCCCTTTGGCTCAAAGAACCCAACGAACTTCTCCAACTTTTGGGGGCGTGCTGGTTGTTAGATGGTGAATTGCGTGGGGAAGCCATAAGCTCGCTAAAGAGGCTATCGCGTGAAGCTAAACATCCTTTGGTTGGGCCGTTCGCCTCGGCACAGCTTTGGAGAACGATACCACCGGCCGAATTTGTTAAACGCCAACTCCCCTCAGCCCGCTCCCTTAGAGACTCCATTTTTTTGCCAGCACAGGCAGGCCCAAGCTTGCTGCTCGCCGAACGATGCAATCGCGGTAGCGAACCAGAATTGGCGCTGCAGGAATGGTTGAGGGTGGTTACGATTCATCGGGAACAACGCGCATTGGTGCACCATGCAAAAAAGTCCGCGATTGATCTGTTGAAAGCAACAGATCGTGATGAAATGGCGAACCAAGTCGAGTCGCTTGCAGGGAAGATCTTGAAATGACTATCTATTCGGATACCGATATCAATTTAAAACAGGTCCGACGAACAAGTTCCAGAGATTATCTTGGGATTTTTCGTTTGGTGGTGATATGTATCGTCGCGATCGGCTTGAGTTCGTTCATTTACGGTCAATCGAATCCTGCCGATGGTGGAACCGCTGCTACTCCCGCAACGTCTGACTCGATCTGGAGCGTGATTTTTAGCGGTGGAGTATTGGGTATTCTCATTATGAGTACTCTTATCGCATTGTCAGTGCTCGCTGCTTATTTAGTTTTTGATCAGGTGATGGGGTTAAGGAAAAAGGACCTTGTTCCAAGTGACTTAGTGGAAAATGTTCGCACTTTGCTCTCGCAAGGCAAACTTAAAGAAGCCGATCAAATTTGTCGTGAACGGCCATGCCCGTTGTCATTTGTAATTGTTAGCGGGATTGCCGAAGTCGAGTACGGGTGGCCTGCCGTCGAAAAAGCGCTTGAGGACTCCGCCGCAGAGCAAGCTGCTAGGCTATATCGCAAGTTGGAATATCTGTCGGTCATTGGCAACTTAGCTCCCATGATTGGCTTGTTAGGGACCGTCTCTGGTATGATTCTGGCCTTCCGAGAAGTGGCAGTTTCATCGGGAGCGGCTGGGGCCGCAGATCTCGCGTCCGGTATCTATTCCGCCTTGGTCACTACCGTGGCGGGGCTCATCATCGCCATTCCTTCCCTCGGTGCATTCGCAGTTTTCCGAAACAAAATCGACGAATTGGTTTCTGAAATTGCTTACTCTGCGCAGCATGCCTTTGGTGCGGTTCGTCGACGAATTCCCGGTGCGGCGGCCAGACCCGTGCAGCCTCCACGTCAGCCGTGAGTAGACTGTCAATCCGCTTGTTTGATCGCTTCTGTCCTACTCGTTGTTCGGTGTCCTTGTACGGAAAAGCCTTAAAGCATATTGCTAGACTTTTCCGATGAGGCAAAGAATTCGACCTCTAAATAGAGAATTTGGTTTGACTAGCCAAACTAGTCGGTTTGTAACGACCGTAGGGATTGAAACTAACAGCCTAGCGTGTTTGATGGAATAATTCGCTCCTTTTCCGAACGTCTTGAGCATTCGTGACACGATATCCGATGCTAGGTTTGCGAGTCCGTGTAATAGGTGTGGGGTGCCGCGCTTATTCCTGCCGCTAGAACATCCCTCACGAAGGTACATAGGGAGTGAGCGACCAGGTGATCGGATGAAATGGAAGTCCAGTTTCAATTGATCAGCCTGTTTTAGGCGACTCCACTTAGTCCTTGCCCACCTTTCCAACTCGTGGGCGAAACATATAAACCAAATCGGGAGATTTACATAAATGTCACGTATCAATACCAACGTTAGTTCGCTCAATGCACAAAACCGCTTGAACCGAACGAACCTGGAACTGCAAACCTCTTTGACCCGTTTGAGCACGGGTCTGCGAATCAATACGGGCAAGGACGACCCGGCAGGTTTGATCGCAAGCGAAGTTCTACGAAGCGATATCACTAGTATCAACAAGGCTTTATCGAACACACAACGAGCCAACCAAATCATCGGAACGGCTGACTCCGCTCTCGGGCAAGTCTCCACGCTGCTGAACGACGTACGGGGATTGATTACCGAGGCCGCAAACCGAGGCGCTCTGAGCGATGACGAAATCGCTGCTAATCAGCTTCAGATCGACAGTTCGCTGGAAGCGATCAACCGAATCGCCCAAACGACTACTTTCCAAGGTCGTCGATTGTTGGACGGGTCTCTCGACTTCCAAGTAAGCCAAGGAGCTAACTTTAGCACAGTCCGTGACCTCGAAATCACATCTGCTAACCTGGGTGCTACTGGTAGCATCGGTGTTAACATCGAAATCAGTCAAGCTGCTTCGCAAGCTCTCGTTACAGCTAACGTTCCAGCGGCCGGTGCATCGGCAAAGGCCTCGTCGACCTTCACGTTCGCTGGTTCCACGATTGGGGCTGAAGCGACTGGAACGATCACGCTCTCGAACTCCGTTGCTATCACGACGGAAGCGTCTGGAGAGGTGAACTTTAATGCAGCGTCTGGTAAGGCCGAAGCCTCTGGAATTCTTACGTTGGACGGTGGTGCCGCGCTGAAAATCACCGCTCGTGACGGAACGACCGTGGACGGTACAGTTGGTAACAATGTGAAGATCAACGTTACGACGGTATCGAAGGCAGATGATGCGGCGACAGCAACATATGACGCGGACTCGAACACTTTAAATTTAGTCTTGCTGGAGGGAGCAACGGGGGCGGATGTTGTCACGGCTCTCGGGTCGTCAGACGCAGCGAGCTTGTTTACCTTTGCATCTGGCAATGGTACCGTCGCTGCAGGTGATGCTGGACTTCGGACGGCAGTCTTGTCAGGTGGTACTGACAACACGTTGGGTGCGACGTTCTCGCAGGCTTCGGGTACGGCCGTCGAGATTGGAGCAGGTGGGCTAAAATTGGACATCAACGCGACAGCCGCAGGACTCGCGGATGGTTTGCTGGGTAATGGGGTCAAGATTTCGTACACCTACGGAACTGCGGCGGCGGCTGCGTCTTATGACAAAGCGTCTAACACCTTGTCTTTGACGATCGACACAACAGACTCGGTGGCCGATAACGTCACGGCCTTTAACACAGCATTATCCGGCAACTTTACGGTTGCCGACAACAGCTCGGGCGCTCTTTCCGGTACAACAACGGGAACTTTGAGTAATCAACTTTCCGGTGGTTTGGATCCTGCTCGGTTCCGACTCACGGCCGTCGATGGGGGCCCAGCTGACGGAACCACTGGTAACTCAACCACGCTGAACTACACCACTTCGGCTACCAAAGGAACTACAGCAGTCTATGACACTGCGACCAACAAACTCAACGTCACGGTGGGCCAAGGTGCCACGCTTGATGACATAGCTGCAGCAATCAACACAACCGGTGCTTTTGTTGTTTCTGACATTAGATCTGGTAGCGCACGATTCACATCTGCTGGTGCAGCTCCTACATTTTCCGGTGGTAATCAAACCACCTCGCCAGGAACATTCAAGCTCTCTGCGATCGATGGTGGGCTTGCTGATGGGGCGATCGGAAACTCGACTAAGATCAAATTCGTTGCGGCAACGGACGGAGCAACCACGGCTGCATACGACGAAGCTACTAACCAGTTAACGGTTAACGTAGCTACCGGTGCCAAAGTCCAAAACATCATTGATGCCATCAACTCCGGTGCTGGTACCGTTTTCCAAGTGGATCCTGCCTCGATTGTTAACGCTAATGCGGTATTTAATTCAGCTGACCTTGGAACCCTGACCGCACCTCTCTCAGGTGGTACGACTAATCCTGCCGGCACAGCCGACCGTCTCGTCATCACAGCTAATAATCCTGGCGTCTCAGCTAACGGGGTGAAGATCAGCTTTGTCGAATCCGGGTCTGTGACTGCAGGTTCGCCGCAAGCAGCACTAGTTGGCGGTAACATCCAAATCACTGTCAGCAACACCGGTGCAACCAAGCTCTCTGCAATCGCTTCCGCGATCAGTAACCTATCGGGCGGGCTGTACAGTGCGACACTAAGTGCTGACAGCAATGGTGAGGGCGTCTACAAAGGGGCTCTGCAATCCCCTCCTGCAACGCAATCTCTTGCAGGCGGTATTACCGGTGGTGGATTGTCGGATGATGTTACATTCCAATTGACCGGAGGATCCGGTTCGGAAGTTTTCAAGTTCCAAAAGGGAGCAACAATTGATAGCGTTGTTCAATCGGTCAACCTCCTAAGTGACTCCACTGGAATTACTGCCGCTCTGAACACCACTACCAACAAATTGGAACTCCGAAGCACTCAATTCGGAGCACAAGGTATCGTCGGAGTTGAAGTCTTGAGCGAGGGCGGAGCAGGCACGTTCCAATCCAGCTTGAGTGCAAATCGAGCCGTCGGAACCGACATTCAAGCGAACGTCAACGGAACAGCGGCGACTGGTAAAGGGAATAAGATTACCCTCAACACCGCAACCCTGAGCTTCAGCTTGAACGTTGCTGAAGGTTCGAACAGCACAATCGGTTTTACGATTACCGGTGGTGGTGCCCAGTTCCAGCTCGGTCCAGACGTAGTTAGCAACCAGCAAGCACGCTTGGGCATCGGAAGCTTGAATACCGCAAAAATCGGTGGCGTTTCTGGTAAGCTGCTTGAACTATCCAGTAGCGGAAGCAGCTCGCTCACCAAGGACGTAACTAATGCATCACGAATCGTCGACGAAGTTGTCAACAAAGTGACAACCCTTCGAGGCCGACTCGGTGCATTCCAACGTACTGCGTTGGACAGTAACACAGCGTCGCTCAACGATACGTTGACCAACCTGAACGATGCACAAAGCAGTATCCGTGATGCAGATTTTGCTAAGGAATCTGCCAACCTGACTCGCGCTCAGATCTTGGTGCAGTCCGGTACTTCCGTTCTCGGAATTGCAAACCAAAGTTCGCAGTCCGTCCTTTCCCTCCTTCGATAGTTGAAGTACGGTTAGGAAGATAGCAAAGAACAAAAAGGCGTGCAGGATTGCACGCCTTTTTTGCTATCTATTCCAAACCGACGAGCATAATGACTTGGTAATTTACAGTCTCTTTCTACTCGTTTCCGAGAAACGAGGGGCTGACACACCATAAGTTCCGATAAGTAAACAGTGGCGGTTCTACAAATCCTAACGTTGAAGTGATACTTCTAGACCATGGGACGAATTCAATCAAACGTCGGTATCGTGACTGGCATCGATATCCAGTCAACGATTGAACAACTAATGGCGGTTTCCTCACGCCCGAAAACCCTGCTTGAGAATCGTGTTGCTGGCCTCAAGGCTCAACAGGTCGCCCTAACCGAGCTGACGGCGCTAATTGTGGGTGTACAGCTCCAGTCGGACCGATTGGGATTAGCAAATTCATTGAATACGACGACCGCCACATCGTCGAGGCCTGAAAACGCGACTGTTGCGGTAAACGGTTCTCCCACTCCGGGCAACTACTCTGTTCGAGTGCTCCAAACGGCACAGACAGCGACCGCTTCCAGCAGCCCGATTGCCAGTTCTACTGAGGCGCTTCCCGCCGGCGAGTTTTCGATTCGCACTGGCGGGTTTGTAGATTCCTCCGCTTCGTTAGACGACCTTCGAGGTGGTCTGGGAATCTCTCGTGGACGAATCAAAATCACAGATCGGAGTGGCCAAAGCCGAGAGGTGGACCTGAGATTTGCGTCGACAATGGACGACGTCCTACAGGCCATAAACTCTTCCGGCCTTCGTCTCTCGGCAAGAACTAGTGGTGACCGAATCGTTTTGAATGATTTGTCAGGTCAAACAAACTCTAATTTGATTGTTGAAGATATCGGAGATGGTCAGACGGCCGCTGATCTAGGGCTCGG
This sequence comes from Pirellula sp., assembly GCA_046318795.1. Lineage (GTDB taxonomy): Bacteria > Planctomycetota > Planctomycetia > Pirellulales > Pirellulaceae > JBKCUI01. The sequence continues at coordinate 45,863 of JBKCTT010000103.1, forward strand.
CGGGGTAAACGTCGCTAGTAATACTGCCACCGGCGAGGACTTGGCCTTTGTGACCAACACGACTCGCATCAGCGCTCTTCGTGATGGCCGTGGCCTTAGTTTCGGCGCAAGCGATAGGTTAAAGGTCGAGCTAAAGGACGGTACCTCCGTCGACATTGGATTCGCTAGCAATAAACCTGCCAGTGTTAGCCAACTGCTCAGAATCGTCAATGAAGCCGACCCAAGTAAGTTGGAGATGCGTATCGCTACCAACGGAGATGGCTTTGAATTGCTCGATAAAACAACGGGTACAGCTGCGACCTCGGCTTCAGGCGGTCTTGCAAATCAGTTGGGGCTTACAGGCGTCGATGCTGTTAATGGATCGATCATAGGTGGTCGAGTCCAAGGGGCTCTCCAAGGCCCACTGCTTTCCTCGCTTCAAGGTGGCCAGGGAATCGGAACTCCTGGCATTATATCGATTACAAATCGAAATCAACAGACAACATCGATCGATTTAAGCGGGTCTTCGAGCCTCAGAGACATTATTGATCGAATCAATTCAAGTGGCGCTGGAGTTACCGCTTCTCTCAATCGTTCCAGAACGGGGCTCGTTCTTCAGGATGTCACCGGTGCAACGAACGGTAATCTCGTTATTGCAAACGCTGACAACAACAATACTGCTACGAAGCTCCGAATCGAGACAAACACGGCATCGAATATCGTTGATAGTAATTCACTAAATTTACAATACGTAAGCGAATCGACTCCGCTCAGTCAGCTGAACCAAGGCCGAGGAGTTAAGGCTGGCTCATTCACCGTAACGAACTCCAATGGACAGTCTGCAACGATCAATATCAACTCCACTGTGACGAAGACGATTGGCGATGTGATCAATGCAATCAATCAAACGTCTACTGGTGTTACCGCAAAGCTCAATAACGAGGGTGATGGAATACTAATTACGGATGCAACCTCAGGTAGTGGTAGTTTCACGGTTACGGATGATGGAACGGGAACCTCTGCAAGAGATTTGGGGATTCGTGGAGTCGGAAGTGCGACTGGTGACTCAACCAACAGAATCATCAATGGACGCCAGACGTTTACATGGACCAATACCGATACAGAATCTATCGAGGACTTAGTAAAAAAAATCAATGACTCGAGCGGTCCAGTCGTCGCTTCTCTTCTGCGTTCGAGCGACAATTCAGTCCGAATGGTCTTAACATCTAAAGCTAGTGGCAGCGCAGGTAGGATATTTGCGGACGGTTCTGCTATGGGACTAAATGTCAGTTCAACCGGGATCGCGCGGGACGCCATTGTCTCGGTTGGTGGCACGTCTGAGACCGGTGGAATACTAGTTAGGTCAGCAAGTAATTCGATCAGCAATGCCGTTGATGGGGTTACAATAACGGCCCTTCAGGTTTCGAGTTCGCCGTTCGAAGTCAACGTCTCAACGAACAATTCAACACTCGAACGAAACTTGCAGTTGTTCGTTGATCAATACAACAAAGTTCGGGATAAAATTAAAAAAGATACTGCCTTCAATGCGGATACGAGGTCGACTGGTATTCTGATCGGTAGTGGTGAGGTCCTGCGTGCGGAACAGGCGCTGAGCCGATTAATATCGCAGCGTTCCTTTTCAACCGGTCGAATTCAGTCGATGCAACAACTCGGTGTTAGCTTTGGTCAAGACGGTAAACTTGAGTTTGATAAATCTAAGCTAACGCAAGCAATCAGTCTCGACGAGGAAGGTGTAAAGAACTTTCTCACGAGAGAAACGACTGGATTCGGCGCTCGGGCAAAGGTCGTCTTAGATGGTTTGGTAGGCATCAACGGTAGCGCATTAGTCAACAGTACAAAATCCATTCAGCAAAAAATCGATCTAAATGATCGACGTATTGCCAGCATGAATGTGCGGCTTGCACGGGAAAAAGAACGCTTGGAGAAGCAGTTCTTTGATCTTGAAAACACAATCGCGAAAATTCGAAACAATAGTACTAGCTTGGGTAGCATCAACTCTCTCACTGCTAATACGACCGCGTCAACTTAGCTTTTATCTCCGAGACGAGGCTTATAGTGATTCAGGCGTTACGGATTGAGAGCCTGTATGGCTAGATTTTCGACACCGATCAAACTCCATCCACTTAAAGTTAACATAAAGAATCCAACAGCGATCGGTAAAAGATGGGCGTGATACCTGTACCAATAGCTCTCGTGGTTCGTCGCTAGCCCAGGATTTACATTGTTCAATTTCTTCACAATGGTGACCGTCTCATGTCGACTGCTTGCACTTTGGTTTCGTTTCGCGTCTGAGCCACTGACGAACTTGATTTGTCCGGGTACGGCTTGGGCGTAATCGAGCGAATTCGACGATTTCTTGAACTGAGCTGCGACCCAAGCGGTCCCGAGGACTGAAACCGACAGGATTAGAAACAGGACCACATAAGGACTAATCTGAACGGTCTCGGATCTCATCGTTGATGCTTGCTCGCTTATGGCTTACCTTGGGATGTCTTGCATCTAAGGAAATGCACGCACTATACCGAGCGATGAGCGATTCCTATTCGACTACCTCTATGCGACTGTTTTTCTTCGTTTTCACCTGTGTTTTTTGATGTTTCTTTGATTCAAATCGAAGTGGTCTGAAATTATGACTCTTGAAACGATGCAAAAAAACTACGTTAAACGTTTCTGATTTACAGCTTTGACTTTATTCGATGATGTCAAAAATCAACACGTGAGACAACGGATGGCGTTCTTGAGAGATGTATGCGTCATCCTCATAATCATCGCAAACGGACCTGCCAATCAATTTATCAAACGAGATTCCCGCTAGATGTCTGAGCCATGCTCCTAAGTGACGTAAGTTGGAGTTACGTTGCACTGGAAATCTATAGTCACCTTTAAAGTTTATCTATGCACACGGATCTCTGTATCAATCGAAAATGCAATGATTTGACTTTGCTATTGGGGTCGGAGTGCCTGCTTTTTTGCCCCGTACTGCCACAAGCCGAATCATTTTTGCTCACCAAATTCGGCGATCAGCACCATACTGCCAATTCCGTCATTATGGAAGCGGCGAGAAACGAATGTCCGGCACTTCAGCAATCAGGCGGGGAGTGCTTCTTTGCGATTCCGTTAGAAGAACAATCGCCATGTAGTTTTTTCGGGATCGGTAGGCTACCTGAGGTTCCGCTTTCAATCGCCAGGACTTTAGTTTCAGTTGCATGGGAAGCGATGCTTCGAGAAGCTGCTAATCATGAACTCAATGATGCACTCATCGTCGCGGAAAAAGAACTGAAGTACGCACACAGTACAACTGTTCTGCTGCGAGATCTAAATAATAAACACTCAAAACGTAGTGGCCAAGGAAGCTATAATTCTCGCCAAGCCGTCGATGCTGCTCGAAAGTTTTTGCATGCCGAAGTCGTTGCGGCTTATATTGAACCCGATGCTGATACGCAAAAAACGTCCCTCCACTCTATTGTTAGTACCGGCAGTAAGCTTACAGTCGAGGATGTTGGATTCGTGCTCAAGAAAGTTGGACGGCCATGCATTGGAGAAGCTCTTCATCTGCAAAACCTCCGGATTCGTATTAATAAAACGAGCGTAAGATCGATCGATATTGTCCCTATCTCAGAGAGTGAGATTGTTGGGTACCTTGTCGCAATCAATGCGCAAATCCAACCCGAGTTTCTGCATGCTCGCACTGAAGTTCTACAGGATATAAGTGATTTTCTCCTCGCCGATGGACACACCAACGCTGTCATGCTCGAAAGCGAACAGTTGGCATTAGGCATTTTGCATTCAATGTCGATTGCGATCGAAGCTCGCGATCCTTACACCCACGGACATAGTGAACGGGTCGCACAGGTCGGTTCCAAAATTGCCAGAAGACTCGGTTTGCCAGAGTCCTCATGTAAAGAAATCTACCTGGCTGGAACGCTTCATGACATCGGTAAGATTGGGATCCCTGATTCTGTTCTACTAAAACCCGATCGCCTCACTCAAGAAGAGTTCCGCGTAATACAGCAACATCCAGAAATCGGATTTAAAATAATCGATGGTATCGGTAGGTTGAGGTTCGCCTTGCCCGGCATTCTTTACCATCACGAACGCTTCGACGGAAAAGGATATCCACACCATCTTAAAGGGGAAGAGATTCCACTCATGGCTAGAATTCTAGCAGTTGCGGACGCTTACGATGCAATGACAAGAAGCAGGGTCTACAGAACCGCCATGAGTCGAGCTGACACATGCAGAATCTTGCGAGAAGGTAGAAATACGCAATGGGATGCGAGGGCCGTTGATGCTTGCTTGGATTGGCTGGGAGATTCCTCTCTCTCGGAAGAGGAGATCCTTTGTAGCGCGAACACCACCAGCTCACTCCAATCGGCCGCTCATGGCGAATGTCAATCTTCAAGAAATTGAAGCTCGAAATAACAGGATCGAAGATACCAACAGGGAATCTCAACCTTTTCCTAGGTATTGGGTAACTCGCTTTTCTCAAGAACGCTATCTTTATTTTTATCCAAACGGTCGAAAACCTTCTTCAAGTTTTCCGGGACCTGTTCCTTGCTGAGCTTCCCATCTCCGTCAATATCCAAGAAATCAAACATTTCTCGCGGAGACGAACGACCCGCCTTTTTGGGGGGCAGCTCTAGTCCTTTACCGGTGTTGGGATCAATGGCGACAGCAATATGAAAGTAACCAATCATCATTTCTTCATACGTTTGATCTCCCCATGTCACCGTTGCATCGGGATCTGGGTTGTTTAGGTTTTGCTCAGAGTTGTCAAATGTTGCCTCGCAGTAGATTCTACTCCCCTCTTCCAACGCTTTAGGGATCTGCAATCGGTATTCTGTTTGCCAATTAAAATCGTACTGAGGAATATCCAAAACGATCTCCCGTTTTCCTGAAGGAGCGATGACCGTATATCGAAATGCTTTGCCCCGTAAATGCATATGCGGACTCATGGAAAGTAATTGGCATTCGGGCAAGGCCTCTGGTAGTAGAGCTGTGGTTCGGTAATTGTCAGTTCGGGGAGGGATTCTAAATGCAGTTTGTACAGCACTGGTGGTCTTAACTTCATGCGTTATCATCGCGGAATCCACATACCAAAAGCCAATCTTACTGAGATCCACTTGTTCAGTACCAATTGGCGTGTAGTGGACCTGAAAGACCAATTGGCTCCCTGCTGGTATTCGCTTCGCCATCCCGTCTGGCATAAAATCGACCCGTGTTCCTGGAACATATCCAGCTAGAAAGCTACGTTCTCCATGCAGATCTCTTCCTGATTTATCGTTCTTATCTCTCAAAAAAACAAGAACGTGATGAACGACTGCTCGATTGCCAGGCACAATCTCCATCCCATTGACCCAAACATCTTTTTTAAAGCCTGGATCCACTAGGAAGTACTGATATCGTACGTCGCCTGAAGCTGGAACCGTGAACGCTCGACTAGCCATCTCCACCACCAAATCTGGCTCACGTGGTAGCTGCCACCCCTTCGTAACCTTTAGTGGTTCGGGTTCCGCACTCGCATCTCCTCTTGCCAATCCTTGTTCTACCCATTGATTAAGGATATCGATCTCTTCTTGAGTCATTCGCCGATCATTTGCAAAATGACTATGATCCGGACTGGCATGCCACGGAGGCATACGTCCTTCATTTACAACTTCCAATATCATATCCGCCCACGCTGAAGCGTCGTCATAGTTCGACAGGTCCATCGGGCCAATTTCGTCTTCGCGATGACAGCTAACACATCGATTTTGGAGGATACGACTTACTTGGTTTGCATAGGTAATCGTATCAACCTGATCGCTCGCGTTGGTTTTGTCTCGGCGGCCCCGGCCAATCAAGCAGCCCGGAGCTGACACTAAAGCAGGCTCAACCTCGCGCCCAGCCAGTACATTTTCTATCGCGTCTATGAGATATAGCTGGCTTGGCTTTTCCTTTGTATAACCGATGCCATGCTGATCATCGATTCGCCCCCGATATCTTAGAATTCCATTGGAATCTAACAAACAAACCTCTGGTGTTCTCGTTGCCCCTAGCTCGTTAGCCCATCGTTGGTCGGGGTCTTTCAAAAACGGTATCGTCATCTCAAACTTCTTTGCATGAGCTGCCATTTCCGCCAAACTGTCTTGGATATTCGAATCCACCGCAACGAATCGAATGCCAAGCGACTCGTATTTCTTGGCCAGCGATACTAGCTTCACGGAATAAAGCTTTGCTAAGGGGCACTGGGTTCCCAAGAATGCGAAGACGACTCCCTTTTGATTTTGAAAGTCAGATGTGTTCCAATCCTTGCCTTGATAATCCGTCAATGTTTGCGGCGCAACCTTTTGTCCGACTATACCCCTAGCAGAAACGGTCGTCCCCAGAGTTAGATCGTCAGCTCTTATCGAATCACAGAGCCACGAGAAGTAGCTCGCTCCAGATAAGAGAAGCAAAATCGCACTTATGAACGTGTTCCGAGATCGAATACTCATTCGATGAGTTACCTTGTTATGAATCCAGTGAGATTTACTTTTTGGGGAACCGCCTAATCCTGAGAATAACGATCTCCCTGATTCGCATCAATGTCGCTGACAGGAAGATTTAACGAGCTAATTGATAGGTAACGCTAACTCTTTTAGAACGTAAAGCAGCTCGTTGGTTGTGTCGACGTCCGATTTTCCTAAATCCGAGTTAATCCTGCTATGAGTGGTGTTCAAAGCTGCAAAACACCAAACTACCCGCCCCGCTTCCAACAGCACATTTCGAAACCGAAAGGCTTGCGCTGTAACGTCCGGATGATCGGATACGAAAAAGATCAAGAAATGAGGCGTCGGCCGGCCCTTTGCGACGTGAGTTACAGGAGAGAATCGTCTGTGTTTCTCTGGATCGTTACCGAACTTTACCCTGTGACCAAAATCAGGGAGCGGCAACCCGTGAAGTTTTTGCCGGATCTCTGCTGTATCAATCATCGCAGGAATATCGTAGGTATCGCCATCAATCGAGACACACAATTTGATCGACGCAATGGGGACGGAGTGTTTTTCCAAATAGCTGTAATCCGTGCAAACTAAAGCAGCTAGTTGCGCTCCCGCGGAATGCCCCATAATTAGCAATCGATCGGGATCACCGCCATAACTCCCAATGTTTTGATGGACCCATCCAATCGACTCCGCCACATCGTTGACAATCGTGTCCATTTCCACTTCAGGAAGCAATCGGTAGTTGACCGAGACGAAGATGTAGCCAAGCTGCGTGAAAAACCTTGGTTTGATGTGCACCTCCGATTTGTCGCCGGTTTGCCAGCCGCCACCGTGTATCCATACGACCACCGGATAGGCTGGGGCGGATTGCTCCTTTGCCTTTGCGGGGGTATAGATGTCGAGCTTCTTGAGTGCGTGCACGTCCTCAGAGTAGGAGACGTCCCTCATTATCTCATGACCATAAAGTCTTGTAGCTCCCACAAACAAAATACCTGAAGCAAAAAGCAGGATTGTTAAAAGTGGTTTCATGCTTGGTTTCCCGTATAAATTATCCGTAGCAAGTTATGCTGGCATGGAATTCAGATTCTATTGGATTCGCAAGCGAATCGGATGTATCCTTACGATAACATATTCCGACTCTGGATGCCGACTGTTTTGAATATCGAATGAAATAGATTCCTTTTACTCGCCTCAAACCGATCCATGACGACCGAGGTTAATAGCCAGTCCAATCCCCTGACACACGTTCGCCAAATCACTCTTTCGCGACGGCAGTGGATTGTCATGCTTACACTAGCGCTCGCATTCAGCCCGCCAAGCATTCGTCTCGCACGTGACGTTCTTGGTATGCCTCCCGCTCCCTCGCAATGCAATTGCTCCGTGCTATGCAATCCTGTCGATGGCATACCAGCGAAATAAGCCTCATCCCTCTCCCTTAGATCTCTACCATTCTGCATATGTATAACCTCAGATTAACTAAGCTCACTGCGTGCATTCTGACCGTCTGCCTCGCATTCCATCACGAGGCTGCTCGATCACAATCATTCCAAAAAGTAGCGGAACATTTTATCTATGAAAAGGCACCGTTTCCGAGCTGCCACGCGTCCACGATCGTAGAATGCTCAGACAATACCATCGTTGCAGCGTGGTTTGGTGGTACTGAAGAAAAGGCGGACGATGTCGGAATCTGGACCGCTCGATTTAACGGCAAATCATGGAGCGAGCCAATAGAAGTCGCAAATGGAATCCAATTTCAATGGAGACTCCCGGACGATGTGGCTCCCGGTGTAAAGCGTTTTCCCACTTGGAACCCAGTATTGTTTCAACCTACAAAAGGTCCGTTACTCCTGTTTTACAAATGTGGCCCGAGCCCTCAAACCTGGTGGGGAATGTTGATGGAGTCTCACGATTGTGGGGCGACTTGGAGCAAACCCGTTCGACTACCTGAGGGAATTCTTGGTCCCATTAAAAACAAACCTGTGGAACTGCCCGATGGAACTATTCTTTGCCCCACCAGTAACGAAACTGACGATACAGATGAGTGGACCGTACACATGGAGTGGACAAAAGATCTGGGTAAAACGTGGACTCGAACCAAACCACTCAACGATCCTAAATCCTTCGGTGCCATACAGCCTAGCATCTTGTTCCTAGGCAATGACAAGCTATTGGCTCTGGGGCGATCTCGACAAGGAAAAATTTTTCAAATCGGGTCGAACAATCTTGGGAAAACATGGGGGGAAATGAGCCTAATCGAACTTCCAAATCCTAACTCCGGAACTGATGCTGTTACCCTTAAAGATGGGCGACATCTGCTGGTTTACAACCATGTCACAAAACAATCTGCAGAATGGGGGGGGCGACGGTCTCCACTGAACCTCGCTATTTCCAATGACGCCAGTTCATGGTCACCTGTCATGGAGCTTGAGAACGAGCCTCAGAAGGAGTTCAGTTACCCAGCAATCATCCAGACCAAGGACGGCCGTATCCACATAACGTACACTTGGAAACGCCTCAAGATTAAGCATGTGATCTTGGACTTGAAACAAACTGCTCCTTAATTCTATCGATCAAAGAGACCAAGCTCGGTTCTGATGATACGAACAGATTGTTGCATCCGAGATCACGCAGTGTCTCGGCGATCGAATCCGATAAACAGAACCATGACTGCTGGATCGCTGCCTCCCCCATTAAGTGAAAAGCGCTAATTGCGATATTTTGACTAGTAACTAGTACACCTTGGTATTCGTTACTCGCCAACTCTGCGACTCTCTTCGCAGACCATTTTTCAATGGGCTGCTGGATATAAACATCGGCCCATTCGACCGATGCCCCTGCATCGACCAGTGCTTTAATTCCCTGCTGCTTTCCCGTTGAAGTTCTTACCAACAGGTACCTCTTGCCTGGGCAAGAGGGTAGAAGCAACGAAACAAGATTTTCAATCCCTGCTGCTTGTGGAGTGCAATCACTCGATAGCCCCCATCGCTTCAAACAAAACGCTGTTGACTCCCCCACACAGGCGATCCGACAGGATCCTAAGACGCGAGCATCCAGCCCTTTGTCCCATATTCGCTGCAAGAAGCAATCAACACCATGTGTGCTGGCAAAAACAATCCAGTCGAATCGATCAAGACCCTTAATTATTTCATCAATATCGTCCCAGGAGGCCGGCGGCGTAATCTCTATCGCTGGTTCTACAACTGAAATCCCTCCCTCCTCACGGATGAGTGATTGCAGTTTGCTTGCCGTTGATTCCGAACTCGCTACCAAAAATTTCTTTCCAAACAAAGGGCGATTGGTAAACCAATCCATCTCCAACGGTGCTCCTGCGACTTCACCGACGATAGCTATGATGGGAGGGCGAAGGCTACGGAGCTGACTCAGTGTCTGCGAAACCGTCCCGAGCGTACACCGAACGACCTGCTGATTTGGCCATGATACCCGCCTCGCCAGAGCTACTGGTGTCGAGCTCGGTTTACCATGATGCGTCAACATCTGGCTCCATACATTGGCGGTTGTGACGCCCATGTAAATAACCAGTGTCCCGGGGAAGGCAGCGAGTGCCGGCCAATCTGGAGTGTCCTCTGGCAATACATCTCCGTCTACAGGCTGGAGTTGCCCCGTCACCAAAGCAACCGACGATGCCCAATCTCGATGAGTCAACGGTATTCCCGTGTAGGCGCTCACCGCCAAGGCTGCAGTTATTCCGGGGATTACTTCAAAGGTAATACCCTCATCAACGAGCCTCTCGATCTCTTCTGCAGTACGCGCAAAAACCGTGGTGTCTCCCCCTTTTAGACGAACAACTCGTTTTCCGTCCCTCGCAAATCGCACCACTTCGTCGTCGATCTCTCTCTGAGTCCACATCCCTCCATGACCATGTTTGCCAACGCAAATCAACAAAGCCTTGGGAGTTGCGTGTCGAAGGATCTCAGGATTGATTAACCCGTCGTACAAAACGACATCAGCCTGTCCGAGGATCTCAATGCCTCGCAAGGTAATCAACCCTTCATCGCCGGGCCCTGCTCCTACTAGATAAACCCGTCCTGCTACGTGGACTCCAGATTCCTTTTCCGATGTCATGAACTAGCTCGACTGCCAATGACTAATAATCTTCTATCTAGAAAAAACTTTGCCTCGGGCAAGGTCATATGCAACTGTTTCATCTCACCCGGATCGACGGCACCACTGGCTAAGATGTACTCGAGATCGCGACATTTCTCGAGCTCACTCCAGAAACTTGTAGGCACCATTGATCCTTGGATATCGAGGACCGCTAAATGAGTTAACCGCAATAGCGTACGTGCAAATACGTCTGGCAGGCATTTGGATCTGATCACGACAATTTGTATCTTTCGCAGATCACCATTGAGGGGAACAATCGATACATTATTACTCAAGTGCTCTAGGTCTTCTGTACTTACAATCCAGATATTTTCTTGGTCACATGGACTGCAGAGAATCTCCGTATTAGTGGTCAAAATTGAGATTTTCTCAGGGGTATTTTCGCGGTACCAAACTAAACCTACCGCCAGTGTTACATAACACCCCAGCATCAGGTAACGAGCCGCGTTAAGAACTGCAAACGCTGTTTGATCCAGTCGATTCAATGCAGGATTAAAGGACGCAATTACAAACAGAGTTGTTGTAATAACCACCGACCATGTAACCCACTTTAAATGCCTTTTGGTAACTTCAATTTTGCTGAATTTCATGATGCAATCATGTCATCTCTATGTTAGCAGTCCGACTGGCATCCCTAACGAAGCCATGACGCATTCCGCCGCCTTGGATCCCGATCGTAACGCCCCCTCCATCGTTGCCGGCCATTCGGTTTTGGTCCAATCTCCAGCGACGAATAACCCGTGCTCGCCAAATTGGTCGGCCCTCCATCTGCAGGGTTCCGCTTCAGGACTGATCGAAAAAACCGCTTGAGGATCCGTAACAATTCTACCTCGAATTAGCTTAGAGTGGGTACTCGCCGGGTATGCAACACGTAATTCCTCAACAACTCTCTCTAGTATTCTGTCTGGATCGTCGCCTCTGAGTTCTTGTGAGGCACTAACAACAATCTGATAGTATGCGCACGAGCCACCCTTTCCAGATTGATCATGATTGCCAGGAAAAATCCACTGACTTAAACCCTGAACAAAGATCGCATGTGGTTCGCCAAGCCAAGGCCGATCCCACCATGTGTGTATGCCCGTTATAGGGGAGGACTGCATGGTCTGTGGAGACCAATCTGACTGGCAAAAGTCGGGTATTATCTTGCTCACCTGATGCCACGGTATTGCGATCACGACTGCGTCGTACCCTGAAAACGTCTTTTCACTTACACACAAGCACCAAGTGTGATTATCGGTTCGCTCAAGTGTTGTGACGAGAGATTGGTCATGAATTTTAACGTTGAGTTTCTCGATCGCACCACGAACGACTCCATCGCTCAATTCGGAAAGCGGTTTCGACGGAACTAGCAAATGAAAGGCATCTCGGCTTCTGGCAAAACCATCGACTAACACTTTTCGCATCGATCCCAACGTCACTTTAGTGAGTTTCTCCCCCAATGCGCTAACCAAAATGGTTTCCCAAAACTTCCTCAAACATCGTTCCGTCTGCCAATGTGTTCGAAGCCAATCGATTGCGAGTTGACTATCATGGCGGGGATCTGGTCTAAGTCTGGTTAGTGCATTCAAACATATGGCCAACCGAAAACGGTCTGCTATTCCTAAGCCAGGCCATTTGAGTATCATGCCCGCTAAATGAAACGGCGCCGGAAAAGGCAACGAACTAATGGCGATTTTCTTTCCTCGTGGATCGACGAAATGCAACGTGTTTTGCGTTTCCCATAAATCTGACTGCCCCGTATCTGCAATCCAACGCTTTAACTCTGTGCAGCAGTTCATTCCAACATGTTGACAATAATCAACCCATGCATTGGCATGACGATCGTAAAAGGATCCTACCCGACCACCCAATCGACTTCTCGCCTCAAACAAGTCGACGTCAACCCCGTGTCTCGCAAGATGCATGGCGGTATTGCACCCCGCCAAACCTCCTCCGATTACCGCAACCTTTGGGGGACGCCCATCGTCCCAATATCCATTGCTGCCAAATTCCTTGAGGTTTACATAAGGAGAGCAGCGGTCCTTTGAATCTATCGCTCTGTAAAAAGGGGTAACAAAGTGCGTCGCTACTAATTGGAGTTTACTTGCCTTTGATAAAGCAACTCGCTCGCGAAAGACGATTGCAGGATTCGTCTCTATTGCTTTCAGAATCCCGTAGTAAGTCCTCCACATCAAGGAATACATCCGCTTTCCTTCAAGACAAAGATAGGGCGTCAATTTTCTAGCCCATTCGAAATGCCCCTTGGCTCGTTCAAGAATAAGTTGCAAGACGTCGCTATTCGCTTTTGCTTTGTCTGAAGCTTGAGACAACAACGAATTGGTCCACTCGTCGCGAGTGAGTCCGAATCTCGCTAAATCCTCATCAGGAATATAACAACGTCCACGAGCCGCGTCCTCAACAACATCGCGAAGGATATTGGTTAACTGAAATGCAATTCCACATGCTTCCGCATAACTTCTAGCCTCTTTCGCTATTTCTCGCTGATTGGGTGGCGACCAAATCGCTAAACATCCTAGTCCAACGCTCGACGCAACCCTTTTGCAATATAGCTTAAGATCTCTCCAGGTTTGAACACGAGAAGATGGATCTAAATCGAATTCGATGCCGTCAATCATCTCGTGCAATACCGAGAGCGGTATTGCAAATTGTTGCACTGCATCCTTTAGTGCTAATCGAATCGGACCTAATGCATCTATACTCACCGATGAACGCTCCTCCCGGAGTGAGTCGACCCAACTGTGCCATCCGGGAGCATCCCAAATCCCTGAAATGTCTTTACTAATGGGTGGCTCACCGTCCGAGGAGTCATCTGCGATACGCGCAAATGCGTACAACGCATTCATTGCCATTCGTCGGTTACCTGACAATAAATGGAATGCGACGTAGAAGTTGGAATGGCTATCCTTTGCTATTCGACGGCAATGCTCGTATGAGTGGGTTAACGCATTCATGCAAAAGACTTTTCTGACTGCGACTAAGGAATCATCGAACGCGGCGAGAACCACGCACGGAGAATAAGTTTCAACTTCGCAACCTTCGAAACCTCAATTGGTTTAGTCCAGGAATCGTAATCGTTCCGTTCCAGCTCATCTAAAAGATGTAGCCCACCTCGAACAAACAATTGCAAATCACGCGCCAACCAGATCGGAACCAAGCTAACTAATGGTAGCCCATCTAGCAACATCCCGCGTGAAAACAACGCCCAATCCCTCAATGCACATCGAAGCATCTCGGGGCTCTCGCCCGTCAAAATCATTGCTTCGGTCAACCCATGTTTGGTCCAGTAGATTTTTGGCAAATAGATCCGACCGCGGGCAACGTCACGCCGGACGTCCTGGCAGAAATTGGCAATCTGAAGCCCTGAGCAAATCGAGTCGCTTAGTTGGATGGTTTGATCGTTGTGTTTACCAACCATATAGAGCAATATGCGCCCGACCGGATTCGCGCTGCCTTTGCAATAATCTAGAACCTCTGTGTCCGTTTCGTACCTAAACTTCGTTTGGTCAATGCAAAACGCATCGATCAACTTTTCGAACGGTTCGATCGGAATCTTGAACTGATTGATGGTTTCATGTAACGCTACAAACACAGGGTGAAGACAATCTCCCTCAAAGCACAAACGTAGCGAGTTTCTCCACCAGTTCAATAAATCCAATGACTCCTCGGACGTATCGATTTCGTCGGATAAGTCATCGGCCCAGCGACAAAACGAATAAATGTTGGCCAAATGCTGCCGGAAACGGGTGGGAACTAGACGACTCGCTACGGAAAAATTTTCGTAGTGTTTTCTAGTTAGTTGCCGACAGTAGTCTTGCGCCCGAGCAAAGCTGACGGGTGCCTTCATCTCAGGCCCAAACTCCTGGAGATCTTCAATAACGCAAGTTTCTCCCTGACGTTTCCAGTTTTTTGGCGATTTTTCGAGAGACACTAACGTTGAAATCTAGCGAGTGATTGGAGCTTGGGCTGGGGATGACGACCGGATATGATACGAGTATAGCAATTTCGTCAACCAACGCTTATCCCGAATTATGAAGATCATTTTGGCTGCCCCACGTGGGTTCTGTGCTGGGGTCAATATGGCCGTTAAAAGTCTAGAGCTCGCTCTAGAGTATTTCGGCCCACCGATCTACGTTTACCATGAAATCGTGCACAACCAGTACGTGGTCAAGACTTTTCAATCGAAGGGGGCCGTGTTTGTTGAGCAGTTACACGATATACCTGAAGATTCAACCGTCCTTTTCTCCGCGCACGGGGTCTCCCCGGCAATTAGATCACTCGCTAAGGAAAGACGATTGAATGCCATCGATGCAACCTGCCCACTTGTAACCAAAGTCCACTTGGAGGCGATTAAATTTGCCAAGGAACACTATACTATCATCCTGATTGGTCATGAAGGTCACGATGAAGTTATCGGAACCATGGGCGAGGCACCAGAAGCCATCATTCTGGTTGAAACTATCGCCGACGTAGATCAATTGCACTTCGATCAAGATCGAAAGCTTGCATACCTCACCCAAACCACGCTCAGCGTGGATGACGCGAACAAGATTATCAATCGCCTCAAAGAAAGATTCCCCTGGATCGTTGGTCCCGCCAAAGAAGATATCTGCTACGCGACACAAAACCGTCAAGAAGCAGTTCGGATCTTGGGCTCTCAAGCAGATGTAGTCGTTGTGCTCGGGAGTCAAAACAGTAGTAACTCTCAGAGGTTGCGCGAACTAGCAGAAGAAAAAGGTAAACGAGCTATCTTAATCGATGGCCCCACTGAACTAAACGCTGATTTCTTTCTTGAGGCAGATACGGTTCTTATCACAGCGGGGGCTAGTGCCCCCGAAGAAGTTGTTCAGAGCACTGTGGCTTGGCTTCGCAAAACCTTTGGAGCATCAGTCGAAGAAATCGCAATACAAAAGGAAGACGTCTACTTCCCGCTACCGAGGGCGCTCCGTACGCTAGGGACAACTCCTTAGTGATGCCCGGAACCGGTGTGCGCTCTGATATCGATATGGATGAAGAACAAGAAAAAAACGAACGAGACTCTAGGGAGGTAAATTCTGATCCCGCTAGAGTCCATCCGATCTACTCAAGGTCTGTTTGCATTCGTTGCACTAACCACCGGACGATCGTCTCAGGTACTGGCTCCGTATTTATGCTCTGCCAATCCAAGGCTATATCAGCGGGTTGGCCCAAATATCCGCCGCAGCCTCTTTTGCTTTGCCCTCATTTTGAATGCCCATCGACGGCAGATCGCCCTAAGTCAGGATAGTCAGTAAAAAAACCGTCTACTTTGAGAAGATCCGCTAAAACGCGATGGGTCTCGTCTATCGAGTCAGACCACTTTGGTTGCATGTTGAGCCGCACCGTATACGGATGCACCTTTAGCCCTGCTCGCTTCGCTCTCTCCACAAATCCCGATGATACAATTTTTCCTCCAGCAATTTTGTTGGCCAAGAGATTCACCGGCGGGCCCACACCATAGGCGTACTTGGCTAACTCGTCGATATTGCCCTCGTAGCGATCTCCTATCAACTGAATCAACTTGTAAGGACATCCATTTTCGTGCAACGCGACCAGCTCGTCGGGTTCAAAACATTGAATCAAACACGATTCGGGGTCTGAGGCAACTTCTAGTTTCGCCAGTACTTTCAACAGCTCGTCACCCATGCTCACCCCAAATTCCTTTTTGTGAAAGCCGGCACCTTTGAGCTCGATATATAGTCCAGTCTTCCGATGAAAAGCCCGATCCAGCTGCCTGAGAAACGTAATCTCATGGTCAAGTCTCATGATACGTTGGCCACAGCCCCCCATTTTATCCGCTACACGGCCGCGTAACTCCAACTCCTTTAGCTCGTCCCATGTGAAATCGGCAACGTAATACTTCCCATCCGTTCTTGCTCTCTCCGGGTAGATCGCCTTGACGTTGGTTGTTGCATCCAACGTCAAGTCATGAAGCACAACGAATACCCTATCTTTGCTCAGCACGACATCTTGTTCAATGTAGTCGGCCCGCTGCGCGTGTGCGAGTGCCTTGGCTCCCTCAGAATGCTCGACGCAATATCCACTCGCTCCTCGATGCGCAATCACTTTGGTTTGCCCAAAAACGATCGCACTGTCCAAGACACCCAGTCCAGGAGCAAAGAGCCATAACGCGACAAGTACGTTCGCGACTGGTTGAAACCATCGTTTGCGGTGAATGACTAATTCCTTTGATCCCGATTTCGTGTTTTCAATATTCTGCATCTATCCCCCGAGCATTGAACATTCCTACGTGACGACGAGCCGATTGCACCGAGCGAATTGCGTGACTCTTGTTCCCCAGGCCTAAACGAAGGGACTTTTGTAAACGATAAATGATCGTGATTAGATTCTGCGAGCACTCGATGAGTATTCGAAGTGGTTTAGGTTAAATTCGCTGGCTTTCTTCCCGTATTTCCAAGTAATTTTCAGGCATGCTTGCTTTGCAAGCGTGTTGCATTTGCATATGATATTCACCACATGCTTCATGAAAGCGATTTTTAATGGTGCGACTTTGGGGGCCCCTCGATGATTCGACTGCTTGGTATCGTGATCTTGGTTTGGCTAGCGACCGGATGCCAGAGGAATTCTACTGAGTCCGTTGGGGGGGCATCGGGGGTCCTCCAAATGGGAGATGTGCCGCTTGCGGATTTTCAAGTTAAAGTTTTTCGCGGGGGTGACGGCACACTTATTGGTACAGGGGCGACAAATTGGGAAGGTCGCTTTCAGCTAGTCACCCCAGAAGGTCGCGGGCCATGTTGGCTTGAATCGGGTGAATATCTGTGTGTTATAGAATCGTTCGGAACCGAAGCGCCTAAATTGAGCCCATCGTATGGCGACAAAACGAAATCGCCTCTCAAAATCAAGCAGACGGATCCTACCCAGCAGATTGAGTTGAGAATTCCAACGAAATAGCCCCATGACATCTTCGTGCACGACGGAGGTAAATGTCACGAAGAATCTTTGGGAACTCCATAGGTGTTTAAGAACATCGCCGTAATGGAATCGACAATCTGATCGCGTTGTGTTGAAGTTGGATTGGGGGCATCCAGTATTAGTTGAGGCCAGACGCAGAATCCCTCGAGCATTGCAATCACTTGTCTAGCTCCAAGATTGATGTCAAAGCTCCTTAGTCTTTTATGCTGTTGTGCCGCCACGATCCACTCCACGAGTCTCACTTCGAAGATCTTGCCATTTCCGAACATCTCATGCCCAAGCTGCGGCGAACGGATGAATCGTGAAATGAGAACACGAGCAAGTGCTCGCGATTCATTTTGGCAATGAAACTCAATAACCCCATAACAAAAACGCGCCAATTGAGTTCCCAGCAATTCCTCGTTGCAATAGACTAGAGGGACGGCTAAAGTCGCGTTCTCCTTGAGCTTGTTTACGATCGCTGTGAACAGAGTATCTTTGCTTGAGAAATGATTATAGACGGTTCGTTTCGAGACATTTGCGTGGCTAGCAATCGCGTCCATGCTGGTCTTATCGAACCCGTTTTCACTGAAACATGCAATGGCAGAGTCCAAGATACCGGCTCGCTTGCGATCAGTAAGTTTTTCGGCTCCCGTTGATGCTGCGGAAGAGTTGCAGGGGTTTGCATTGCTCATTTTACTTCCGACTCAATAGCGCCGAATCGACAAAACAACTTGTGAAAAATTAAACCACGATTTTGACTATGTTCGAAAATGACGAAAGCCCCCCTTACCACAAAATCTAAATATTCATCCGACCAGCTCTTCCGCTATCGATTTCATGGGAAATCGCTAGCTCCCATTTATCAATTCCGATGTTAGGTCCGCGATTTAAAGAAAGAGATTGAAACCTCTTAAGAGCAACAAGATAAGAGTTACTCTTTCGAATGTTCGTTTCGATTTAAGCAAACCAAGACCGAAAATCCATGGGTTCGTTAGGCGGCGCGCTTCAATTGAGGGATAGAAAGTCCGAAGAGTCCGAAAATCTCTTTTTGACTAAGCCCCATACTGCGAGGGACCCCCGCCTCAGCAAATAGTGATTGGAATAGCTCTCGCTTTTCTTCCAAGACGTTGTGAATGCGCTCTTCTATGGTTTCTGTGGACATCATGCGAGTCACGGTAACTGCTTGTTTAACTCCTAAGCGATGAGCCCGATTGATCGCTTGATCTTCGACGGCGGGATTCCACCAGCGATCAAACAGAAATACATAATGGCAAAATTGAAGATTGAGACCTACTGCACCAGCCCCATAACTCATCAAGATGACTTTAGTCTTTGGATCATTTTTGAATTGATCAATGACGCCATCCCTTTTGCTGGAGGGAATCCTCCCACTATATTGCAAGGGATTGTACTTGGCTAACCGTTCGCCAAGTATATCGAGTGTCTCGACCCATTGACTAAAAACAATTGCTTTCTGGCCGCTTGCTGCAATTTCCTCTAAGTCCGCTTCGAGTCGTTCGTATTTGGCACTAGCACCTGTTAGAGGATCAAAATTGCATATTTGTTTTAGACGCAGAACAAGCTCAAAAACATGTTGGATCGTCACGGATTCTCCCAGATCGTTTAACTGGACGACTCCTTCTTCTTCTGCTGCTTTGTAACTTAACCGCTGTTCAGGCGTCAAATCGAGATCCGCAGCACGGAAAAGCTTGGGAGGCATGTCGGTTAGAACTTTATCTTTCGTGCGCCGTAGCACATAGTCTCGTGTTGCCTTACCTAATGACTTTAGGTGCATATCGTCGTTGAGATATCCCGGAGATAGGAACTCGAAAATGCTAACCAGATCCTCGGTCGAGTTTTCGATAGGCGTACCAGTTAAAGCCCACGAACGTTTTCTTGGTATGGAACGCACGATTTCACTTGTTGTACTGTTTCGATTCTTAATGCGTTGTGCTTCGTCAAGAACAACCAAATCGAATTCCAGACTCCCGTTATCGATTTGTTCGCGGTCACGCATCATCAGTTCATAGTTGGCGATCTTGACGGGGGCTTGAGGATTACTCCATATGAATTGTCGCCGATGAGCATCCCCCTCTATAACGGCCACAGGAATTTCGGGAGCCCATTGCCGGAACTCTCTGACCCAGTTGGTAACAAGTGGCTTGGGGCATATCAGGAGTACATTTGATAATTCGTTGGATAGCAATAGCATACGGATTGTTGTTATGGCTTGCATCGTTTTACCAAGCCCCATCTCGTCGGCGAGCACGGCCGCAGCACGAGGAAACAAAAAAGCGATTCCCTCCATTTGGTAGGGGAATGGCTGAAACGGGAAGGTTAGCTCGGCTGATTGAACTATGGTCTCCAGTGGTGGCTGGAGCACGTAATAGAGCCGATCTTCGAGGCTTACCAAATCACCCGGCGGGCGAAGCCTGGTAAGTTTGGGTGGTGATGCTGGAGCAGCGTTTGGAGTTTCTATTTCGCTGATCCGTGGAGGCTTTACTGGCACAACAGGATTGACAGTGCCTTCCTTGGGGGGAGCTTTTTTCATCCAGTGGGGGGACTCTGGAAACGAAAAACCTATGGTCTTGGGCAGGGATTGTCCCAAAGCGACCGTGAGTACTTTCGAATCTGGCCATGCATCACAGTTCAGCCATGGCTGATAACAAAGACTAATGGTTGACTCCAACGCGATCGTATCCAGGCAGACGGCCGGAGAAAAGCCAATGGTAGCTGATTCTTCGTACCAGCTAAATCCAATTTCGACTGATGGTAGATCTGGCTGAAGCATACCGTCTCTCGCTAGGCGGCTTTGGTGGCGGGATGTGCTTCCATCAATGCGCCCTCTATGCGACCGAATGGCTCGATGAGATCAATGGCAATAACAGAAAGAGACGACTCTAGTTGGCTGAAATCGGCCGCGAACTCCTGCATAACGAGAAGCTTATAGCTTCCGATACTTATTCGATGCCAACTCTCTCGTATCGGTTGCGGAAAGGTCAATGTCGCCTCATTTTTGGACCAAGCAGAATCCATTGCGGCTATTGGAGTATCGATCAAGTGACGCACTGACAACGCGGCCAGTGTATCAGTCAGAACAACTTGTGGCTTGACCTTGGCTTTTGCGACCAAGGCACGACCGATTTGCTCTCCGGCCACGAACTCGTCCAGTGTCGCACCATATAGAAGCTGCTGTGCTCGTGAAGGCAGTAGCGGCAGTGTGCAATGAAACTCCACCGGTCTTGCCAGACCGTTAAGCACGAGCAGTCCGCCTACGAATCCGAGCGAAGAATGCTTACGGACTGTAAGAAAACCGATCTGAATCTGCTGTTTCTGATGTGAATCCATTCGTAGTGCAATTCTAGGGTGGAGGCTCAGTCCCGTGTCGAGGAGGATAGACTCAGGCATGATTGCTTCGACCGGTAGACCTGTGTTTTTTCAATTCGATCGAACTTCTCCGAACAATACGGAAAACTGACAAAGAGCACCTAACCGTCAAACTCCGCAATTACTGGGCAAAATGCTCGACGACCTATGGGTAGCATAGCTATACTAGAAACTCGATTCGCAGATTCGTAGCACTGCAAATCGCCTTAGACCTGTTCTGCATGAGTTCGCTCCCGAAAGTTGTTGGAAAATCATGGCAAACGATCAAACACCTTTTGTTCCTGTTTTTAGCATCGACGTTTCCGCAACAGACTCTCCGAATGCTAGCACTCCTCAGCCAAATCCCAAGGCCAGTGATATTGGCGGTGCATTGATCCATCTCACTCGTCAGTTGATCGAAATGCAGAATCGACAAAACGTGTTGCTTGAGCAATTGCTTCAGGTTAATAAGCAGGTTTTGCAATCAAGTAATCAAGCAAACTCGCAGCGTCAAAATGAACTTTCTCAGTGGAGAAGTAATCACCCACATCTAGTGAGATCGTGCAAGACCGCATTGGAGTCGTTGTCGGGGATCCAGATCGATTTTCTCCAGCAGATGGCCGACGAGGTCGAGGAGCAGAAAGATGCTTTGTCGGAAAGCGAGTACGCATTCAACGATTTCCTCGATCGATATGGACCTCGCATGGCGCATTTAAACGGAATTCTTCAGGTATTGGGACATTTGGGCGGCTAGTCTACCTTTCATAAGTAATGGGCGGAGAGGAGCAGGATAATTCCGGGTCCATCTGGCCGCATTTTCTGGCTCGTAATGATCAAGTGAGCAACTCGAAGACGGGCTCTTCTTTGACTCGTTTAGCCTTGTGCAAGGGCTCACAGGTGGCTTCGGTGCAGTCAGGTGCAATAGATGTTGCAAGGCTTTTGGAGCAGTTCAAAGGTGAGATTGCACTAATCAAGCACCGTGAGTTTCTCTCAACGGGAGCGAAGTAGGATACGTAACTCCCCTATTTTACATTGTTGTAGATGCAATTAGGGGGCAAAGCGACTTTACTACGATTTTTGCTATCGCAGAGTTCTGTGCTAGCAAATCGATCTGTAACTAAATGTTGGGTATAGGTTGCCAACCCCCCCCTACTTTTTCTATACATTCGCCCTCTTCCGGCGATGGTTTAACGAGTCGGAATCTTTACCTGTCTTTTCCAAATTCAACCAAAAAAGGACTAGCAGCGAGTAACGCAAGGAAGCCGTTGAGGTGCTGCCACTCACTTCTCTGGCGATATCGGTATGCGATCAAGATGGATTCTTGACCTCTCCCGCGACACCGTTCATTGCACTGTGCCGAGCAAGTATTACCGCTCGGTTTTTATGTGGTCTGACCCAGTAATATTTTTGATTCATTTTTTTCAGGAGGATCCTACAGAATGATGAAACGACCCCTAATTGGTCTAAATTGCGATTATCGTGGCCAAAACCAAGGCACGCCGGCATATTGCTACCTAGCGGCTGGTTACTTCGAGTCAATTGCTAATGCGGGAGGGATTCCTGTCTTGGTTCCACCGTTGGACGATCACGATAGTCTTAGTCAGATTCTTGATACGCTCGATGGGTTTGTTTTGGTGGGGGGCGGTGACTTGGACCCGCGAAATGACGGCTACATGCTGCACAGTTCCGTTCGGCCCATGGAACCAAAGCGGGAGCAGTTCGATCGCCGTCTTGCGCAGGAAATCGCGAATCGGCGCATGAGTCTGATGGCAATTGGGGTTGGGGTGCAACTGATTAATATTGTTGAGGGGGGGAATTTGTTTTATCACATCCCCATCGACCTTCCACATGCTCTGCCTCACCGTGATCCACATGATCCGAATCACCGCCATTCACTTGTAGTTGAGCCGAATTCCATTTTGGGGCGAGTTTACGGCGAGGGGGAAATAAGGGTGACCAGTCGCCATCACATGGCGATTGATCGACTTGCCGATTCTTTCCGAGTCACAGCACGCTGTCAGGATGGCGTAATAGAAGGAATTGAAAGCCGTGATCCCGACTGGTTCGTAGTGGGGTGTCAATTTCACCCTGAATCGACGGCAGCTAGTGCGTTAGACATTCGAATTTTCGAAGAGTTTGTCGAAGGCACGTTGGCAAGAGCTAACCAAATGCAATTAGCTGCAGCGTAGGGAGAATCCCTCGAAACGTTCGAAATGATTTCGAGGACGTCATGTGGAAGACGTGAGGAATGACCCAGTTCCGGTTCGGCCGATTGACGTGGGGCACGGATGCCCCGTTTCGTTTGTTTTTAGATAAGCCGTTCGGTTTACCGTACCCGGCAACAAAGCGAGCCAGACCGAACTAGATCTGGCTCGCCATGGAGGGGGAAGGGGGAATGGTAGGCGTGGCTGCAGAACCAATCACGCCTGCGAATTAAAACTAGGTTTTTCTCTTTGGATCGCAAGAAAAAAAGTCCATTCTCCCGAACGCAGACCTTTCGCTTCGCCAGTCTTTTAGGGTTATCATGCCTGTAGCAATTACGTATACTGCGACAGATGTCTATGGTGCCATCCATCGTATGTTGCCTCTTTTTCCTCCATCCTGTATCATGCTGCCATACCCGAATCTTCCACAGGAGACCGATCATCGTGCGACCTAAGCGTTCCGAACAGTTTCGACATGACGAAATCGCGATCGTCCA
>JBKCTT010000104.1:0-6607 GCA_046318795.1 Pirellula sp.
AGCAACCCAATCGAAAACCACGAACAAGAATTACCGCACTTGTTTCCGAAAAGCCTGACTCCAGGGCGGGTCGCCGACAAACTGTTTCGGGCTCAATTCAGAACAAATGAGCAGCCGACCTAGTTTTTCATTCATACCGAGGTTCAGGTCACCCGGCAGGCGGACTTTGCTGAAAGGATGTTCACCTGTTACTATCGCATTTTGGATCGCTTTAAAGAACCCGTCGTCTGTATAGGGATCTTGGGGGACTCCTCCACTTCGTGGAGACCGGACACTTGGCAGGTTGACACGCTCGGCTGCAAGGTGCAATTTTCCTATCCGATTGTAAAGCTTAGTGACTTTGTGATTAAAATTGCTTCCCTCGTGGAGTCGCCAAACCCGTTTGCGACTGTCATTGCCGCACATTTGCGAGCCCAAGGCACCTCTGTTTCGCCAGATACTCGATTCCGCTTTAAGATCGAGTTGACTCGTAGCCTTTACGAAAAACAATGGCCGGCCGAGCAAGTGCGAAGTCTCTTTAGGTTTATCGATTGGGTAATGGACTTGCCAGAAGATTTTGAACTACAATTTAGGAACGCGTTGCAGCAAATCGAAAAGGAGAAAGACATGCCATATGTAACATCGATCGAAAGAATCGCAAAAGTCGAGGGAAAGGCAGAAGGAAAGATTCAGTTGTTGCAAGAACTTCTAGGCTTGAAGGTGATGTCCGACGAAGTACTTGATGCGATGAGTCCACAGCAGTTGGAGCAGTTGCTCATATCGCTTCGTCAAAGACTTGATGCTCGTTAATTCGCTTTGACCGAGATTCTGTCCTGCACTGAGTCGTGTACGGAATCGATATTCCTGATGGCTCAGTCTGCCTATGGCAGATTCTAAAAAATGGTGTTTCGGATTATGATCCGCGTCAAGAATAAACATCGACTTCACTCGTCATTGAGAATATCGGCTTGCCGCTCGTCTCGCCCTAACCGAATAATCTCGGCGAATTCAGGGGCATCTTTAAATGAACCTTCGATTTTCGAGACCCATCCGGGCTTGTTCGCCGCAAGGACGATTTTGGCTGCTTGTGAAAGCTTTAGAAGCTGTACTTCCTTCTCCAATCGCTCTAATCGCTCTTCAACTGTGGCCATAGGCATCTCTCCAAAATCGATTCTTTAGTCGGTGTCCATTGTACCATCATGGTGGCGCAGAGGAGAAAATCGAATTAAGTCACACAGTCTAGATTGAAAGCGGCAACGCGACTAAGAAGACAGTGCCACCCAGGCACGGCATTCTCAGACGCAAGCGGACGACCGATAAGCCGAGCACGGCCTATGTGGATGAAGTCATTACCTATCTGTACAATGCGGATGACCGCATCACAAGTGAATTGCTCGATAAACAGAACAATGGCACGACGGATCAAACTACCACGTACGGTTGGAGCGGTACGCGACAATCGAGCAAGACGGTCGTGATTCCATCGACATCGACTGTGACCCAAACCTTTAGTTACACACTGCCAGGCATGCTTTCCCGAGTCGTTACCGAAAACAAGAATGGCAGCAATGTGGTGACAAGCCGAACTCGCGTGGATTATGACTACACTAGCACGGGCATCCGTTCCCTATCGATCGATTGGAACGATGCCAATCTGAATAATTCGTTCGCAACCAGTGAAAGAACAGGATCGGTCGAGTACTTGGTGGATAGCACTAATCACACAGGTTACGCGCAGACGATTGTCGAAACGACCAAAAACGCGGCTGGAGCCGCGACCAAACGAATTGTTTACACGTATGGCAGCGACGAGATTTCGCAAACAACTTATCTACCACCGGCAGGAGGTGGCGCAGGTTGGAATGCAGGAACCACGCTGACCTTCTCGCACGACGCTCATACGAGCGTTCGGATGCTTACCGATGCGGCAGGAGCGATAGCACAAGTATTTACTTATGCTGCGTACGGCGAGTTAATCGCGATTCATAACCGCATCTCGCAATCGGTAGGGACGGTGGGTGCTCAAGGCTTGCAATCGCAAGCTCTCACGAGTCTGCTCTACAACGGCGAAGCCTTCGATAGTCGCATTGGACAATTGTATCTAAGAGCAAGATGGTACGACGGGCATAGGTTTACCACACTCGATCCGTACTTCGGAAACGGATCCGATCCGCTTTCGTACAACAAGTATGGATTCGTGCATGCGAATCCTGTGATGGGGATCGATCCAACTGGTAAGTTTCTTGGTGTTAGCTTAGGTGCTCTTGGTTTGCTCGGAGGTATTGCGATTGGGCATGGAGTCCAAACGCGTTATAACCGAGCAGTTATTGCCAGTGGGGGAAAAGCCGTAAGTGGTTTTCTCGGATATTTAGGGATGTTTGGAAAGGTTGGATTCGGGTTTGGTGGCTTCTTAACAGGAACAGGAGCGGCACTTGTTGTTTCAAGTTATCCAGGTGTCAGAGCACTTTGGTTCAACACTAGCGTTGTCCCGCCGAAGAATGAGGACAACATTCGGATTTCTGATTGGATTGATAATGTCGAAGCGGTTTTAGTGAAGCACGTTGAAGGAAGAAACGACTTGACCCCTCAGCAACGCGCCGACGGAATTACGTCGGCGCATAGAATAGCCAGTGCATATGTTGTTGCCGTCCATGAGCGTGCGAAGAAGGTCTTCAGAATTGAGAACGCATCGGAAACGATGTTTGGTAATGGTGGTTGGGCTAGTGGTTGGCAGGGTAATTTGGCTGATGGCATCTGGGGTGACGAGTCGAGAGACTGTGATACATGGGCGACTCATGTCAAGAACAACGTATCTTCATCGGGCGGCTGGAAGGTGTTGCGCGTCGAAGACTCGCTGAAAGCAGGTGATTCAATGCTTGGTTCGGTCTTGAAACACAATTTTGTGTTACTGAAGTTCGATCCGCATGCGCAAGGCCGAGATACTGAACCTGCTTTCGTTCTCGACCCTTGGGTAAGAGCAAGGCCTGATATTTTTGATTTCGCAGAATTCGATCGATATTGGCCGATCGAAGGCACCTTCATGTATGAATAGGTAGAAAATGTACGTAAGTGATGGTACAGGTTTCCTAGTTCTGTTTCTTGGAATCGGCATTTCGCTAGCTGCGATATTGGTCGGTTATTCCGCGATTTCGACGCAGAGCGACCTTTCGGCAATCAAAAGCCTCATTGCTCTTGTCGCCTGTTTGCTTTGCTTTCTTGTTCGTTTTTTATTGTTAGATAGGCCAATTCCCGGTTGCATTATATTCTCACTTGCACTTGGAGTGCTGGTACTCATGATTCCTCTAAAGATCCTCGGACTTTATGAGGTGAAGGTCACTTCAAGAAAGTACAATCTGCTGGCTGCTCATACATTTGCGGCCGGTATGACAGGCATATGGTTTGGAGTTGTTCTTTGGTTGTGGAAAGGGGGTATTGGTTCAGTAATACTATTGGCTTGCACTTGGGGAGCTAGTTTTTTGTGCTATTCGGTTGCCAATTCCGCGTATTTTGAGTTCAAAGTCGGTCGGAGTGTTACTGACATTAAGAGCCGATGATATGAAGTCATTGGAAAGTTTTCGTAGGAAGCGCTAGCGTGATTGACTGTAACGGGCCGAATTGTGGTCGTATTTTTGGCCGAATTGAGACGGTAGAGATTTAGACCTCTTTTCGGTACGATGGCCGAATTGTTGCGAATTTTGGAGCGGACCACTACGATGGCTCGGGCCGAGTCGACTTTCGTGGGACCAGTGCTGGTTGGTTGAATTGCGGTCGTAGTTCGACCATCCCTTGTCTTTGCACTTCGAACGGTGCCATCCATCTACTTGCACCGAAACGTATGTTATGGATTTGTTTGGTAATCGTCGCAAGCGGACGACAGATAAGCCGAGCACGGCCTATGTGGATGAAGTCATTACCTATCTATACAATACGGATGACCGAATCACTACTGAATTGCTCGATAAACAGAACAATGGCACGACGGATCAGACTACCACGTACGCTTGGAGCGGGACGCGACAATCGAGCAAGACGGTCGTGATTCCATCGACATCGACTGTGACCCAAACCTTTAGTTACACACTGCCAGGCATGCTTTCCCGAGTCGTTACCGAAAACAAGAATGGCAGCAATGTGGTGACGAGCCGAACTCGCGTGGATTATGACTACACCAGCACGGGCATTCGTTCCCTATCGGTCGATTGGAACGATGCCAATCTGAATAATTCGTTCGCAACCAGTGAAAGAACAGGATCGGTCGAGTACTTGGTGGATAGCACCAACCACACAGGTTACGCGCAGACGATTGTTGAAACGACCAAGAATGCGGCTGGAGTCGCGACCAAGCGTATTGTTTATACGCATGGCAGCGACGAGATTTCGCAAACAACGTATCTACCACCGGCAGGAGGTGGGGTGGGTTGGAATGTGGGAACCACGCTGACCTTCTCGCACGACGCTCATACGAGCGTTCGTATGCTTACCGATGCGGCAGGAGCGATAGCACAAGTATTTACTTATGCTGCGTACGGCGAGTTAATCGCGATTCATAACCGCATCGCTCAATCTGTAGGGACGGTGGGTGCTCAAGGCTTGCAATCGCAAGCTCTCACGAGTCTGCTCTACAACGGCGAAGCTTTCGATAGCAGGATCGGACAGCACTACTTGAGGGCTCGTTGGTACGACCTGCATCGATTTACGACACTTGACCCATTCGCTGGCAGGGCATCTGATCCGCTTTCGTTCAACAAATATGGATTCGTCCACGGCGATCCGATTCAGGGGACTGATCCGACTGGAATGTTCAACATGGTGTCGACGCTTGGCAGCATGTCCATTGCTGGGTTCAAGATGGGTCTGACGTCCTTAGCTGTAGGAGCAGTGCTTCGTGGTGCGTACGCGGGTTACGCTCTATACAATGGCCAGCCGGTTTCAGAGGTCCTAAAAGATCTGTTTTGGGGACTTGCTCAAGACTTTGTCATGGGTGCATTGCTCGGAGGTGCGGGCAATGTAGCTGCGCGGATTCTAGCATCAAATGCATTGAAGGTACGATTGCTGGGCCAGTCGATTTCGCAGTTTCGATGGATGAGGTTACCCGGATCAGCTTGGTTACTGGACCGTTTTGCCAGAGGACTGCAAATTGAACGACAAATACTCGGACGGGCGGCATCGTTCCTAGGCCAGCAAATTCGTAATTTTCCCGTAATTGATGATTACATCCTAAGTGGCGGCAGAGGAATCGCGACTTCGATCAAAACCCTAGACTTAACGCGAACGAGCTACCAGACCGTTGCCAATTTAACCGGAAGACTCAATGCATACGCTCGGTCACTCCAGGGATTCACTGGTGCGACTCGTCAAGGTGTAACCATCGGGGCGGGGGGCAACCCAATTACGGATAGGGTTCTGGTAATTGCATTTGAAGAGGGAGCTGCGTCTGCACAACAGGCAACGGCTCTTGCATAGTTTGCTTCCGAGTTTGCTCGCAACTACCCGAATTTAAAGCTCCTTTTTCAATTTGTTCCATAGGATATAGGATGGAAGCAACAATCAACGGGGGGGTTGAGGATGTTTGGCAGTTTTAGAAGAAAGAAGCC
This sequence comes from Pirellula sp., assembly GCA_046318795.1. Taxonomy (GTDB): domain Bacteria; phylum Planctomycetota; class Planctomycetia; order Pirellulales; family Pirellulaceae; genus JBKCUI01. The sequence goes on from JBKCTT010000104.1 coordinate 5,574, forward strand.
GATGATTCGCTCTGCAATCGCACTAGGGGGCGAAGATCGCCTCTTGATTGCTCCCGTTTGCCGTTCCGAGAAGATGTTTCCATTCTGGAACACGCCGGTAATTGTGATTCCAGTCTCATGTTCAGACGTCGATTTCATTCATGCGATGGAGAGTTGTATTGAACGATCGTGCACTATCGAAAACGTCGATACGGATGAGCGTAGGTTGGCATTCTTGAAGGAAGCCAACGCAGTGACGTTTGATGAACTCGAACGGACATATAAGCTCGCAATCGTGACGCAGTTTCCCGAGAAGATCGAGCTGTCCCTTCAGCAACCGGCTTTGCGACGGGGCTATGGCTTTGTGGCAGAGTCAAGTCCGGAGTACTTTTCAGGGGCTCTGGCCATGGAAGAGGTGGCAAGTAAGGCGTTGGCATTCCTAAGATCACCAGCGATACATCATCGTGTGCGCAAATTCTGACGGAACCTAGGAAAAAACAAAGGTGTCAGCCACCGTTTAGGTGTTACGGGCCGAATTGTGGTCGTATTTTTGGCCGAATTGAGACGGTAGAGATTTAGCCCTCTTTTCGGTGTGTTGGCCGAATTGTTGCGAATTTTGGAGCGGACCACTACGATGGCGCGGGCCGAGTCGACTTTCGTGAGACCAATGCTTGTTGGTTGAATTGCGGTCGTAGTTCGACCATCCCTTGTTATTGCACTTCGAATGGTGCGATCCATCTTATAAGCACCGATACGTTTGTTATGGATTTGTTTGGTAATCGTCGTAAGCGGACGACAGATAAGCCGAGCACGGCGTATGTGGATGAAGTCATTACCTACCTGTACAATGCGGACGACCGTATCACAAGTGAATTGCTCGATAAACAGAATAATGGCACAACCGATCAAACAACAACGTACGCTTGGAGCGGTACGCGACAATCGAGCAAGACGGTCGTGATTCCATCGACATCGACTGTGACCCAAACCTTTAGTTACACCCTGCCAGGCATGCTTTCCCGAGTCGTTACCGAAAACAAGAATGGCAGCAATGT
>JBKCTT010000105.1:0-4202 GCA_046318795.1 Pirellula sp.
TGTTCAGGATAGTGGCAGTATGCGGATGATCGCTTCCGAGTTTCGCTTCGTAAATTTGCAGGGCACGTCGATACAGTGGTTCCGCGTCCGCGTACTTCCCCTGAGTCTCAAGCAGTCCGGCGAGGTTGTTCAGGCTGCTGGCAGTATCCGGATGATCGCTTCCGATTTTCGCTTCGCGAATTTGCAGAGCACGTCGATACATTGGTTCCGCGTCCGCGTACTTCCCCTGAGACTCAAGCAGTCCGGCGAGGCTACCCATGCTGCTAGCAGTATCGATGTGGTCTTTCCCGTTGGTCTCTTCGCGAATTCTGAGAGCCTGACGAATCAGCGGTTCCGCGTCTTGGTACCGAGCCTGACGCAGCAAAAGGGTGCCAAGGTTGTCGACGCTCTGCAGGACGTTGGCGTCGGTCGCGGTGAGGTTCGTTTCTCGAATTTGCAGCGCTCGGCGATAAAGCGGTTCTGCTTCGTCGTACCTTCCCTGGCTTTCTACTGCCAACGCAATTCTGTTGATACAGTAAGCCACATCGTTACTGTCGCGCCCGGAGCTGAGCTCGCAAATTTCCAATGCCGCACGAAACGCTGGTTCGGCCGACTTGTTGTCGCCCAGTTGGCGGTAACAATCACCAAGTCCGATGTAGCTTTTGGCCGTGGTGAAGTCCTTTACTCGCAAACGATTTGACTGGTCCAACGATTGCTGAAAAATCTCCAACGCAGTCTTTGTTTCGTTCGCGTTAAAGGCCTTCCAGCCAGCGTCAATCTGTGACTGCCGACTGTCCTGAGCTGCCAAAGGGGAGATCATGAGTAGGCAAACGAAAATACTTCGGATCAATTTCATCGGACTTTCAACTTTCGCACTAGAATTGAGAATTAAGTTACCGCTGCCAGCAGCGACGCTTTGACTCGCTTAACAACCAGTAAGAAATCCCATGACAAACGTGACGAAGAAAAATGGCGAAATTGCGAGAGAATTGACAAAAGAAACAAAAAATTACTCGGAAGTACGTTCTGGGTTTGACTCGCTAGGTAGGCCCTATCGTTTTACAATCACACAGCTGCGCTACTGTATTTATTTGCCAACCTAAAGGCATTACTTCAGTCGTCCTGAATCGACTGTATCAGAAGTCGTACAATGCGAGATTTTGTCCCACCTGAAGCAAGAATCAACCCTATGAGCGAGGGACAATTCTCTCACCACAATCCTCTGCTTACGTGTTTCGTTGATGATCGTCATCAACTTTTTTATTTTGGGAGCTTGAAGAAAGGAATTTTGAAGCCAACAGTCAACGATGCTGCAATGCAAGCTCCTGCCATCATCCCAGATTCATGTGAGAAGCCGATAACGTGGCTTATCAGAGCTCCGCAGGCAATCGAGAAGAAAACTAGGACCACGGGCAATGGGTTCATATGAGTTTTCGTCAAGTGAACCACATCATTCGCTTTGGGCGAACTGGAGAATTCAGATTGTTCGTCAATGAGGCAGCTTGGGTCGTATATACCACAACTTGGACAACTCCCATTATTGACGATCGCAACCGTCATTTTACATTGACGGCACGAGATAATCTGCATTGCCATTGCGAAGACTCCTGATTGAATGTGGTTCAATTAAACGGCTGTCTGGCCACCCTCGTCGTTAGGAAGTCGCTTGATCTTTCGACTGAACCTTGAACTTACCGGAGATCAATAGAAAGCCCATAGTCAGCAGGCTGGTCCCGAGTGCCGTTCCAATAGTGCCTCCCAAGTAGCTGAAGGCGACGCAACCCAGACCGGCACACATGAGTCCGACGAGTCGCTCCAAAAGAGTCACTCCTTCTGGTTTAGCATTTTCGGTGATTCGTTCCGTGGAAGGGGTTGATGCTGAATTTTTCATTTTTCTTCTTTGTGTTGAAGGGTATTGGATCGTCTGATACCACCCCATATCGATTGCCTGGTTGTTGTGACGATCTAATTCTTCAGATTTTCGTTTTTTCGACGAAAGGTAACTGGCCAACTATCGCCGCCAGCTGCAAATGAGTTCTCGCTCAGTTGATTTTCAAGGGCATTGTGGTGTGCGGGCGGCGAATCTCAGAAAAAACTCTAGCAACGTGTCACGACGCGTTATAGCCCGCTACTGGATTGCATCCAACGACTTCTTAACTTCTCCGAAAACGAGTAAAGCCATGAACCTTACCACCAAAGCTCTGATTTTATTGATGTCAACATTCGGTGGTTCTTCTGTTGAAGCGCAAACGGTATATGCGATTATCGCGTGCCCCACCATCCAAAGCGGCGGAAGTAATGACAACGAAACGAACCATGCCGGTGCCCTTTCTGCAAAATTGATCTCCCAAACACTTAGCCCTTTAGGAGATGATGTGAAATTAATCGATCTTACGGGAATCGACTACAGCGGAGAGAGAGTTCTCAATGCGATTTCCAGTTGCCCTGCAGGTCCATCGGATACCATATTCGTATACGTGATGGGGCACGGTTCTTATGATCCCTCGAACCGCTGGACCATCGTAGTTGATAACAACATGAGAAGTGGCCGACGTCTCGTACGCGGGGACCTTACCAGGGCTCTGCGCTCCCGGGATGTAAGACTCGGTGTATTGGTCACGGAGTCTTGTGCAGGCATATCTGATGATCCGGAGATCATCTCTGCCATTCGCCGCATCATGACACCGCGAGTTGTCACAGCTTATGGCGATCAGCCAGAGTCTCCAGAAGAGGTCATGCGGCGACTATTCTTGAAAGAGCGTGGGACTGTTGATCTAGCCGCGAGCGAGGTCACTCAATTCGCACTGTTCAATGCGGACGGCCCGTTCTTTTTGCGCAGTCTATGTGCCACATTGAACAGTAATACTGGAAATGGATCGTGGGAGGAGGTTTTTTCTCATACCAAGCAGATGTTAAGCGATGCTACTAAAGGACAACAAAAACCGGTTGCCATCTCGTTGCCGGCTAACACCGGTGCTAATCGAGCATCACTTGGGATTTCGGCCAAAGCGATCGATGCCCAAGTGATCTTAACCAAGATACTCCCCAATACTCCCGCCAGTCGAATTGGCTTAGAGGTCAACGACATCATAGAGCGTATCAACCATGCCCCTATCAGTACAACAGGCGAATTGCTTGAAGCAGTAAAACGCAGCCCTGAAACCGCAGAGCTCGTGATTAATCGCGATGGCAACAGATTAACGTTTTTTGTCCGCCTATCCCGCTAACGTTCCTGCTTGCGAACAAGCCGCGGGCGATGTGTTATCGCCGTGTGAACAGTATCGCTTTGTTCGTAGGTAGGTGTTTTTTAGGAGTTTTCTCATGAAGAAGTTTTTTAGTATCGTTTTTGCAGTCGCAGCCGTGGCAAGCATTGCGTTAAGTAACGCAAGCACCGTTTCTGCCAACGAACCGTTGGTTGTGCACTCGGTTGAAGAAGTCTGCACCGGCTACGTTTTTCAATGCAAGTACGTAAAAAAACGAGTCGGATTATTTGGCTGTCGCACTCGCTGCGTTCCCTGTTGGGTCAAGGTACCGGTATACGGCTATGTTTCTAAACCAATCGTTATCGACCATAATAAACCCGAAACAAATGGCGAGCAGATTAAGCCGGGTCCCAATGATATTGGCGGAGTCAATATTCGAGGTGAAAGCGGTGCAGAGGTCACGACTGGCCGATAGTACGAAAGCAACCGGTGTCGATCGCTATGCTTAAACTTGGGCAAGTGATCGTAGAAATATCAAAAAAAAGGGCATCAGTTCAAATGGCTGTGCCCTTTTTTCGTTTAGTGACAAGAAGGCTCGAAAAATATCTCACGATAACGATCTGAATTGTCCAACCGATTCTACAACCCCATTTTCTACGGTGGCACATAACTGTCACGCCATGCTGTCATTCGCAAGCATCCGGCAAGGTGTACAGACCGGAGACATAGGTAACAGTCGTTCGGAGACATAGGTAACACAATTTTAAGCTCTAAAAAAATGGTTCCAAAGGGAGCTAAGAAATGAGCTGGATTGAGAGTGATCGAATGTCGCAAAGACGGGAGTTTTTGTATTTAGGCAAGGTTTCTTGAGCGAACATAACGCTGCTTTGTAAGCGGTTCAGAATATCAAGAAAGACCGGCTATAAACGGATCAATCGAGCCCAGGAAACGGGATGTATTAAAGACCTATCACGCAGGCAGAGTTATTCGCCTTTTCAAACGTCCGAGAGTCTTGAGAAA
>JBKCTT010000106.1:0-1107 GCA_046318795.1 Pirellula sp.
ACCGCTAGCTAAAGCAAGCCGCCGCGAGACGCTGGCCTCGGTGCCAGCGTCGACCAATTCGCTGCGCATCACCCGACATCGATTCCGATCCCCCAACGCAGCGACTAAAGTACTTCTTGAAATTCCATACCAAATCCGACAGCATCTCTGGTACCACGCCACTAGAAATCAAGGCGTCACTCAATGGCTTGGGCAATGCGAGCCTTCCTGCACTCGGCTTGTTCTGCGCTACCCAGACAAGCAACTTCTTGTAACTGCTCCAGTCGATCCGCAGAAAGCCCTTGTCACTCGCTCGTAACCCGTCTCGATGCACTTGCGGGTCACTCGAGGGGATCTCCCCATTCAAACTCAAAGGCGCAAGCCAACTATCGCGGGGAACGCGTCTGGCCTCTTTCTTTTTCTTGGCCCTTTGGTCATGACGCTGCTCAGCAAGTGATTTACGTCGCTGAGCTACCGACTCTTCTTGCGTAATCGGTCTCAAATCGAATGCGGCCGACGGAATCAGCATCCCCTTTTCCGCTTCGATTCGATCGTACACCGACGTGTGTACCGAGTCCTCTAGCCCCTGGGCCAAGGCTGCACGAACCACGTTCAGGTCCACGTACATCGAACAAGCCAACAGGCCGGCATCGTCAACGATTCGCTGGGCTTTGAACCGCCCTTCCCAAAACCTGCCCGTGCATTGGTCTTGGGTATTGGCCATACGGGCAATGGGTTCTGCGAGGGCACGCATAAACCAAGAAATATCAGATAGCCTCGTTCGGACCTCTGCCAATTTTTCGGGATCGGCCACGAGGGCTTTCACGTCGATCTCCGATGGTTCGGCCAGTTGTTCCTCCATTCGGTAGCCTGGATAAACGCGAAGCCACCTGATTGCGACTTCTTGGTCGGAGAGCTTAGCTAGGACATCGGGGCGACTTCGGAGGATCACATGCAAGTGATTAGACAGGATGGCATAGGAGAGGATATCAATCGCGAAGACCGAAGCTAGGGCTTCGAATCTGCGGCGAATCCACTCACGACGGTAGGAATAATCGATCCCTGACACATCGTCCTCGCCGGCGAGAAAGGCTCTACGGACGCATCGTTGGACGCAATGGACGATCG
>JBKCTT010000107.1:0-2988 GCA_046318795.1 Pirellula sp.
ACCAACAGTGCCGCCCACGAATTTTCTTTTACGGGCCGAATAGTGGTCGGAGTCTTATCGATCGGGATCGAACCTCTACTCCGGTCAGCCAACTTACCTTGGTCCTTAGGCAGTTCTCGGGATTCACTGTCGCTCGAAGCAAATAACAATCGAGCAAATGATGCACTTTCCTTTTTCTGGCTTTTTGAGCTTGCGGGGCGAATCGTAGATCGCGGAAATCTTCTTCTAGACGGGGCTGTGAAAGCCGTTACTAGCGGGATAATTTGGCGGGCAATGAGGAAATCGGACAGAACCTTGAAAAAATGAGGTTCGAAAATGGCGGTGAGTCAGTTACCATGCCATGGGAAATTTGTCTGGAATGTCTACCCCCATCTCAACGTTAAAATTATGCCGCTCTACGAAATCGAAACCGACTCCCACATTTTTATCACGTGGGCGGACAACGAAGCTGCAGCCAAAGATGCACTGGTCGACGCCTACCCAACGGATATCATCGTGCGAATGACCAAACGACCTCGCAATTCGTGGGTTATTTCTAAATCAGCACTCGGAACGATGGGCAGCCCGGTCAACATCTGTGGCATCGCCAGGGACTGCTTGGCTAAATCGTCAGGGGACAAACTCCATGCCATCCGATTGTATATGTCAGAAACCGGCGCTGACCTCGAAAAGGCACGGCGAATCATCGAATCCAATATGGTTATGGGTTGGTAGTAAGGAATTGTCATGATTGTTCGCGATAAAAGTATCAAGGCCTTTGCGACCGCAAAGAAACTAATACCGGGTGGTGTTAATTCACCCGCTCGTGCATTCGGCGCTGTGGGAGGCGAGCCGATCTTTATGGATCGAGCTAGCCGACAATACCTCTATGATATTGATGGCAATCGCTACATCGATTATATCGGCTCTTGGGGACCGATGATCTTGGGTCATGCACATCCGGAAGTACTCGATGCCATCCAACAAGCAGCCTCAAGAGGCACTTCGTTCGGTGCCCCAACGGAACGCGAATCAGGCCTCGCCGCATTGATCCAACAAATCATGCCGAGCATGGAACGGGTCCGATTGGTGAGCAGCGGAACCGAAGCGGTAATGAGCGCCATTCGAGTCGCTCGCGGTGCGACCGGCCGCGAAAAGGTCATCAAGTTTTCCGGCTGCTATCACGGACACGTCGACTCGTTGTTGGTGTCGGCAGGCTCAGCCGCTGCGACTCTCGGAGTACCGGATTCACCCGGTGTTACGCGCGGCACCTCCCAAGACACGATCGTATTGAATTACAACGATTGCGATTCGCTCAAGCGAGTCTTTGAGGAACTCCCAACGTCGATCGCTGCGGTCATTCTCGAGCCTGTTGTTGGCAACATGGGAACAGTGATTCCTACGCCAGAGTTTCTCAAAGCGCTTCGGTCCCTCACAATACAGTACGGTGCAGTTCTTATCTTTGATGAAGTCATGACCGGCTTTCGAGTTGCCCTAGGCGGAGCACAAGAACGATTCGGCATCAAACCCGATATAACGACGCTTGGAAAGATCGTCGGAGGCGGCATGCCATTGGCCGCCTACGGTGGCCGTGCCGACATCATGGATAATGTTATGCCAGCCGGTAAGGTCTACCAAGCAGGAACGTTGGCGGGCAATCCGCTCGCCACCGCAGCTGGAACCAAAACGCTAGAGCTACTAGTTAAGAATCCACCTTATGACCGGCTCGAGGCTGTTTGCAAGCGGCTCGGTGATGGTTTGCTTCACGCGGCGCAGTCTCACGGTCATGCGGCACAAATGCAACGTGTGGGCAGCATGCTGACCCTATTCTTTAATGCAGCTCCGGTAGTAGACTGGCCAACAGCAGATCGTTCGGATCGCAAACTCTTTGCCAAGTATTTCTGGTCCCTTATCAATGATGGCGTCTACATGCCATGCAGCCAATTCGAGGCATTGTTCGTAAGCGACTGCCACACGGATGAAGACATCGATGTTACCATCGCAGCCGCCAATCGTTTTTTTGAGTCCCTCAGCGCATGAACTTGTTCGAACGAACCGCCATTCTGGTCGTCATGACTCTATGGTGGGGAGGGCTGACGTTTTATTCAGCCGTCGTCGTTCCGGTGGGGACCGAGGTCTTGGAGAGCACGGAATTACAGGGGCTCGTGACTCAACAGGTGACTCGCTATTTGAATGCGCTCGGTCTTCTCGCCGTAGGGGCGATCATCTGGATTTTGCTCCGATTAAAGGGGGCTCGATCCATCGCCAGAGCCAAGGAATTGTTAGCTATCGGAGCGACATTACTAGCTCTGCAGGGGGGATTGTATTGGCTTCATGGGGAATTGGGCCGCCAACTTATCGAGGATGCCGACCGAGAAGCATTCTATAACACCCACCGCATCTATCTCCTTTTGATTGCGGTACAATGGGGGCTCGGTTTAATGAGCTTGGTACAAATCTTAAAGTTATGGCGGAGGATTGATCATGAAAAGGCGAGCGTTTCTAACCCAGACGTCGGCAGCAGTACTAGTTGCAGAGGCGCTTCCTAAGCTCACAGGCGATTTACTTGGAGCCGCTTCACCGCTTACAGAAGCTTCTAACGAAGGATCTGAGCTTACTTCGGCGATCCCAATCGTTGATACGCATCAGCATTTATGGGACTTGAAACGATTTACTTTGCCGTGGGTTCCAAAAGACAAGCCCTCGGTCTTGGCTCGCGACTATTTGATTAGTGACTACATGGAATCGACCAAGAGCAGCAATGTGGTGAAAGCCGTTTACATGGAGGTCGACGTAACCCCTGAGCAGCACAATGCGGAAGCAGACTTTGTGATTGGATTGTGCGAACAGGGTGACTATCCAACAGTGGGTGCCGTCATCTCGGGAAGACCAAATGATAAGTCGTTCCCGAAGTACATGGAACGTTTTGAGAGTGTGAAGTGGATTAAAGGAGTGAGGCAAGTGCTTCATGGTGGCGGGACACCTCGCGGGTATTGTCTCGAACCGCAG
>JBKCTT010000108.1:0-38911 GCA_046318795.1 Pirellula sp.
GACAGAAGCGGTGCCAAGGCCCATCAGCGCGACTGTCGCGAGAGAAAATCGAAAAAGCACTTTTGAGCACTCCATTGCTAAGTGATTTTGGAAAATTCAGCATTTTCGGACGACAATCGTTCCGTCGATCGCCGCTGAGTCAGGTGGTACGATCCACCAAGTCCGCCAGGATTCTTACAATTCAGAGATCCCGAGTAAATAGAGATCTTCCGATTCAGAACAACTTTCCAGACCCATTCAGCTTCTCTAGGCCTCAAAAGTTACCGTGGAATGGTATCGGACGGACGTTGGCGATCAGATTCAGGAAAATGCTTATATTTTTAAGACTTTTCTTTCCCGCGCGGTTTTCCGGCTAGCTGAACTCGTGATACCTCTATCTCATGTGCTTTGAAGCCAAAAAATAAAGCTTCGGTACCCCACAGATAGGAAATCGTTACCGGAAGAGTTGCAGTCTGGACTTGTGACGTTTTTTTTCTCCCCGTAAACTGCGCGGTTTCTTAAGGTTTTACACCTCAAATCAAGTTAGCCGAATCCCGTCCAAATGGGCCGATTTACCACTTCCATCCTCGCGATCTCCGCCATGCTCGTAATCGTTGATATCGATTGCCAGTGGCTGTCTGCGCAGGAAGGAAATAACGCCCAAATCGTTGCTCCGGACCAATCGGGAACTGCTGCCTCGGCATCGGGAGAATCGAAGCCCAACACCGGAGCTCCAGCTGACGTGAAACCTCAGGGAATTGCCGACTCAAGCGATTCCAATGGGGCTCTCACTGGAGTTGCCCCTACGGATAATTCCGAGAATGCGTCCGATGTGAGCACGAAAACTCCCGGTCAGTCTAACACCAGTTTTAGCGAAGCATTTTTCCGCAACCCGCTTAATTTGGTTCTCTTGGTTTTTTTGGCGTTATACGTTTTGCTTTTGTTTTTGCCCAAACAGGCTAAGAAAGAGCAGAAGGCGCTCCAAGCGAGGCTGGTCAACCTTAAGAAAAACGACCGCGTGATTTTGAACTCAGGAATCCACGGGGTCGTCGCAAACATTAATTCGGATGCAGGCACGGTCACACTGCGTGTTGATGAAGGCAGTAATGCCAAAATCACCGTCGACCGCAATGTCATTCGAAGTGTTGAAGCCTAACGACTGAGATGTAACCCTTTCGAGTCGGACCTTTGGTACGGACTATCCATGTTTGAACAAATGAATTTGTTTGCCCAGAATGCTCTCGGAGATGGATCTTCGGGCGCTAGTGATTGGAGAAGCGGCATTCTCAACTTAGCCGTCTTCGTTGGCGCGATTTTGATTCCGTTTCTTCTCGGGAAATGGCTTGCGAAATTCCTTAAGATGCCTAACGCTACGTTCGGCTTTACAACGATCTTTTTCTTCCTGATTGGATCGTTGACCATTCTTTTCCTCCCGCAAATCGATAAGACGGCTACCAAGCTTTTGTACGGTCCGGACATCGTAGGTGGCATGAACCTGATCTATGAAGTGGATCGGTCTAGCGAGGATCCTCTCGCTCCAAGAAAGGTGACCGCCAAGGATTTCGTGGTCCCTTTGGTCAACCGACTCAATCCGTCTGGTACCCTAGAGATCAAAATCCGTCCTAACGGCGACGATCGAATCGAAATCACCCTGCCTGCTGTCGACGAATCCGAAGTCGCTGAAATTGAACGACTCATCACCCAAGCGGGTATCCTGGAGTTCCGTATCGTTGCGAACCGCAGCGACCACAAAGACATTATCGACAAAGCGCTTGCCCAGGCGAACTCAGATGACGCCAATGTCCGGGTCCGCCGGCGAGTCATGATGACCGATAAAGTCACGAACCAAGAACGTGAAGTTGGCCTATGGAGACGTGTTGGCGCCGTGAACAACGCTGGCGTGATCGAATATGACGGCTATGTTTTTGGCGATATCGTTCGAAATGGACAAACAGGACGCATCCTGGAACCGCCCCCATCGCAAAAAGCTGGCGATCTCGATGCGTGGCTTAAGTCACAAAATGTTGAGGTTATGGAAATCCTGCTCGCGACAGAACGTGCGGGTCGAACCTTTCGCGTCGTAAACGGTCTACACCTCCAACGAGCCCAAAAGGGGTTCGGGAAAATGGGGGGCTACGAAGTCAACTTTACGATGACTGCTGGCGGTTCTAATGAGATGTTAGCACTGACCGGTGCAAACCTTCCCACAGGCGAATTCAAGCGACGAATGGCAATCTTGCTCGACGATGTCGTGCTTTCAGCCCCATCGCTCAACGCACACATCTCCAGCCAAGGGGTTATCCAAGGAAACTTTACCGAGCGAGAAGTCCAGCGTTTGGTTGATATCCTCAACGGTGGTGCTCTACCCGGTGTATTAAGTCGCCAACCTGTCGCCCGGAACGTCGTGGGCGCCAACATGGGTGAGCAAGCGATCGCTCAAGGTTTCCAGGCAAGTGCATATTCGCTGATCGCAACCATTGGCTTTATGCTTTTCTACTATCGATTTAGTGGTTTTGTGGCAACGCTAGCATTGGGCTTTAATCTGATTTTGGTTATTGCGGTCATGATTCTTATTCGACAGCCGCTGACCCTGGCAGGTGTCGCCGGTCTGGTTTTGTCGGTCGGTATGAGTGTTGATGCAAACGTTCTGGTCTTCGAGCGTATGCGCGAAGAAATGGAACGCAAATCTGCTCCTCGCGTTGCGATCCGAAATGGCTTCGACCGAGCTTGGTCCGCCATCTTCGACTCGAACTTAACGACCCTTATCTCTGGTTTTATCCTTTACTGGGTTGGAACAGAACAAGTCAAAGGCTTCGCTGCGACTCTCGTCATTGGTATCGCCTGCAGTATGTTTACCGCAGTCTTCTTCTCTCACAAAGTGTTTGACGTGGCCGAAAAGCTTCGTTTCTTGAGCTTGAGCATGGCGGACTACGTCAACACGACCAAACGCTCCATTTTTGGTACCCGCGACGTTCAGTTCATGAGCTATGCAAAACCGATGGTGGCTGCGTCTACAATCGCTTGCATTCTCAGCTTGGTGCTGGCTTTCGTTCGCGGAAGCGATCTGTTTGACATCGACTTTAATGGCGGAACTTCAGTCGTTTTCTCCCTGGAAAAGGGCATGCCTTCGGAGGACGTCCGAAAGATCGTGGCCAGTGCATTCGATAAGGATGAAGCTGGGATACCTATTCAGTCATCGCTCATTAGCGTCAAGCTCGATGATGCAGAAAAAGATTCGGTGTACAAGCTCGATACCTCGATCAAAAAGCAATCTGACGTTACGGACCGATTGCTAAAAGGGTTCTCCAGTGAGTCACCGGCTCGACTAGTAACGTACGACGTCGATGTTCAGATGACTAATAACCCGAAGTCGCAATCGTCTCTTCCTAGAGACTCCTCCGTTCGATTGGTTTCGTATCAAGAGAACGGTGCACCTCAAACAACCGCCGAACCACCTGTCGCGGAAATCACCGAGACATCTCCGGTGGACCCTGCTAAAGCTGAGGCAACAGCAACGCCCGTTCCAGTCGCAGATGCGAAAACAACATTTGCCTTGTCCTTCAAACGAAGCTTTGGCGAAGGAACCGCCAAGATCGCTGCAAAACAACTCATCGAGGAGTTGATCAAGGCAGCCGAGGCGGCCGGTGTTGCTTTGGTAGACGCCCAGATTGAACTAAGACCAATCGGTGCAGGATTCGAATCTTGGAATCGAGAGTCTTCGATCGGTGCTACCGAGTGGGAGATTACGATTCCATTCGATGCCGCGACCACAACCAAGATTTCCGACTCTCTCAAGTCTCTAGTGCGGGCTCGTCCTATTTGGCAATCCATCAGCCAGATCGAAGGCAGCGTTGCGACGGAAATGCAGAGACGTGCTTGGGCGGCCTTGATCCTTAGCTTGATCGCGATTACGGCGTACATTTGGTTCCGGTTTCAAAGCCTGGCCTACGGTATCGCTGCTTTGGTGAGCTTGATTCACGACGTGATCATAACCTTGGGTGTTCTGGCAGTTAGCCATTGGCTGTTCCAGCCTTTGGGATTCCTGCTCATCGAAGACTTCAAAATATCGCTCACGATCGTGGCGGCCTTCTTGACCATTATCGGTTACTCTCTCAACGACACGATCGTGGTGTTTGACCGAATTCGGGAAGTCAAAGGCAAGAGTCCTCGGCTCACCAATGAAATGGTTAATGCCAGCACGACGCAAACTCTAAGTCGAACTCTTTTGACTTCGAGCACAACGATTTTCGCGCTGATTTTGATGTATGTGTTTGGCGGAGAGGGAATCCACGCGTTTTCCTTCTGCTTGCTAGTCGGTATCGTTGTTGGTACCTATAGCTCAGTGTTCATCGCTGCACCAACACTCTTGTGGTTCATGGAACGAGAACAGTCCAAGAACAAACGCCTTGCTTAATCGTAAGCTACAATGAGACCTATCCAAGATGCCGAGCGTTTCGTCGCTCGGCATTTTTATTAGGTAGACCGATTTCCTTCGATATTCGAGACAGCATTGCAATGATCGCGAACCTCTTCAAGAGCGTCATGCCCCTTGTCCTCGCCTTCATTTTCCAGGGAATCTTCTCAGAATCCCTGTCGGCTCAGAACATTCAACTGGAAATCCGAGACCGCGACTCAGGATTTGGAACTCCCGCACGTCTGCGATTTACCAAAGGGGAAAAACAAGCTGGGTTGCCGCGCAATCTGTTAAAAGTAGGTAAATGGACGCTGGCAGAGGCTGATGTTCCCATCGCACCCAAACCTGGTGAATTCGAATTCCAAGCTCAAAGAGGCCATGAATTTACCGAGATTCGAGGCGGGTTCACCATCGAAAAGGGAGCTCGCGACGTTGTTACTGTCGAGATACCTCGATCAACCAAAATGCGAGAAGAAGGCTGGTACAGCGGCGATCACTTTTCGGCGTTGCCCGCCGAGCTCCTATATCGCTGGCAAGAAGCGGATGCCATCGATATGGTCGTCGCTCGCCACACGGCATCATCGGAACAGCAGGACGCTAACGCAAAACCTCCTGCAAAATCCAAACGGAGAGCCAAAGATGACTCGGAGGTTGAGCTCGGTGGTGAGGAACAACTCGGAAAGAAGTTATCGACCGAATCCTCTCGGTGGCAAACACCTGGCGGATCGATTTTTCTCCATCCTGTAGATGCAGCGCCAAATCTCGACGCTGGAGATGCTCCAAACTTGCCTCAAATTATGGAGGTCCTGGCAGATTATGACCGCATAAAAAATTTCGTGCCCGAGATAGAGTATCTCTGGACGCAAGATGTACCGATTTTGCTAAGTAGCGGCCGAATCAAGGCTGCGCAGATTTTGAATGCCACCAATACACCCGAAGGTGATGCCAAATTGGATCTCAAAACCGACCAAGGCCCCAAGTCCACAATTCGATTATTGGGCAAGATGATCAAGAAAGGCACTCTCGACGAAGTATTCGCACCAATTTCGGAAGACGACTATATCCGCTACCGCGATGGACGAGGGCTCGGACTGCTGTCGGAAAGAATCTTTTGGACGACGCTTGAGACCGGACTACGGATTACTCCGACGGCTTCCAGTGGGTTCGGTGATGGCGAGTCTTATCTCGGATACAACAGAACCTATGTTCACTGTGATGGCGAGCTAGATCGAAAGCAGTACTGGGACTGCGTTTCGTTGGGAAATACGATGGTCACCAATGGTCCTCTGTTGCGGGTCTCCATCAACGATCAATGGCCCGGTTCGACCTTTTCGTCTCAAAGCGGTGACCCTATCGAGCTAAACATTGCAGCCTCCCTTTCTGTTCGAGACCCAGTCGACTATCTCGATGTTATTTTTAATGGCGAGACGATTTACAGTGCTAAGTTAGAAGACCATTATCGCAAAGGAGAGTTTCCACCCATTGCGATAGACAAGAGCGGATGGCTCGTGGTCAGGGTTGTAACCGCACACGATCATCTCTACCGGTTTGCGACAACGGCGCCGTTCTATTTCGAATTTGATGGCAAGGCAAGAATCTCATCCAAAAGCATAGAGTTCATGCTGGCATGGCTTGATCGCTCTGTGGAGTCCATGCAAAAAAATCGGAACGTAGATTCAGACATGAAAGCCACACTTGAATCCGCTGAAGCATTTTGGCGAGACCGTCTCGAACATTCCACTGCACCGTAGACGTTGTTGTGATGGTCAATTTACGCCATGCATATTCATTCAACATCGCATCCCAAAGCCTATGGATGTATTCGATCTACGGACGGGTGGGTTGATCCAATAAGGGCATAAGTTGCAAGAACAATCCCACGAAAATTCCCGGTGGCCCCCCACTATCCAGAGGGAAACAATGAATCGCAGTACGACCACGATGTTAGTCTTTCAAGCCGTCAACTCGATACCGATACTCCTCTACTTGATTTTGTTGTGGACGAAACCACATCGATATGAGAATGCATGGTCAATTTTTTCTATGGTGGTTATGGCGGTCGTAGTGGCAGTTTGTTTTTCGACTTTGTTTCTCCTAGAGCAACGAACGAAGGCAGGCACAGCATTAGTTTGGGGTATTAATGTTGTTGCATTGATTGTCGTAATGTCGGTTGCCTATTGTGTGTTTTGCTTTATTGAAAACGTTACATAGCAGATGCCGCCTCGCTCCCGTTGCCAGGAGTCGCATGACGGCCCTACGCTTGTGATCGATTGCAACGCTCAAGCGAGCAGTTAGCTATCGTTTTCGAGCACTTTGTTGCACTGAATTCGGTCGATTGGGCTCACCACTGCGGTTTATCCCAGTGGGAGCATGACTGAGCAGCTACCGACGACTCAAGCCAGCCAACCCCTCCTCCGTCTGGCCGCAGGCCAGACGGAGGAGGTAGAGCAAGAGGGGAAGGGATGCATATGGTAGCCACTCAGTCACCGCCCCACCGGCATAGGGCCGGAATGGTAGCGGAAAACCCGTTCACAGCATAACTTGTTAAGTATCCAATCGTGGTCGTAATCCCATGGTTCTTTACTGGTTATTAGGCTGCCGCTTGAGAAAACAACAGCCCAAGACAATCGACTTGTTTCAGTTAGATCCAAAGGAAAGAGTTAATCTTCCGAGTGGTTTTCAAGAGGGACGGTTGTGGTGGTGATTTCCTTTTCCCGTGGCGGTTGTACTCTCCACCAACTAGCCAGAATGGATCCACTAACGTTCATCCACGGAGCAAAAAGAACCGATGCCAACGCGGCTTGCGTGCTCTTTAACACTTCGCTAGCAATGGTCGCTCCCATTCCACCATTCTGTAGGCCGACCTCGATCGCAACTGTTCGACACTCTTCTTCGCTCAGCCCCCATAGTCGACTTAAACCGTAACCAAATGCATATCCTGCCAGATTGTGAATACACACAACCAAAACGAGCATTACACCGACCGATTGCAAAGCGGCCTGCGAATCGGCCATGATAATCGCACAAATGAAACAAATCGCGAGCATCGCGATCCGTGACAACATTCGTTCCGCAGAGTCGGGGTTCAGGCCCCACCACCGGATCGCTCGATTTACTACCAAACCTCCCGCAATCGGCAAGACAACTGTAGTCACAATCGACCATAACATCTTCCAAAAGTCTACTTCCACTAACTGCCCAGCAAGCACTTTCATCGCAAGCGGAGTCATGATTGGTGAGAGGAGCGTTGAGCAAGCGGTCATCGTCACCGATAGAGCGATATTACCCTTTGCGAGATAAGTGACAACGTTAGAAGAAACTCCCCCGGGGCATGCACCAACTAAGATTACCCCCGCAGCGATTTCAGGTGGTAACCCGGCCATGTTTGCAAGCCCCCATCCTACGAGAGGCATAACGCTGTACTGTAGGCCACAACCGATAGCCACCGCTTTAGGCATCTTCAAGACGCGAGTAAAGTCTTCTAAGGTCAGCGTTGCCCCCATCCCAAACATGGCTATCTGGATCAGGGGTGGCACGACACTCTTAAGACGCCATCCATACCATTCCGAAAACCACTCAGGGCGTCGATACGCAATCAATACGAAAGCCACAACCCAAAACGCAAAGCCAAAAGTTCGCGTTCGACTATACAAACTCATTCCAATAGCAATTGCCAAAACACTAACTTCAAAAATCATTCTCTCACCGAATCATTTCTCATTCGTAATACATAGGTGGTCGAACGCATCACACGATTATCGAGACAGTAAACATTGATAGATGTCGACTATCCTTGGAACCAATACCGCAGGAGCGAAACGATCTCGCATCGAATTCTCAGCTTGCTTACCCAGCCGCCGAACTGTCTCTGGCTCATCGATCCAATTTTTGATGGCCCTTATTAAAGCATCAGAATTCCTCGGTGGCACCAGCATTCCATCGATTCCCGAACGAACACAATCCGGGACGCCCCCTACGGTTGTTGCCAGTGCCGGGACGCCAGCGCCCATCGCTTCGAGCAACGAGATGGGCATCACCTCGCGCAAACTGGGCAAGCAAGCACAATCCATGGCTCTCAAAATCTCCGGAATGTCGCCTCGCCGCCCCAGCAGCTTGATGTGCTCAGACATCGAGTTCTCGTCTATGAAAGTCCGAATCGTTTGTGTGTAGGAATCTTCCTGCGGTCCGATCGACAACAACTGAACATTCTCTCCAGCTCGCCGCAGCTTCGTAACCGCTTGCGCCACGTAATGGAACCCTTTTCTTGCTTCTAATGTCCCGATCGTACCAATCAAAAAACTAGACTGCGAAATCCCAAGTTGTTCGCGAGCCTGTTCTCGACTTACGGCACACCTTAATCGATCGGGATCGATAAAATTAGGTATGATTGAAATCCGTTTTCTGGGCACCCAGTTCAGAAAGGTCTGAAAACGAGCGACGCTCGCGCAGGGAACAATAACATGGTCGTTCCACCACCAATGTGGCTGAAAATGTGGCATATGACAGGTAGCAATCGATCGAAACCCGTAGAACCTTGCCAAAAGAACTCCAAAAAAACTCGCGCCGCTCAAGTGCGTATGGATGACTCGACAGCCGCTACCTCGAAGAAACTGAGCAACTCTTCCCAGCTCTTTTTTCTTTCTCTTGAGCGTTGACTCGAACAAAGTAACGCCTGCATGTTGCGGTTGAGCGGCAATCCAGGCGCCCGGCCTGTGCAGCAGGTAGATCTCGTGCCCGGACTTAGCAAGCTCCTGGGCGAGATCGTAACAGTGTCGGATAGCACCGTTGATTTCGGTGCCCGTGGTCAGAAGTGCGATTTTCATGAAGGCAAGATACTTGCCAGAACCTCTTCAACCAAGTGGAGGAGCCGCATGCGCCGTCGGCGATCCCAACGAAAAAGGGTTGCTTCTTGATGAGATTTTGTCTCAATAGGGCTCGCCACCGGGTTTATTCGCATGTATAGTTGTGGAAATTCGGCATTCGTAAAAGGGTTTTGGGTGTGTCAAACGAGATTCAACACGTTTCGGCAGAAACGAGCGGCCAGGAGCAGGGGGAAGAATCCACTTCCCAAGCGGCCCGCTGCCCGGTCCACATCCCCGGCACGATGCTGAACCCACTATCGTTCCACGAGCTAGCCAGCGGGTCGGAAGAAGTTTGGATCGAAGGAGGGGGGCAGCTATACCGACTGAGGCTGACCAAACAAAACAAACTGATCCTCACCAAGTAAATCTATTCACCGGTTGCATTCGCTACTTCAGAGGCAGATAGATATCGGTGACGGCCTCGGACTCATTCTGATTTGAGTCGGCATTTCGGTATATTTCATAGGTGCCGATACGAGATTGCTTCCATTTTCGTGTCCTGACGATCTGATTCGCTGCGCTCCAACCGTTTCCGAGGTGCTTGTAGCTACCTATGTGTTCGATTCTGTAGGCTCGTCCCGGCGGCATTTTCCAAATCGTCAACTTTTGAGAATGGACATCTACCTCTTCAGGAATGATGTATCCGCTGATGTATTCGAAAACGCCTGCCTTGATTCGAAATTTTGTATATACCGAGATCATGTCGCCATTCATGGGAATCGCCAATTTCCTGAATTCAGCCTGCGCTTCGGAGAAGGTTTTTTCCATCGCGGGTCCGATATCATCCACAGAGCATGAACCTGCCACGCCGGCCATCTTAAAGCCCTGGATCTCCTCGCGATCATGAAAAACGAGACGAGATGGAATGGAACCTGTCTCTAGAAGGTCCTTGATCATTGTTAAACCTCTCTGATAGTCCATCCCTACCATCGTCTTGATCATAGGTATCATCCAAAACAAGAACCACGGCATCTTGCCTCGCATAGACCATGTGAGCTTTGTGCCCTGATTCACAGGCTCAATCAAGAATCCCGTTTTGGCGAGAGCTGGAAAAGGTTTAATAAATCGCAAGTCCGCATTCATGGCTTCATTGCGTTTTAGTTCGGTCGTGGTCAATTCCCCTTGTCCTGTAATCTCTCCGAGCCATTCATACTTGGAACCGATGGTTTTGGGATTGCTAGAGACCTTAACTTTGGCATCTGGTTCGGCCAAAAGCCAAGGGGACCAGCTCGTCCAGGTTGAGTAGTCGGATACCAAATCATAAGCCGCTTGGGTACTGCAATTGATGGTTATAGATCGAGCTAGCTCATAGGCAGGCATAGCGAGGGACTCCGGAGCATTCCACGGCATGAGAAGAGTTTTAAAGAATAACAACTCAAAGCAGGAAATACACCACCCCTTTTTGTGAGCGGTCGGTTTCCAGTACCTTGACTTAGAGACTTCGAGGGAAGAGCTTTATTGTGTTTTTAAGCCTGTTGTTCGCGCCCAGGGGGGTAAGTGATTCTTGAGTTGCTCCTGAGAGAATCGCCCCCATCCTATCGGTCGTCCATTCCACATCACGCGCGTCCATTCTTGGGATGCGGATTGTTCCAGTCCACGAAGTGATTCCCCGGCCAAAAAACTTATAGCTTGCGCATTATCTAACGAGATTGATGCAAAAGGCTGGAACCATGTGTCACGTGCTAATGCTAACGTATGGCTAGGTTCGTATCGACGCACCGATGAGATCATGACCAAGGGTGGCTGAGCTATGGGACGGTGTGATTCGTAAAGAGCCCAAACCTCGTCCGTGCCGAAGTAAGCTTCTTCGTTGATCGAGCGAATTTGTCCGCAACTGTTTACCCCAATCGTTTCAAGTTCTTTCACGGGATCAGATCTGTCTTTCTTGTTCATTCGCGTGTGGCGAGATAGATTTCGAGGTACGTGAGATTTCTTCGCTGTCTCTCGACGCATATTGCCTCCATCCATCTCAGGTTCGAAGTCATCCGATAGCAGAATCCCTCCGGCGAAGCCACCAGCACAGAAATCGCGGTGGGGCCAGAGCCGATAGCAGCCTGTTTGAACGGGAGACTCCCAAGGCTTCAGGGCGTCGCAACACAATGGGATGAGACCTCTTTGAGTTTGGCTGAGTAACCTGAATAGTTGCTTTTCATTTTCTTCTAAAGCAAACGTACACGTCGAATAGACAAGTCGTCCGCCCGGCCTCAATAGCTTAATCGCGGCATCCAGTATTCGTTGTTGTCTTGCGGCACTGTGTTCAATCTGGCGGCTTGACCATGCATTGGAATCACGCTTATCTCTTGAAACCATCATTTGCCCACTGCAGGGGGCATCAACCAACACCGCATCGAATTCACCTGCGAACTCTTGTGCCATTCGATCTGGATCTAATTCGGTCGTCAGATAGTTTGGCAAGCCAGTGCGACCGAGCATATACTTGAGGACGTTGGTGCGTGAACGAATGGGCTCATTGGCAACTAGGACCCCATGTCCATTCATTCGTTCTAGTATGGCTGTTGATTTGCCTCCCGGTGCTGCACAGAGATCGCAGATCAATTCACCTGGTTGTGGGTTTAATAGAGTCACGGGCAAGAGGGATCCCGCGTCCTGGATATAGTAACTGCCTGCAGGATAATCGAGATATGCACCGGGCCTACATTCCGTATCCACAAGAAAAAATCCCTGCTCACTCCATGGAACAGGATTCGTCTCAAACGGCAAGGAGGACGCAGTAAAATCGTCGCGGAGTCTTATCGCACGACGAGGATGCGATGCGAGCGCGGCCTCAAAGGCTGTTGCTTCCGATGACGAAAGCAATGATTCAAAGATGTCGAGCAAGCCGAAGCACCGATGTTAAGGGTTAACTGGTGGCAGATTCTTTTCTCGCCACGGCTTCTTGTCTTGGTAGCTCTTTAACTCTTCACGTAGTTGGTCTATCTGCTCGCTTTCCTCTTTTTCTCCCAACTCGACCGCCTTTTTCGCGTATTCAACCGCCTTATCGAAATCGCCAGTTTCGGCATAAGCTGCGGCCAAAGTACTGACCAAATGAGCCTCGGAGAAGTTGGTCAATTCGCAAGCTTTTGTACCGAGTTCCAAAGCTCGCGCGCCGTCGCGAGCCTTATCCTCCGGGCTGGTCGAGAGTATCCACGCATAGTTGTTGAGCAAATTCGACTGCTGCGCAGCAGTGGCGGTTTCTGGCATCAGCCTCAGTGCCTTTTCGTAGGCGACCGTGGCCTCCATATGATCTCCTGTTCCCAGGTAGATCTCGCCTCGCAATCGAAATGCTTCCCAACTGCTCGAATTCATCCTGATCACTTGGTCAAGCGTTTTTAATGCTTGTTTAATTTGGTCCGCTTGCCAATAGGCAACAGCTAGCTTCTTTAGCAACTCTTCTTTTTGTGGTGTGCCATCGGCGAATTGGCCTGAAAGTGTTTTGAAATCTTTGGCAGCCCGCTCGAAGTTACCTTCGGTCATTGCGAGCTCACCACTAAACAGCAGAGCTTCCAAGTTTTGTTCGTCTGTTTCCAGAACCGTATCGACATCGCGGCGAGCTCCCTGTGCGTCTTCCATTTGTGCCGCCAGACGAGCTCTCAGGAAGATTGACTGAACATTGTCTTTCATCAACTTGAGGGACTCATCGAGATCCGCCTTAGCTAGCTCCAGCAGCTTCTTGGCTTCCTCTTCGTTCTTCTTCTTTGTCGCGTCGTCCTCGGTCGCTCCCTCTGCGGATACCCCAACCGTCAAGCCAGCTGACTTCGATTGATACAGCAACGCTCGTTGTCTTAGCAAAGCAGCGCGGGCCTCATCTTCAGTGGCCAAACCAATGCTTTTCGAACTGAATTCGATGGCTTCGTCTGGTTTGTTGAGTCGCAGCAGCGTGGCGATCTTGGTCGAAATCAACTCAACATTTTCAGAGTTCAGCTCCAGAATGCGATCCAAAGTGGTCAGCATTTTTTCAAACTGCCCAGTTTGGCCTAGCGCCGCCAGATACCTCTTGCTAAGCATGTCGTCAAAGGGGTTGATCTCGGTGGCTTTTTCTAAATCAGCTAGCTGCTCAGTAGGCTCATCGCCCGATTCCGCACGAGCGAGATACAACTTGGAGAGACTCTGTCGATTTTCGCTACTCTTTTTGGCTTCGTACAAAGGAGTGAAATACTCGATGCCCTGGTTCAGAACTTCTCGAGCTGTTTCAAACTCCTGTCGATCGATCAGAATCTGTGCCTTGATCGTATAAGCGTCGATTTGGGAGGCATCGTATTCGATTGCTTTAGATACATCGTCCAATGCATCCAATAACAGCTTGCTTCGGCGAGATCGGGGCCCACCCCCTTGGAGTGCTGCTTGAATGCTCACCTTGGCCTTTTCGGTGTAAGCAGAACCCAAAAAACGCTTGGCAGCAATTTCACTATCTTCAGATAACCCTTTGGAAATAGCAGATTCTGCTAGGCCAATCGCTTCCTTGAGCTGATCGGTCGAATCCATTTTGATTCGCAGCTGTATGGCTTTATCGAAATCCTCTTCGCCTGGCTTGGGAACCGGAATGACTAGGGCTGGCGGATCGGTTTTCTCCGTCTTGTCCTGCGCGTGGCTCGTCTTCGGATCGGCAAATGTCAATATTCCCACCGCTGCAATACCCAAGGCCGCACAGCCAACACGACGATTGTGCGCAGCGATACTCTCTAGCAGACGCTTCAGCTGTGTATTGCGAGTTCGTTGGGATTGAAAGATTCGATATCTGTTGTTTTTCATGATCGTCGGCAGGCGGTAAGTTGGAAGGGTAAAGCTTAATAAATCAATGGAGGCAGCGTTCTTCACCCTCCATTGTATAACTAGAACAACTTGGCGTCCTAGATCGATTGTTCACTCTTCGAAAAAACTACGAGGAACTCGGGCTTTTGGATCGGGCCAAAATGCTACTTTTTCGGTGCCCCAATTCTGGTTTGCATTGGGAAAAACATCAGAAAGATCGCAAAAAGGAACAATTTCGCGTTTTCCGACTAAACGGTATTGATCGGGAGCAAAGTACATCCAGCACGATACCTGCGAATCCGAATCTTCGGCTGCAATGCAGTAAGCATCCACCGCATTTCGAAGGTATTCATTGTTGGACACTCCAGGCCGAAACCCTTCAATCAGGTCGAGAGTCGTTTGGGTTTCGGGCAAATCCTCTTGGCGGAATTGCCAAATCTCTCCGAGCAACCACGTGTCCCCCTGGAATGCGGCTGGGTAGGGACCTATATCAAAGAGTCGTGCCCGTACGATACCAGGTGCTACGCTCAGTGGTTTCCTCGGCCACATCCCACCACGAAGCTGATTCTGTTTCAGCGTTCCGTAAACAAAAAATGCTGTGGGTTCGATCATACTTTCCTGGCACTACTCTTTGTATGTGACGGCCCAACTACTTACTTCCCCCTCCATCGCCACAACAATTCGCACCCCTTCATCTAATGCGTTGATGGAACCACCAAAGATTCGGCGACCAAAGGACATTTGATCCGGTGCTTGCCCACCGATTGTTTGAAGATGCAAAACCCTGTTTGGGGCCGTAAGTAAAAAATAGAAAGCTCCCGTCTTGCTCGTAACCGAGGAGAGGAGTCGACATTGCTCAGGACGAGTTGCCAAAGATTGAGTGGACAAACTCTTGAACGACTCATCCAAAACCACCGCCGCTGACTCGCCGCTGGGTACTTTTGCAAGACCTACTAATCGCGGGCCAACCGGAGACGCCCCCCACAACCAAGGACCTACATCTGGCTTGAACATTAATGATGTCGGACTGCCTAGTTCGCTCCCTGGTACTTTTGATTCCACGTATTCGATTGATCCATCAGCACGCACAACAGCCCACGCATCTGGGGAACTATTGCTGTTTAACTTTGGCACGATACTGTTGATGGCTGCCTTGGGTTTTGCATCGTCAACTGGCGTACTGCTGGCCTGGGTAATCGGGTTAATAGCGATCACCCTGGATGAACTCGTCATTAAACAAAATGCGGGTTCGTTGTCAGCCAAAACCCAAGTGGCGTTAACGATGGTTTCATTGGCCGGTAATGGAAAATCATCAACCTGGAGTGGCTTCCATTCTTGCGGTACGGTTCGGGGGGCGACTGCAAACCAGAAACGCGACAGTCCCTCCGGTACGATGTAGATGATTTCGTGCTTCCATGGATCGGGATAGATCCAAAATCGCTTTGCATTTTCGGTGCTCTCAACAGGCAGCGTCGCCACGATGGTACGGGTTCCCCGCTGATCGATTGACCAAAGATTGCCTACATCATCCAAAACCGTCATCACGCGAGTCGATGGATAGCCGACGTTGTTTATCTTTTCTGGCTCAACCACTGGCTTATCCAAGCCTGATGAAAACAATTCGCCCGCAGCCGCGACGATTCCATCCTCGAAGGTAATCTTCCAATCCTGCTTCATCTCATGAAAGAAAAAGGGGAATGCTGCAATCTCTTGATAATCCAAGGGTAACTTCTTGAGCTCGTCTTTAGAAAGAGCGAATCGATGCAATAGAGCGCTATAACGCGCTTCGTTGTCGACGGCGATTCGAATCGCCTGCGTGGCTAAATCATCCCCCTTAACGAGGCCAGGAACATCGGACACTAGCCCGAGGGGCAATCGCTTTTGGCTAAAGTGCTGAATTCTTTTGTCGGATCCAATGACTACTGTTGCAGGGGATTCTTGCACACCCCAGCTTTCAGACAGCAAACCCTCCGCGTCGATCGCAAGCGGCAGAGTGCAATTCCATGAAGCCATGACCGCCGCCATCCGATCGGCTTTCCCCTTTGAAACTAATATCGTTTCATATTCATCACCGATCCCACGTTCCTTTAGCTGTCGCCGAACCGCGTAAAGCTTATCAATATAGCTTCGACTGGCTTCTGTATCATCGATAAAATGAAACGAAGTAACCGTCGATTTGCGTTCTGCGAAATCGAAGAATGTTTTATCGTCTACATCCTTCAACGAAAACGGATCAATTCGTCGTCCGAGCTGCCTAGGAACATCTCTAGCGGGTGTCGCGATAAACCGCCTTAACCGCACGTCTGTATCGCTGGGCTTGATCGCCCAAGGAGCCCAATCGATGCGATGATTGGTCTTTAATCCACGGTAGTCGATTTGACAAACAATATCAGAAGCTGGAATCGTTGACGGTATCGGTGGTAGCACACCACGCAATACGGCATGGGGAAACTCCTGTCTAAGCAACAGCCTATTAGGTTCGTCAATCCAATAAACCCAACTAACGTCTTTCAGATTCAATTGAATCCTCTCACACTTGACACCGTCAATCTCGGCGGGACTCAACCATCGCGTGGTTACTTCGTTGACGAATGCTTTGCTGCCACTCTCATCTAATAGAAACCCAATATTGAGTGGCAATCCAAACATGGGGTTGATCAATTGTTGCTCAAGATGATCCCTCAATAGCCAATCACTTGTCACGGCTTCTGGAAGGGGACGAACCAATCTCTGGTTAGGATAAAGGACCGACTTCCCATCATCGTAAATCGACTCGAACGTTTCAGGAGTCCACGATGACTTAAGTAAATCAACCTCTAATGCTAACTTGTTCGGCTTCTCCCATGCTACTCGACAGGGAATCGTTTCGTCGACTGGGTTCGTAGCATCAGGCACTTTGAGTTTAAATACAGCGGCATCTTCATACGATTGAAGATCTCGATAGTGTTCAATACAGGAGATGATAAGTTGCTTGGCCTTTTTCTGAAGCTCGTCCGAATCTGCAACGAGGGTTGCCTCTGTACCCGGTGTACTCTGTGACGCGGTGGAATCGCCAGCCGTAGGAACTTTGTTCGCATCGGTAGTGGTTTCTTTGGCGGTATCCTTTTGAACAGAAGAATCATCCGGATTAGCGGTACCACTCGCTCCTGATGCAGGCTTTTCTCCATTGGCGGCAGGATTTGCCGGCGCAGAAACCTGCTTTTCTTTGCTCCCCCAATCGCACCCTAGGATGCCAGTCGCAAACAACAAAAAAGCGAACGAGACAAAGCACTTGCAGAATGCGTTCTGTTTACAAGGATCGTTTGGGTAGAGGCTCATCTGGCACGTATCGGAATGAATTCTAGAGTTCTTTGGTTTTGGATAGACGAGATTGAGCACGTTCCACTTGTGGTGCCATCTCGCGATTGTTGGTGTACAAACTAATGATTCCATCCCAAATTTGTTTTGCACCGAGCAAATCTCCGTCGTTGTACTTCTTGTCCGCTTCTTCTAGCTTAGTCTGCAAAAACTCTCGCAGTTCGTTGGCATCGGGAGGGCGGTCTTCAATTTTTTGGATTTGACGCCTCGCAAGATTCACAAACGGCTTCTCTTCTTCGATATCTTTCAGAAGATTGACGATCGCTCTGTATTTGTCGAGTGCGGTGACCCGGTCCCCGAATTGTTCGAACTGATTTGCTTCAATATACTTTCGCTCCCCTTCACTGTTCGGCTCGCGACCAAAGCGGCGATTGGTCTGAATGCGCTGTTCTGCGTTGACCATTTCGATTTCTTCAAGTTGATTCTTTGCCCATTCCGCAGTGACGGAATCGGGAAATCGTTCCATGATTGGGATGAGGTAACGATCTCGAGCCTCGTTCAAGGACCCTACGTCACCTTGTTCCAGAAACCATTTGGCTCGCGTTTCCAGCGTGGACAGACTAGGTGGTTGCATTAGATAGGCGATCAAGCCGATGATTCCGACCAGGATAGCACCCAAGACGACGGGGCGTTCCATTAGACCTGGTTGGTCATCGATCTCATCGCGCTCTGCTCGCTTTTTGCGTTTCTGTTTCTTTTTGCCCAGCACCACCTTTTCGGCTTCGTCTTTATCCACATTGAGCTGCAGCGGGCTGAAACCAGCGAGTGCGTGCTGCACCACGCCGACTCCTGACTCAGCTCGCTTCTGGGCTTCCCGCAATGCCATAGCGGTCGCCGTAGCGGAAAACGGACGCTTGAGCGGATCCGTTTGCATGAGTTGTTCTACGATTGCGCTGAGCCAAACCGGGCAATCGTAAACCAAGGTTGCGACCGGTGGAGGTGGACCGGCCAGAACCGCTTGCCGAACGGCTCCAGCATTTTCACCATGATGGGGAGGCTTTCCCGTCAACGCATAATAAAGAGTTGCACCCAAGCTATACAGATCCGAGGCAACCTCGATAGGCTTGTTCCCCTCGATTTGCTCCGGGGATTGGTACATAAGTTCTTCCGGGCGCGGCGGCCTGTTCTGAGTCGGACCACTCCAGATTTCGTTGAGTTTGACAACTTCGCCCCCTAACGTCAGGAGCAATTTGTCAGGCCGAATCCGACCATGAATCCAACCGGAGGAATGTGCATGTTGAAGTGCATCGCAAAGCTGTAATCCATAATCCAAAGCAACTTCCCAAGTCAATCGATCACGTCGAGATAAATGTACATCTAGCGATTCGCCTTCGACTAACTCATAAACGAGATATGCATCTTTCGCATCAAAGCCACCTCCATAACAGCGAACAATGCCGGGATGCTTGAGTTGCTTGATACGTTCAAGCGATTGAGCGAACTCCTGTTTGCGTTCCGGCGTCATCCCCATGGGCATAGAGAAAACTCGAACGGCTACCTGAGACCGCTGCTGAACGTGAATGGCTCGGTAAACACTGGAACCCTGCGGACCCAAAGGGGCTTCTAATGCGAGCGGACCAATGCGAGAACGAGCCACGGCCTAGGCTCCTCCGGTTTCTTGACCTGCGAATCGCAATCCATTGATAATACAATCCTTGATGGCGTCAGCATCTACCGTCGTGACGATTTCCACTCCGCGTTGATGCGTTGCGAAGGGCCGCCGATCCACGATCGTAGCACCTCGTGTTAGTTCACCCAATTCCTCGATCTCGAGCCCACGCTCTTCGGATCGGAATAGCATCGGTTCGACTAAGTAGGCGATACCAATCGCAGCTTGCAAGGCTATAGTTTCCTGAGCTCGATGCTGGCGATAGCTTCGGAACAAATGAGACAACATGGGGTGTAATACTTCCCCTGCTCGGGAGTGTTTGGGCGGAATCTGATTGAGCAGATTCAAGTCAAATGTAACCTGATTGGTTATCTCCAGAGGAATCAACGTCTTTGTCGTATGGGACCGGAAAACGGATGTTGCACTCGTGGGATCAAAGTGCATGTTGAATTCCGCAGCGGCAGTGACATCTCCAATGCAATCCACCGAACCGCCCACTACGACGACTTTGTCGACAAGCTCCATAATCGACGGATCTCGCTGGAATGCTCTGGCAACCCCCGTTAGTGGCCCCAAGCACAGAATCGTCACGTCATCCGGATCCGACTTGATCGTCTCCACAATGAGTTTTTCGCTGCTGACTTGATGCTGGCGCTGCATAGGAGTGAAGCCCAAATTCCCAACACCGTCGGTTCCGTGCAAGAAACGGTTGTCCGAAACGGGCGCATCCTCGGGGTCCGTCCCGGCGCCGACACGCGGTATCCTGGGAGGATCTAGTCGTTCCAGTAGGCCAAGCACATTTTGTGTGCAACGATCGCTTTCAACCGTACCGGAACAGGTTGTTATGGCAACAACCTCCAATCGTGGGTCAAAGAGTGCGAGGATTAAGGCTACGGCGTCGTCAATGCCAGGGTCGCAATCGATGATAACTTTTCGTGCCATGTTTCTGCCGTCTGAGTTTTCTGTCTTTTTGAACCGGAGTGGTCAAGAACGTGATTTACGCAACTTCAATGTTTTACGACACTTAGCCCCGATTTACCAGTGTATACGGCATCCCAGGGACGGCTTTCCCAAGATGAACGCAACTCTTTTCAAGAGAATAGTCATGATCGCCACGGCTACGAGTCAAACGGGGCTGGAAGATATAGGGATTCAGTCGCAGCGAAAAACGGAGTAAAATGATCGGTTCTTGTTCAATTACAGAACCGATGTCTTGTCTCGACGCCATAACCGACGATTGAGTTTTAATCTTGCAATTCCAAAATGTATCACTTCTCTCGGTAGGCTACAGCCTTCCCCCTGAAGTCGTGACATCCGATGATATCGAATCACAGTTGGCCCCCGTTTATGAACGACTGAAACTGCCCCAGGGAAGATTGGAGGGGATGAGCGGTATTCAATCCCGGAGATTGTGGCATCGCGGAACGCGGATCAGCGACAAAAGCGCAGAGAGCACACAACTCGCGATTGATGCAATTGGCTTTGATAGGAACGACGTAGGCTGCTTAATCCACGCGAGCGTTTGTCGCGAATACTTGGAACCTGCCACGGCATGTCGTGTCCATCATTTGTCAGGCCTGCCAGCCAACGCATGGGTCTATGATGTCTCTAATGCTTGCTTAGGCGTCATGAACGGCGCAGTGCAGATCGCTCAGCTTATCGAAGCAGGTGTTATCCGTGCAGGAGTTGTCGTAGGAACGGAAGATTGCAGAGGATTGCTCGAAGCGACCATTGCTCAGTTGCTACAAGATAGCAATTTAACTCGGCAGTCGATCAAACCTGCATTTGCTTCGTTGACGATAGGTTCTGGAAGCTGCGCCTGGCTTCTCGGGCGCACCGACCTGTTCGGTGGTAGCCCGCTTAGAAGCGCCGTCGCGATCGCAAGAACAGAACATCATGGACTGTGCCAAAGCGATACCGATCAAGCGGGCTCCCAAATGCAGCCAATCATGAACACCGATTCCGAAATGCTTTTAGAAGCGGGAATTCGTACAGGCGCGGAGACGTTCAACGCATTGCTAACGGAGACAGGTTGGGATCGTAGCGATTTTGACTATACGGTCTGCCATCAAGTTGGTACCGCGCATCGACGGCGCATGTTAGAAGCGATTAACATGCCTGAAGAAACCGATTACTGCACGTTTCAGCGGTTCGGTAATACCGGCTCGGTGGCGTTGCCCGTTGCATTCGGAGAAGGGCTTGCTAGCGGGTTTTTAAAGCCTGCTAGCCGCGTCGGTTTGCTCGGAATTGGCTCAGGGCTCAATTCTGTAATGATAGGGGTAGAACTTAAGCAGACTGCTGTACGATCTCAATAATCTGCTTCTTAATAATAATCAACGTCGGACATCAGGACTCTGTCTTCTCGATTGCCGAGATTCTTGAGAACTTCGGGATCTATGTTCTCGGACAAGAATCGAACGGCACCATCGACAAAGACGGCGTTTACGCCGCCCGTGTGATAGCTGCCCAAACCACCAACCTCCAACGAACCAACCGCGAGGGGGGCTTTATCTTTTTCCATTCTTTGTTCCCTGGTCAGTCTTAGTCGAGCAAAATTGATAACGCTGGTGTTTCTCAACGAATCGCGAGTGCCAGACACCCAACCAAGCTGGTCTCCCGAGCCTCGTTTCTCAGAGATCAAAATGGTGTGTGTTAAACCATCTTTGATTTCAGACATTTTTAGTTTGGAATTTAGAAACAACACACCGTTGTTAGTGACATCGATAGGGGATTCCTCGGAATGATGTATGCCAACATAGTTTGTCATCGGAAAGTAGGTTTCATCCGAACCACTACGAGAGTACTGGTAGTTATCTGGACTCGATGGACATTGAAACGAGTAAATTCTCAACTGACGAACGGGGTCGTTTTCTGAAGCATAGGCACCTAGATCTTGATCATACTCTTCATAAGCATAGGATTGCTCAATATAGGGAAGCAGCCTCACAGTCCAACTGGTGTGATTACCGATTGGCTCATATCGGATCGGTCCCGTTTCGTTTACAACACCGGAGGGGAGCGTACCGTAGGTAAATTCAAAGTTGTTTGCGGCCAAACCGAACTGAGCGAGATTATTCGAACACTGCATTCGTCGCGCCGCCTCTCGTGCCGCTTGTACAGCAGGCAGTAATAGGCCAATTAGTATGCCTATGATTGCAATAACTACCAACAATTCCACCAATGTAAAAGCTCGAGAGACTCTTTTTCTGACTATCTTCATTTGATTATCCTTCTTTGTTATTCGTTTGCTTTTTGTCGTTAGGAAGTTTTATTGCTGAGATTAATTTTTGTTTTCGATAGGGAATGGGAATGAGGATTCCGATTTTGGTATCATCCACGGACTAACTCCCGATTCGGATGACTCTTTGAATTCGAGGCGAACAACCACTTCTAGTTCGCGTGACTCGCTCTGACTTTGATCGCTCTGACTCGGTTCTTTAAGCCGAACCAACCATTCCCCCTGCAGTGAATCGTGAGTTCCAAATCGAACCTGTCCAGAGAATTTCGAAAAGTCATCATCGGTGTTGATCGACTCAGTGACTGTTACGGCGAGCCGTCGTGTTACGGCACTCTTTAAAAATTCGTTCTGTAAAGCAACTTCTTCAATCTCAACTTGCCTTCGAGCTCGAAGTGCCGGTGGAATCAATGGCAGTAATACACCCACTACGATCGTCATGGCAACCAAGACGACCACTAAAGCGATACCCCGTTTTTTTCGACATGAGAGCAAACGCCCCATCGTGGACTGCTGTCGTCTAGTTTGGAACAACCTACTGGTCATCACTTACTCCCTTCTCGGTATTTTCATTCAGAATCGATTTGGATACAGATGCAGAACCAGATCGAATCACAAGGCGTTTGTGCGGAAGTGGCTTGGCATCAGGTTTTGCACTATCTTTTGTATCTACGGTCAGAGTCACTAGTTCTGATTGAACCGATAGTAAAGCCGACTGATTCTCGCCGAGCCGATACGAATCGACTGCGTAAGGTTGCTGGTTGTCGTTCGATTGCTCGCCGACATTCCAAACCTCACGAATGATTTTCGTGTTTTCGATTCGATAAACAATCCGCGATCCTATTAGAGTTTCTAGCTCCAGACGGGATGGTTCGATCAAATTCGTAGTACGAGATGCGTGAACATCACTCCGAAAGTCGCGAAAGAGTCGACTTGTGGTACGCTGATCATTAAACCGACCTTGATATATGCTTGCGAAGTCGAGCGTCTGATGAATCAGCTTGATGGCCAGCATCATTAGCATCCCTGAGATTGCTATTAGAATTAGCTGCTGGGCGAGCAAGCTACCGTGACGGCGAACTCTCCTTTGTTTGGATATCATTGTTCGCTCCTGGTTCTGCTTTGGTCATCGACAATCCAGCCGCTTAGTTGAATCGTTTTGGCTAACGGATCTAGATTCAGAACCAATTCGACGGTAACACGAGTTCCAATCGAGTCTTGAGCCTCGCGATACAAGAATCTTGCATCAGGCCATCGATGCAATACGGCTTCGCTGGGTCGACGATCTTTTGGCAATTCGGCTCGCTGAGAATCTGTTTGCTTTAGCTGTGCCTCCAGTTCATTGGCGACCTCTTGCAGTGCAATCGAACGATAGTGTGCGTCTTGGCCAATGCGGTACACACGAACGAATAAAGCCCCTCCGATAGCAAACAACGCGGATAGCAGCGTACAGGCAACAGTGAGTTCTACCGTTGCTACACCATATCGGCGACTAGCGTAATGACTAGCAATGAGTGTTCTGGTTTGTTCTTGCATACAAAATCTCATTAAGCCAAAGATTGAATCAACATAACCAATGCCGCAAAGAAGCCGATAGAAAACAACGCCACAAACCCTCCAAAGAATAACGTCAATACGGGATGAATAAGCATCGAGCGCAAGGAGACCAACCGGTCACGTTGCCGCCAATCTTCGGCAGCCAACTGACGCAAAAAGTAAGCTTGCAATCGATGTTCAGAATGCGTCTTCAGAAACGTTGTTTCATTAGTTTTAAGCAGGCCAGAGCCCTCTATGGCTTGCCAAGTTTCCGATCCAAGATCGATATCGTTTCGCACTTCGAGAAATCGCTTTCGGGTCGGCGAATGAAAATGATACTTGGCGAGCGTAGCTAAGGCTTTGTGAAGCGGCTTCTGATTTTCAATCGAGGCTGCTAAAAGTTGCTTGCTAATAGCGGATGGACTTTGTAGCCATCGTATAGGGCGCAGGATGCCGAAAAGGGACAGCACCCAGCGTTCGAATCGCGGGGATATGCAACTTATTGCAAAGCCAATAGCCACCAAAAAGAATATCGGCCAGAACCTAACAGCGTAATCAGAAACGCGGAACATGCTCACTGTTATTCCAGGAGAGGATATCTCAAACTCTTCTAGCATTTTTTTCATAGTGGGCGCAATAAAGTACATCACAAATGACCAGCAAAGGAAGAATACGAATACAAAGCTCGCCCAGTAGAGCTTTACAGATTGCGGGTTGTGAATCTTGTTGAGGCAGCGATTGTGCTGCTGTACAATCAATTCGCTTAAGATACTGGGCAATATGTCCATTTGCTCGCCTAGCCGAATGGCTAAGGCAGTTTCTTCATCTAGTAGTGTCGGAAACTGTTCGCATGACGTCGCTAACGAAGCTCCCGACCTAAATTGTTGCACTAGCTTGAAGAGGTCTCGCCGCGCCCCCCCTCGCAACTCATAGGCAGCCGCTGTTAACAAATCGGGAATCGACTCCTTGCAATCTAATGCAGTCTTTAGTGTTCTAAGCACGAATAACTGCACGATCGCGAAATCATCTCGTTTGCGCAATGAGACAATACGCCATGACGAAAAACTAGACCACATCATTCCTGAGGAATTCGCAATCGGCATTATTGAGGCCCTCCTCCACTCAAGCTGGTGATGAGCGAAACAAGTGGAGAGAACAGAGCAATCACCAAGAAAAACACCATCACTCCTAAAAACAAAATCAGCCACGGCGAGGTCATAGCGGAGTGGCGAGATTTGGATATCGCTGCTTGCTGCCCATACGTAGAGGCTAAATCCCGAAGGAGTTGTACAGATCGATTTCCATCTTCTAGTCGGTTGAGTGCGAAATTCAATTGAGGCGGGAACGCCTCCCACGCGACTCTACTTTGGCTAGCCGATTCAATAGAACGGGCTAACAGATCAGATCTCACACGATACAACGCATGCTGACTTGCCTTTCCTGCAAAGCTCACTGCCATATGCAAAGGTGCGCCTAACTCGTACAAATCAGCTAGAACTCTCATAAATCGCGACATGGCTACTAAGTTGGAGGATCTCCCGCTCAACAGGAAATCAAGAACATAAAACCTCTGCAACTCGGCGACAAACAACGACAACCAGTATCGTATGAGTCCACCCGCAAAGTGAATCAGAAGAATTACCGGGATGATGACCAACGCATAGGATCTCGCAAATCTGTTTAACCCAAGCACTGTCTGGGTGATGCTCGGAAGTCGCAATTGAAACTCCTCGAACATTTTCTCGAACAAAGGAGAAAGATAGAACGCTTGAAAAAGAAAGACTCCGAAGATCGCCATAAACATAACTGAAGGATAACTAAACGACCGTCTCCAGCCGGAGGCGGATTTATTCTCTTCATCAAAGAGAAATCGTGCGTTCCTTAACATCGCCTCTTGGTCTCGTTTGGAAGCACTATTTAGGAGTGGCAATAATCTGATCAATTGGGGAGATGCCACGAGCTGCTCCGCTTGTGAAACATTTCGCAAATTTCTTACACTGCGTTTCAGTTCGAGATAAGAACTGTCACCAATATCACGAAGTCCTGATTCTACAAACTCTGCCACGATTTCTCGTTCGAGTAGTAGCTCATCGATCCTCTTCATGTATTCCTGCCGGTCAGAATTCATTTAAAAGGCTCCCGGAACTACAGTGGCGTAGAGCAACTCGATCAGTGGCCCGAATACCAAAACCCCTATACACAAAACGACGACGCCGCTACCAACAAAGTAGATCGTGTATGGAAGCGTGGACACACGATAGGATAATCTGCGTTCCACAGCCTTTTCGGCACTCCATAAAATGTAACTTTGAGGAGACGGCCAGGGCTTATCCATTGCTGCCATTTCAGGTGCAACGGCATGTTCCTTCGATTTTTCTTCTTCTGTACTGGTCGCTGATTGATTTAGATTTGTAGACTGCACTAATGATGCGAAAAACCGCTCTGCCTCCTCCAGGCTTCCGGTGTGTTTAGCTACAACTGTCATGAATTGCGACTTAATCCAGTTATAGTTGGCTCGTGCCTCTTTTGATGTTATCGCTTGGCTCAACTTAATAGACCGAGCTTTAGCGAGATAAAGGAAACAGCCCCAAAGATAAAGAGCGACCACCCCCCCGACCATGGCATAGGTTGGTTGGCTTTGCAACCATGCCAATAATCGACTTATCGGCCCAACCTCAAGTTTAGAATCGCTATAGATGAGACTCATTCGCCCGAAATTAAGCCACACCCCAAATACACCCAGGGCCAGCAGGAATACCAAGCCCAACTGAAAGTTTAGAAACCAAAGCTTACGTGCATGAGGCAACCGTAACGTATTGGGCTTTAGCAAATCGTATGCATCGGGAGATCGACCGGAGAGGACCCAACTGACAAAAGCCGCTTTGTAAGCTAACGAGACTTCAGGAATCGAGCTCCATGAATCCACAAAGGTATGACCCTGTCCAATCAAAATAGCGACTCGACCGCCGATTCGTTCGGACTCGGACCTGAGTACGGCCGCGGAGTCATCCCCCTGCCAGGAGAGCGGTATGCCTGCGGCAATCATACCCTCAATCTGCCGATGGAATTCAAGTAAGTCGACCAAGCCGATTTGGTCGTGGCGAACCGGTTGCATGTCATACAGCTCCGAGAAATGGTGTTATTCAGAAGGCTAGATGAACGATCCTCGGAAATTTATCTAAAAGAATCGTGAAATCATCAGAACGGAGAGGGAGCCATAGAGCCCGGCGTTACCATCGACTCGAACGGCTGGCTGATTGACGGACTGGAATTGGTCTGCACTGACCGCTGGGACCGGGAACGCCACTCTTCATATGCATCCACCGTCGCCTGATGAATGTTGATAGACTCTTGGTCGTGCAGCTCCAGAGCCCTACGACTAATGGAGTTCGCAGATTCTTTTGTTGCTTTGTCTCGGACATTCGTCAGAAATAGCCAGACTCCAGCCCAACAAACGGAGATGATCGCAACAGAAATAATCGCATGCCCAATTCTTCGCTCTTGCAGTTTGCTAATGCTAACCCCCGAGGCTGCCTCCAAAACCTTTGGCCGCAAATCGTCCGTAGGCACAACATAATCTCGCGCTGATGCAATCCAAGATTCCATGCTGCGTAGATCTTCAATCGGAATATCCCCATCCTGGAGTCCAGATGGAATTTCACCCGCCATGATGGACGGTCTCCTCGTGGCACGCTCTCAGTTTAGGCATTAGCTTTTGAATTGCGTAACGATACCGGCTGGCGACCGTTTGTATCGAGCAATCAAGCATATCGGCGATCTCTTGGAAAGTTAACTCCTCCCAAATCTTTAATACGACCACCTGGCTCTGCTCAACAGGAAGCGATCTCAGAGCAATCAAAACTGTACGCTGCATGTCCTCTTGCTCGACAGAATTGACATCGCGATGAGCTAACAAATCGTTCAAGCCAGCATTGAGAATCGAGCTAAGCATCCAACGTCTCTTCTTGCGAAGAATCATCAATGACTCGTTTCGAACCATTCTCAGCAAATAATGCCACGGTTCGCACGCAGTCGCCACGGCTGTCGGGCGAGCAACCGTCGCAACCAACACAGCTTGAACCGCATCCTCTGCATCGTGCTGGTTACGAGTGATCGTAATCGCAAAACGCAACAACCTCGGCGCAGTCAAATCGTAAAGCCCCGCTAAAGCGGCAGGGCCACTCTCGGAGATTCGAACGACGTACTCGCGAATTTGTTGGGAAAGGTTCGGTTCTGACATGTCACCTACCAAGATGACTCGCGATGCGAGTTTTATCTAACAAGTTCGAGAAAAAAATGATTTAATGAGGCAGATTGTACAAAAACCCGTCTGTTTATTGGCAAAACCAGGGCTAGCTAAGCTCTTTTTTCTTCCGAAAGTCCTACACGAGATCCTCCACCTTTCTAAGGCTACAATTTGGAGAAGACGTCTACCACAACCTGACACGTAAGCAAGAAAATTTCCAGGGCAGATGCCCCACGCTCACGCTACGGACTGGGATTTCTAAGCCTCCTCGATTAAGGTTATTCTGGTGTTGCGGCCCTGGAACAGTTGCTACAAAAACGACAAACAATGAAACCAAAAACATCCTCTCTTATTGCTTTCCTGATTCTACTCTTGATCAATCCTGGGCAACGATCGTTTGCCCGAAATGACAAGGAATCTGATCCCAAACCGATTCCCTTCGTGGGATCAGTCGTCGACGCTGATACCCAGGAGCCCATCGCAGCTCGGATCTACCTGCAAAATGTAGACGGCGATTGGCTGTTTGTTCGGTCGGCTAGCGACCACGGAACCGCTTGGCCTTATGCAGAAGAATGGGTGCCTATGCCCGAATCGGTCGAACGACACACGACTATCTCTGCACATCCCTTCACTGTCATGCTCGCGCCAGGTGAATATCGTATCACGATCGAACGCGGCAAAGAATACTTTCCGCTGAACGAAACGCTAGTCATTCCCTCAAAGGACGAACTATCTAATACTCCGAAACTTGACTCCAAGAAAATGGAAAGACGTTTCTCATTGCATCGATGGACGAACATGGCATCGCTCGGATGGTACTCTGGAGAAACACATGTTCATCGTCGAATTGCGGAACTTCCCATTGTCATGGCAGCCGAAGATTTGAATGTGACGTTCCCTGTAACATTTTGGACAACCTCCTCCGACAAAGCTCCCGACTTGGAACCGTCGAGTTTACGTTCACAAGGCCCGTCTCCCTTTGGCCCACGCGAAGACCGGGGGCCTGATCCTATATGGCTTAACACTCGCCAGGTTATCTTGCCTCGCAACACGGAGTACGAGATCTTTTCCATTGGCGAGCGACGGCACACCCTCGGCGCATTGTTTGTTTTGAATCATCGCACACCGTTT
Organism: Pirellula sp.; assembly: GCA_046318795.1. Lineage (GTDB taxonomy): Bacteria > Planctomycetota > Planctomycetia > Pirellulales > Pirellulaceae > JBKCUI01. The sequence goes on from JBKCTT010000108.1 coordinate 29,119, forward strand.
ACGCAGACCGTACCTCCCATTGGTCCGATGATTGAACAGGCCAAGCGCGAGGGCGCGTTACTCGATTTGGATAAGCACAATTGGCCTTGGTCTCTCATGCTCATACCAAACGCCCAAGTTGATTTGTTTGAACTATCGAACAACAGCGTTTGGCGCACGAACTTTGGATTCAAACAACCTGGGCATGCTTTGCCCCCGTGGAAGGAATTCGAGCAGGAGTCACCAGGCGTACTCACGGAATGGGGCTGGTTAGAATTTGGCTTTGAGATGTATTATGCCTTGCTCAATTGTGGGTTTCGATTGAGTCCAACGGCCGGTACCGCTTCAGGAGTTCATCCGGTCCCGCTCGGGTATAGTCGAGTCTACGTTCATACAGGGGATGATTTTCATTTAGACCGATGGCTCGATGGGCTTCGGCGCGGTCGCTCCTTTGTGACGACAGGACCAATGTTGACGGCGAAAATTAATGGTGAGCTATCAGGTCACATTTTCCAAAGGAGTGGTGACCAATCCGGCGATTTCACCTGGGAAGCGAACGTGGTCAGCCCTGATCCGATCACGCGAGTTGAGTTGATCGTCAATGGGAAAGTAACGCACTCAGTAACTCCGGAGCAGTCTCGTAACGAACAGGGTGCATGGCAGTGGTCCTCGAAAGGAACAATTGACTATCCATTGACGAAAAAACTGATGCAAGATGCCGGGTCTGCTTGGGTTGTATTGCGGACTTGGTCAGATCAACCCGATGGTCGAAAGCGATTTGCTCACACCGGAGCGTGGTACATTGAGGTAGACGGTCAAAGGATGCAACCACCCGTTGAACAGATTGATTATCTTATGCAGCTACTTGACGCTTCGCTGGAAAAGCAAAGAGGTGTTCTGACAGCCGAAGCCATTTCAGAGTTTGAGCGGGCCAGAGAAACCTATCGCCAGATTCAATCAACTGCCTATGTAGCGCCCGCAACTCAGCGGAGACCTGCGCCAACCGAAGCTGACGAGCAATTCTGGCTTGAGAACATGGCGGTTTGGCACCAATACTCACTCATCGAAATGAGCCAGGTTCTTGGCAGAAGTCCCGAAGAAACTCGTAAGCTACTCTCAATGTATCGGACACTCGAAAAAGAGCCTCTCGCGGTTCGACCTACGGATCGCCTCGCAATCATGCCTTATCCTGGAGGTCGTCATCCTCGCCGGGGCTTTTTGGACGGAGCCATTGCACCACAACGAGAGACCAAGTTCAGTGTGTTTACTCCATGGTCCGATCGGAGCTATGTAGTTGCCGATGTGCCTGAAGCAATCTTCTCGAACTTAGGACTGACATACCTAGCGCATACCCATATTCCAACGATTTGGGATGAACAAGGAAAATCGATTCCAGCACAAGAATGGGAACGACATGAAAATGGAGTCTTAAAAAGTCGCAGGACACTTCCAAATGGAATAAGCTTTGAGGTCACTGTTGTGCCAACGAAAGATCATGTTCGAATGGAGCTTGCTCTCGTTAATGGGACCGATGCACTTCTCACCGGGTTGAGGGTGCAGCACTGTATGATGCTGGCTCATGCAGATGAGTTTCAGCAAGACTCCAATGACAATAAGATCTTTTATGGCGACTACGGTTTGGTACACAATCCAGAGAAGAATCGATGGATGATCACATCCTGGAAGCCTTTGGGTCGTGCATGGGGAAATCCTCCGGTCCCCTGCCTCCATGCTGATCCAATAATGCCCGATTGTCCTCCAGGAAAAACAACTCGCACGCAAGGTTGGCTTTCGTTCTACGAAGGTGAGGATTGGCAAGCAGAGGTAAAGCGTATTGAAGATCTGCGATGGTGGGAGTAGTTGATTCAGCTCGCATTCTTTCGGAGGAAGTCATGGAACCGACAGTACACCCTAGAGTCAAGATATGTTGCATTGGCAATGTCGCAGAAGCTCGATTAGCACTGCGTCATGGAGCTGATGCACTGGGACTCGTCTCGCGGATGCCTAGTGGGCCTGGCGTCATTGAGGAATCGGTCATCGCGGATATCGCGGCCATAACGCCTCCATCGATCGGTTCCTTTCTCCTAACGAGTGAACTCGATGTGAATTCGATTGTAACTCAGCAAAAACGATGTGGTGTTAATACAATTCAAATCGTTGATCGTTTGGAACGAGGCTGCTTTGAAGACCTTCGTGCCTCACTTCCTGGTGTGTCAATCGTACAAGTCATTCACGTCACAGGTGAAGAATCGATCGATGAGGCCTGTCGCGTCGCCGAGCTAGGGATCGATGCCTTATTACTCGATTCTGGCGATCAACGTTTGCCGATAAAGGTGTTAGGGGGTACAGGGCGAACCCATGACTGGACACTCAGCCGGAAAATTCGTGAGCGGGTGAGCGTGCCACTGTTCTTGGCAGGCGGTTTAAACGTCGAAAATGTCGCTAGGGCCATTGAAGAGGTCCGACCATTTGGCGTTGATGTTTGTTCCGGTCTCCGCACAAACGGGAAGCTGGACCAACGGAAACTCGGCGAGTTCATGCATGAGGTTCGAAGAGCAAGCCAGTCGATTTAGCGTGCTCTGTGTCGCCTAAAGCAGCAAACTCTTTTGCCTTGGTGTACAATAGGGTTCCTTGGTTCGACATTCCTCTCTATCGCATTATCCGTTTCGGTCTGCCATGCTAAGACGTACTTTACTTGAACGATCTGCCTGCGGCTTCGGTGCTTTGGCTGCGGCATCGCTCGCCTCGGGTTTGGGAACCAATCGCTCTTTTGGCACTGCAAGTAACTCCCCCGGGCATTTTCTGGCTCGAGCTAAACGAGTCATTTTTCTGTTTATGCAGGGCGGGGTGAGCCAAGTTGATTCGTTTGATCGCAAGCCTCTCCTGTATGAGCGAGATGGCGAACTGATCACCTTTGATGATCCCAGAGAAGTTGCGAACACTGGCACGATGGGAACGCAACAAAAGATTATGAAGCCCCTTTGGGATTTTCAGCAATATGGCCAATCAGGGCGTTGGGTTTCAGGGCTCTTTCCTGAAATGGCTAAACATGTTGATAAGATGTCCTTTATTCACAGCATGAATACCGAGGGGGTGGCACATGGCCCCGCGACTTTGTTCCTCCATTGCGGTGCTCAGAATCAAATCCGACCCTCGATCGGTTCATGGATTGATTACGGTTTAGGCTCTGAAAACGAGAACTTGCCAGCCTTCATCTCGATTGCACCCTCGATCGGAAACGGCGGCCCACGTAACTACGGCAGCGCATTTCTCCCTGCCAAGCATCAAGGTACAACGATCGGCTCAGCAGACAGTTCGGACCTGAAGATTGAGCACTTGGAGTCCCTCGCAAAGGATCGGCAGCAGCTTGATCGAATCCAACAATTCAACTTGTTACAAAGTCAACGCCGCGGAGGGGTCAACGAAGAATTCGAGGCGATCATCAAATCATATGAATTAGCGTGGAGAATGCAAAGTGTTGCACCGGAGCTATTAAATCTAGATACCGAAAGCGAGGCAACTAAACAACTGTACGGACTGGACGATCCGAAAACCAGCAGCTATGGCAAACGCTGTTTATTGGCTCGGCGATTAGCGGAAGCTGGCGTTCGGTTTATACAGGTTAACTATGGCGATAATTCTGCAAACCCCGCTTGGGATCAGCACTCCAACATGCCCAAGCATGCTGATCATGCGATGGCGGTGGATAAGCCCATTGCAGCCCTACTACAAGATCTCGAACAGCGAGGCCTACTTGAGGACACGTTGGTCTGGTGGGGAAGTGAATTTGGCAGAGCACCTTATGCTCAGAAACTAGGTTCTGGTAGAGACCATAACCCAGGTGGCTTTACCGTTTGGTTAGCAGGCGGCGGTGTGAAACGCGGCTACGCACATGGCGCGACCGACGAGTTTGGACAAATGGCGATCCAGGACAAGGTTCACATGCATGATTTGCACGCTACGATATTGCACCTATTAGGTTTGGACCATGAACGCCTCACGTTTCAGCATGCCGGCCGAGCCTTTCGGCTGACCGATGTATATGGACGCGTTGTGAAAGAGATTATTAGCTAGTGAATACCAATTCATTCTGGAAATTTTCTACGGCGGGGAGCGTGTATTTCGGGCGTGGGTCGCTGAGCAAGTTGTCGGAGGAGATCCATAGTCGACAGCTTGATCGTGTCATTGTTGTCACGGATGCGATTGTTTCCAAAATTGAACTGGTACAACAGTCGATCGTTGAGTTGCGTTCGCAGGGAATCGATGTTGCCGTTTTCGATGGTGGTGAGGCGGAGCCATCGATAGAAATCGCTGAGCGGGCCACGCAAAAAGCGCGAGAAACCGATGCAAAAGGTGTGATCGGCATAGGCGGTGGGAGCAACATGGATGTGGCAAAGATCGTTGCGGTTCTGCTAAAGCATGGTGGAAAACCGGCTGACTATTTTGGTTTCGATCGAGTCCCTGGTTCTATTACACCATTGATTGCCATTCCTACAACGTCGGGAACTGGCAGCGAAGTCTCTCATTCGGCAGTGCTGACTGATACGGTGGCACAGATCAAAGTCAGCACACTGAGTCCGCATTTGCGTCCGAGCGTTGCCATCGTTGATTCGAGACTAACAGATTCCTGCCCCGCTCGCGTTACTGCCCACAGTGGAATCGATGCTTTGGTGCACGCTGTCGAAGCACTGACCAATAGGCCCTATCAACAGGTAAGTACTCCAGGCCCGAAAGCCTATGAGGGGAGTTATCCGTTCACCGAATTATTGGCATGTGAAGCTATCCGACTAGTGGGCGATTATCTTGAGAAAGCCGTGAATTCTCCTGAGAATACCCAAGCACGCGATGCGATGGCTTACGCCGCCATGTTGGCAGGCATGGCATTTTCCAATAGCGGAGTTGGCCTAGTCCATGCTCTTGAGTATCCGATCGGCGCGATAACCCATTGCAGCCACGGCGAGGGTAACGGATTGTTGCTCCCCTTCGTTATGGAATTCAACATGCCGGAATGCCAGGGGACATTGGCAAAGGTCGCGTCCTTGCTAACCGGTAAGCCCGAGAGTTCATGTCGCCCCGAAGATGCAATAGACGCGACTCGATCATTGCAATCCCGAATCGGTATAAGAAATCGATTAAGCGAACTGGGACTGCGTGCAGAACACATCCCCTCAGTGGCCAACAAAGCGATTCAAATTGAACGCCTCATGTCTATTACAGCTCGTCGACCGAGCGAGTCAGATTTACTCACTTTGCTCACGAAAGCCCTGTAGACGATGCTCGCACCAGGCTGAAATACATTGATAATCCCTACAATCACTTCTTTCGGAACTCAACGAATCTCGGTCGATCAGAATTCTTAATCGACAATTTGCATTGAGACTCATCCAATCTATGGTTTCTATGTCTTGTGGTTTCCCGAACAAGCCACGATTTCCTTGACAATCGGGTCTAGGAAATCGAATCCTTTCGATTTGGTGCCCCCTATTTTTTTACTACCATGCATGCACTAAAAAATACCAAGCGAGCGTTCGTGCTTCGAACTGGAAACGGCCACATTCGAAAGACATTCACAGGTCCAAAACGAGAGATTCGATTCTGGAATGAAGTTCGAATCTTGCGTTATTTGAACGATAAAGGCTGCCCCTTTGTCCCCAAACTCATTTGCATCGATACACCATCGTTCACCATTATCGTGTCGTATGCAGGGGAGCCGATTCAGAGTATATCGGAAGAGAAGTTAAATCTGATTTTCTCGAACCTCGAGGAGTTCGGTGTTCGTCATCAGGACCAGGCAGCACGAAACATTTTGTACAACCACAGAGCAGGTGAGTTCTCGGTAATCGACTTCGAATTCGCGGAGTTAATCACGTCGTGCGATTCGTATTGTGAGATCACGCATCGCCTCGAAGAATTGGATGAACTACTTTCTTGTGCTGTACCCCCCGCCGCCGGGTGTTAAGATCCGAATTGAATCGCCGGATTGTACTTCTAATTGCACCGAACTTGGCAACCTCACCGATTCGCCATCTGAACGAATAAGCCAATTTTCTCCCGTCAGTCCCGGCTCTCCAGCTCCTAGGCCAGGAGGCGGGTAATCTGAACGACGACTTGTGACTAAACTGACCGTTAACGGCCTAAGTGCTTGAACTTGACGGACTATACCGCAGCCCCCTCGATATTGACCAGCCCCACCCGATCCAGTCCGAATTCCAAACTCTACCAAACGGACGGGATATCTAGACTCGAGAATCTCTACATCGGTTAATCGCGTGTTGGTCATATGCGTGTGAACGGCATCTTCCCCATCGGAACATGGCGTTGCACCGACTCCACCACAGATGGTCTCGTAATATCCAAACGTGCGATCTCCGAACAGAAAATTGTTCATTGTTCCTTGACTCGCTGCGGCCAATCCTAAGGCTCGTAACAAACAGTCAACGACTCTCTGGCTTGTCTCTACATTCCCCCCGGCAACCGCCGGCCAATGATGCCCTTCGTACTCTGGTTGATCGATCTCTAAATCGATCAACGATCTATCGCTACGAGCTGGATTCAGGATGCCATGGGGAATGGTCAGGTCAATGCGCCTCATCACTCCGGAATTGAGCGGAAGATCGTCTGCAATCGCACAGCGAACGACATATAAGACCGCTGCTCCCACAATAGCAGGGTTCGCATTGAGATTACCTACTGACGCTGGTCCCGTACCGGTAAAGTCTACGACCAACCGTAGCCCCCTCTCTTCATCGTGAATCTTTTTGACGCAGACCGATATCTTAGTCCCGTCATCCATATAGTCTTCAATGATGGCATTGTCCAAATTGAGTTGCTCGATCCAACGCAGCGTTTTCTCTTCGGAGGCTTCTTGGATTCGATCCATGTAGTTCTGTAAACAAGTAGCTCCATAGACATTCGCTAAATCTTTCATGGCTTGAACTCCAAACTGATTGGCTGCCTGCTGAGCAGCAATATCTGCGAGATTTTCAGCCAGTGCTCGTGTTGGATAAGTGGCCGATGTCAGAATCGATTCTAGATTCCGGGTTCGATCTTCACCGAAACTAGTCAACAACATGGGCTCAATGAGAACCCCCTCTTCAGCTAGACAACGAGATGTCGGTGCCATGGAACCGGGCGCAACACCTCCTATCTCAGCATGATGTGCACGACAGGCGACAAAAAAATCAGGCTCGCAGAAATACGACGCAGCATTTTCAGCGGTCGCGGAACAAAAGACGGGATTGATGACAGTCACGTCGGGCAAATGGGAGCCACCTCGGTATGGATCGTTGGTCACAAAACAATCTCCGGGGTGCAATTTTGGAAACGATCTCATAACCTCTTTGACCGTTGCGCTCATAGCGCCGAGATGAACCGGAACGTGTGGCGCATTGGCAATCAAATCACCGTTCTTTTGAAAGATCGCACAGCTAAAGTCTCTACGCTCTTTAATATTCACGCTGATCGCCGTTTGCTCAAGCACCGTTCCCATTTGTTCGGCGATAGCTGCGAATCGTTGCGCCAGCACTTCACGCAAGACGACGTCGTAAGACTGGCCTTCTTGCTCATGTTCTACACGGGTTTGTACGAGACCCTTTGTAGTATTTCTTTCGTGAGCCATTTTCTGCAGAAGCAGCGTTTTGTCCTCTAGTACGGTTGCCTGCCAACCTCTCTCTAGATATGTCGTACTACCTGCCGAACAAACCAACTTGGGTCCAGCCAGAACATCTCCTGGAGTCATTGTGGAACGATTCTGAATTATTGAGTCGGTCGCAATGAATCTTGTCTCGACTGGTTTCTTAAGGGGTGTTAACCTGTTTCGCTCCCTGGATCGAACAATTCCGTGCACCGCAGCAATTTCGAGGAGACGATCTTTGCGATCGTATCCGAACCGTTTTACGTGTAATGTATGGAACTGACGAGCAAATTCGCTGGCATCCCAAAATGGTGATTGCCAATCGAATGTCAGCGTCCCCTCGGCGCCGGAGTAGCGAGCTTCTATGCGGCAGCTTAGCTCCAGCCAGTCTTCCTGCTGTGATGGATTCTGCTTGGCAATTGCCAAGGTCAATGCGTTTTTTGTCTCGATTAGCCAATCCGGAACGAGATCATTAATCTTCTTGTAAATTGGATGAGATGCGGTGTATTGTAATTGTGCCATACCCATACCTAGTGCACTGAGCAGCCCTGCCTCGGGTGGGTCGATGACGGTTTCAATCTCTAACAAGTCTGCGATTTCGCAAATATGTTGACCTGCCGCTCCACCAAAAGAGACCAACGCATGCTGTCGCGGGTCGGCTCCCTGTGAAATAGAGACAGATCGTACCGCGTTAGCCATCGTCTCGTTGGCTATCCTGCGAAAGCCGACGGCTAGTTGCTGTGCCGCTGTGTTCTGATTAACTTCGCTAGCTGCTTGAAATTCAGATAGAACTTTATGTAGGGCATCGTTTGCGGCTTGGCGATCTAATGGGAATGGAAACGCTTTAGGCTCGATTCGATCGAGAAGCAGATTCAAATCGGTAATGGTCAGCGGTCCACCTCGTCCGTAACACGCTGGACCTGGATCCGACCCAGCACTCTGCGGACCGACTCGAAGCTGAACTCCATCAAACCAACAGATACTTCCTCCACCAGCGGCGACGGTGTGAATCTTGAGCGATGGGATCATCATCCTCACGCCCGCCTTGATAGTTTCAAATTCCAGTTCCGGTTCACCATCAATGCGAGAAACGTCGGTGCTAGTTCCTCCCATATCCAGGCCGATGAGAGGGCTAATTCCTGTCGCTTTGGCAATGGCTCGCAGGGAAACCACACCTCCTGCAGGCCCGGACAGCACACTGCTTTTGCCGCGATACTGCGACCGTGGTACTAATCCGCCCGAACTGGTCATTACGAGAAGATTATCATCGTCCAGTGCATCGAATTGTTTAGCGACTCGCTCAAGGTAAGTATTGACGACTGGAGTTAGATACGCATCCAAAACGCATGTTTCTCCACGCGATACCGCTCGAATCATCGGTGCGGTTTCCGAGCTGAGGCAAATCGTTTCAAACCCCATGCTGGCCGCAATTCTGCCAACTTGTTGCTCGTGATCGGGATTCAAATAGCTATGCAGCAGACATACCGCTAACGACTTAATACCGCGTGATTGAAGATTACCAAGCTCCCGTCGAACGTCATTTGGGTCTAACGGAGTGTAGACCGATCCGTCAGCGTTAAGCCGCTCGGTTACTTCGGCGACATGCTCGTATAGAGGCGGTCGCTTTTTTACATTAAGTGCAAAAAGTTCGGGACGCTCTTGATATCCGATCTTGAGCAAGTCTGCGAAGCCTCGCGTAATTACGAATCCGACTGGCACACCCCGGCGGGTCAAAAGCGCATTGGTACCGCGAGTGGTTCCCAATCGAATGGAAAGAGGTGGCAGCGGATCCGCAAGTGGTATACCCAGCAGTAATCTAGTCGCCAGCACGGGGGCTTCGATGCCAGGTTTTAGCTCAACGATATGAGTGCCAACAGGGAGTGGATTATCCAAGTGAAAAATGCCGTTACGAAAACGATCGCATTTTCGATTTTCCAAAAAGCCACCATCTCGCGAAAGTGCCACGAGCGCACAGTTATCCCAAAAGCGATCGGGATCAGTTTCCCGAGTTGGGATCGAAATAGTAACGGGTGATCCGGCAGAAGCAGGGATTCCCTGAACGACACCATGACTCAATACCTTGGTCGATCGTTTCGTTCCATCGGGAAGGGCAATGATGCAATCGGTGAAGGTTCCACCCACATCACACCAAACTTGAATCACATCCGCCATCGCTTTGAA
>JBKCTT010000109.1:0-5014 GCA_046318795.1 Pirellula sp.
CTGCGATCTGGCGATAGATGCCTGGGGCATCTGGAACCTGAACTGCCCCCCCTGCCCTCGGGAGTGCGAACGGCATAATGAACCGGCGAATCGCTAACGGAATCTGTTCCGATCGGGTAACATGAAACGATTGTTCATACCGATCCCCTAAAACCCATGCGATCCATGCTTTCCTATTTCCTTCGCTTCCCCCTATCGCTCATGTGCCTACTCGTCTTGACGCCATACGCAGTCTTCTCGCAATCAATGCTCGACGAACAAGCCGCAAAGCTTGCCCAACTGGCACTGGCAGGCATCGAACGGGAATATCCCAATAAACCCGCCAATGTTATGGCCAGCGAAAAAGATGTACTGAGCCCCAAACAGATGCATCCGGCTTTTTACGGTTGCTTCGATTGGCATAGCAGCGTCCATGGCCACTGGATGCTGGTAAGACTCCTCAAGTCTCACCCAAAACACGCTGGTGCAATTCCCTCCCGCGATGTGCTTTCTCGCTCCCTGACCATTGATAAGCTCATCGCAGAAGCCAAGTACTTTGATCATCCAGAAAACAAATCGTTCGAACGCATGTACGGTTGGGCTTGGTTCCTCACTCTGGTTGCGGAACTTCATAATTGGGATGACCCACAGGGAAAACAGTGGCGGGCCGCAACTCGACCTCTCGAAACGAAAATCGTCGAACTGACCCGAGCCTACCTTCCACGACTTACCTACCCAATCCGAACCGGCGTCCATCCCGATGTCGCCTTTGCTCTCGGTCAGATCTATGACTACGCGACCATCGTCAAAAATGAGGAACTAAAATCGCTCATAGCCCAGCGCGCTATGGACTACTACGGCAAAGACCGAAACTACAACACCGCTTACGAGCCCTCCGGCGAAGATTTCTTCTCGCCCGCCTTAAATGAGGCAGATCTCATGAGAAGAATCTTGCCAAAAGAAGAATTCTCCAATTGGCTTACTACCTTTTTGCCCGATCTTAAAGCCGGTACAAACTGCCGCTTGCTGATTCCTGTCGAAGTGAGCGATGTTACTGATGGCAAACTGGTCCACCTGGCGGGACTCAATCTCTCCCGAGCTTGGTGTATGCGAGGAATTGCAAGCCACCTCGCCAACAACGACCCTCGCAAAGAATTGCTTGAGAACTCTTATCGCGATCACTTACAAGCAGGAATGCGATACGTTTTCAGTGGACACTACGAGGGAGAACACTGGCTCGGCACTTTTGTCGCATACGCCAGCTTGCAGCCAACTCTATAACCTCGGTACGGAGGATTACGGTAACGTCACACTACTGCGGCAGGATTGGCCATCCCCCCCCTGCCCCACTGCCGTTCCCACCACCGCTTGGCTGCGAAGGATTGCCACCAGGCAGTGACGGCGATTGCCCCCAACCTTGATTGGGCAGTCCGAAGTTGCCGCCTCCAAATTCCCAGGAATTCCCTTGCGATTGCCCCCCTGCCCCGCTCCCTGCACCGTTGGCAGGTGGCAGCCCAAAACCAGGGAATCCGCCCGCAGGCTGATTCGGTTGATTGGCTCCACCAAACGAGTTGGGAAACCCTCGTTCATCAGCCATTCGACCCAAATTTTCAAACAGCCCCCCCTGCCCTGCTCCGGGTGTAGAGATCAGTTCGCCTGGAGGAATCTGGCCAGCCTGCCCTTGTTGTAAACGTTGCTCAAAATTATTGATGTACGGACCAACAACTTGTTTTATCTCAGCCGGTAGAATGCCGCCCGCATTAGCAAGAATCTTGCTAATGTAGAATCCGCTACGTGAACTGGCGATCCGCTGTTGCTGATTAGCACCCAGCAGAGACATAGCAAACATGGTCACGATCAAACAAAGCAGAACCCCCTTTATAAAACCAAAGCCTGCACCCAAGTGGCGATCGAACTCTCGCAACTTAACCTTGTCGATCGACGTGCTTACCAAACGGAAAACCATCCAAATTACGAAACTGGATCCGAAATAGAGCAGCAACATCGCGAGGAATAAGTTCCATGGCGGATCTGCATTAATCATCTTGGCAACGTCATTGCGAAAATTGTAAGCAATAAAATAGCTAGCAACGATCGATGCTAATGAGGCAACTTGCCACGCGAATCCTTTAATCCCGCCAAAGATCGTAGTCGCTGCCAGGATAATTAGCATCAGAATATCGTAAGTTTGCATATTGCTAGCATTCAAGTGAGCGAAATAATTTAGTTGGATAGCCGGCGAACTATAGCAATCGACTTACCTTCGGGTAAAGATCGAGGGTTCACCTTTCGTTGATATCGTCTTATTTGCTATTAGCTCTTACTAAGGTATGCGACCTTTGATTGGAACGCATTCCATTAAGACGATAAAAGACAGGCCGCCCAGCGAATAAGGTTTCTTCGATGGCTGATTTCAAAACGCACATGACGGTAAGTACGATTGCCGGCGCTTTGTACGGGCTAGGAGGATATCAATCCGGGATGCCTATTGAGAGTTGCATCATCGGCTGCGCGCTTTGCAGTGTCAGTGGTATGCTCCCTGATTTGGATAGTGATTCAGGAATACCTTTAAGAGAGGCGGTTGCATTCTCCTGTGCCATCATACCGATGCTGATGGTGGAACGCTTTCGCCGAATGGGCTTGAGTCATGAAGTAATGGTGGTGACCACCATTATTGTTTATTTTTTGTTGCGATTTGTGATTGCTGAGTTATTTCGCAGATATACGGTCCACCGAGGCATGTGGCATAGTTTGCCAGCTGCAGTCTCGGTCGCCATCTTCGCTTTTTTGGCGGCATCTTGCGATAATATTAGCCTACGACTTTTTAAGTCGGTTGCCGTGTTTGTTGGGTTCATGTCTCACATTTTGCTGGATGAAATTTGGTCGGTTGAATTTCGTCGTGGACGCTATCGGTACAAACATAGCTTCGGGACTGCTCTCAAGCTTTGGGGGAACAGCTTGCCAGCCAACCTATTCATCTATGCATTATTAACTGTGCTTGTCGCTTTGGCTTACAGCGACGAAGGGCTTATGGGATATTTTGGCTATCAAGCTGCGAAACCCGCTTCTGCTGTGCAATGGTTGCAAGCATTTCAAGAGCACACGTTTCAAATGTTTAAGCGATAGCGGATTCTTCTGAGACTATAATGGATCGAGGTAGGCTCTTCGCTCCACGTTTTTCGCGCCCAGGTGAAACACCATGCCATCAACGACGCTATATCAAGTCAACACGCGCGCTCTGCTCACGGATCTGTCGATAAATCGCTCTCAACCGTCCAATCTCGACGATATCCCCGATCAGCTTTTAGATTCTTGGAAAAAGCATGGTTTTGAGTGGATCTGGTTGTTAGGCGTTTGGCAAACAGGCTTAGCAGCCCAATCTGTGTCGCGATCGAATCCGGCATGGCGTCATGAATACCAGACGACACTCCCTGATCTTCGGGACGAGGACATAGAGGGCTCCTGTTTTGCAATCGTCGATTATCAGACCCATACTCGACTCGGGGGCGACGCGGCGTTGCTGCGACTGCGAAAACGACTTCACGATCGAGGGATGCGGTTGATGTTGGATTTTGTGCCGAACCATATGGCACTTGATCACCCCTGGATAGCATCGCATCCAGAATGTTTTATTCATGGCTCAGAAGATCGAATGAGAAATGAACCTTTGAACTTCTTCAAAGCTTACACGGGCGAAATCTTAGCTCATGGCAAAGACCCGTACTTTGACGGTTGGCCCGATACGGCACAGTTGGATTACTCCCATCCAAAAACGATCCAGAGAATGTCACAAGAATTGGCTCGCATCGCCAATCTGTGTGACGGCGTGCGTTGCGATATGGCCATGCTGATATTGCCCGATGTGACACTACGAACGTGGGGCTCCCCTGCCCTGCCCTTTTGGAAGGAGAACATCGAGCGAATCAAGGAAAACAATCCGCACTTTTGCTTCCTGGCCGAGGTCTATTGGGATCGTGAATGGGATCTCCAGCAGCTCGGCTTTGATTATTGCTATGACAAGCGACTCTACGATCGAGTAATTCATGAAGCGGCGGAACCAGTTCGATTACATCTCCTAGCCGAGCTCGACTATCAGAATCGCTTGGCGAGATTTCTCGAAAACCATGACGAGAAACGTGCATGTGAAACCATGACGAGTGATAGACATCGAGCGGCCGCCATCATCACGTATCTGTCACCTGGAATGAAGTTCTTTCACGAGGGGCAACTCGAGGGGAGGAGGGTCAAGATATCGCCACATTTGATTCGACGACCTACCGAAGAAACCAATGTTGCATTGCAATCGTTCTATGAAAAACTACTCGATTTGCTAAAAGAAGATTTCTTCCGAACAGGACGTTGGATGCTCTTAGACGGTAAGCCAGCTTGGCCAGGCGATGAATCTTACGTGAGAGTCATCAATTTTCGCTGGAAAGGAGACGATGGCCGACACCTGCTTGTCAGCGTGAATTTCTCGGAGCTGCCGGCTTCGGTGCGTCTAAGAGTTTCCATCGATCGAACTTGTGCCAGTGACGTCGTGCTGCGGGATTGGTTCACCGGAACTCGAATGCACCTACATCGTGGCCAAATCTTCAATCCTGGCCTCGAATTGAATTTGGATCCGTGGGCTTTCCACATACTTGAAGAAGTCGACTCTTAAAAAACTCTTCGCCCTATCAACACAAATAGGCCCGAGTCGCAGGGCCTATTGCAGAGGAATATTCTTATTCAAAGTAGCGATTCGATTTATCGACCGGCGGCGGCTTGGCGTGCCTTGTACTCTTCGCGAGATGCTTTCAAAGCAGCGGTCTCGTTCGCAAGCTTGTTCTCAGGGCCTGCAGGGAAGTACTGGACATCGTCTTCCAAATAATAGGGGCTGGGGAGTGTTTGGCCCGCCACGTGAACTTGGCAGCCCGTGCTCAATGCCATCATTCCAACACTAGCAATTGCCAAAGAAAGTTTGAGGCTGATTTTCTTTTTTGACATTTTCCTGATCACTCCGCAGCTCGAAAAACACTGACGTGGAACTGTGTTA
>JBKCTT010000110.1:0-5496 GCA_046318795.1 Pirellula sp.
AGCTCCAATCGCATGCGTGGTAATCGCATCTCCGGTTCGCGCACTTTAGGCCGGAGTTAGAACAGGGCAATCCCTCACCTCGCGCTTTCGGGCTTGTATTACCAGCCCGTTGCGCGAGCAGAGGGATCGCACGCCAGTTAACGACCCCGAAGCATGAGTAACCCGAACGCCAATCCCCCTAGCTCCAATCGCATGCGAGGGATCGCATCACTGGCTCGCGCACTTTAGGCCGGAGTTAGAACAGGGCAATCCCTCATCTCGCGCTTTCGGGCTTGTATTACCAGCCTTCCCTTGCTTACGCGATCAGGTTGAGATCAATATTAGCCCGCAAGCAGAAGGATCGACAAAGATTGCAATCCGGATCTTCAAGATTGAAGCTTAGTGCGATTTATCAAGTTTTTCATTAAATCCAAAAATCTGTATAACGGTTCGAAAACAAAGAAATGAAACTTATTTAAGAAGCAAGCCTAGGAATTCATTGTCGCTGAACTCGCGGCCTTGACTGTCCCCCATGCGAATGATCACCATTTCACGAGAGGGTATCACATAACATCGATTCTTACCTTTCCCCATGGCTGCCACAGTATCTGCAGGTGGCTGAAAGGTTCGTTTGCGCCGCTCTTGAATGAAACGTCTGGTTATCGGGGCCGCGTTGCGACCATCGGCAGCCTCGGTCGCATTTTCGTCCCCGCCACCTAACAACCACCACGTCATTCCGTATGCTGGCTGAGCGGTTGAAGGCTTAAAGCACTCGGCGAGGATTGTTGCAGGAACTATCTCCTGCTCATTCCATTTTCCACCCTGTCTCACCAACTCGCCGAACTTGACCCATTCCCGCGGCGTTAAAAAAGCGCCAGCTGGCAAGTTGATATTGCCATCGACATCTTTGCGCCAAAAACCAACCTTCATGCCGATAGGATCCAAGACTCGGCGATGTAGATACGACTCAACCGATTCTTGTTTGACTTCAAGCTTCCGGCGCATGAGCTCCCCAAAACATTGAAATGGGATTGGCCCATACGAGAACTTGTTACCTGCCTCTGCAGTTGCGTTCGCCATCAACATGGATCGTTTGTACCCAGGGACTGTTCCGTTATCTCCTCCGTCGATACCACTACACAAGCTCAGTAGTTGTCGAATCGTAATATCGGACTTACGTTTATCGTCTTTCCACTCAGTAAGGGTCTCTGCAACGTTTTCATCTAAGGTAAGCAGTCCATCATGAACAGTACAGGCAGCCATGACTCCGCAGAAACTCTTTGTACCGCTAGCCAACAAGTGCGGTTTATCAGCGGTCCAGCCAGGGGCATAGTCCTCGAAGATCACTTCGCCTCGGACCATGACCAAAACTCCTGTTCCGTTCTGAGAATGCGATTACTTCGCTGCAGCCTCGCAGTTTGTGATCGTTGGTACAACCTGCGCATTGAGGTTCGCGAAACCGCACGTTGACGACTCCTGCGACGAGAACTTCGTGTCTCGGTTCCTCTTTAGCAAAAACCAGGCCTATTCGAGTCACATCCGCGGTCGCTGTTCCATTTGGGGTGTAGTGCATTTGAAATCGCAATCGTGCTCCCTTGGGGATCCGTTTGGCATAACTATCCGGATAAACAAGAGTACTGTTCCCAGGAACATAGATACCCCAAAAGCCCGAGCGTTCGTCGGCAGCGTCGTCTCTGGGACCAGCCTGTTCGTTGTCGGATTGAACGAAAATAAGCACGTGGTGAACGACACTTTTATTTCCTGGCTTGACCTCGATAGCTTGAACCCATCGATCTTCTTGCAAATTGGTTTCAACGACTACATTCTGATAGGGCATCGTTACGGTTGCTTTCACGTAGATGGGCTTTGGGAACTCGAATACCGCATCAGGTTTTCCAATCAACCATCCATCAGCAAAGTTACGTCGGGCAGGAGACTGAGAGGCCTCTCCTTCCGGAGTGTTGTTATCTAGCCAGATGAATAGTTGTTGTTTCTCGGAGGCTGAAAGAGAACGATCGTTGATCCACGGCGAGATTTCATGTCCCTCGTTGGTTGCTGCGATCTACAACGTCTCGAATCATCGGTGCATGCGCCACAGCATCCTGGTAGGTTTCGAGTGAGAACGGACCAACTCCCCCCTCTCGGTGACATTCCACGCAATGTCGTTGCAGGGGTCGAGCAATTTGATTGTGATAGGTTATCTCTGTCGGCTCGCTCGGTGTTGATTTTCGCTCGATTAAACAACCAGGAGCGGCTGTTGCAGAAACGAGTATGGCGCGTTGATCCAGTGTAGCGTCTAGAGCATCGCGTAAATACGTGTAACGTGGCTTGTCGATGGAGTAGCCAAATCCGTATTGATCATCAATCGCACCATGATAAACAAGAGTGTGGGATCGATCGATTATAAAGGCATCGGTCGTAGTGGTTTCTGACATGTGGGAGGTGAACGCGGACTCCTTATCAAATATGTACTCTACATTCGATCCAAAACGTGCTGCAGCAGATTGCATATCGCTGACTTTATCCGTCGCCACGCTATTGACCAGAATGAACCTGACTCCCCTCTGTGCATACTCGCGATGAAGATCAACAAGTGTAGGTAGGTACTTCTTGCTTAGCGGACAACTTGTGCTAGTGAACGTAATAACGGTCAGTCTATGTTGCGGGTCACCGTGTAGGCTTCTTGAAACACCCTCAAGATCGGTGAATGAAAAATCAGAGATAAATCGTCCGACACCATGCTCACCAGGGGACAATAGTTTCGGACCTTGTCGAATGGGTGTTTCTAAGGATTTTGCGATTTGGGAATAAGCCTGTTTCCAGTTCACATCGAATTAGAATGCGATCGAGAGAGTTAAGAAAGTTACGATGAGAAGGTTATATTTCATTGGAATACTCGAAAGTTTGAATAGTTTGTGTGTTGTTCAAGTACGACGGTTACCTTGGTTTCGTCTGCATCCACTGGTCTGATATAGGACCAAACCAGTTCGTGATAAACTCACGACGACGTTCGGCATTCATTTCAGTTGAGAAGATTTTATATGGTTCATTTAGATGACCTTCGGGGCCATAAAGGGATTCGTCTGCTAGTCGAGAATCCACCAGCGTGAACGTAGTCACGGAGCTTGTGATTTCGAATTCTCTTTCAATGATGAGTTTGCGAATGGCTTTCGTTTCTCGATCGATTTCGATAGTGGCTCGTCGAAGCGGACGGCTGGTCCATTGCGGTCGCGGCGTTGCCACGATAATCGTTGTATTAGCCGGGCCATCTGACATTTCCAGTCGACAATGCTTCAATAAGTTTTGCAGTAACGTCTCAAGGTTCAGTGTGCACAGATCACTAATATGGCGAAGCGGTGCTCCTATTTCCTCTAGATTCACGACGACTGCACGCGCGTGCCCAAGCGTTATCCAAATAGCTCCTTGTTCATTGCGTCCCCAGACCCATTCTCTTATGCCGCGCATCTGTACCCAGAACCGGTCTCCTTGTGTGGCCACTCTAACATCGCGAGGAAATTCGAATTTAGCTTTGTTCCCCTCTCCCCGCTTAACCTCCACCACGTAGATGCGTTCGATCGGAGCGGCGTGTGAGTGAATGGTTGCTTGAATAACTTGTGAAGCACTCGCATACGCTTCTTGGTTACCCTGCATAAAGAATAAAGATACGGCGATCAGTACGCTGGCTGCCAGCACGATGTATCCGGTCATCCAGGGCCAGCTTCTTGCTAGTGCGGTTGTTACGGCAGGGTGATCGTGGCTCTCTGCTGTAGATGATGCCGAGCCATTGATCGTATCAGTTTAGTCTCCGACGAGATCAATCAGAGCTGTGAGAGGTTCCTGTCCGAGGTTTTCCTCGAGCAAGGTATCAAGCAATAGATGATCGACCAGGTCCGAGCGAAGCGACGGATCTGCATGGATGAGAGAATGCAGTTCGACTATCTCCTCATCTGAAATGGTATCGTCGAGAACCCTCGATATTAATTCGGAAAACCGATCTTTCGAGCTCACGATACGCCTCCATCGGATTGCAGTTTCGATTCGATGCAGGCTGACAATGCCTGACGGACCCGAAACAGAGTCTGGCGAATTGAGGCTTGAGGTCTACCAATGATTCCGGCGATCGACTCGATAGCATGCCCCCCGGCATAACGCATATCGATAAGCTGTCTTTGGGGAGGTGGAAGCGCGTTCAGACAACGTTCCAATGCATCTCGCCGATCATCAAGTTGCGACAACCGCTGGTCTGCCAAATCAGCAAGTTCGCGTAGGAGGTTTTCGTCGAAGACTAGTCGGTCGCGGCTGTATTTTCGAATGTGGTTCAATGCCTTGAACCGTGCGATTTGGCTGGCCCAAGCCCAGAAATCGGTGCCGGTTTGGAATTCTCCAGCCTTCTCCCAAAGGACGGAATTTACCTCTTGAAGGACATCTTCAACATCTGACGAACGCACAAGCAAACACCTCACCAGACCTCTTAATCTGGTCTGGTGACGTGCTATTAGGCTTACGATTTCGGATGAATGGGGATCTGGTATCATTTTTGGCTCCTTAAGGCTAATGTCGCCGGAATCGTAAACGTTAACACGATTCGCCAAAAAATGTTTTACAAACGTAAGATCCCCAAGAATCGATTACGTGAACGGATGGTCACGGGCATTTTCTGCTAGACGAACCGTGATTTAGTACTGGAAGGCAAAGGAGACCAATCCGCCGTACCAAGTTACAGGGTCACTGATAAGCTGCCTGAGTCCGGAACCCGGAATGGAAGCAGCAAGTCCTGTTGTTAAGAACATATTGGGACTTAAGATCCGAAAATGCTCAACGTAGAAATCATCCGAAAGATGACTATCTGATACGCCCGAAACCAACTGAGGTTCTCCACCGACCACCACTAAGCGACCAGCTTGACCGAATTGAATGGGACTGTTTTCCTGTTCCGCTCGAATGTGCCAATAGTGGAAGCTAAATGTGTCACGCTCGCTGACTGCAAAACTGAAAAACACCTTGTGCGATTGCACGTTTGAGTTGATGAACGAGAACGAACCATTGCTGCCAGTCGCCCACAAGACAGGTGATCCTTCGTAGAAAAGAGGATCAAACTTTTCGAATTGAGCGGTAGAAGGATCGTCTCCTTGAAACGATCGAAATGTATACGCAAACTTGGGAACGAATGGAAGAGATTGGAATTGATTGCCGATTTCACCGCTGAACGCGCTGGAGGACATGTCAATTCTGTCGTTCCATTGATGGGCGTAATCACCCGCAAAGTAGAGTGTCGGCGCGAGATCTTTCGCGGGGTTCCAACGATTATAAGTGTGGATTGTATTCAACCCCTCGCGACCATTGGGAATGATTTGGACTGGCGCTTTGACATAGGGCAATGTTGATTCAAAAACGTTCATGTAAGCGACGCCGACGGTTTGCGATTCTCCGAGGGCCAATTCCGACTTGGCGCCCGCTAATCGCGTTTGTGTGTCACTTGAACGCAGCTCATTCGGATTGAGATAAAATCCGTCGATG
>JBKCTT010000111.1:0-4854 GCA_046318795.1 Pirellula sp.
GTAGCTAAATTGCAAATCAGGAAGCGGGTGCCGCATGAGCATAACTTTTGGTATGTCCTTTCCAGTTTAGATCGGATGCGATTGGGTTCTTTGAGCCCGCAACCTTAGCACTCTAAACTGGAAATCTAAAATCTTTCTTTATCAAACTAGCCAAAATTGAAACCAGTTGATTACTCGAGGACCGTATGGCGAAACGCTTCCGATTGCGCCCATTCGCGACCTCTGGCTGAACTTTTCCATTGAGCTAGCCACAACATGAGGTTCCGGCGCTGGTCTTATTACTACAACCAGAAGTATTGTCCGACGTGTTACAGGAATTCCCTTCGCAGGTTCCACTACCGCAACTGGCTTGCGAAGCCTCTGGCCCAATACAACTACCGGTGATTTCGAAACCCATATCACGAATCATTTGATAATCTTCGTCGGGAGCCTGGCCCTTAGTGGTTAGGTAATCTCCAACGAAGATACTATTCGCAATAAATAGGCCGAGTGGTTGCAAGGTTCGAAGATGTCGCTCGCGTCCGCCAGCAATTCGCAACTCACTCTTGGGATTTACGAATCGCATCATGCACAGTGCACGCAAACAATCGCGTGGATTTAAGTACTCCTTCTGTTCCAAAGGGGTTCCATCAATCGCGTGCAGAAAGTTCAACGGTATCGACTCAACGGAAAGCTCGCGAAGAGAAAATGCCATATCGACAATATCGCTCAGCTTCTCTCCCATACCGATGATGCCACCGCTGCATAACTCCATGCCCGCTTTGCGGACGTTACGCAAAGTTTCTACGCGATCGTCAAAGGTGTGCGTCGTGCAAATCTCGGCATAATGCTCACGACTGGTATTCAAATTATGATTCACTTTGTCCACGCCAGCTGCTTTGAGTCGCAACGCTTGCTCCTCACTGAGCAAACCTAAACAAGCACAAATGTTAAGACCATATGCCTTTTTGATTTCGGGTACGATCGTCTCGACTGCCTTCATCTCTCGCTCGTTTGGTGCGCGACCGCTGATGACGATACAATACGTCTTGCTCTGTCGCTCCGCCGCGAGCCGTGCACCATCGAGAAGTTTGTCTCGGCTCAATATGTTGTACTTAGGAATGGGAGCGTCCGAAATTTTCGATTGACTGCAGTAATTACAATCCTCTGGGCACAAGCCACTCTTGGCATTCATCAAGAAATAGAGCTGCACCGTTTTACCAAAGTACTTGTGACGTATGCGATATCCGGCGGAAACGAGATCTAATAGCTCGTCGTCAGTCGACTCCAATATGGCTAACGCCTGATCGCGGCTAATCGGTTCGTCCGACAAAATCGCGTCGGCGAGTGTGCTCCAACGAGACGTTGAGGACATATCTATTGAGGGGGATATCATTGTTTCGTAGGTTGCTGACAAAAGTGATTTGGAAATAGGATCGGGTCCCAAGCAGGCTTGGCACTACGATTCGCTTCGTAGCGAGAATTCGGATTGTACGGCGGAAAGCTTTGTCGGCAAAGGCTTTGCGCGTCGAGAATAATCCCTACACACCAACCGCCAGCAAATTATCTGGATATGCGAGCATTTATGAGTCGATTTCTGCGATTGCGATATGTTCTCGGCTCGACCTGCGAGCGGCATCTCGAAAGACTGGAACCCCTTGTTAGGTGGAGTATCAATGGCACATTCTGGACCGTTTATCAGCGACGTGGAGGAGCCACAGGACGAAGATCTGCTTTCGATCTCGCGTCGTCGCAGTCCCAAGGATGGTGCACAACCTCAATCTCCGCTCGAAACGTATTTGCGTGAGATTAACGAAACTAAGCTTCTTTCCGCCGAGGAAGAACAAATGCTGGCTCGACTAATCGCTAATGGCGATGCCGCAGCCCGCGACCGCATGGTCCGTGCCAACCTGAGATTGGTCGTGAATATATCACGAAGCTATGTTGGCAAGGGACTCGCTCTTCAAGATCTTATCGAGGAAGGAAACCTTGGTTTACTTCGCGCCGTAGAAGGGTTCGACCCTGAAATGGGAACTCGATTCAGCACCTATGCGAGCTATTGGATCAAGCAGTCGATCAAGCGAGCATTGATCAATTCCGCTAAGACGATCCGTATTCCCGCTTACATGGTGGAGTTGCTGAGCAAGTGGCGACGTGCGACGGCCCGCCTCAGCGAAGAACTAGGTCGGATGCCAACGCAGGAAGAAGTGGCCCGTCTACTGGGACTTCCTAAGAAGAAACTTCCGATTATCAAAAAGGCGATCCAAATCCATAACGCTACGCCGCAAAGCGATCAATCCGATACAGGCTGGTCCCTCGGCGAAATGGTGATGGATGAACGTCTTAAGAGCCCGGATGAAGAACTACTCGATCACGATGTGATGAAGACAGCTCTTGAGTTGCTTTCCACCCTCGACGCTCGAGAAGCAACCGTTCTTAAAATGCGTTTCGGTTTAGGGGATACGGCTCCGCACACTCTCAAGGAAATCGGTGCAGAACTTGGTCTTACACGAGAACGTGTTCGACAAATCGAAACCGAAGCTCTCAACCGACTTCAGCATGCACTAAAAGATCCTAAGGAGCGACTTGGCTTGGCCTAGTGACTCGATCTTGTAAATACCGGATGGCTTCTAACATGGCCATCCGGTCGACCTCGTGAACGTTGATACTATTCCCAACACCTCGCAACATCGTCAACGTTAAACGACCACCCAAGTGCTGCCGGAATTCTTCGAGACCATCAAAAATGGCGCCGGATTCGACAGCACGGTCAAAGATGGGCAAACCCATATCTTCCAATGCCTTGAGTGTTGCGACCATGTCAGACCGGTCTAATCCATGAACCAAATGGGAATAAACAACGTCGAGCGCCACCCCAATCGATACGGCCTCGCCATGCCTCAATCGAAACTGGGTTAAGTGCTCTAGCTTGTGTGCCGACCAGTGCCCAAAATCGAGTGGTCGGGCTTCTTGTACTTCAAAAGGATCGCCACCATGTGTGATGTGGTGCAAATGCATCAGTACGCTTGACCGAATCGCGGTCATCACAGCTTCCCACTCACGCTCTGCAATTTGCTTCGCATGCTCGCACAAAAATCGAAAAGCTCCAGGACTCTTCAACAACGAAACCTTGACCGCTTCTGAGAATCCTGCCACGAAATCGCGCTGTGGCAAATGGCGAATCAGCGACTGATCATTGACCACCGCCCAAGGAACCGCAAATGTTCCCTTCCAGTTCTTCTTGCCGTAAGCATTGATAGCATTTTTTACACCGACCCCAGAGTCGGCTTGCGCAAGTGTTGTGGTCGGAAACCGCACCAATCGAATCCCCCGGTGCGCGATTCCGGCGGCATAGCCAACTCCATCGAGGAGTGCTCCCCCTCCAATAACACAAATGTAACTACGTCGATCTAGGCCGTCCTGATCTATCTGGCGAAAGATCCGATCGATCGTCTCGTCGTCGTTCTTTACCTGCTCCCCTCCCGCTACGTAATGAATGGGAGAGGCAAGCTCCAATCTGTCCAGAGAGGAGACCAATCGCCTATCCAGCTCTTTGCGGATTTCGGGATTCGCCGCTACAACCCCTTCATCAACCCAAAACTGTACCCGTGACTTGTCCGTGTCGGTAGCGAACAGCGATAGAACTTGGTCCCAATCGGCGCCGAAACAATCGGACGTGAACCGAAGCCGCATCGTCTGCGGAACGGAAAAGTTCACATTCAAGGAATCTTGCGCGATCGACCAGGGGATTGAGGACATTGGGGTAGGCTACTTTATGGCGGGTAAGTTAATAGTTGACGCGTTTCGCTTTGGATGAGGCGTCGAGGACGTTATGTCAGCAAGATTCTCCACATCTCTTAGACCGAAACGTAATTGCTATCATAATCGGTAATCTTCGCAGTGGCGATAGTTTCCCGTGTGCCCCCACGTTCTGCCCATTTCTGGACTCCAACTCTCCCTCAATAATCGGCATCCCCTTGAGTCGGATGTTTTTCCCAGCCAGGAATGGCTAGCTTTTGCAAGTAACATCGCTCCTGCTCTCTCATCTCGGCTTTGGATTCGGGGGTGTCATCGTCATACCCCAATATGTGAAGTAAGCCATGTATAATATAGAGACACGCCTCATACATGGGGTCCCAGCCGACTTCTCGGGCTACCCTGCGTGCGGTATCAGCGCTGATCAACACCTCTCCATCAAACAAATCTTCTTGATCAGACAGATCGAAACTGATGCAGTCCGTCTCGTAGTCGTGCCCTAGATAACGATTATTGATTTCACGGATTTCAGGATCCGAAAGGACCGCGATAGATAGCCGTCCACTAACTTGGTAATCTTCCGCAACCCATGTCATGAGTGGTTTCAAATCGACTAATGCAAGCTCTTCGATGAGTTCCGATTGATGGACTTGGTATTCAATCATGGCGATCCGGGGTAAATGAGCAACTGGGTATAGATAGGAAGACTTTGCTCATTCTAGGTAATGCATAGAGTGGGGAAATAGTAAGTCCTCCCGTTTAATGCATTTCTTCGGAATCATCGCGATGGACGTCAAAATTGGTAAAAACACTTCGTTCCGACGCGAGAATTGCCGAAACATAGTTCTGTATTCGCAAACAACGTGAACGGTTGACCGAGGGGGGCCTCTTCAACGAACACGGTGACGATTTGCTACCCTCGCAGGTCCAGAGTCGTAACCGGTCTGATTACAGCCTCCCTAACCAAGCCTTAACGTAATTCCGTTTGCAGGTGCTGAGGTTTGATACGCAGCTCCAAAGCGCCGTTAGTTCCCGCAAAAAAAACCGTAGGAGGGTTTCCATGCGACGATTTTTTATGGGCATGGCGATCGCCTCGCTGACCGCCGGTGCACCTTTGAC
>JBKCTT010000112.1:0-2193 GCA_046318795.1 Pirellula sp.
GCTGCACGGATTTTCTTGCCGATCGAGCCACTCGATTCCAGTGGACGTTCGACCGTTATGGTCATCATCGTTCCTGAGTTGTATAGCCAGTCGTTACGACAACTCGACTGGAATGGACTTGAAATCCGCCAGATGATCCAAGAGATGTATTCTCGATCGGGTTTGGAAAGCCCGTGGTTCCTTGTAGGTTCATCGGTCCAAACGCAGTTTCTCAGGCGTCAGGTTCAGTTGGCGGTCAAGCAAGAGTTTCCGGTTACCATAACGGGTGGTGAAGGGGCATTGCATGAGCAGTTGGCAATTTACATTCATAGAGCCAGATCCCTAAGCAACGGTGTAGCCCCCATCAATCCTCCCATCACGATAGACTGCAAGCTGATGGATTACAGTTTGCTGTCTGGCATGTTAGAGCTTATCTCGGAGCGAAGTGTCACGACAGCGAAAGGGTTGGGAGTAATCCTCAAGGACCTCGACAAATTGCCATTGGACTTAGCTCAACCGTTGTCGAGCTTCTTGGCCAAGAGTGAGTCGATGGATTTGTACGCCACAGCTGAGAGTGGAGCGAATTCCAGGACAGCACCGAGTCGTACACCCATCCAAGAAGAGTTGTGGAATCGCGTCGCAAGTTTCCAGTTAAACATTCCAGTATTATCGGATCGCAAAGAAGATCTCAAGGAGTTAGTTCACGCGTGGTTTGTTCGTACGCAAAGAGAACTAACGACCGAATTGCGTGACGATTCGAAGCGAATTGCAACAGAGTTTCGAGCGACCCCTGAGTTCTATGATGCGTTAGCGGCTTATCCGTGGAAGGGCGATCTCTCGGAGTTGGCGAATGCGATGGCTCATGCGTTTCGAGAAGCGAATTTGGAGCCGCTTCGCGCTGCCCACTTACCCATATCGTTACGAACTTCTCATTCTGAGTTAGAGGAGGTTACACAATTCAGTGCAATCGATTTGGACAAAGTTTTGGAAGATACCGAAAAACACTTAGTCCTAGGAGCGCTCGAATACGTTAAAGGGAATCGATCAGCGGCGGCCAAGCTATTAAATGTTTCACGGGCGAGATTGATACGAAGACTTCAGCAATGGGGACTAGATCGAGAGACACCGGACGTACCGGATGATGATCTCCCTAAGTTCGAGGAGCTCGACTAAACGTCTGCCAACAACGAATAACCGCCTCAGTTACCAATGGAGTAGCAAAGTGACGGAAAACCCATTCCAACCGCCAGTTGATACAGCAAACGCGAACAAAGACGAAGCTCAGGGGTTAACAACCTCACGCGCAACATACAATGTTGTTACCGACACGGTGACAGGCGTGAACGTACGATGGAGCGACAACAAATTTCAGGCGGTATTTGTATTCATCTCGATCATTGTCGCCGCGTCGTTGGGAGCATTATTGGCGGCCATCAACACTCAGTGGAATTTGCCTTGGTACGGGGGCGCGTTGATTGGATCGTTTGCGGGATTAGTCATTGGTATCTTTGCAAGTGGAATTTTCTTGATGTTTTATCGCGCAGCAAGACACATCAAAGGGAAGCATGATTAATCCACGTATTGGGTGAATGATTCTCAATTTGCAAAAACTCATTCCGATACGCTCATCGAAGAACGTTACGAATCAATATCGATACGCTTTGACAGTGACGGTACTGCGATTTGTTGGCCCTGAGGGAAAATGTAATCGCTTGGGATAACTCACGTACTGCGCCAACGAACGCATTCGGTGCAACAAAGTGCTCGAAAACGGTCTCTAACGGCTCGCTTGAGCATCAATCGGGACAATAGTTAATCCAAAACACCGTTGGAAAACCGGCATTAGAAAAGATTGGGAAAACGGCAAATCAGCCCATCAGGACCAACCGGCTACCCGTCCGCCTTGGGCGGGGAGATTACTGACTGGGTCTATCTCTTATTCTGTGAACGGGTTTTCGCCACCATTCCGGCCCTGCGCCGGTGGAGCGGTGACAGAGCGGCTACTAAATGCGGCCCCCCTTTTCTTCTCCCCCGTCTGTCCTACGGCCAGACTGAGGAGGTGGGTTGTGTGGCTTGCATCGTTGGTAGCTACTCAGTCATGCTCCCACTGGGATAAACCACAGTGGTGAGCCCATGACCGAATTCGGTGCAACAAAGTGCTCGAAAACGGTATCTCATGGCTTGCTTAAGCCCCGATCGGATCGCTAGGAAAAC
>JBKCTT010000113.1:0-3723 GCA_046318795.1 Pirellula sp.
GCGCAGACGATTGTCGAAACGACCAAGAACGCGGCTGGCGTCGCGACCAAGCGAATTGTTTACACCTACGGCAGCGACGAGATTTCGCAAACAACGTATCTACCACCGGCAGGAGGTGGCGCGGGTTGGAATGCGGGAACCACGCTGACCTTCTCGCACGACGCTCATACGAGCGTTCGGATGCTTACCGATGCGGCAGGAGCGATAGCGCAAGTATTTACTTATGCTGCCTACGGCGAGTTAATTGCGATTCATAACCGCACCGCTCAATCGGTAGGGACGCTGGGTGCTCAAGGCTTGCAATCGCAAGCTCTCACGAGTCTGCTCTACAACGGCGAAGCTTTCGATAGCCGCATAGGGCAATTGTATCTTCGAGCAAGATGGTATGACGGACATCGGTTTACGACGCTTGATCCATTCTTCGGTAATGCTCGTGATCCGCTGAGTTGGAACAAGTATGCGTATGC
This sequence comes from Pirellula sp., assembly GCA_046318795.1. Classification (GTDB taxonomy): domain Bacteria; phylum Planctomycetota; class Planctomycetia; order Pirellulales; family Pirellulaceae; genus JBKCUI01. The sequence continues at coordinate 468 of JBKCTT010000113.1, forward strand.
TCACGCCAACCCAGTGATGAATGCCGATCCGACAGGAATGTTTAGCCTGGGTGGGATGCTTGGAGGAATGGCTATTGGCGGCGCAATTGGTGGGCTTTCTGGCGCCGCACTTGGTGCTGCTTACGCAGGTTTCACAGGCAGAATGACGATTTGGCAAGGCATGTATCAAGGTGCGATCGTCGGTGCAATGCTTGGTAGCTTCATCGGAGGCGGTATCGGTATTGGAGCAGTTAAAGCCGGTGGAATGATCGGGCCAGCGGTTTTCAATCTCATGAGGGGATTCCCCGCTGTGAGCTACTCGATCTTGATAGGAATGGCAGAGTGGCGCCAAAGTGGAAGTTTTTTCAGGAATCAAGAGCGGGAAATTGATGATCATGCGGCTTACATTCAGGGAAGAATTCTAGGTGGAAATGCACGCTCGAGGAACATCATCGCGGGCCTCGCGCCAAAGATAAACAATAACGCTGCTGGGGTTGCACCTGAACTACTGGCGTCGGTAATGCTAGGAGAGTTGTATCACATGAACATTCTGGATTCTGTTTTCGATGATCCAGAAAATCAGAACCGCAGTGTTGGTTACGCGCAAATAAACGCAAGGACAGTGCTTCAGCACAACCATCCCGAGTTAATTGGTAGATCGGCAAGTGAAATAGGAAATGCGCTGCTTGATCCTGAGAGAGCAGTGGACATACTGTCTTATGAGATTCGGTACTATGCCAACAATCAGATGGGAACTCCGAATGCGAGTCTTGGGACACTAAATGCGATGTGGCGGAATAATGCAGGGTCGAGAGAGTCAATTGTCTCCGGCATGTCGAGTGCGAAAGATACTGACCGGTTTTCGATTCTTGAATCGAATCACACAGGTCAAGGACTTCTCGGAATAGAAGCCTATAATGATCTCCGAAAATTAGGCACCTTTTCTCGATGAGTCTCCGAATGCGAGTCTTGAGGTTCTTCGTGAACTGGCTGGTCGGTACAGTAATGGCTGCTGTACTCGTATCATTGTTGTACCCGTCCGTCGTAGGGTGGAATAATAACAGGACGATTCTCGGGAGAATCATGGGACATGAAACAAGCAGTGACGTTGCGTTACGAATTGAGTTCATTTCTCTGATCGTTTGTCTTGGATTAGTCGTAGCGATTCTGGACTTCGTCATTGAAGTCCGCAAGCTTCGTCGAGGCGAAGGTGATGTCAGTACCAACTGAAGGGCGATGTGTTCCTCGCTGGTGTCGATGCTCTTACTGGCAAAGACTATTCCCACCGACGTGAGTGGATTCGACGGAGACTGGAAGCTTTGGCTTCGGTCTTCTCGATCGATATCAATAAGTATGGATTCGTGCATAGGAATCCGATACACAGGATTGATCCGACGGGAATGTTCTTTAGCGTTGGTGGGTTGTTAGGTTCTTTGGCGATTGGGGGGCTTCAGCGAAGCGTACAACTTGGCGTGCGGGGACAGTTATTGGAGCGATGGTGGGTGGATTCGACGCATACCTGTAACGGGCCGAATTGTGGTCGTATTTTTGGCCGAATTGAGACGGTAGAGATTTAGATCTCTTTTCGGTGTGCTGGCCGAATTGTTGCGAATTTTGGAGCGGACCAATACGATGGCGCGGGCCGAGTCGACTTTCGTGAGACCAGTAGTGGTTGGCTGAATTGCGGTCGTAGTCCGACCAACCCTTGACATCGATAGTTCGCGCGAGTACTCCATTAACCACTTCTCTAAGATGCCCTCGGGGCGGGTTGGCACGTCCATAATGAATGCTGGACTGCATGGCTGGGGTGGCACGTCCCTGAGTCTTCGAAGGGCGTGCTTGGTGACGTACCTGCTTAACGTTTTCGCTCGTCGTGTTTGCCTGGCTGGAGTTTTGGTAAAATTAGGACGACGCTGGAGTAGTCAAGCAAGACCACGACCACTGCAAAGCCTCTGGGCGAGCTACCTGTTTGGAACTTGGCTCCAACCCGCCTTAAACCGGTGCAGATATTCAACTATTCCACACGAAATGGATTCGAAACTAGTACACCCATATGGGTCTGGCCGTCATTGAGGTCCTCACTGAGTATCTCAATACATTCGAGTCGAGCGGCAATCGCAATAATGAGCGAATCCCAATATCGAGTTTGATAACGCCGATGTACTTCGATGGCATCGAAGACATCTTGAGGTTCAATAGATGCACATTTCATCGCACTGCGAAAGGCCATGACAGCTCGTTCTGCCTCTTCGGCGGTGAGCAATTTTTTACGGACGACCGTCGCATGAAAGAACTCGCCAAGAACTTGCACGGATAACACACCCGAATTGTCTCGCGAGCATTCAGCGATCAAATTCAATGCCTTCTGGTGTTTAATTGCATCGGATGTATCGCACGAATAGAACAGAACGTTGGTGTCGAGGAACCGCTTACCTTGCGTATAGTTCATCTCGGTCTTTCCACGGCTTACCACCCATCGGACGACTCAATTTGCCGAGCGTCTCGAGCAATTGCTCGGTCCCGAGTTTGGCTCCTTCAGTGGTGTCATCCGGCAGTTGTGCAAAGTACTGTCCCACCATCGCGTCCACCGTGATGTTCTGGCGTTCCGCCACGCGCTTTGCACGTTCGGCAAGTTTTTCGTCGACTTGGAGAACCAATGGTATCATTTGCAACCTCTTTCTTTGGACACGATACAACCCCAAGACCCTGAATCACATTCTACTTGTGTGGACTAACCATTGGAAGACGTGTCGAGTTGGCAGGCCCTGGTTGAATGCTGGACTGCATGGCAGGGGTGGCACGTCCCTGAGTCTTCGAAAGGCGTGGTTGGGCACGTGCCAAACAGTTACGGGCCGAATTGTTGTCGTATTTTTGGCCGAATTGAGATGGTAGAGATTTAGACCTCTTTTCGGAGGATTGGCCGAATCGTTTCGAATTTTGGAGCGGACCAATGCGATGTCGCGGACCAATGCGATGTCGCGGACCGAGTCGACTTTCGTGGGACCAGTGCGTGTTGGCTGAATTGCGGTCGTAGTCCGACCAACCCTTGTCTTTGTACTTCGAATGGTGCCATCCAACTTATAAGCACCGAAACGTATGTGATGGATTTGTTTGGTAATCGTCGCAAGCGGACGACAGATAAGCCGAGCACGGCCTATGTGGATGAAGTCATTACCTACCTGTACAATGCGGACGACCGTATCACAAGTGAATTGCTCGATAAACAGAACAATGGCACGACGGATCAAACAACAACGTACGCTTGGAGCGGTACGCG
>JBKCTT010000114.1:0-2226 GCA_046318795.1 Pirellula sp.
TTACTTCTTTGCCTTGTGACAAAACTGGTTCTCGGACAACTTGCATCGAACTAATCTGAATTAACTACGAACTTTACACCGTGCCAATACTTCTTGGACTGCTCAACCAATTGAGTCAATCTGACGCGCTGCTGCTCATGCGTGATGTCTTTCATGGCGGTGTTGGCATCCACCCAGGACCACGCCAGGTCGACTTTTCGCTCGTCTGACTGGTGTGCATCTCCTTGGGTAATGTCGAATAAATTTAAACCTAAAACTACGACAATCTTGATATTCAGAACGCAAGCCTGTCTGATTCTGAAGATCAGAGATGTAGAATGACGGCTGTTTGTAGCTTTCTGAAGCGTTGATTCGTTGATCACTAACATGAGGTTTTGAATGCCGCGTTCTGAAGCGGAAGTCGAGCAGGCAATAGGCTGGCTAGCTAATATCCGATTTTGCCAAGGATTGGATCGTGAGCAAATGGTGAGTCTCGCTCAAGAACTCACTGTACGGTCGTTCGCTGCGGGCGAAACCATCGCTTCTCCAGACGAACCTGTCACCGAGTTTTGGATTGTCGTAGAGGGAGAATTGGATTCGTTCTTGACTGATCCACGCGGACGAGAAGAGTTCTTAGGCATAGTCCACCAAGGGGAAACCGTTGGGGAAATCTTTATTCTTGAAAAGAATCCAAACCGGCCCGCTCGATTCACTGCTCGAACCAACGGTAAACTTCTGGTCGCGCCCGCCGAAGCTTTGATTCGTTGGGTTAAGATTTATCCTTCGCTGATGCAGAACTTGTTCTTTACTCTTAGCGAGCGATTCAAGACTGTCACCGGTGCAGCGTCGCGCAATGTTCCTTCACCTCGCCTCGGTATCGTTGCTTCATCCAAACTGGGGTGTGAGTTAGCTGGAAAGATCGTTGCAAAATTGCTCAAGGTAGGTGAGAGGATCGAAGTATGGTCGAACCAACCTGAATGTTTGATCAAGGCTGGTTGCTGGCCGGAATCACTCCCGTTTCAGCATATCGATGCAGGGGCGTCACCTCTGCTACAACCCTCACCCCCTCTGCTTGATCGACGTATCGTGGTTTGCGCTAGTGCATTACAAAACGACGAGTATTTCAAATCGCTATTGGGATGTGATGAAATACTGTGGTTGCTCGAACCTAATGATGCGCCGAATCTGATGCAGGCGATGGCTCCCTTAAAATTTCTTCAGGGAGATGCGTCCGATCGGGTACGTATCGTCTGGTTGTTGAATCCGAATTCGCCCGTAGCCCCCGTGTTGAGTAGCTTGACCTTTAAAAAATCGGATGTGAAGATTGTTGTCGATTCTTCGATGGGATCGATCGCACGTCAAGAGATTCAAGGGATAGATCGGCTTTCGCGAGCGCTTCGCGGCATCTCAATCGGTATCGCGTTGGCCGGGGGTGGCGCTAAAGGAATGGCTCATTTTGGGGTACTGCAAGTTCTAGAGGACGCCGGCATATCGTTTGACGTGATGTCGGGGACCAGCGCAGGTGCCATGGCTGGAATTCTGTATGCGTCAGGCATGTCTCCTCAAGATGCTATTCGAAATTTCCAACGTGACCTTACCCCCTCAAAGCTTTTTCGATGCCTTCCGAATTGGCCTAACGTGTATTTAGTCTCTCAGTATCGACGAAGGGCTTGGGACGGGATGTTGCGAAAATATCTTCACGATTGGCAACTGGAGCAGTTATCCATTCCGTTTCGAGCCATTACCGTCGATTTGGTACAAGCAAGAACGGTTGTGCGTCAGGAAGGGGATGCGGTGCGAGCGATCCTGGAGAGCATCAACCTTCCTGTCGTTTCAAGACCAATTCTGCGCGATGGTATGGCGCTCGTCGATGGAGGCGTGCTCAACAATCTTCCTGCTGATGTTTTAGCCGAAAGCGGTGCAGATTTTGTCGTTGGAGTGGATGTCTCAAGCCATGTGCGTCCTGAATTCGCAGGTAACCGTCCTGATATGCCTACGATCAAAATGAAAAACGCTGGCTCGATTGACACAATATTTCGTATCTTTGAGTCTCAAGCTCACAATATTGGAAAGCTTCGCAACCGGGCTGTCGACTTTTGGATCAAACCGGATACGTCAATCTATGGACTCGCGGAATTTCACCGCACATCGGAAATTGCAAATGCGGGCAAGATAGCCGCAGAGCATTGCTTCACGGAACTTAAACAACGATTAGTCGATCTCGAAAAGCGGCTCGTCTCTCAGGCC
>JBKCTT010000115.1:0-25973 GCA_046318795.1 Pirellula sp.
GAGCCGTAATGTCCGGAGGGGGTTTAGGTGTTTCAACGCGACACTCCTTTATCGCTTTTGTTTAAAAAACGCTCGTCTCATTTCAACAATGATCGACAGTCCATACGCGAGGTTGTGTTCGTCATTCCCTTGTTGAACACCTCTCCGGTATGGAGACCAAAATCTATCTGGTAGGGGAATAGGTCCTGCAGAGGATGCCAGTCAATAGCAGATTCGCAGTTCCGAAAAGAATTTTTCAAATGGTAAAATGGAGAAAAACCAGAGGCTTTCGCAGCTTCTCTGGTTTACCCGAATTGTTGCAATCGTAACCAATCTAGCGTTGCAACACGCCACCAAAAGTTTGAAGTGGTCTTGGTTGACTGACGGAATGTTGAATTCCGTTAGGTGCTTGGGGCGAATTCGTATTCCATGGGACAAACTGGTTAGGCTTTTCGTTAGCAGCGACTACAGGAACGGTATTCCCATTGGATTCAATCGCCGGCAATCCAGTCGGGCTGTTGATTCCTGCATCAGCAAGAGTCGACTTTGCGTTATCTCCACTCGCTTCACGGCTTCGCAACTCGCTTAGGTAGTAACTGCCGCTATCCTGATTTAGTTTACCAACTTGATTAGCCCGAGGCACTTCGGCACTTGCCGTTCGTACCGAACCATTCTCAACACCTGATGCTGCAAAAGCAGGAACAACTGGCTGCACTGATGCAACATCGTTTATACCGTTATTGCTGGTGACCTGGGCTACCAAAGAAGCACTACCGAATCCTCTCGCGGATGCGGTAAAGTTCGCGACGTCGCGTCCACCTAGGTTAACCCAATCGTTCCAAGCCGTTTGTAGCTTACCTACCAGGGGATAGCCATAGACCTCGTTGGTAGCAGCCACCCAGTCGTTGTTCTTCATGCCAGCTTCCAAGAAACGGATAAAGGTTTTGGGGCCTTGCTCTCCACCTTGTGCGATAAGGAAACTAGTTAAGCTGTACCCTTGTGCATACAGGGGCAATGGATCGGCAGGATAATCTTCCAGCAAGAAAAGTGTAGCGAAGGGAAGCCCCTTTCCTTCCATCAAGAACTTGATCAGCAATTGATCATGTTTGCGTCGCTCTGCTTCATGCTCCACTGTTGTGCACATGCCTTCGTCAGCCCATCTTGGTACTGGTCGCCCAAATGGAGCAAAGTGACTAGCAATGATCGTGTGAGTTACTTCGTGGGGTAAAACCGAATCGATGATTCGCTCGCGAGTTCCGCGTACGGTCATTTTGAAGTTAATGACTGCGCCGTTCACCAAAGTGTAGTTTGTCTCGCCACTGGCCAAAGCTCTCGGGTTGTCTTGAACGAACAAAATGCAAGGCTTAGACCATTGAGGTAGCTCGTTTCCGGTCCAATGGATGGCCAGTGTTTTACGGAAACTCTCCGCAGCTTCGGAGACCTCTTTGGCCCAATTCTGATCGTTTGCGTAAACCGTGAAGTTTGGTGTTGCACTCATGAATCGAGGAGGCGCACCAACAATCTGAGCATGACATTGCGGAATATTGGCAGCAACCGCGAACGTTGCCACACACACAATGCAAATCTTCCTCAGCAAAAACATCAACGCCTCCATGCGGTGATTAGTGATTACCCCCATCCTGTCTAGCATCCTTGCAGATCGTTTGGGGATTGTCGTTGGGCCGAGTCGTTACCCGAAGGCGGGTTCGACTCGGCCAGAGTCTAGAAAACCGCGAAAGATCTCCTCCAGGTCAATCTTGAGCCAAAATCGACAAAATCTGACAAATAAATCTTTTGCTAGCCAACTGAATAATCGATGTTTTGCGAATCCTCGAGCCCGAAATAAGAATTCTTTTTTACCCAACAACCCCAAACTAACCATCATTCCGCAAAGGCTCGATAAGTTGCCTATGAACCTGCGGCAAAATCTAAGAATCGGTTTGGGTAAGGATGCAGTACTGATTGCAACGGTACTGATAGCGGTCGCGGCTGGATTTTTGGCTTATGTCGCTCGCTTGAACGATGTGACTCACGATGCCTTTCACGAAATGGCATTGGCACGTGAGTTATTCGAGCATGGAGCACTTCCACTCGAGGATCGTTTTGCGTTTACTCCGACGGTTTCCCCCTGCGTCCACCACGAATGGGGCACAGGAGTGTTTCTTTATCTAGTGGCTGGTGCGAGCCCGCTAGGTTTGGATGGAATGGCGATTACAAGATTGATTCTTATCGCCATGCTTGGACTATTCATCTATCGAGGGGCAAGAAACAACGGCGCCAACCCGCTCGTGATTGGCATTTGCTTACCCCTAGCATTCCCGCTCGCTTGGGTCGGATTCGCGACCCTTCGAGCGCAGTTAATAACCCTGCTGTTCATGGCCATTCAAGTCCTTATGCAGCAGAGCGACTGGAAAGAGCGTCGCGGGTGGGTGATAGCATGGATGCTTATGTATGTCGTTTGGCTGAACATGCATGCAGGCTTTGTCGTTGGAGTCGCTATGCTCGGTCTTCATGTTATCGAACGGTGGATTGTTTATTGGTCATCGATCACTGGAAAACTACAATTAAGCGATTTCTTTCATAGGTTCTGGCACCACTTCCTTATCGCAGGTTTTCTCGCAATTGGGATCATCATCAATCCATGGGGCGTTGATTATCCTCAGTATTTGTGGCATGCAATCCTGATGCCTCGCCCGACGATGCTCGAGTGGCAACCACTGTGGCACATGCCGGATACGGTTATAAGCCTGACGTCCTTCGCATTGATGGCGATCGGGCTAGGCTATGCGGCGAAAACGCGACAATGGCACAGGTTGAGAGGTTGGCTGTTTTGCTGTCTCGCTGCCTATATGGCGTTGAAACACATAAGGCACGGATCTTTGTTCGCGATTGCGTGGATGGTCTATATGCCTGGATGGTTGACTGCCACGGAATTCGGGCGGACTTCACTAGCCTTACTTTACTCCTATCGAACCACGGTTATGCGTTCGGCTTGGATCGTAGGTCTAGCATCCCTTTTCTTTTTTACACTTCATACCGCTTGGAAGAGCAAACTCCCTAGTACGGGTGTGGAATCGAGTATGGTGTACCCGGTGGAAGCGGTCGATTTTCTAAAGCGCAGCGAATTCCAAGGCAACCTTATCACCCCTTTTGCTGCGGGGGCCTATGTGAGTTGGAATTGTTATCCCAACATTAGAGTTAGCTTGGACGGTAGATACGAAGTGGCCTATCGTGAGGATGTTTTGCCCAAACATGATGTCTTCTTCAACGCCGACAACCGCTGGTACGATGTATTGACCGAGTACGAACCGGATGCCATTTTGGTCAAACAGAATGCGCCGGTTCGTCAGTTGCTAGGAAAGAAAGAACATGAAACCGAGCATTTCCGACTCGCCTATGAGGACGCCACGTATGCGGTTTTTGTTCATGACTCACTTTCCGTTCGAACATCCGACTCTGGGCGGATCTCGCAAAAGCGTTGAATGATCGCTAAATCATCGTCTGGACTGAGGGTTCGTAAAACGATTTCGACGTAGTCATGGTCAACATTGCACCATAGAGGCTGAGGCCCGTTGAGCAAGGTGGCAGCTAAGTCTTTTGCGTTACCTGATTTCGGATAGATCCTGACGCATCCACTCTCCAGTTTTGTGTTAGCCCATGCTCCCAAACCGAGCCGACACGATTTGGAGATTGCCTCGACCGATCGCACGAGAGGGCTAGCTTCCAGTTGCTTGGCCATGCGCTGTGCCCGATGAAGCAAGTTCTCGGGGCTTGTGGTAAGAATTTGTCCGAGTTCCGTTTGCTGCCAGTCTTCTATGGTCGTTGACGATCGAAGAAGGGAAAAAAGCAAAAGCTTTGAGGTTGCGGATAATTCGGCACCGTTCCTCGAAATGCGGGAGGCTGTCGCACCAGCTAGGGCAGAATGGTCGCGGAAGAGGATCATGCATCCTTCGGTTGATCCAATCAAATATTCACAAGGCACGATGGCAACATCGACGCCATCTTGCCAAAGCGGATTAATCCAGGTGCCGAAACCGATCTTGCTACGTAAGTCTAGTAGCGTACCGTCGAGAACAATTTCCACGATTTGCAGACGTTTCTTTTCTTTTGCGGAGAGCAATGCGGTGCGAGTAGACAAGGCTCCTGAATCGTCTTGTGGTGACGTCGATTGACTATCCAAAGAGAGTGAAACCGCAAAAGCTAGGTCGTCACCAATCCCACGGAGCAATTCCTCCAGATCGCAGTCTTGATTTGTCCCAACCTCGGCGACCTCGACACCGGCATCATCCAGAATATCACGAACATTGCCAGCTGCTGATTCGCCAAAACGTGCTAACCGCATACAGTTTTGTCTCGGCAAGATCCATTTTGAGCTGCCGCCCAGTTGGAGTGTAGAGGCAGCAATAGTCGACAAAGCCGCTCCCAACGAATTCACGAATTGGACCTCTTGCGCCCCCGTTCTACTGCAGATGAATCGGCTCAACTCCTGAGTTAAGTAGGAAGCATCGACGGCCCCGCGAATGGAACCGGCCAGAAGCATTGACTGCTGAGACGACAACGGTACACCAAGCCAACGGGGAGAGAAGAGCTCTCCCGTTCCATTGATGCCACTTTTCAGCAAGTCGGACGTCTGTTCATCCGTAAACTGTTTCGTAAAGTTCTCCATCCAACGCGAAGCGTTTTCAAAAACTTGCTGTATGGGTTGCAGATTGGAGTTCGAGAATGCATCTTTGAATCCTGCTTTTTCAGCCGCGTCCCTGAGAGCATCCGTTAGCTTTGGATTATTGATAAACTGGGAAACCTGTTTGACGGCTTCCGTTGGGAAGAACTGTCGAAAATTGTTAGGTAGCTTCATGAGGATCGCGATTGTAAATGCTCATTGACCGTTTCGATGTATCGTTTGCCGGGCGAAGTGAGCGGGTGGATTAAGTTGTAGTAGAAAATATACCAGATCGCAGCGATTCCATCCTTGAGACCGATTTTCTTCCCCTCTTCATAAGTTCGACCGTAATAGGATATCGGAACCTCGTAGGTACGTGCGCGCGTCTTGCAGACCATGGCTGTGATTTCGACCTCCATTCCAAAACCGCTGCTCGTCAGTTTAATTGGTTTGATGACTTCTTTTCGAAAGGCTTTGTAGCATGTTTCGATATCGGACATATTCCGATTGGTCAAAATGTTGGAAAAGAAAGTGAGTCCTTTGTTCGCGAGGTAGTGATAGAAGTAGAGAACTCGCGAGGCACGTTTCACCAGGAATCGACTACCGTAAACCACGTCGGCCACGTCGGCCATGATGGGAGCGACAATGTCGGGAATTTCATTCGGATCGTATTCGAGATCTGCATCCTGGATGATGATCACATCACCGGAGGCGTGTTGGATTGCGACATCGATCGCGCTCGTTTTTCCCCCGTTGGTTGATTGACGAATCAGTTTTATGCAATCGAATCTTGATTGAAAGTCTTCCACGATTTGCGAGGTGCTATCGGTCGACGCATCATCGACGACGATAATCTCTCGGTCGTCGAATGGCAGCATTAGGACTTTGTGGAGGACTTTTCCGATAGTTGGTTCTTCGTTGAAGGCCGGGATAAGAAACGAGATTTTCAATGAACTTCCTCTTCACGTAAAAGGCTCCTGGGGAACAGTCCATATTCAGCCAAACCCGCCCCTTTGTAAACCACCCCTCTCCAATAGGTGCCATCCATTGTTTTTGATCTTTGGTTTTCCTCAAACCATTAGCTGCACATCTTTGTCGACATCGGAAGTAATCCTCCTAATTTCCTCTAAATCGCGATCTAGCCATCGCGATCCAATAGGTGCCGCGATCCAATAGGTGCCATCCATTGTTTGATGATTGTTTGACGATAAAACAGAGCCCGTTTGGCCCAAGCCTCCGACAGATAAAAATCCAAAGTACTCCAGAACCAGCAAGCCATTAGACAGCCTACTATCACCAGTACAGAATTAGCGTTTATTTAAGCTGCCGCATGTCTTAGATTTAGGACGAATCACCACCATTGCATGCATTATACTTATAGTACCTCTTGCCGCAAATTCCGATTTCCGCTCGCGAATAACCATATGACGAGACGAAAGGATCGAGTATGGTAAGGGGCATAGATGAGATCATTAAACCGATCGGTCTTCGTGAAATCACCTCATACCTAAACGATCAAGGGTGGTACCCGGAAAGTTGGCAAAGAGTTTCGCGGCCACGGACTCTTACCTCGATTCATTAAGAAGCAGTTGATGAATCCTTTCCCACCGCCCCCTCGTATTGTTTGGCACCGATTTTTCATCCAGAGTCGGTCGTCGGAACAGCGAACGCGAAAGGAATTCCTAAGTTTAGAATTGTGGGCGACTAGCGAACCGATCGGTTTTTCTTTTTTTACTCCGATCGTAGTTCGAGACTAGTTTGAGCCACCAGACCGTTCACATTCCCGTTCTTCTTGAGGAAGTTACGAAGGCGATCGCAGAGTCCGGTGCTTCCGGCGAAAGGGTCTGGATCGACGGGACGCTTGGGGGAGCAGGACATGCCTCGCAACTGATCCCACGTCTCCGTCAAGGCGATTGTTTGGTTGGATTTGATCGCGACCCCGCAGCGATTGCCCGTTCAGAAACAAAGCTTTCGCAACTCAGAAGGGACTGTTCAGTCAAGCTTGTTAATTCGAGCTATCGTGACATACCAGAGTACATCCGTGACGGGGCAATTGGACAGGCTGACGCTATTCTTCTTGATCTCGGGCTTTCAAGCGATCAGTTGGAGGATCGAGAACGAGGTTTTTCCTTCAAGGTTGGTGGTCCACTCGATTTAAGATTTGATCCAACTCAAGGTATTTCTGCCGCTGAGTTGTTGACGAAAGCCACCGATCGAGAATTGGCGGACGTCATTTATCAGTATGGAGAGGAACGCTTTAGTCGACGCATTGCACGCGCTATCATCGAGCGCCGACTGACCGATCCGATAACAACGGCAGAGCAACTTTGCGATTTGATTCATCGCGTTGTCCCTGGCAAAATCCATGGTAGGATCGACAGCGCCACAAGAACCTTCCAAGCGCTCCGAATCGCTGTGAATCGCGAGCTAGATCACCTTACTGATTCCATGGCGCGGCTACCCGAGTGTTTAAAGCCAGGTGGAATACTGGTCGTCATTTCTTTTCATTCGCTCGAAGACCGAATTGTAAAGCATGGCATGCGAGATCATCCCTTGCTGGAAATTCTAACCCGCAAACCGATCTTACCAACCGAATCAGAAGTCGAGCGCAATCCCAGAGCGAGAAGCGCAAAGTTACGAATAGCAAGACGTATCTTTGAATAGCGAACTACATTCTCGTTCGCTTACATACGCTTGAGTTGCAAGATCGAACTATCGGATTCCGTACCTGGCATTCTATAAGAAACTAAACACTTCAAATTAACGCGTTTCAAGGCTCCGCGTGCTTCCGCCTCAGTCTTTTCTTCTGACCATTTCGGCCCCTTGATTGCCAGCATGCGACCGAAGGTATGCCAATAAGGATCCAACCATCGGCACAATTTCACGATTGGCCCGACCGCGCGAGATGTCAGCGAATCGTATCGAAAGTCCTCTAATACTTTTTGGACGCTTTCCGCGTACACTGGGACTTGGAGTTTTAGCTTTTTTGTGATTTCCTCAACGACGTTCGCTTTCTTAGCAATGCTATCGCACAATGTCACTTGAAGATCGGGCCTGATGACAGCAAGCATGATTCCAGGCACGCCACTGCCGGTCCCGACGTCGAGCACTTCTTCGTTTTCTGCAATGCATTTTGAAACGTGCCACGAATCCAAAAGATCTCGACGAACGAAGGACTCAGGCGTGGTATGCCGGGTTAGATTTATTTTTGTGTTCCAATCCCATAGCATCAGGCAATAATCACCAATCGGTTTCCAAAATTCGTCTGGTAACTCAATTGCCAAGCATTCTGCTTCGGTTCGAAGTCTTCGATCGAGTTCTTGGCGGTCGCCTCGAAAGACTGAGTTGTTTTCCAGATCTTGCATGCGGATTCTTGTGTAAAGGATAGGATCAAATTAGTCGTCGGCTCGTGTGGCATATCCTGGTTAACAGCTACAGGAAAAAGAATAACCGCTTCGAGCATGCCTACAATCAGGGCTTAATGGAGCCAAAAAAGCGTTTCAGTTGTTTCCTGTGCTGCTCATCGCGTGGTTCTATTTCGCGGCATTTCTGAGAAAGCTCGATCGCTTTCTCGATGTTACCTACTCGGAACTCAAGATCAGCTAACGTATCCATGTAAGTCGGATCTGGACGAAGCTCGACTGCGCGACGCGAAAAGACAAGTGCCTCGTCGAGCCTTCGGTTGCATTGCGAGGCCATCCAAGCAACATTGTTAAGAGTCATGGCATCGTTTGGAAACTCATCGATCTGCTGCTTCATCTTGTTCCAGAACAAATCAAACCACTTATCGACCGTGGCCTTGTCAAAGCTCTTGTCAGCCTCTGGAATGATGTCGATGGGGATTTGGATATGCCCGGGCTCTAATCTTGCAGCGGCGTCTAGCCATTTCGTGACACCAGCGGCATCCTTGCGATAAACTGCATCCAACGCAAAAGGACCAATTAACGCCTGAAAAACCATTCGCGACCGCAAATCTTCAGCCACAGCTAAAGTCGGCGCGTTATGAATCAAGCTGTGCATCGCAGACCGCTTGGCTCTAGGGGCCTTGGTCAGATCATTTTTCGCAATACGATAACGAATCTCGGAGTCACTTTGCTCGACCGACCACGCCACTCTCTCCCAGCGGTCGTACACCATTTCGATTTCAGGTCTGTGATAAATCTTGCTATCATCCAAGAAGAAAGCGATAGTTGGTTCATTCCTACGCGACACACAAGAAAGCCATCTGAATCGCAAACGGTCGATATCCGCATACCGTCCTGTTGTCTCGAGCAGATCTAACGCTCTCACAAACGTCTCTAGATTGCTCGATGTGTTAACGAGTTCGAGCATCGTGTCGCTTGCTGCTCTTGGAAAACCTAATTTTTCCTGAAACGATGCCAACAACCAAAAGTACTCCTCGGAACTACCGGTCGCAACTCCGACCGACTCTTGCAACGTCTTGAAGGCTTCGCGAGTATTACCGAATAAATCAAAAAGCTCGGCAAGTGATTTTGCAAACTCTGCCTCGCCCAGACTTTGCGTGAGAACCAGCCTCTTTAGATTGCTAAGTTCTTTGGATCCATCCCAACCCTTTGGCTTCCGACCGTGATACAAATCGTTCAAAACCTGTAAAGAACCTTCTAGTTTCGCGGCCGCATTCCCCTCTTGCTGAAGCATAAAGAGATGCTGCAAAATCAAAATCGGTTCCGCTAGATTACCTCCAAACACGCGATCAATACACTGCGAATACCCTTCTCGTCGCCCATCCATATCTGTCGGCGACGTCGATGCGCGGAGCCAAATTATGACAGAATTTGCATTTTTCTTAGAATAATCGATCAGGTACTTAACCGCTTTATCGCGTTGATTAAACCGAACCCAGTTTTCAAGTAAAGGCATCATGGCACCTGGGCCGTCACCCGAGACTTTCGTTGCCACGAACTCCATCCAAGCCTTATCAAACATCTCCTCCAAACCGGGAATACCGAGGTTGTGAAAAGCGATAGAACACATCTCAAGCAAATCTCGATTACCCATCATCGGATCTCCGTTATCCGACCGATCAAAAAGATCACTGCGGCTTTTGAGCCATTCCCCCAACGCCACAGGATTCAACTCATTTAGTCCAACCTTCCTAAAGGCGTCTTTGACGCGCCCTGTGTAATACAACGCATTAAAGGCGTCTACCTCGTTCAGGGTGCCAACGACCTCCTCGAAATAAACAGGGTCATCCATGATCAATGCGAGTGTCGCGTGCCCACGTTTAGGGCCGGTTGTGCGCAACTTCTTAATTTCCTCCCACAACTGATCCGCTTGCGATTCGTCATTATTCGCAAAGGCCAACGCCCATGACTTCATCTTGGATTGAAGTCCACTGGAGGGAATCACGCTGCTTTGAGTGGTTCCTTTGAGGTAAGCCTCCCAATTTCCAGACTCTATGGCTATGCGTTCAATCTCGGCTTTCATCCTGCCTGCAGAAGCTAGCTTGAGCGCTTCGTCATATTTGCCCTGTGAGGCAAGCCGCATCACCGTAATCTTTGGATCATTGGGTTCAGTAACTATCCACTCTTCAGGCATCCCCAATTCACGCCACCATAGATTGATGTGAACGCGATTCTCATTCGAGGCGAAGATATCAACAATCTGCGGAACAGCCCACTCATTACCGCTCCGCCACGCTTGGTCGATCAAACGGCTTACGAATCGGCTCTCAAGTAGATTCTTGCGGGTCTCTCGTTCCAATAGGTCTCGCAAGGCATCGTGGGGTACAGTTCTTAGTAACTCAAGCACTTCGTTCCAACGACCATCAACAATTCGCTGAAATAGTGGCGAATTGTCTCCTGCTAACATGGATTGGTATTCCGCTAGCATCTCAAACTTTCGAGCCGGGTCCCCTGGCGACTTGCGTAATTTGATCAACCAAGCAGCAACCCTAGACCGGTTGAAATCACTGGATTCCGACTCCTTTACCAAATAATCATCGATTGGGAGCTTGTTATCACACAATTTCAAGAAAGCTTCGCGGCGAACCTTGTATTGCTGGTCATTGAGATCGTTCAACAGCACCTCAGGTGCTGGATTCGGTTCAGATGGGGGGGCATCCCCGTAAGTGGAACTATTCCATGACAAAGCAAGAACAACCCCTAAAAAGAAGACGTAAATCCCGCTTCTCTTACCAATTGCTCCGAATCGAACCATGTTTTGTGGCGACTCTGTAGCAAAAGACGATTTATGATTTTTCGAGTTGTGCATGCTGACGCTTTTCTTAATGGCTGGCCCTTTTTCGTGCACAACCGGAATCCCTAACCCAATAAAAAAGGATGATGGACCCTATATCATAACTCCTAAAACATGAATCGCGAAGCGATCGACCGTGAATCGTCTGATCGTTATTCATTGCTGGAATAACGCAAAGGTAATTTCACCCGGAAAGTACTACCAAATCCAACTTGACTCGATAAACCAATATCCCCTCCGAGTAGGGTGCATAACTCTCGAACAATCGAAAGTCCCAGTCCAGTTCCTGAATGTTCGCGGGTCAGACCATCGGCACCAGTGACCCGACGCGCCTGCCGAAACTTTTCAAAAATGATATCGTGGTCCTCGATAGCGATCCCAACGCCAGTATCCGAAACCGACATGATCACATCCTCCTCTCGGTTCAGACAATGCACTGTGATGAGACCTCCCTCCGGCGTAAACTTAATGGCATTGGAAAGTAAGTTCGTAAGAATCTGCTGTACTTTGCTCTGATCCTGGTAAACCATGATCGACTCTGAGTCGGCATCAACGCGAACGTCAATATTTTTTTGTTCTGCCAAGGGACGAACCAAATCGCACTGGGAATGAATAAGCCCCACTAGATCAAACTCAGACGTCTTTACCTGCATCTTGCCCGCCTCGACTTTTGCCAAGTCCAAGATGTCATTAATCATCTCGAGTAACTTTCGACCGCTCAGTTGTATGTTGTTGACAAAGCGCCGCTGTTTGTCAGTCAACGTTTCGAATCCTTGTAACACTTCGCTAAAACCGAGGATGCTGTTAAGTGGAGTCCGAAGCTCATGACTCATATTGGCCAGAAACTCACCTTTGAGTCGATTCGCCTCAAACAATTCCAGGTTAATGCGGGCCAATTCGTCCACTTGTCCATTCATTCGAATATTCACATCCTGGAGTTCGTTTTGAATATTGGTCAAGTGTCGAAGCATTGCGTTAAACGATTCAGAGAGATCATGAAATTCGTCGTCTGTATCGAGATGAAACCTAAGTGTCGTATCTCCCTGAGTAATCCGCTCGCTCACTTCCTTCATATGAATAACAGGACGAATCACGAGTCGCTTCAGAATGATATGGATGAAGAACAGAGAAATCGCGACCGTTCCGATTGCAATGGAAGTCAAAATGGAATAGCTCCATATACTCCAAAAACGAGCATAGCTGTCTGGCATCTGAACTCGAAGCACGCGAAATGGATCTATCGAGGAAATCGAACCATCTGCCGCCGGGACGAGTCGCATATGACACTCCCGACACTCGCTCCGAAACGTGAGGGGATGATAATAGTAGTAATAACCGTCATACGGGCCTGCTTCTTCAAAAACAAATGCCTGAGCTGGACTGGAGAAAGTCAAAGAAGCTGTCGCGGGCTGTTTTTCTTGCGTGGTGATCGACGCAGCAGAGGTTGCCGACTCGCTTGCGTCGGCACCCGATGCGACTCGTGCGTTGGCGAGCTGACGCTCCTCGTTGGCGATGCTATCTCGCTCAGCTAGTTTGGCATGGATGTTTTCGAGACGGGGCAAATCAGTCCCTGTAGCCACATCCCCTTTTAAAAGTGCATGCTCGAGGTTATCGTCCAGGCGGAGGAGATAGGGCACGAATTGAGATTGCAACATCGATGCCCGAAGATGCTCTAGCAATTTCGATTTGTCTGCTACCGGAAACGACGAATCATCTACCCCGTCCACGCCAACCGGATCCAGTTTCCCAATCGCATACAGATGCTTCCATCCGATGTAGGCGTTTGCATAATCCCTGGCCGACTGACGAGCAGTCTCCATCACTAACTGCTGCGCAACGAACTGAATGGCGAACAATGCCAAAACCATCGACACAACGATCGCGAGACCAAGGAAAACCAGCGATTTTCGCTCCAGCGACCAGCTGCCCACCAAGGATTTAACGACGGATCGAAACATTTGCTTCCGCAGGACAAGGTCAAACAACGCGCCGCTTTGCGGGACAAATCGCAGCAAAACCGGCAAAGTCGGATTTTATCGCGAAGTGTCTCGTTGTTTCAGCCCTTTCTGTCAACATCCGCGGTATTCCTAGAATTTCCCAGCCGAACAACCATTTTGCGTAAACGGAACAGTGTCGCTGATCGTTACAAATTTGTTGCGACTCTGAACTCGATGAAGTACCATTTAACCTAGTTATAGAGGTTGTGCCGCCTTTAAGGCCCAACGTTACCTAATTTGCAATCAGGAGTCAGGTTCCATGTCTAAGCCGTTCACGTACTGGGTTCGTTTGGCAACAGTCGCAACCTTGTGCACACTTACCACCTTCAATCCTGTTCTCGCAGGGAGGTGCATCGAAAGGCTTCTCAAACGAAACAACTGCCCGCCAGCGGCTTGCGTCGAAGTCCCTGCATGCGAATCTCAATGTGTAGTCGTACCAAGCTGCGAACCAATCGTTGCATGTGAACCTGCGGCACAATGCACCGTTGCTCCGACAGCAACACCGTGCGATGCTTTGCCGACCGCTCCTGCAGCGCAAGCAGAAACAGCCCCCACGGAATCTGCTTCCCCTGCTGCGGAAGCCCCCCCAGTGACAGAGCCTACTGCCCCCGTAGTTCCCCCAGCAGCTCCCGCTGAAGCAGCTCCTGCTCCAGTGACTCCACCCGCTGCTGTCACTCCTCCTGCAGCAGAATCGGCACCCGCCGCTCAACCGACTGAGCCAGCGTCCATTCCAGCAACTCCAATCGAGCCAGCTCCTGCAACCATTGAGCCAGCTCCTGCAATCGAGCCAGCTCCTGCAGCCATCGAGCCAGCTCCTGCAACAGAGCCAGCTCCTGCGGGCAAGGATCCGGTTGATGCTCTCTTTGGTGATGATCCTGTCACTCCAGCTGTAACGCCGCCAGCAGATTCAACTCCCGCCGTTCCAGCTCCCGTTACCCCAGAAGTAGAACCCACTCCCAAAACAGAAACCGTCGACGACTTGTTCGGTGACTCGGCAAAACCGGCAGAGGCTGCTGCAGAACCAGCCAAAGAGATGGAGCCAGCGATCGATGATTTGTTCGGAACCGAGACAACACCTCCAGCCCAAGAAGCTCCCAAAGCTGAACCAAAAGATGCGTTCGATGACATTCTTGGATCCGGCAACACCGAAACTCCTGCAACCCCATCGCCAGAAAAGAACTCGGCTATTGACGATTTATTCGGGACAGAAGCGTCAGAGCCAGCTCCAGCCAAGACCGAACCTGCTCCAGCTCAAAACGAGTCCATCGACGATTTGTTCGGCACACCAGAAACGAAGCCCGCTGAGCCAAAAACGGAACCAGCTAAACCAACCGAATCTGTGGATGATCTGTTTGGCAAACCTGTTAGCACCGATGTCGCCCCTCCTACTGAGTCGGCTGTACCTCAAGAGCCTGCACAGCCCCCAGTAAATGACGACAAGTACTTAGACAACTTGTTCCCAGTCAAGCCTGATGAGAAGAGGGAGGCCCCGAAATCCCCGGCCGTACCTACTAAAAAGGAATCAGCTCCCAAAAAGGACGATGTTGATCCCCTCGATAAGCTCTTTGGATTGGGACAGTTCACTCCTCCGCAACAGTTCCGCGGTGCGGAGTTCCAGACCTGGGTTGACAACACGGGCACCTACAGCGTCAAAGCAAGACTAGCAGTAATCTACACCGATCGAGTCAAGCTGCTCAAAGAAAATGGCAAATATACCACCGTAGCATTAAACCGCCTCAGTGATCGAGACTTTGCCTATGTGCAATGGGTCGCCTCCAATCTTTCCGTAGAAGCAAACACAAAGTTTGTTAAGAAAGATGCCGAAACGGGCGATACCGAAAGCATTCGCTAACTCCAGCATCAAGTTGGTAACAAATCGGATTCTTAATCGCGTTTCTCTTCAACGCTTAAGGGGTCCCTTAGTCGCCAAATTCTTAAACCGACACCCACGTGACCGACAGCGGATCACGTGGGTTTTTTATTGTGCTCACTAACTTTGATTATCCCACATTAGTGCCTCAACTCGGAGATACCCATGTTCGCTCCTCCCTCAGGTCATATCACAGACCCTCGCGAACTGATACTTGCTAGCAGCTCTCCGCGCCGAAGCGAACTGCTCACCACGTATGGCTACCACTTTCGCGTTGTCGAACCTGATCCTACAGCGGAATGCGGAATTTGCTCACGGGAGACGCCACCAGAATTGGTCGCGAGATTGGCCTATCAAAAGGCTGCCAACGTTATCGAAAAGATTGACGCAGGAATTGTTCTCGCCGCAGATACAGTCGCTGAATGCGTCGGAATCATTCTAGGTAAACCTGAGTCTCGCAATCATGCACGAGAAATGTTACGCCGCTTAAGAGGGCGGGAGCATTCCGTTTATAGTGGAGTATGTTTGTGGGACAAGCGGACGGCAAACAGATCTGTCAGTGTCGATGCATCCCGCTTATGGATGGATCCTATCACAGACGACGAAATCGAAACCTATTTAGATACCGACCAATGGATCGGTAAAGCTGGGGCATTCGGCTTTCAAGACGGACCGCCCTGGGTGCATTTAAAGCAGGGATCCGCAACGAACGTCGTCGGACTGCCCATGGAACTACTATCCAGAATGCTCGATGGCTTTAGACCTTGAGGACAGCTTACAGCGACTTATTGACAGCTTGCCTCTGGGTCCGACAATAACGAGAACGTAATGGATAACGGCTCAACCAATCACACCATAGCATACTTGGATTCGATCTGAGGAGATAGGACTGCCTGATGATCATAGTGCCAACAGTTATTCGCTTGATCGTTTTTGGCTTAACAGAACTGAAAGATAACCCTAATGCAATTCGGTTTCTCGGACTGGTGAACAGCGTCGAGCGTCAGTCCATTAAAGCCCGTTCGACGCAGGCCAGCTCGATAAGGACCAGCTCGATGCGGGTAAGCGGATGAGCTTCCTCCACCTTTCTTTACTCGCAGGTGGCTTGCTCGCAGTCGCCCCCGTCTTGTTGCATTTGCTCGGTCGAAAACAACCGAAGGTGATCGTCTTTCCAGCCGTTCGGTTCGTTCGCCAAACTGCTGTCGAATCGCAAAAAGGTTGGTCTGTTCGTCGCTGGCTACTGATGTTGCTTCGCGTTCTGTTGGTTGCTTTAGCCGCCATCGCGTTTGCGTCACCTCGTGTACCGAGCACACAATGGGCGACCGCTGTCTTGATCGGCTTGGTGTGCTTGTTAGCCATAATCGCTACCGCAATCGCTATTACCGCCGTGATGTCACAGCGTTCCAGACTGGTTGTATTAATCTCGTCGGTGGCATCCCTCGTTCTATGGCTGATCGGCGGCGCGTGGTTCACTCTTGCGAGCTTCGGTGGTGCCGGAGCCGCAATGCCGATTATGAGCGGACCGATTGCGGCGGCTATCGTGATTGATACATCCCCATCCATGGACTATCTCTATCAAAACAAATCCAGAATGCAGTTAGCGAAAGAAACGGCGTCATGGTTAATGGATCGCTTACCAATAGGGAGCCAGATAGCAATCTGCAATAGCGACGGAGCGGTGCGGTTACTGAATGATCGGACCTCCGCAAACCGTCAACTAGAGAAAACCGATGTCGAAGGCCGCTCGTCATCGATGATTCAGAGAATCGCCTCGTCCATCGAAGCCATCAAAAAATCCGAACTTCAGCGACGTGAGATCTATGTCCTAACAGATCTTAATTCCGCATCATGGAAAGGGGTGGAAACCCCCACTATCTCCAAGCTTCTTTCGCCAGAATCAGGAACGGACAAATCGGATCAAATCCTCCTCCAAATCGTCGATCTTAGCGTCCCGAAACCAGAAATTAAAAACTGGGGACTCAGTAACATAGACATGAACCAGAAAACAGGTACCGCCGGGGGCGCTCTTTCGATCGAAGTCGAGGTGGCTGGCGTTGGAGTCGATGTCACGTCGGCTCCTGAACAAATGACCGTTGAATTTGCCGTCGAGGGCGCAAACCGCGAATCTGCTGTCTCTACGAGCACTCTAACCCCGCCAGACCTTATCGTCCGTGATCGTCAGTTGGTAAGCGTTCAAGGTGAAGGTTCTATCAAACTTAAGTTTGAATGGCGCGATCTAATGGAAGGACTTAATAATGCAGAAGTTCGCATCGCTAGACCAGACCCACTAATGATCGATAACAAAATCTCGCTATCTATCGAAACTATGCCCCTCGGCCAATCGCTTGTTGTTGCTACCGAACAAGACTTTGGTGATCTCATTGCCATCGCGATCGATCCTGAGTCTAACTTGGTCGAGGGTGCAGCCAAATCCGTTCGTGTGGAAACTTATGCCGGTCTCGCTTCAGCTCGGCTTAATGACCTTACCTCGATCGTTCTCTACGATCCCGCCTCGATCGATGCAGACACCTGCGATCGATTGAACGAATGGATAAACCAAGGGGGAGGACTCATGGTTATTCTCGGCCCTGGGTATCGATCTGCCGAGGAATGGAATAACAGTCCCATTAAGAAACTTCTTCCGGGAACCATTAAACGCTTAACTCGTCGCCCAGATACGGACCGAGGTATCACACTCGCCCCCGCTAACCCAAATCATCCGATGTGGGGTATATTCGAAATGCCCGTGGATGAAGTCCCCTGGGCCAACTACCCTGTCTTTCGGCACTGGGACATCGAGGAACTTTCGGAAAGTGCGTTCCCGCTAATGAATTTCACCCAAAGTAACATGCCGGCCATTATCGAAGAATATCGTGGACAGGGACGAATCTTAACTTGGGCGGTTCCCTATCCCGATTCCGCTGATCAACCCTGGAGCGAGCTCTTTCGAACGTCCTCCTCCCCAGAATGGCCCTTTGGCCTATTTGAAGGTTCACTTCGGTATCTCGCCTCCCCCAACTCGCAACAAACCAATTACTTTGTCGACCAGCGAGTCCTATTGGAAAACGATCCATCGCGGTATCCGACTAAGTACATGCTATTCGATCCCAAAGGGGAACAATCCGCTGTAGAGGCAAGCGACTCTGCTATGGAAGTAAACTTTTCCAAGCTGCCTGGTTTCTACCGACTCAAAGGCTTACGGCCCCAAGGAATTGTTTTACGGGGTTTTAGCGTGAATGTTGATCGCTCCGAAATCAACCTGGATCGCATCTCGGAAGATCTATTGCAAACCGGCCTCGGTGATTCCAACTTTCGACTGGCTAGGGACCGCGAGAGCATCGAGTTTTCACTCGGCGAAGGCCGTAGCGGACGTGAACTCACTCCCTACATCTTAGTGATCGTCGTCCTGCTCTTTATGGCCGAACAAGCCATGGCGAGTCGTTTTTATCAGTCGTCGAGCAGCCTCGCTTCATCAAGCAGGAGGGCATAATGGATTGGTCCATCAGCCCAATTTTCGGCAGCTTGACCTTAATCTTCGTTTTCGCCGTCGCATTCTTGCTGTTGCTGACGCTGCTAAACGAATCCGGCAGAATTACGCGTTGGCAGTCCATTTGGTTATGGACGCTACGCTTACTAACCTGCTTAGTTCTGCTTCTTGTATTGCTAAAACCAGGGATTACCTTCACTCGCCAATCTACTCCCGTAGGTACTGTCGCCATCCTGATGGACGAATCGACGAGCATGCAATTGGCCTCAGGAGATGGTAAACGAAATCGATGGCAAGTACAAAAAGAAACCGTAGATAGAATATGGAATGAACGAGAGTCGGTTGGTAAAAGTAGCCGATGGCAAACATTTCTTTATGGCAAAAACTTACGTTCCCTCGGATCAACAGACATAAGTCCCACAACGTCCATTCCCGATGAAGCAAAAGAGCCATTGACCGACGTTGGTGGACCTCTGAGCCAGCTACTCAACGCAAACCTAGAGTCTCCACTTTCAGCTGTGATCTGGATGGGAGACGGTGCTCAAACCCAAGTACCTGCGGCAGCCGATCCTCTATCGATATCTCGCAAGCTATTACAAATAGATGTACCTATGTACATCGTTGGGATTGGCCCCCGTGCACAGAGCGAAAACTCCAAAGATCTTAGCATTACCGGCATCGCCGAGCAGCTCGATGTTTTTACTAAGAATCAATTCAATCTGGTAGGTTCAGTTCGATGCAGAGGCGTCGCGAATAGACCCGTTGCCGTTCGACTTTATCTGAAAACGGAAGCCAAAGAACCGACAGAGCTTAATCGCGTGATTCTTAATCCTGTACGTGATGATGAGACCATTCCATTTCAGCTCGGATTAATCGCTCCAGATCCAGGACCCTATGAACTACTCGTTCGCGTAGACCCAGTAGCCGGCGAAGTTACAGAACAAAACAATCAACAAACTTCGTATTTAAACGTCCGTGAGGGAGGGGCGCGAATCCTGTTTCTGGAGGGAGAGGCTCGCTTTGAAATGAAGTTCATGCGTAGCTCCATCGCCGAAAGCAAAGACTTTACTCTGGCTACTCGACCAATTAGAAAACCTCCTGTTCAAAACTGGCCTATTGATCTAACCGAACAACTCTCTGGCGCTGCCTACGATTGCATCATCCTAGGTGACGTTGATTATCGTGCTATCGATGCCGCTGGTGCACAATTGATCGCAGACCAAGTCAACAACGGCGCAGGTCTCATCACCTTGGGCGGCTACCACACCTATGCACCGGGCGGATGGAGTGAGTCACCTACTTTTCGAGATCTACTACCAGTTGTTATTGGCAATGCACCACGCCAAGCCCTAGATGGTAAGGTGGATACTCGTTCGCAAATCGATGCCCCGGTTAAACTCAACGTGGTTGGCAATCCAGAGATGCTGCGCATAGACGATAGCGGTGGTCTGGCCATATGGAATGAACTCAACCCACTTCTGGGCGCCAACCGCTGGGCGGGAATCAAAAATACCCCAGGTACGGTACTGCTCGCCAAAAGCGACAAGGATGAACCATTGATCGTCGCAGGACAATCTGGAATGGGACGAGTTGTATGCTTGGCGTTCGATTCTACCTATGTATGGGTCAGACAAGGCAAACAAGCAGAGCACAAAGCTTTCTGGAGACAATTGATTTATTGGTGCATGCGTCGAGAACAAATGGAAGAAGGTATGAATCTTCGCATGAATAAACGACGCCTCACTTTAGACGAATCCTCCGAAGTCATTCTGGATTGGAACGGTGGCACGGATAACATTGAGATGCCAGAAAACATATCAGTGCACCTATGGAATATGTCGCAGACGCTCGACCCATCTGCGGAGCCCAAAGATCTCGGTGAAGTCCCCTCCACCAAACGCGATAACAAATCGCTACGTAGTATGTTTGCGGGCTCCAAGACGCCAGGTCGCTACGAATGGCGGGCGCAAACAATTGGCTCACAAGGTCAAAAAATCGAGACTAAACTTCCATTTGTTGTTGAAGACTTGTCGGTCGAAAACTTACAACCTATCCCCGATTGGGGATTGATGGAGCAAATGGCCAAACTAAATCGTGATGCAGGAGGAACTCTCGTGACGCCCGACCAAGTCGACGAGATTATCGACCTTATCCAAGAACGGCAAAAAATGGCAACGGAAACAATTGTCGAAAATAAGCGTCTGGGAGAGGGTCTCTTGGACAGTTGGGCCGCATTCCTGTTCCTCGGAACGCTGATGATTGCTCAATGGACTCTGCGTAAACGCTGGAACCTCCCCTAACGCCAAACTGATGTGCTTGTTCGCCAATTCTTAAGTGTCGAGACTAAATACGCCGGGAAATGGAATCGTCACCCTACTCGCGGTATACTACTTTAGCAGCTCGCTTGCGACTCTGTTGTTAAGCCATAGCGAAGTCTGCTCGTCGGTGATTAGGAACTCCGTCATCCAAAACCTCGATCGAACGCCACGCTCTAACAAGGAACGAGGAATAGAAAGGTTCGGATGGAAATCACGAAACGGAAAACTAATTCTGAGTGTTACACACTCTTCGGATACCGTTATGGCTACACATGATTTGTAGTCGATTCCGCCCAAACGAACCGAACAAAACCGCCACGTTGTCGCATCGAACTGTCCATCAATCTCCGGAAATCGCAACGAAAGCTGTTGCCAGCCACTTAAAGAGGAAAGCAATCGCAGCATTGATCGGAATAGAAGCCGAGGTAGGATCAATCCGCCGGCTAATATAGCCACGAAAATGAGGACTGACAAGAAAACGGCAATCAAATTCATCGGCTTGCGAATTCACCGAGCTGTAAGGATATCGTTCAACAATCTGTAACAACCTTGGACATGTCACAGCAACTCTGTTGCCGCACGATCTCTTAACTCGCTCTAATGGTCAGACCATTTGTCAACTACGCGAAGATCTCGTGTACGACTCGACCATGAACATCGGTTAAACGGAAATCACGACCGGAGTATCGATAAGTCAGTTTCTCATGGTCGATCCCCATCAAGTGTAAGATCGTGGCGTGCAGATCGTGCACATGGACTTTATTCTCCACCGCTGCAAACCCAAATTCATCGGTCGCACCATAGACCATCCCGCCTCGGACTCCTCCACCAGCCAACCAAACCGTGAAGCCATGGTTATTGTGGTCGCGCCCCTTCGCTCCCTCTGATACCGGAGTCCTGCCGAACTCGCCACCCCATACAATGAGAGTGTCGTCCAACAATCCGCGAGCTTTCAAATCCTCGATTAGGGCTGCAATCGGCTGATCCACAGCTCGAGCTTTGTCCGCGTGACTAGCGATGTTGTCGTGATCGTCCCAGGGCTGTCCGTCCCCGTAAAACACCTGCACCATTCGCACCCCACGTTCGATCAACCTGCGAGCCGCTAGGCAACCGTCCGCAAACTCTCCCTTTCCATAAGCATTTCGAGTTGCTTCCGTTTCACGACTCAAGTCGAAAACATCTTGCGCCTCGGTTTGCATTCGAAACGCCATCTCCATCGACTGAATTCTGGACTCTAGTGAATTGTCGCTTCCGCCACGTTCGGCAAGATGAAGCTCATTCATGGCTTTGAGCAAATCAAGCTGCTCTCGCTGCGCCCCCCGTAACAATGCCGAATTATTGATATCACGAATGATCGTTTTGGGATCCATCTTCGAATTGTTGATCTGTGCCCCCTGATAGATTCCAGGCAGAAAACGATTTCCCCACAGCGCGGGACCTACCACAGGTTTTCCTGGACAAAGCACCACAAAGCCAGGTAGATTCTCATTCTCAGTCCCCAAACCATAAAGCAGCCACGAACCCATCGATGGCCGGGTTGGCTGTGTTTCGCCACTAGTCATCATCAACAGCGATGGCTCATGATTCGGAATATTCGTATGCATCGAACGAATCACACAAAGATCATCCGCGCAGCGACTCAAATGAGGGAAAATCTCGCTGATTTCTAATCCCGATTCACCATGTTTTTCAAATCGAAAGGGAGACTTCATCAGCCCGCCCGTCTTTCTTTCCGTCTTCAAGTCGGCCCCTGGTGGACGCTGGCCATCGTACTTGGTGAGCGCTGGCTTGGGATCAAACGTGTCGACTTGGCTAGGGCCGCCGTTCATGAACAAGTGGATGATCCGTTTCGCTCGCGGGGCAAACATGGGAGACTTTGCCGACAACGGATTCGAAGCTATCGCATCCGATGGATAACTCGCTCCCGCCTGCTGGCTAGAAAACACACTTGCTAATCCGAGTGCCCCCATACCAGCACCCACTCGATGCAACATCTCACGCCGCGTTACTCCAATCATCGCTCGCACTTGCTCGTTTTGGTGGTTATTCATTTGATCAATCCAAATACATGAATTCGTTACTTCCCAGTAAAACCTGGGCATATCGTTCCCAGCGAGTCAGCGCGTTCAAATTTCGCTCTGATTCATCGTCTTCCCCTACGAGATATTGCTTAGCAAGCAACATCTCCCGCTCATTGACTGGACGCCCGTAAGCAAGATCGAACGCATAACGAATCCTCGCCTCGACATCTTGTCCGGCTTCGTCGATTAAACGCTTCGCAAAAGCTTTCGCCTGTTCGATCATAAACGGACTATTAAGCACAAACAGTTGTTGCTGCGGTACAGTAGTCTCCGTCCGAGTCGACGCGGTTATGTTCGCATCGGGAAAATCAAACAACCTAAGCATGTTGTTCAACTCATGTCGGCTAATAAACGCATAGATCGTTCGCCGATTATTGTTATGATCCGCCAAGTTCGTAGACGGTCCCTCAAGCCTGGAATCGAGTCGTCCCGATACGGCTAATAGTGCGTCACGCCAAGCCTCGATCTGCAAACGCCTACGATTCATTCGCCACAAAAATTGATTGTCGGCATCGATATTTAGATTTGCCTCATCCGAATCCGTACTCAACTGATAGGTAGACGATAACATCATCTCGCGATGCATGGTTTTCATTGACCAACCACTTTCCAAGAATCGATGCGTTAGATAATCAAGTAGCTCTGGATGCGTTGGCTTTTCTCCCAAAACACCAAAGTTATCAGGAGTGCCAACGATACCTCTTCCAAAATGATGCTGCCACATACGATTCACCATTACACGCGCCGTAAGCGGGTTGTCCGCCGAAGCAATTGCTTCCGCCAATTCCAATCGACCGCTACCTTCCTGGAACGCCTCTGGCTGGTCCTCGCAAAGAATTTGCAGAAAACGCCGTGGAGCTAATTCCCCTTGGTTAGCTGGATTACCTCGTATAAACACCTTCATGTCCGCCGGTGTGGCCTCTGCAATCACGTGCGCAATGGGGTACATTTTCGGTGCAGAATCGCGAAGGGTTTTTAAAGACTCTCGTTGCATAGCAAGCACGTTCGCTTGCTCGGGTGATAGATGTTGCTCTAACTCTGAATCTTCGACTGCAAAAACCCCCTTTTCACCGAATAGTGCAGCGAGAAGATCAGGTTCATCGACTTGAATATCGCGAGGCTGTTCAGTGTAAACATGGAATTGAACCGTCGCATTCGTACCACAATCGCCCCCTTGATCGGTACCGCTCCTGTCTAAACCACCTATCGCGCGAAATCGGGTGTACCCTTCAGGTAAATCGTAGGCAACGATGGATGTCGCGTGCGTACCGATACCAAAGCTATAGGTCTTATCTCCGATCCGAATCGGTTGCCCATTGCCGTTGCGATCAACCTTTACGTCACCGTGGGTAGTACTCGCTTCACGCCACTTAATCTCCGTCAACTTAAGCTCGTCACCATTCTCTTTTCGAAGCACCGGTTCGGCCCAGTCAGCATGATCGCAACGATTCCCATTGCCCCCATCCGTTACCACCAGAAACAATTGCTTGGCACCGGAAATGTCAACATCTATCTTGACGGCAGGTTCGCCCTTGGTCACCAAACGACTTTGAAAAACTGCATTACTAGCATCGACATATTTAGCTAGTTCATTTGTTTCATCCACCGACAACTGCCCATCCCTTTGACGAAGCAATAATATCGAGATTCTTTGAAATAGCTTAGCCGCATCACTTATCGATTCAGGAGCCTCTAAAGAATCAGCCGATGCCTGCTCGAGTTGCTCCGGGGAAGCGGACTGCTTAGCCTCAAACCACTTCGCCAGAGCAGATATCTTTTTTGAATCATCCTTGCTTAGAAACTCCATCCATTGCTTAAGCGTTTTTAAACTTAAACCCATGTCTTCGGCAACCTTTTCAGGACCGACCTTTAGTTTCAGTACTCTGGCACGCTCCAATTTCCAAGCGGCTACCATGTAAGTGGAGATCTTCTCGACGCCCGCTTCACGAACTCGCGGCCCTGCCGTAGCAATAGTTTTGGAAATCGTCTGGTCCAGTTCTTGGATTTCCTTCTCTCTCTTATGATATTTGTCTACATCGCTTTGAGGAACCAGCGGCGCATTATGCAATCGCGAACTTTGGAAAACACCAGCTAGCGAGTAATAGTCTTGCTGCGGAATCGGATCGAATTTGTGATCATGGCATCTCGCACAGGAAACCGTTAACCCCAAAAAGCCTCGCGTTAACGTATCAATGCGATCGTCCAACTCGTCAGCCGCAGCCTTGGCCGCATCCGAGTTTTTATAGTATTGGGCCCCTAATCCAAAAAAACCGAGTGCTGGCAAATGTTGCAGTCGCTCCTCCTCGTTTGCGGGCATCAAGTCTGCCGCGATCTGCCTCTTGACGAACAAGTTGTAAGACATATCCGAATTCAATGCTGATATCACCCAGTCTCGATAGCGATAACCATTGGTGTTAGGGGTGACGCTAAACGTGTGCGCTTGATCTTCTGCATAACGAGCAACATCTAACCAATACCTTCCCCAACGTTCTCCATACGCAGGCGAACGCAACAATCGGTCTACCACCTTCTCAAAGGCTTCTGGACTGGAATCCTCCAAAAAGTTATTGATATCCGCTGTGGTCGGGGGAAGCCCAGTCAAGTCAAAGGTAGCTCGGCGAATCAACTCACGTTTACCGGCTTTTTTAACCGGCTTAAGACCTTGTTGCTCCAACTTTGCGAGCACAAAATAATCGATCGGACCAATCGGCCAATCGGACTGAATAACCTGCGGAAGCTCAGGCTTGGCCGGATCAGAAAACGACCAAAGATCTCGAAACTCGTTAATGTTGATCGACTGCCTCTGAACCTTGGCACCGCCAACTCGCGGATCTACAGCTCCCGAATCGATCCACAACGCGAAATCGGCAATCACATTATCTGGCAATTTTCCTTTCGGGGGCATCTCTGTGGATTCATAGCGAATCGCATGCATTAACAAACTCGCAGCACTATTTCCTGGCTCTAAAGCTGCGCCGGAATCACCACCCAGCCGAAGCCCCTCAGCCGAATCAACCAGAAGTCCACCTTTCAAACCTTTGGATTCTGACGAATGACACTCGTAACAATGCTCTATAAGCACTGGGCGAATTCGACTTTCGAAAAACTCTAACTTCGCAGCGTCATCCGCTTGAGCCTGAGCAACCCCACTTGTAGCCATTACTGCAACAAGAATTGCGGCCCCTTTGAACGTGAAGGTAGAAAACCAACTTAAGCTAATCAGCTTTGATTCCATGCTGGCGCCACAACGAAGCAGTAAGGGAGTAAATCAGGTAGGGTATTTAGGAAGTAAATTAGGCAGGTTGATCGAGACAGCAGAAACTCGACGATCCATTAACGATGCCGATTGACCACTCTAAATG